>DASRRR010000045.1:0-38663 GCA_035656825.1 Tepidisphaeraceae bacterium | reverse complement strand
CGTATAAGGATGACCCACAATCTTTTATCCCCTTCGCGTCTTCCTTCGCCGCTTCGCGACTTTCGCGATCTCCCCCTCTTTTCACCAAAACGAACCCACCACTTTCACACAATCCCCAAAACCAAACGAACCCAAAAACCCCATTTCCCATCCAAAAGCCCACATTCCCCCTCATCAAATCCGCACCAAACCATATTTAACCCACCCCTGACCTCCGCTAAACTCCCCCCCATGCCCAACTTCACCTACGAGCCCACATTCCAGCTTTCCAAAGACTCCACTCCCTACCGCCTCCTCACCAAAGACCACGTCGAGGTGATCCAGGCTGCCAACCGCACCTTCCTCAAAATCCACCCCGAGGGCCTAACCCTCCTCGCCCAACAAGCCTTCCACGATCTCGCCTTCTACTTTCGCACCAGCCACCTCAAACAACTCGCCGAAGAACTCAAAGACCCCGAGGCCTCCGACAACGACCGCTTCGTCCTCTACACCCACCTGCAAAACGCCGTCACCGCCTCCGCCGGCCAGCTCCCCTCCTGCCAGGACACCGGCACCGCCGCCGTCCTCGCCAAAAAAGGCCAGTACGTCCTCACCGACACCGACGACCCCGCCGCGATCTCCGAAGGCATCTACCAAACCTACCAAACCCGCAACCTCCGCTACTCCCAACTCGCCCCTCTCGAAATGTTCAAAGAAAAAAACACCGCCACCAACCTCCCCGCCCAAATCGACATCATGTCCGAACCCGGCGACGAATACTCCTTCCTCTTCGTCGCCAAGGGAGGAGGCTCCGCCAATAAAATGTACCTCTACCAATCCACCCCGGCCCTCCTCAACGAAAAAGACTTCGACCAATTCATCCGCGCCAAACTCAAAGACCTAGGCACCTCCGCCTGCCCCCCATACCACCTCGCCGTCGTAGTAGGGGGGTCCAGTGCCGAAACCTGCATGAAGACCCTCAAGCTCGCCACCGCTCACTACTACGACCACCTCCCCGACACCGGCTCCGAATCCGGCCGCGCCTTCCGAGACAAATCCTGGGAAGCCCGCATCCTCAAAATCGCCCAGGACTCCAAAATCGGCGCCCAGTTCGGCGGCAAATACTTCGCCCACGACGTCCGCGTCATCCGCCTTCCCCGCCACGCCGCCTCCTGCCCCATCGCCATCGGCGTCTCCTGCTCCGCCGACCGCAACATCAAAGCCAAAATCACCAAAGACGGCATCTTCCTCGAACAACTCGAATTCCACCCCGAACAATACCTCCCCCAACAAGCCCCCGAACTCGCCCCCCCCATCCAAATCAACCTCAATGAAGGCATGGACAAAGTCCGCGCCATCCTCTCCAAATTCCCCGTCAAAACCCGCCTCGAACTCACCGGCACCCTCATCGTCGCCCGCGACTCCGCCCACGCCCGCATCAAACAAATGCTCGACCAAGGCCAACCCATGCCCGACTATTTCAAAAACCACCCCATCTACTACGCCGGCCCCGCCAAAACCCCCCAAGGCATGCCCACCGGCTCCTTCGGCCCCACCACCGCCGGCCGCATGGACTCCTTCGTAGACCTCTTCCAATCCCAAGGCGGCTCCCTAGTCATGCTCGCCAAAGGCAACCGCTCCAAATCCGTCACCACCGCCTGCCAAAAACACGGCGGCTTCTACCTAGGCAGCATCGGCGGCCCCGCCGCCATCCTCGCCCAAACCAACATCAAATCCGTCTCCCTGGTCGACTTCGAAGACCTGGGCATGGAAGCCATCCGAAAAATCGAAGTAGTAAAATTCCCCGCCTTCATCATCGTCGACAACAAAGGCAACGACTTCTTCGAGGAGCTCTAACCGATGTTTCCTCCTAATCAACTCATCTTTATCCTTGAAGATAACCCCGACCGCCTCGTCCCCATGTATGCCGTTCTGCACACTGTCCTCCCCAATTTTGGCATCCACATCGAAAATGACTGTAACTCCGCCATCTCTTTTCTACGCGACCATAAATCCGATATTGCTCTCATCTCACTCGATCACGACCTCGACAGCGTTTCACGCGATGAAAATCCCCCGCGCGACCACGGTTGCGGCCGCCCCGTCGCCGACTATCTCGCCTCCCAACTCCCCACCTGTCCCGTCATCATTCATACCAGCAACGCCATCGCTGGCGACGGCATGTTCTTCGCCCTCAAACGCGCTGGCTGGCCCGTCTTCCGTGTCTACCCTCGTGATCATCACGAATGGATCGAAGCGCATTGGGCATTACAAGTGACTAATCTAAAGTTAATGGGTTGGATTGAATAACCATTTTTCATGTTATAATTCCTACCAATGCAACCGACTTCATCCCTTTTTGCCGCTCTGGATGCCGAAGAGATTGAGGATGCCCGCCGTCAGAGTTTCGCGCAGAAATTTCTCGCCGGTGCGGAACTCTTTGACTATGCCTCACAAATTTCCCTCGCCGGCATTCGCATGCAACACCCCGACTTTTCCGAAGATCAGATCCGCGCCGAACTCATCCGCCGTCTCAATTTCGGAGACCAATAAATGACCGCCGTCGACTTCGTCCTCCGCGTCATCGCCGCCTTCGATAAAAATGCCATCCCCTACATGACTGTCGGCTCCTTCTCCACCAACGTCTACGGCAAACCCCGCTCCACCAAAGACGCCGACTTTGTCCTTCAACTCGGCAACTCCAGCATCTCTGCCCTCACCGCAGACATCGGCCCCGACTTTCAACTCGACCCGCAAATGTCCTTTGAAACCATCACCTCCACCACCCGCTATCGTCTACATCACCGCGAATCCAACTTCCTCATAGAACTATTCCTGCTCAGCTCAGACCCTCACGATCAGGAGCGCTTCCGTCGTCGCGTTTCCGGCCAAATCGGCGGCCAGCAGGTCTTTGTCCCTACCCCCGAAGATGTCGTCATCACCAAACTCCGCTGGTCAAAACAAGGCCAGCGTCCCAAAGACGTCGAAGACGTGCGCGGCGTTCTCCAACTCCAGCACAACACCCTCGATCTCCCTTACATTCACCACTGGACCTCTCTGCACGGCACGCTCTCCCTCTTCGAACAACTTATGGCAGCAATAAAATCCTGATGCGCACAATCACCCTTCTTATCCTCGTCCTCCTCACCTCCCTCACCTCCGCCGCCGACATTCCGCCCCTGCCCGACAACCAGCCCCTCGACCTCATCCTCCTCATCGGCCAATCCAACATGGCCGGCCGCGGCACCATCGAGCCGCAGGACCAAATCCCCAATCCCCACATCTGGAAACTCGACAAAGACAACCACTGGCTCCCCTCTATCGACCCGCTCCACTTCGACAAACCCAAAGTCGCCGGCGTCGGTCTAGGCTCCTCCTTCGCCCGCGAACTCGCCGCCAAAACGCCCGACCATTACATCGGCCTCATCCCCGCCGCCGTCGGCGGCACCAGCCTCGCCCAGTGGCGCCCAGGCTCCGATCTCTACAACAACGCCCTGCACCGCTGCCAGCTCGCCCAGTCCCACGGCACGCTCGTCGCCATCCTCTGGCACCAAGGTGAATCCGACTGCACCGCCTCCCACGTCCCCACCTATCTCGCTAATTTAAACGTAATCATCACCCACCTCCGCACCGATCTCCACTCCCCGGATGTCCCGCTCATCGTCGGCGAGCTAGGCCACTTCCACCAATCCCACGCCCCCTTCACCGACGCCCTCAACGCCGAGCTGCGCAAAGTCTCCACCGTCATCCCCCACTCCGCCTGCGCAACCGCCGAAGACCTCACCGATCGCGGCGACCAAACCCACTTCGACTCCAAATCCCTCCGCGAACTAGGCCGCCGCTACGCCGCCCAATATTTCCACCTCACCACCCCCACCACCCAACCCTAAAGCCCACCGACCGCGGTCGGTGGGCGTTCTCACACTCAACCTTACCAGTGAAACTGCAACCGAAACCCCTCATGCACCGGCACCGGCGCAACCACCGCCACCTGATCCACGCGCGTCTCCCAGTGCCCCTCCGCCACCAGCACCTGCTTATTCACATCTTCAAAATGCCCAGGCGTCATCACCACATCACTCGCCCGATCCTCAAAATGCCCAGGCACAACCACCACCGACTCCTTCACAAAATGCCCATGCCCTACATACCGATCCCGAAGCCCTCTCTGCTCCGGCATCCAAACCCGATCCACCCGCTTCTCCACCACCGGCTCAACCCAGACCTTCTCACTCACCGTCTGATACGCCGGCTCCACCCAAACCTGCCCCGCATGATCCACCACTACCGGCGTAGCGCCCACTTCCACCCTCACCACCTCATGCCGATCCCGGTCATGCCGATCCCAACGATCCGCCTTCACCACATTCGGCATCCCCACCACCGCAATCAATGCGCTCATCCCTAAGGTGGCCTTCACGATATTCTTCATTCCGCGAGTCATAAAAATCTCCTGGAAGCGGTTTTAACCAGTTCGATCAACCACTCCGGCTGACCTCAAACCTCTCCGCTCTTCCAAGAGAATAGACCACGCAAAAAAGCCTCGGTTAGTATAAACGAACCGAGGCCTTATAGTCGCTCAACTGCCTATAAAACAAAGGCTTACGCCACCGCCATCGCCGGTGTCGGCCTGCCGCTGGTCATGATCCACTTCCGCATCCTGCCCACCTGCGATTCCCACCCGCTGCTGGCACGCAAATGCAAAAACGTGCGGAACAACCCATCCGTCGTCTGACAAAAATCCCGCAGCATGTCGATCCGCTCTTCAAACAGCGCCCGCGCATTCTCCGCATCCTCAATCTCCGGCAGCGCCAGCGACCCGACCGCAAAACTCTCCGGATTAAACGTCAGCGCATACTGATTCCCCAGATGATGCATCAGCAGCGAGGCCTTCCGCGGCAGCTTTCCCGTCCGCAGCGCATCCAGCGCCTCAGGCATCCGCACCGCCCCCTCCCCGCGCAGCGTATCCTTCCCCGTCTGCCCATACGCGCAATCCAAATCGAGTGCCTTATCAAAATAAACCGTCACCGGATCAATCTTTTCTCCGCCCGCACCGATCAGTTGAATTTCGCCATTCGAATTTTCCGCCTGATGCCAGAGCCAGAGCATAAATTCATTCCCCAGAAAATCCTTAGGCTGCGGCCCCTTCGCCACCCACGGATACTCCGGCACCTGCCCCTCGCCGTCCGGTCCCTGCACAAACCGCGTCGGCCTGAGATCCTCATAATCCCGCTTCTTCCCCGCCGGCTCCATCACATGCAGCGCCAGTGACCCGCTGGTCAGCGGCACGAGCTCCAACCCAAACGTCCGCTCAAAAATTTCCTGCAACTTCTCCTGCGTCGCCGCCGCCGCCGGGGCGTAGAGTGTATGGCTCGGAAAATCCCACAAACAATTCGTCAACTTAGATCGCCTGAACTTGCCCGAGCGCAAATCCTCATCAATCTGCTTCTTGACCGTGTCTTTGACATCGCGCTTCTGCTGCTTCGACAAAAACCCGCTCGGGTTTTTCTTGGCGACGGCGTCCTCCTCCATGATCTGATACGCCTTCTTCAAATCCCCAGGCACCTTGTTCGTATCCACCCGCAGCGCAAACGCCAGGGCATCGCCGAAGACATTGTGTTCAAAAGAGAAATTCCCATCCAGAATATGCCTGCCCCCCGACCAGCCGTATTCGACCTCTTCCGGGACGCCTACATCCCCGACTTTGAGCGCAAACTCCGCCAGCGCATCCACGTGCTTCTGATCAATCGCCTTCGGATGCTTCCCGAGCACCGCAAACCGCCGAAAACTCACTGAGCCACTGGCAAAACCCATGATGATTCATCCGTCTGTAAAAGAGTCTTGGTCATTTCCGATTTCGCCCGGATGCTATCTCCCCTCCGACGGATTTTACAACCTGAGGTTGCGACTGCGACAAGATTTGCGCATGTTATGCACATCCAACACGCGATTCGGTCCCGTTGTTGGCGTAAGTCATCTAACGAAAGAGCAATCCCAACATGCGCCGATCCCTCCTTCTCGCCACATTGTGCCTCTCCCCACTGGCCGGCTGCTCCTCCTCTCATCCCGGCACAACGAAAAACCCCGCTGTTCTGACCGACCCCTTTCCCGCCGTCACGCCCAAGCGCGTCGTGCAGGTGACTGAACAAATCTTCCCCGCCGTCGTGCGCATCGACGTCGCTCAGGAGATCTACTCCGAGGGCAAGCGCAATCTCCGTCGCGGCATTGGCTCCGGCGTCATCATCGACGACCAGGGTCGCATCCTCACCAACTACCACGTTGCCGGCCGCGCCGCCGAGCTTTACGTCACGCTCTTCAACAAAGAACGCGTCCCCGCCAAGCTCATCGGCGACGATCACTGGACCGATCTGGCGATCATCCAACTCGACATGGATATGATCAAAAAGAAGTCCATCAAGTTCAACTACGCCGAACTGGGCTCGTCCGCCAATCTGATCCCCGGGCAAAACGTGATGGCCGTCGGCACCCCCTTCGGCCTGGCGCGCACCATGACCCTCGGCATCGTCTCCAACAACGAGCGCACGTTCTATCCCGAAGAAATGAAAATCGACGAATACGAGACCGGCGAATTCGCCAACTGGATCCAGATGGACACCCCCATCAATCCCGGCAACTCCGGCGGCCCGCTCGTCGACATGAACGGCAAGGTCGTCGGCATCAATACCCGCGGCGGCGGGCAAAATCTCAACTTCGCCATCCCCATCGACACCGCCAAAGACGTCATTCGCGCCATTCTCGCCAGCGCCACTCCCGAGAAAAAGGGCCGCGTCGACCGCTCCGACCTCGGCATCGACCTCAAACCCCTTCAGGATCTTGAAACCTTCTACGCCATCGACATCAATAAGGGCGTGTTGATCAACTCCGTTGACCACGCCTCCGCCGCCGAAAAAGCCGGGGTCAAATCCCAGGACATCCTTCTCGAACTCAATGGCAAACCCGTTAACGTCCGTTTCCCCGAAGAAATCGCCCGCGCGCGCAGGATGATCGCCGATCTGCCCATCGGCACCGACGTCACGCTCCTGGTCAAGCGCGGCAAAGAACTCAAAACCTTCCACGCCAAAACTCAGAAACTCGAAGGTGCCGTCGGCGAAGAAAAAGAATTCAAAACCTGGGGCCTGAGCGTCCGCGATGTCACGCGCGCTTACGCCAACGAGCAACAACTCGACGACGACCTCGGCGTCGTCGTCACCACCATGTCCCCCGGCTACCCCGCCGCCAAAGCGGAACTCCAACCCGGCGACGTCATCCGCTCGGTCAACGGCGCGACCGCCACCGACATCGACGAATTCATCAAACTCTACAAAGCGTCGGTCAAAGCCAAGGACTCCGTCGTCCTCCTCCAAGTCACCCGCGGCCGCGGCGAGCGCTCCGTCGTCCTGAAAGTTACCTACGAAGACACGACGACTTCCCCCACCACGCTTCCTTCAAAAGACGACGTCAAATAATGCTCTAAAACTGCCATTTCGCCGACAGCCCGACGTAGGGTGCGGGGTTGGGATGGCGTTGGGAAAGCTCGTAGCCGTGGGAGTCGTCGAATTCGATTTCCTGCCAGAGGACATACCCGGCTTCGACGTGGGCGGAAAAGATTTGGCTCGGCGTCCATGCCAGGTCAAGCCCGACAGGCAGACGCGTGTCTCTGAGCACACCATGCTCGACGGGTTTGTCGTCCAGCCGGAACTGCCGGTCTTCGTAGCTGGCAACGGCGGCGAGCGAAATCGTCGGGCACAGGTCCTGCGTCAGGCGAACTTCGGCATTGTTCGTCGACGTCGAAATAGAAAATGCCAGCGAGTCGGAAATTTTCCAGTCGAGATCCATGATGGGCGTGAAGCGGGGATCGTCCTTAATCTGGGTCGAGCCAGACAGGCCGAAGCTGTAGGAGAATTGATCGGAGACTTTGTGTTTGAAACCGACATACGCGCCGTATGTGGTGGCGTCATCGACATCAGCCGAGGTGTCGCCGGCGGATTCGAAGAGGGCGCCCCCGAAGATCGACCAGTGATCGGATAAGTGATATTCGAAGCCGGGATCGAAGTTGACATCGAGGAGGTCGAGGTTGACGTCCAGGCCCGGGTTGGAGAAGCGATAGTTGGAATATTCCCCGGAGAGCAGAAGGTTCATATCCAGTTCTTTGGAGAGCGAAACCAGGCCTTCGGTATCGATCCCGGTGCGTGTGACGGTGTAGGACGAGCCAGTGCCGTGGAAACTGGAGTCGAAGGTATAGGAAGCGGTTGGATTGATGGAGGCATACCAGCTTTCCGCGGGCACAGGTGTAATAGTCGGCTGCGGATTGGGAGTGACGGGCTGCTCCTGGGCCATCAGCGGAAGTGGGAGCGTCAGCATGGCGATGGCGGAGATCAACGAGCGATTGCGGCGAGAGATCATGGATTGCCTCATGAGATGAAGTTGGTTGGGAATGGCGACAGCCCGGAGCCATTCGAGCCTTTATCATGTCACGAGGGTCGGAGGAGTCAAGGTTGCGGATTATTTGCGGAGGCGAACGGTGTAGGTAAGGTGAGACTCGGAGTGGGTATCAGAGAGGGTCGCGACATTGTTTTCGAGCTGGTATTCAAAAGGATCGCCCGTGGCTGGATTGATGGGGGCGGGCGTTTCGGTGATGTCTTCCAGATGAGCGGGGAGCGACCCGTCGTGCGAAGAGGCGTAAGAACGTAACGCCTCAACCGTCGTAAGCGCGGCAAGCTCGCGATCCGTGCGGGCGAAGCTGTAGGCAACGCGGTGCATATCGGAAAGGAATTTAAAGAAGGGATTGGTCGGCTGCTCTTTTTTGAGTCGGGTGATTTCATTGTTATAATCGTTGGTCTTGGCGAGGATGGCCGGATAGGGCAGGTTGCCGATTTTAGCGAGGTCGTCGGAGGCGAGTTTCCACTGGCGGAAGTAGAAGTGGCCGAGGAGGATGGCGGGGTCGAGCTTGGCGGCCTGGTCGGGCGTGACGTGGTGCGAGTCGGCGTAGTCCTGCTGGGCGCGGCGAAGGATGTCGGCGGAGGCGTCCTTGATGGGATCGGGGTGGGGGGTCTGGCCGGTGATGGTGTAGAACGGGGCCATGTCGTCGATGAGGATGGTGTGCCACTGGTCGGCGGTAGGCTCCTGACCAGCGCGGAGGCGCGCGATGAAGGGGTGGCAGACGATGACCCAATCGCTTTCGGCATCCCATGAGCGGCGCAGGATGGTGCGGCGGCTGGGGATTTCGGATAGGGCCCAGTAGAGATTGGGGGCGTCGGGGTGGTTCATGATGACGGGAAGGGTGTCGTTCATGAGGCGGGTGCAGCCGATGGAGACGAGTGAGGAGATGACGACGGGATCGGTGATTTTGTCAGCGAGTTCGTAGCCGAGACGAAGAGTGGAGATGGCGTCGTCGAGTTTGCCTTGCTCAGTCAGGCGCAGGGCGCGGACCTTGATGATGAAACCGATTGAGCGGAGAGATTGAAGATGGGGGAGGAGCGTTTGCTCGGCCATCTCGCGGATAGGGGGGTCGAAGTTGGAGTCCATGCGGCGGATGGCGGGGTCGAGCTCCTGCCACATGGAAGTGAGGATGAGGGAGTCGGCTAGTGTGTCAAAGGTTTTGAAGTCCTTGGCATCGTAGGCATCAATTGCTTTGCCGGCGGTGTCGGGAGCGGTAGGGCCCATGAGCAGAATGGCGTCCAGAAGCAGGGGGGCGGCATTGCCGGAGAGGCGGTCGGAATAGGGGTAGACAAATTGGTATTTGAGAGCGGGAATGGGAGGAGGGGTGGCAGTGAGGTCGAAGGAGCGTGTTTCGGAGCCGGGAGGGGGGATGTGGGCTATTTGCGCGCGGAGAGTAGAGGTGCAGAGAGTGAATAGGACGGCGGCGGTCAGGATTCGACGGTTCATTGGATACCTCGTGGGTTGAAGAAAATGATTGATTAGAAAAAGTCTTTTGCGCGAAGAGGTTGCAGAGCAGGGGGGTGGGACGCCGGGAGTCCGTCCAATCCGTGATCGCGGACAGATTGCTGGAGCGCGAGCAGGCTTTGAGGTTGAAGAGGTTCCGGAGCGGTCAACGTGGTAAAGGTCGGTGCCATCGGCGTGGGAGACGTAGTTTGGCGGATCGGCAGAAGATGCGGAGTGATCGTGGTGATCAAGAGCAGAGCAGTGGCGGAGCGCCAAACGCGGAGTTGACGAAGAGAAGATCGCTGCCCGGCGTTAAACGCCGCGGCGGCGGTGTCGAGCCGGCCCGCGGAAGGGGCGGTGCCGCGGAGCAGACGTTCGAATTCCTGCTGGGCAGGCGTCAGCGGGTTTTGGTCTGGCATGACGGGTTCTCCAATGCGTGTCGCATTTGTTCAAGGGCTGCGGTGTAACGATTGTGGACCGTGGACGGACTCAGATTGACGATCTCTGCAATCTGCGTGAATCCGACGTCGCCCCAGATGCGCAGCACGACGATTTCCCGCGAGATATCCGAGAGCAATCGCAACGCGGCTTCTGCGGATTGAGCGTCGAGCGGCGAATCCGCCTGCGCGTCGAACCATTCCTGCCGGGTGGCGGCGACGGCTCGTTCACGCTGCCGGCGCCGGGCGGCGGAGCGGGCGTGGTCGATGGCGGCGTTGCGGATGACGCGGAACGTCCAGGCCAGCGGGTCATCGGGGGCCGGGCGCTGCATCAGTAGCGCCGTGACGGCCTCCTGCAAGACGTCATCCGCGCTGGAAGCATCCAGCCACTGGCGGGCGTAGAGCGTCAATGCGGCCGAGCGATCGGCGACCAGCTTGGTCAGGTGGTTTACGTCGCTCATCGGCATTCAGTATAGAGACGGCGTGGTCCTTTGGGTTTTCGCGCAGATCAAAAAAAAGAACCCATGGATGGCTATCCATGGGCTTTGGTAGGAGAAGTTGAATAGGGGGGTTAGACCGTCATTCCATCGTCCATATCGCGGCGCTGGGCGGCTTTCATCGCTTCCCACTCTTCCAGCGTGATGGTGGCTTCGCGAGATTGCGTGCCTTTGTATTCGCCGACGATGCCGGTCTGCGCCATCATTTCGATCAGTCGGGCGGCGCGGCCATAACCGACGTTCAGACGGCGCTGCAAGAGCGAAACCGATCCACGCTTGGTTTCCAGAACGACTTTGACCGCATCGTCGAACATCTCGTCCTTATCGATCTCGGCGACGGCGTTGCCGCTGGCTTTGATCTGAACCAGCTCGGGTTCGTACTGCGCCTCGGCCAATGTCTTGACAAGTTTGACGCTGGCGCGGATTTCGTGGTCGTCAATGAAGGTGCCTTGGGAGCGGATCGGTTTGTTCGCGCCGGGGGGCATAAAGAGCATGTCGCCTTGGCCCAGGAGAAGTTCGGCACCGTTTTGATCGAGGACGATTCGGGAATCCATACGGGATTGGACACGGAAGGCGATGCGGCTGGGCATGTTGGCTTTGATTAGACCGGTGACGACGTTGGCCTGTGGGCGCTGGGTGGCGAGGACAAGGTGGATGCCGACGGCGCGGGATTTTTGGGCGAGGCGGACGATGGAGGATTCGACTTCCTTGCCAGAGGTCATCATCAAGTCGGCGAGTTCGTCGATGATGACGACGATGTAGGGAAGATGCTTGGGGATCTTGGCTTCTTCCTCTTCGCTGGCGGGCTGGAAGCGTTCGTTGAGTTCGTCGCGGGTGAGCTTGTTGTAGCCTTGGATATTGCGGACGCCGGCCTCGGCGAGGAGTTCGTAGCGCTCGTCCATCTTGGTGGTGGCCCATTCAAGGACGGAGACGGCGCGGCCGGTGTCGTTGACGATCGGGCACATGAGATGCGGAATGTCCTTAAAGGGCGCCATTTCGACGACCTTCGGATCGACCAGGACCAGCTTCACCTGATCCGGGCGCTGCAGGTACATGATGGACATGATGATCGTGTTGATGCAGACGGATTTACCCGAGCCGGTCGTGCCGGCGATCAGGCAGTGCGGCATCGCGCAGAGGTCGGTGACTAGCGCAACGCCGGAGGCGTCTTTGCCCAGATAGAGCGGGATCGCCATCTTCTGCGAAGCTTCCGGGGCGAGCTGCATCAGCTCTTTGAAGCGGACTTTTTCCTTCTGGGCGTTGGGGACTTCGATGCCCACCGTGTTTTTCCCAGGCACCGGCGCGACAATACGTACGCTAACGGCGCTGAGCGATCGGCAGATATCATTCTGGAGCTGCGTGATGGCGGCAACCTTGATGCCCGGCGCGAGCGACAACTCATACATCGTGATCACCGGCCCGGTGTCGATCTCAACGACATGGGCGTCGATGTTGAATTCCTTGAGCGCCTGCTCCAGCGCAGCCGCCTTTTCGCGGACGAATTTTTCCTGCGTCTCCGCATACCCATGCTCCGCATCTTCCAGCACTTCCCACCCGGGCAGCGTGTATTCACCCAGCTCTTTAATCGGCGGTGGCGAAGGACGCGGCGGCATGGCCGGCGGCTTGGCATTGGAGGCCATTCGCACGACCAAGTCGGGCCGCGGGGCCAGCGGGTTGGGAATTTCAGACTGCGGAGCGGAAGGTAGATCAGTCTCGGCAACTTCCACTTCAGAAGATATCGCTTCGGCCGGAGGCGTCGGAGTTGGCGCAAGCACGATGGCCGTTGTAACCGGTGCCGCAACGGGTGCCGGACCCTTGTTGGGAGACAGATTATTGATGACCGCCTGCGGACGAGTGACGATTTGCTGTTCCACCGGCGGAATCGCCGTCAGCATGCTGGGGATCGGGGCGGTCATGTCGTCGTGCGATTCGCTGGGATCGGTAAACGCCGCATCCGTCGCGGCGGGCACGTCGTCGTGGTCATAGGTCATCGATTCGAGGTCTTCGAACGATTGCACGCCCGCCTTGGCACCGGTCTCCTTTTTGAGAACGACAGGCGACTTCAGTGGCCCGTCGTCATCTTCATCTTCAATCCGCCGCGACGGTACGGAGAGCTTGGGCAGCGACGGAAGCGATGGCATTTTCGGCAGCGTGAAACGGTTCCAATCCACGCCCGGCGTCTTCTGCTTGGCGTTGGCGATGGCGGCATTGACAAGAGCGGGGGTGTGAAGGACCAGATCATCCGCCGCCATAAGAAGGCCGACAAAGAGCGCCGAAAGCAAAATCAGACGCGAGCCCGCGGTGTTGAAGTGATCCTGAAGATAGGAGGCAGCACCGATGCCGAGGATGCCGCCACGCCCTTCGGGGAAACCATTGGAGGAAGATGGGGCAAACGAGTGAATGAGGGCCGCAAACGCGATGGAAAGAACCAGCAACCCAATCGCACGCAGCCAGAGGTCAGAGATAGACGATTTCGCCAAAAGCAGGAAAAGACAGATGCCGGAGAAGAAGAGGATCGGGAAGACCCCTTGCCCGAGGGTCAGGAAGCAGTAATAGGCAATGAGTGCCCCAACCCGGCCACACAAGTTCTGAATAGGCGGATAAGGAAAAACCCCATGCGCCGGCCAGTCGGTCGGATGAAACGAGCCGATCGAGAGCAGCAGAAAAAGCCAGCCGACGACGGTCAAAATAAGCGTAATGCGACGGGAGAGGGCTTGGCGGTCAATCATGGAGCGGGACCCTGTTGATAATGGGGTTCACACATGGCCGGTCCGATCAGCGCGGAACGGCTCCTTGGGTGTAGATCGGCTTATCAGACGTTTTAAGGTTAAAGGTTTGGAGAGCCCTTCCTGATGAGCCGTAAGTAGATGCAGTTGATATCGATCCCGCTCGATTTTGAAACGGGGAAAGAAAGAGGATTTTGAGACTTAAGTTATTGAATTTAAAATGGATACGTTTTTTATATTATGAAAATTATGGAGTGATAATCAGAGCTTCGCGTAACGGGCCAGGCGCAGGAAAGCGAAATGTGGTGGTGGGGGTTTGAACAAACATGCCGGTGGACGGGCCGCCATCGAGATTAAGGGCGCTATCAATGCGGTCCGCGCCAAAGGACTCGGGGTGTTCAGTCAGGGCTTGAGCCAGATGAAGAAGAGAAACGGGAGTGGTGGTAATAACGAGGAGATTTCCGCCCGGAGTCAGAGCAAGGAGGGTGCGAAAAGCGATTGGACCGGCAGGGGGGTGAATGCCGATTTGCCCGCCCGGTTCAACCAATAGCGGACCAGATTGAATGGCGAGAATTGGATGCGGCGGCGCGTCCTGAACCCATGAGATGTGGGAAACCGCGTCAGCGGTAATGCAAAAAACCGCCGAGTAAGGTGGAGAGTGGATGGGTGGGGAAGTCTCCTGCCCACCAATAACACGCCAGCCGATCGGGCGAAGATTGGCGTCGAAATAGCCGCCATTGATGGCAAGCAAAGCGTGTCGCTCCTCGAAGGTAGTTTCGAGCCAAGGAGCGCTAGCCGAATCATTATTGGGATGATCGACCAGCGCCACAGTGTAGTGGCCGGGAAACAGATGAGCGACGCGGGAGCTCCAGGCAGGGTGATCGGAGTCATATGCCGGGAAAATGGTTTCGCGGTAGGTGCCTGCATGGTTAGTGAGCGGCAGCTCGAGTTGGAGCTTTGGATACGGGCGAGAACGGAAGTGGATCAGGAGGGTGGAAACGAGGATAAAGATTGCGCAGACAATAACGATGATGCGGGAAGTAGGTTGCAAGAATTAATTGTAACGGACTTCTTTTGCATTGCTGCAAAAAGTTCGCATTTTGATGCGTCGACGATCACCTTCGGACACGAGCCAGAATAACTAATGCCCGGTATGACCAAAGCCGCCGGCGCCACGGGATGTTTCGTCCAGTGAGTCAACTTCAATCAGGCGGACGGATGGGACCGGCAAAATCAGCATCTGGGCGATGCGCATGTTCCGTTCAACAGTAAAAGGGTTTTTGCCAAGGTTGATGACCGGGCAGTGAATCTCCCCGCGGTAGTCGGAGTCGATGGTGCCGGGGGAGTTGATGAGAGTGATACCGTGCTTGGAAGACAGGCCGGAACGCGGTCGGATTTGGCCTTCGAAACCCTTCGGGATGGCGAGCGCGAAGCCGCAAGGGATCAAACGGATCTCGCCCGGCTGGAGAATCACCGGGGTGATAACAGCCGCGGGCAGGTCAAAGCCGGCGGAGTCTTCCGTCATACGGATGGGAAGATTCAAATCAGAGTTATTAGGAAGGCGTTTGAGCAGGACGGTGAGGACAGTCAAAAGAATCTCCTGAATGAGTAATTACTTGCTGGGATAGTCTTTCCAAAGCCATTCAAGGGCCTCGGGAAGCGTTTGCGATTTGACGCGGCCGTCGCAATGTTTGGCGCCTTGGGCGTAGATGAATTGATAATGATACCCCTTGGCCTTGAACGCGGCGGCCATGCGGAAGTTGGCCATGAGCCAATTGTGGTAGGTGGATTCAGGGTCGGTGGCGCGATTGTCGTTTTCGCCGACTTCCATCCAGATGCGGATCGGCTTTACGTCCGAATTGGGGATGAAGTGCTCGTGATATTCCCATGCCCCGTGTGGCGAAGCCGGATTATCGGGAGATTCCTGCGCGACATAAGTGCCAGAGTACGAGAGGACGCGATGGTAAAGTTCCGGGTGGAACCAAGCCATGGTAAAGGCGCAGGCCGCGCCGGAAGAACATCCAAGAGTGGCGCGGGCGTCGGGGTCTTGGGTAAATGTAACGTGATAGTCCCGTTCAATTTTGGGCAGGACTTCGGCCTGAACAAACTCGGCGTATTTCCCCGAGACAGCGTCGTATTCCAGTCCTCGCTCAGAACCTTTTCCATCCCCTCCACCGTTGCCGATAAAAATGGCAATTATCATCGGCACACGGTGAGCATGAATCATGTTGTCGAGAATGACGGGAAGTTCTTTCTGATGGTTTGCATCCTGGCAGATGATAAACGGGGCTGGTTTTCCCGGGATATATTGAGCCGGGATGTAGACCGCAACATGGCGGGTGTAGGGAACAACGCCGGGCGTGGTTTTGGAGATGCCCGGGTAAAATTTGGAATCCTTGGAATCCATCGTGAACGTGTGGACCTTGCCGTGGGGGATATTCTCTTGAGGCGTGAGTTCAGGTGCCGGGGTGTAGTCTGGGCCGACGGTATAATCGCCGTCCGAGGTCGTCGCGGCCGAATACGGAGTGGTAGGAGCAGGGGGGATAAGTTCGGCAACGGCGCACTGTGCTGCGTACGAGAGAATCAAGCCGCATGTAATGGTCGCAAGTGTCCGCATGGATTGGTCCTCAAAAATGAATTAAACCAGAGTGGATTTTGCGGAGATGATTCGAGCGATCTGTTCGAGAATGGCGGTCGGCTCGGACATTCGCCCGGGCCCGGTATTCCGGCAGGCGAGCCACCCATCTTCCGGCCCAATGAAATGATGACCCGCATCGCGAAGGATCTGCACATTGCGCAGCGTAATGGGATTAACCCACATGCGATTATTCATCGCCGGTGCATAGGCGATCGGACAAGCCGCCGCGCACGCCAGCAGAGACACAAGATCATCGCAAAGGCCATGAGCAATCTTGGCAAGCGTATTAGCAGTCGCCGGAGCGATCAGCATCAAATCGGCCCGTTCCGTCAAACCAATATGCTGCGGGTCCGCCGGCGTATCCAGGTTCCACGGATCGATCAGGACTTTTTTCCCCGACAACGATTCAAACGTCAGCGGCGTGACAAATTTCGTCGCCTCCGGAGTCATCACCACCTGAACATTCACACCGGCTTGCACGAGTTTGGAAGTCAGGTCGGCGGACTTATACGCCGAGATGCCCGCCGTGATCGCTAAAAGAATTGCTCGGCCATTCAATGCAGGATGAGCAGCAGGGGACTTTTCCATGATTCAATTGTAAGCCACCTGGCGGAGTTGTTCCAAATCTATGCAATTCCCAGCCGTTTGAGCTGTGCCGCAATGGCGGCTTGCGTCCCCTCGCTGGCTTGCACAAGCG
The DNA here is from genome assembly GCA_035656825.1 of Tepidisphaeraceae bacterium. Taxonomy (GTDB): domain Bacteria; phylum Planctomycetota; class Phycisphaerae; order Tepidisphaerales; family Tepidisphaeraceae; genus DASRRR01. The sequence goes on along the minus strand of DASRRR010000045.1, from coordinate 21,807 downwards.
GAAGCCGAAGCTCGCCAGTATCCATTCCCGTCAACGCCATCGCATGTTTGATCCCGACCGGGTTGCCATCCAGAAAGAGTGTCCGAATGAGCGGATAAAGATTGTGGTGGATCGCCGCCGCATCTTCATATCGGCCCTGAGCAGCAAACCGGATCATCTGCTTGATCTGGCTAGGCACCAGATTCGACGCGACCGAAATGACCCCTTTCGCCCCGATCGCCATCATCGGGATCGCCAGCGCATCATCGCCGGCCAGAATCGTGATATTGGAAAGTGAGCGGATTTCAGAGGTCTGCGCAAGATCGCCGGTGGATTCTTTTATCGCGATGATATTCGGATGCTGGGCCAACCGCGCGACCGTCTGCGGCGTCATATTAATGCTGGTCCGCCCCGGAATGTTGTAGAGCACGATCGGTAGATCAACTTTGTCCGCCAGCGTCATGAAGTGGCGATAGAGCCCCTCTTGCGTGGGTTTGTTGTAGTACGGATTGACCGACAGCCCGGCAGTCGCGCCGATTTTTTTTGCGAACGAGTGGAGTTCGAGCGCTTCGCTGGTCGCATTGCCTCCAACCCCGGCGATGACCGGAACCCGTCCCGCCGCCTGCAAGACGGTCAGTTCGATGACACGTTCGTGTTCAGGAAAATTCAGCGTAGGCGATTCGCCGGTGGTCCCGACAGGCACTAGTCCATCAATCCCCGCTGAGATCTGACGTTCAATCTGTTCCTTCAGCCGGCTCTCATCCAGCCGGCCATCACGAAAAGGCGTAATCATGGCGGTCATCGCGCCGTGGAGATTCAGTTGCATGGATTCGAGACTAGAGGAGCCGAATTTGATTAGCAAGCCCTCGCGATTCGCCGATCCAATTTCTCCTATTTTTTGCACGCCTCCAGATATTTCTGGATGGTTTGTGCCAAGCCAAATTCCAAGGCGTCCGCGATCAATGCATGGCCGATGGAGACTTCCTGAATGTTCGGGACAACCTGAAGAAACGGCCGAAGATTTTGCAGGTTGAGATCGTGACCAGCATTGAGAGAAAGCCCTCGCTCGACGGCTTGCCGGGCAGTCGCCGTGTACGAGCGAGCGGCAGCAGGGTCGTTACAAGCAAACGCCGCCGCATAAGGCTCCGTGTAGAGTTCCACACGGTCGACGCCAAGCTGCTTGGCAAGCTCCATCTGCTCGGGAAGCGGGTCCATGAAAACAGAGACGCGAATGCCCAGAGATTTGAGTTCTTCAACAATCGGACGAAGACGTCCCGAGTCGCGGGTCAGGTCCCATCCATGATCGCTGGTGGACTGGGCAATCGTGTCGGGAACCAGCGTGCATTGCGTCGGCCGGACTTCACGCGCGTAGTGCAAGTAGTCGTGAAACGGATTTCCCTCAATGTTGAATTCAGCACCAGGATAATTTCGTAACAACTTCGCCAACGCATAAACATCGTCCGGGCGGATATGGCGGTGATCCGGTCTCGGGTGAACCGTCAGGCCATGGCACCCGGCCGACAAACAAAGTTTTGAGAGGTGGACCAGATCCGGGATATTCAGATTCGGCCGCGTGTTGCGAATTGTGCAGATTTTATTGACGTTAACAGAAAGCTTGGTCATGACGGCAAATGGTATCACGGGTGGGATAAGACTTCTTCTATCAGTTCCTTCGGGCACCCGATGTCCCCAATAGTCACTTCGCCAAGAAAACCCTTGGCAGCAGGGGAGGCAAATCCCTTTTTCGCCGCAACAAACGTAATGGTATGCGTCGCCCGAATGGTCGAAGGAGAAAGCGCCTGCCCAGTATCCGCATCAAGAGCAGATGGAATGTCGAGTGATAAGATCGGTACGCCTGTGGACATTGCCGCAGCAGCGACGGCGCTAAACGGATCGCGCGGAGCTTCGCGCAAGCCAGTACCAAAGAGAGCATCGACAATGAGCATCGGGCGTGAAGAAGCGAGCTTGTCCGGATCAGCGGAGAACGCGCGAATTTTCATCGCTTGCGTGATATTCCAATTGGCAAGGGCATCCCCCTTGTAATGGGAAGGATCGGTCAGAAGGAGAATATGCGGCTCCGCGCCGCGGTTGTGCAGATGTCGCGCCAACGCCAGACCATCCCCGCCATTATTGCCCGGTCCGCACAAGATAAGCACCTGCCCGACACAATCATTATCAAGAATGTCACAGACCCGCTCGGCGGCGGAACGTGCAGCATTTTCCATGAGCACGATCGTCGGAATTTGGTATCGTTCCAGCGACAGACGATCAATCAACTGCGCTTGTTCCCGGCTCAGATGACGCATGAAAAAATTATAAGCATCACACAACAAGATAGGCAGTCGAATTCCCGGCATGATTTTTGTGAGAAGTGCCCGTGTCGAAGGAGCTCAACATGAAGGCGAAGGCAAAAGCCAGCGACGGACATCCCTGTGAGATATGTGGAAAAGAGATCTCCAACGCGCGGCTGGAAGCCCTGCCAGGGGTAAAAATCTGTATTGAATGTGCCAAAAAGAATCCCCCGCGCGTGGACGCGCAGAAGTATGACTTGAGCGAGGCAAGCCCAATTAATCGCAATGGATTTGCCCCGAAAGATTAGTCGTGAGCCAGCGATTCGGTCTGCTTGACGAATTGATCGCCCTGCCACTCACCATCTTTCTTGACCAGGGATTTGGCTTTGGATTTCGCCTCGGCTTGGCGCTTCACTAAGTCGGCGTGCGTCGTGAAATATTGCAGCGAATGGCCTTTGAATTGGCTCAGTGTCTCAAATTTGTGTTTCGCCATGAAAGCCAGAAGCTGATCTTTCATCGGCTTAACCAGCTCATACCCATGCTTCATCACGCCAGTGCAGACCTGAACCGTATCGGCGCCGAGCAGAATAAATTCAGCCGCGTCCTCCCCAGTCTCCACTCCGCCAATAGCGCTGATGGTCCGATCCGGATATTTATCCCGAATCACCTCCGCACATTCCTTCACCATGCGCAGCGCGATCGGTTTCACTGCCAGACACGAATACCCGCCCGGCACCGAATGCCCCTCCACCGTCGGTTCCGGCCGCAGCGTATCCAGATTCACACCCATCACCGAAAGAATGGTATTAATCGCCGACACCCCATCACAACCCGCCCGCAGCGCCGCTTCACACCCCTGCGCAATGCTCGTGACATTGGGAGTCAGCTTCGCCCAGACCGGAATTTTCGCCGCCGACATCACCCACCGGCAAACCTCTTCCATGACCACGCAATCCTGCCCCATCGCCGCCCCCATCTTCCGTTCCGGCAGTCCATGCGGACAGGAAAAATTCAGCTCAAACCCCGCCACCCCCGTCGCCTGCACCTTCTCCACAATCTCAATCCAGCGGTCTTTGTTGTACTCCTCCATGATCGACGCGATCACCACGCCATCTGGATATTTATCTTTGAGCAGCTTCAACTCATCAATCCAAACGCTGAACGGTCGGTCGGAAATCAGCTCGATATTCTGCCACCCGATCACCTGCTTGCCATCCGCCGCGCGCATCCGGGCATAGCGCGGCGCGACATTCACAACCTTCGATGAATCCAGAGAAATGGTCTTAATAATGACCGCTCCCCACCCTTCATCAAACGCCTTGCCGCAGACATTCGCGTTTGTCCCCGGCGGACCCGAACCAATCACAAAAGGGTTCGGCAGTTTGATCCCGTTGACCGTGCTGGCAAGAGTGGGCATGAATCCAGGCTCCTAAAACATCCAGTCAGGAAGTTTGCATGTGAGACCGATTACATCGCGGTTGGCTAGTCATCGCGCGGAATCAGCTTACTGATTTCAATCTGTTCGAACCAGTAAAATCTGATATTCCCGCCCCTTTACTTGGGCAGATTATTGAGATGATCAATCAGCATCCGGAACCGGCCATGATCGCGCCGATTGAACGTAAAAATCAGCCGAGGCAGATTCGCCAGTGAAGGCTCATCACGCTCCATCGGCAATGCGTTCGAAACCCGGAACGTCGATTTCACCGCGATATCCGCAAACTTCTCGTTGATCGTCGCAAGCTGTTCCTCCGTCGGCCGGCGCTGCAAACGCATCACCAGTTCATTGCCGGCATATCGGATCGAGTGATAGTTGGAATAAAACTTGATGACCTCATCCGCCGCCACCTGGATGTTGTCGGTGATCTTGTACAGATGCAGATCATGCTCGGAAATCAGCTTCCCGCCCAGCAGATGCTTGATGACATAGTCCTGCCACGATTTCCAGAACGACCCCCCCGGCGCATCGACACAAACCAGCGGCATCGGGGCCGCCTTCCCCGTCTGAATCAGCGTAAGCACCTCAAATCCCTCATCCATCGTCCCAAACCCGCCCGGAAACAGCGCAATCGCATGGCTCGACCGAACAAACATCAGCTTGCGCGTAAAAAAGTATTTGAAGTTGATCAGCTTGGGATCATTCGCAATGAACGGATTCGTCGCCTGTTCAAAAGGCAGTCGAATCGCCAAACCAAACGATGGATCCGCCCCCGCCCCGCCATGCCCCGCCGCCATGATGCCGCCACCTGCTCCGGTGATGACCATCCACCCCGCATCCGCCATCATTTTCCCAAACCCCGACGCCTGTTGATAATCCGCATGCGATTCCAGCGTCCGTGCCGAGCCAAAGATGGAGACTTTGCGTGTGTCGCGATAGGGAGCGAATATTTTGAGCGCGTAGCGGAGTTCCTTGAAGGATTTGTTGATGAGTTTGACGTCGCCCCGGTTGGTCTGATCGCGAAGAAGCTTCAGAGCGTTGTCAATAATTTCCGCCACCATATCCCCATCCGGATGGTGCGCCAGCCCTTTCATCAGCGGCTCCGCCAGCGTCAGGATATGCGCCAGCGCATCCTGCGAAACCGGCTTGGCCGATTCCCGCGATTCCTGCGATTGCTCAAGATTATTGACCGGATTGTCCTGCTCGTTCAGTTCGATCTTCTCAGCCATGAAATGAATTCCTTTTTCGATGCCACAGGCCCAATTGCCTGTGTGTGCTGCGCACGTGCGACAGTTGTTTTGTTGAACCGTGCATATCATCCGAATTGACATCGCTGCTGCAAGGGTCTATTCCATTCTTTTCGACTTTTAGAGGATCAGCGCACATGGACAACGTTCGTTTCGGCATCGTCGGCGTCGGCAACATGGGGACCAACCACGTCCAATCCTTTCTCGATAACGCCATCCCGGGCGCTACCCTGACCGCGATCTGCGAAACCGACGCCGACAAACGCGACCGCTTTGCTAAAAAAGCCAATGTCCCCGTCTTTGCCGAATATTCCCAGCTTTTAGCCAGTGGCCTCGTCGATGCCGTCCTCATCGCCGTCCCCCATTATCAGCACGTCCCGATGGCCTTACAGGCGTTCGAAAAAGGCCTCCACGTCCTCTGCGAAAAACCCATCTCCGTCACCGTCGGCGAAGCCCGCCGCCTCAATGACGCCTACACCAGCCGATTCTCCCACCTCCGTTTCGGCATCATGTTCCAACTCCGCACCAGCCCTCTATTAGCCAAAATCCGCGAGCTGATCCAACAAAATGAGCTAGGCGAACTCACCCGCATGACCTGGATCGCCACCGACTGGTTCCGCACCTACACCTATTACGCCTCCGGCGGCTGGCGCGCCACCTGGGCCGGCGAAGGTGGCGGCGTCCTCATCAATCAGTGCCCCCACAACCTCGACATGATCGGCTGGCTCACCGGCCTGACCCCCCAGCGCGTCACCGCCGTCGCCGCCATCGCCAAAAAACATCCCATCGAAGTCGAAGACGAAGTCAGCGCCATCATCGAATTCACCAGCGGCGCCATCGGCCACTTCATCACCACCACCGGCGAAGCCCCCGGCACCAACCGCCTGGAAATCGCCGGCGACCGCGGCAAACTCGTCGCCGAAGCCGGCAAACTCCTCTTCCGCCGCACCCGCCAAAGCGTCGACGAAACCAACCGCACCAGCCCGCGCAGTTTCATCAACGTCGAAACATGGGACATCGAAATTCCCTTTGATCACAGCCGCACCGAAAGCCCCCGCATCATCCTTCAAAATTTCACCAATTCCATTTTACGCAACGAACCCCTCCTCTCCCCCGGCGTAGACGGCCTCAAAGCACTCGAACTCGGCAACGCCATGCTGATGGCCGGCGTGACACGCCAACCCGTCGATTTCCCCGTCGACGCCGAGGCATATGAAGCCCTCATTAAAGACCTCACCAAACGCTACGGCGGCAAAAAACAATTGCAGACCTCCACCGCCACCGTCGATATGTCCGAATCCTTTGGCAACAAAGCCACCAAGTAATCCGCACCCCTCCGCGATATACTCTCCAACGTGAAGTTCGGGAAAATAAAACGCCAACACGGAAGAGTAGGGGGGCTCGACTCCATTCTCGATCGCATCGTCACCGACTGTCCGTATGTCACCCGCATCGTTCCCGGCCGGATCAAAGTCCGTCGCGGCAAGACACCCCCCAACTTTCGCGTGCAATACCCCACTCCTGCAGGCCTGAAATGTCTGTACAATTCGACAGGGACGGTTCAGGAAGTTTTTCTGATCTGTTCCGACGCCGACGGAGCGCGTCAGTGGTTGATTGAACAGGGCATCGCCCAGGACGGCGACGAGTGATCGGCGGACGTGAACTGATATCCAAAGCCGTGCAGACCCTCCGGGCCGGGTCGCTGGTCGTATTCCCCACTGAAACCGTCTACGGCCTCGGCGCCGATGCCACCAACTCCTCCGCCATCGATAAAATCTATCGCGCCAAAGGCAGGCCCGGAACCAATCCGCTCATCGTCCACGTCGCCGATGCAACCGTCGCCAGGCGTTACGCCCGGCGCTGGCCCGTCGAGGCCGAAAAACTCGCGCAAGAATTCTGGCCCGGCCCTTTAACCCTCGTTGTGCTGAAGCAGGACACCATCGCATCAAACGTAACCGCCGGAAAACCAACCGTTGGCCTGCGCGTCCCCAGTCATCCGCTGGCTCTCGAATTATTGCGCGGATTTGACGGCCCAGTAGCCGCCCCCAGCGCCAACCGTTCCAATCGCGTCAGCCCGACGACGGCCGAGCATGTCAATTCCGAAATCGGACCCTCCGTCGACATCATCCTTGACGGCGGCCCCTGCCAGGTCGGCATCGAATCCACCGTCCTGGACCTGACCGGCGTAAAACCCGTGATCCTCCGCCCGGGGATGATCACTCAAATTCAGATCGAACAAATCATCGGAACCCCCGTGCAATTGTTCACCGGAAGCGTAAAAGAAACCGAAGCCGCCTCCAGTCCCGGCCAACAATCACTGCATTACGCCCCCAACGCCGCCGCCTATCGCTTCGATCGCAACGACATGGACAAGGTCATGATCTGGTGCCGGGCACGAATGACCGAATCATGGATGATCCTGACGGTCGGCTCCCCCTCGGGCGATTTGGCCGTCTTCCAAGATGATGTCACGCGCACCGCCAAACCCGGCATCCACCATCGCGTGCTCGAAATGCCCGGCAACGCCGATGAATACGCCCGCCGCCTCTATGCCGTCCTGCGTGAAATCGATCGTCTTGGAGTCGGAACCGTCTGGATTGAAATGCCTGCCGATCGACCCGCCTGGACTGCTCTGCGCGATCGCCTCACACGCGCAACGCGGGAGATTCCCGGCCGATTGGTTTGAATGCGTCCGATAAATCTCCGCCTGTTCAGACGATCATTCTATTGCCATGCCATTTGCCAGCCGATAAGAGGGTTACATGCAGGTTCGCCCCCTCGACATCCCCGACGTTAAAATCCTGACGCCACAGCGTTTTGGTGACAATCGCGGCTTCTTCTCCGAAGTCTACAGTCGCACCAAACTCGCCGCCGCCGGCATCCACGCCGACTTCGTCCAGGACAATCACTCCCTCTCCGCCGAAAAAGGCGTCGTCCGCGGCCTGCATTATCAACTCCCCCCCATGGCCCAGGATAAACTCGTCCGCGTCATCCGCGGCTCTATCCTCGATATTGCCGTCGATATCCGTGTCGGCTCCCCCACCTTCGGCCAGCACGTCTCCCACGTCATCAGCGCCGAAAACTGGGCGCAAATCTGGGTCCCCGTCGGCTTCGCTCACGGCTTCGTCACCCTCGAACCCAACACCGAAGTCGTCTACAAAGTCACCAACAACTACTCCCCCGCCCACGAACGCGGCATCCGCTGGGACGACCCCGCCCTACAAATCAACTGGGGCATCACTGCGGATTCTGCCATCCTCTCCGCTAAAGATCGCGAATATCCTCCCCTCTCCGCCTCCCGCGATCTATTTCATCCGTTGCCAACCTCCGCCGCTCCGCAATAATGCTAATCGCCTGAAGAACCTCATGCAGAAAGCAGCAGACTGATCATGAAAGGCATCCTACTCGCCGGCGGCGCCGGCACCCGTCTCTACCCCCTCACCCGCTGCCTCTCCAAGCAGCTCCTCCCCGTCTATGACAAGCCCACTATCTACTATCCCCTCTCCGTCCTCATGCTCGCCGGCATCCGCGAAGTCCTCGTCATCTCCACCCCGCGCGATCTCCCCATGATCCGCAATCTCTTCGGCGACGGCTCCCAGCTCGGCATGTCCTTCGACTACCGCGAACAACCCGAACCCAAGGGAATCGCACAAGCCTTCACCATTGGCGACACCTTCGTCAACAACTCCCCCGTCTGCCTCATCCTCGGCGACAACGTCTTCTATGGCCACGATCTTACCGACCTCCTCGACGACGCCTCCAAACTCACCACCGGCTCCACCGTCTTCGCCTACCAGGTCAAAGACCCCGAACGCTACGGCGTCGTCGAATTCGACAAATCCATGAACGCCCTCTCCGTCGAAGAAAAACCCAAACAACCCAAATCCAATTTCGCCATCACCGGCCTCTATTTCTACGACTCCCAGGTCGTCAACATCGCCAAAAATCTCAAACCCTCTCCCCGCGGCGAACTCGAAATCACCGACGTCAACCGCGCCTACCTCGCCAAAGGCCAACTCAAAGTCCAACCCATGGGCCGCGGCATCGCCTGGCTAGACACCGGCACCTACGACTCTCTCCTGAGCAGCTCCCAATTCGTCCAAACCCTCGAAGAACGTCAGGGATTAAAAGTCGCCTGCATCGAAGAAATCGCCTTCACCAAAGGCTTCATCAACGCCGCGCAATTGGAAAAATTAGCCCACGAAGCCGGCAAATCCGACTACGGCAATTACCTTCGCCGCATTCTCGCCGAACATGCATGAGCTTTCTCGGCTGCCCGTTTTCTTCACTCGCTTTAACCTACTCGCCAGAATGCTCCAATGCCGTCCACATCGATAATCTCGTTCGTGATTCCCCGCGCGTCGCGAAAATCATGCACAGCTTTTTTGCACGGAGGCCATGCACCATAGTCATCTACCACTACGAACCCTCCCGGTGAGACATGGTCGTAAAGTGCCTTCAATGCATCCATCGTCGACTCATACAGATCCCCGTCTAGGCGCAATACTGCGATCTTTCCGATCGGTGCGGTCGGTAAGCTGTCTCGAAACCATCCCTTGATGAAGCGTACCCCCTCCGATAAACCAAATGTGCGAAAATTCTCCTGCACCTTTGGAAGCGGAACAGAAAGATAATCGTTTTGGCTGAGATCATATCCGGCATCGGCGGAATATTTTGCCACATCCGGTTTGGGCAAACCTTCATAAGAATCACAGGCCCATACCAGTCGATTCTTTTCCCCATACACGTTCAAACAGGCCCGCGCAAATATCGAACATCCGCCTCGCCATACACCTGTCTCTACGAAATCCCCTTCAACTCCCTCCCGCACGATCGTTTCTATTGCATCCCATACATTCTGGAGTCGTTTCAAACCCACCATCGTATACCCAATGCTTGGCCAATCTCGCCCACCTTCACGCAAAACTCGATCATATGGTGTACGCTTGATGAGGGTAATTCCACGTCGATTCAGCAGTTTAACAATGGTTCGCTGAAACATGGCCCGTAGCGTGCTTTCCGATCTTGGCCCTATATACTGATAGGCACTCTCTGGATACACAGCCGCAGTCAGTGTCAATTTGAGCAATTCAAGGTAATCCATGATTTCCAAGCCGAAAAGTTGTAATCAATAGTAGATGAGGATAGCAAATATTAGGTTCGCTGTAAATCTATATGATATTTACCTCACAGTTTAATTTTTTATCCACCTCGCACGCTCCACCTTGTAAAACTACATAACCATATTGGGCATCTCCATGCGTCTTGCCGATAGACATGTTATGTTCTCTCCCATGCACACGATCCTCGTTACCGGTGCCGCCGGCTTCATCGGTTCCAACTTCGTCCGCATGCTCCTCAACCGCAATGAGGACGCACGCCTCATCGCGTTCGACAAACTCACCTACGCCGGCAACCTCGCCAACCTCCAGGACCTCCTCACCAAACATCCCTCCAAGATAACTTTCGTCAAAGGCGACATCTGCGACCAACCCGCCGTCGAACGCGCCTTCTCCGATCACGGCATCAATCAAGTCGTCCACTTCGCCGCCGAATCCCACGTCGACCGTTCCATCCTCGGCTCAGGTCCCTTCGTCCAAACCAACGCCGTCGGCACACAAGTCCTCCTCGACGTCGCCAAAGCCAAATCCGTCGAAAAATTCCTCTACGTCTCCACCGACGAAGTCTACGGCACTCTCCCCGAAGACCAGCCCGACGTAAAATTCACCGAAGAAACTCCCCTCCAACCCAACTCCCCCTACAGCGCCTCCAAAGCCGCCGGCGACTGCCTCGTCCGCTCCTACTTCCACACCTTCCACATGCCCGTCCTCACCACCCGCTGCTCCAACAACTACGGCCCATATCACTTCCCCGAAAAACTCATCCCCCTCTTCGTCACCAACCTCATCGAAGGCAAAAAAGTCCCCCTCTACGGAGACGGCCTCAACGTCCGCGACTGGCTCCACGTCGAAGACCACTGCGACGCCATCTGGACCGTCCTCCATAAAGGCAAATTCGGCGAATGCTACAACGTCGGCGGCAACAACGAACTCACCAACCGCCAGATCACCGAAACCGTTCTCAAGGAAATGAACAAGCCTTGGGACGAATTCGTCACCTACGTCAAAGACCGCCCCGGCCACGACCGCCGATACGCCATCGACGCCAGCAAAATCAAAAACGAACTAGGCTGGGAACCCAAGCACCGCTTCGCCACCGCCATCAAAACCACCATCCAATGGTACAAGGATAACGAACAATGGTGGCGCAGCATCAAATCCGGCGATTACCTCAAATACTATGACCAACAATATTCAAGCCGGTAGAATAGTATTATGAATCTTACGAAGGTGGCCTGAAAGGCGATCAATTCGAACTGGGTCGCCACACTGTGGGCAGGCTACGCAAGGCTTTTTTGAAGAAGTATTGGATTGTGGAATTGTTGGCCTAAATATCAAGCTATACTTGTCAATTATTGTCTTGGCGTGGTGAGCAGTCCATTTACATATTTCGTCGCCTAACCCATTGCTCGACAGTATTTCAACTTGGCTCAAAGTGATTTTGCCGACCAACTTCTGGCCTCTGCTTTCCGCTGCTTTCTCTTCTGCACCTTTAATAAATACTGGATTAAGATGATCATTTAAACCACGCGTCTCTCCATCGCGGATAATCCCTCGCCATCCAGTTTCATATTCTGCCATACATGCTATTTTAAATGTAAAAGAACTTTCCACAACATAAACAAGCATGATCTCTTCCCTTTCCATACTCCCCGCCGTTCCCGCCGACCTCCCACACATCCTCCGCTTCATACGCGGGCTGGCCGAATACGAAAAACTCGCCCACGCCTGCGTCGCCAACGAAGAACGCCTCACCCAAACCCTCTTCGGCCCGCACCCCTACGCCCACGTCCTCATCGCCCGTCTGAATAACCAGCCTGTCGGCTTCGCCCTCTATTTCTACAACTACTCCACCTTTCTCGCCCAGCCCGGCCTCTATCTCGAAGACCTCTTCGTCCTCCCCGAATTCCGCAAACAAGGCGTCGGCCGCTCCCTCTTCACGCGCCTGGCTCAAATCGCCCGCGACCAGCATTGCGGCCGATTCGAATGGTCCGTCCTCGACTGGAACCAACCCGCCATCGACTTCTACAAACGTATCGGTGCCACCATCCTGGACGACTGGCGCATCTGCCGCCTGACCGCCGACCAGATCACCCAACTCGCGGAGTCCAAATGAGCCTCTACGATTCCATACTCATCACCGGCGGCAACGGCATGCTCGCCCACGCCTTCCGCCACCTCTTCACCACCCAGCAAATCCCCTTCACCGCCCCCGCGCGAAACGAACTCGACATCACGAGCCCCGACTCCCTCTCCGCCATTTTCGCCAAACACCGCCCCACCCTCGTCCTCAACTGCGCCGCCTACACCAAGGTCGACCTCGCCGAACAGGAAGAACCCCTCGCTAGCTCCATCAACGGCCACGCCCTCTCCACCCTCTCCACTCTCTGCCACCAACACAACACCAAACTCGTCCACTATTCCACCGACTTCGTCTTCGACGGCTCCGCGACCGCCCCCTACAAACCCACCGACCCCCCAAACCCCATCAGCGCCTACGGCCGCTCAAAACTCCTGGGCGAACAATCCATCCAATCCTCCCCCCTCAAAAACCACCTCATCCTCCGCACCGCCTGGGTCTACGGCCCAAACGGCGCCTGCTTCCCCCAAACCATGCTCAACGCCGCCCGTGCTAATAAACCCCTCCGCGTCGTCTCCGACCAGATCGGCACCCCCACCTACACCCGCGATCTCGCCAGCGCCACCCTCGACCTCATAGACGCTAACGCCACCGGCCTCCTCCACCTCACCAACTCCGGCCAAACCAACTGGCACGCCTTCACCCAATCCATCCTCCAGGAATTCAACCTCCCAAACCCCGTCGACTCCATCTCCAGCGCCGACTGGCAAAAACTCCGCCCCCAATCCGCCCCCCGCCCTTCCTACAGCGTCCTCGACACCTCCGACTACACCCGCCTCACCGGCAAATCCCTCCGCCCCTGGCGCGAGGCTCTGCACGATTACCATCTGGCCCTCAGCGCTGAGTAACCAGATGACTGGATACTTCCATCTCAGCCTTCACCGGCATCACATAGTGCCACACATTCCCCGTCCCTCTCTTCACCGTCCCAGACGGCAGCATTGGCATCGCTCCCTGTCTCAATTCCTCCTTCAACCTTAAATTCTCCGCCACGACCTCGCTGGCGTGTTTCTGCAACAATGCATTCTGTTCTGTCAGCATCGAAACCTGCGCCTTCAGTTGCTCAATGCGCCGCCGTTCCCACGAAAAAGATCCCTGATCCGCCGAAGGCAAGGTCGTTGCCCCACCCAAGCCCAGCAACATCATCACCGCCAATATATTCCACCGGATCATCATTACCTCCAGTTGTGTTTCTCCTTTGACGCGAATACCCCGGCGAAAGTTCCCCGTAATTGAAGTTACTGAATTCAAATCAGCGCATAAAAAAAACCCACCCCGGGCAAGGGTGGGTTCGAATGGGTCTGATGAAGAAACCCTTTCGGGTTGTGGGAGAGAAGGTTTCTTCAATCGGGGAAGAATGGGCTATATCTACGGAAATAAATTAAGCAATCATCAGACCAGAATGAATAAGGCTGATGTTAATATATGGATAATATGGCGCAACTCCATTATTTATATTGCTTTACGAAAGAAATATTATTTATTCTGATTTCCTGCTCTCCATTCAAAGCAAAAATCCACGCGACAAAAATTCGGATTTGTCGTACTAAAACCGCGACAACGGACTGAGCCTGTCGTACTTGGAATGCTCGGCTCTAACGCCGGTTTTTCGTTCTATCGACCTTGATTCTTAGGCCGCTGTATTGATCCTTTCAAACCGCATACCCAATGGAGTAACCCCCATGCGTTTTCTCGTCACAGGCGGAGCCGGTTTCATCGGCTCCAACATCGCCAAAGCCCTCGCCGCCGACCCTGCCAATGATGTGGTCGCCGCCGATTCGTTTCTCTCGGCCACTTGGCGCAACCTTGTCGATTTCCCCGGCGACGTCCTGACCCTCAAAGATTCCGAAGACGTCGCCTCCATCCTCTCCGCCGGCCCCTACGACGCCATCTTCCACCAAGCCTCCATCACCGGCGTCATCGCCTCCGACGGCTCCGCCTCCGTCACCAATGAAGTCCGCATGCTCCGCAACAACGTCGAAACCTTCCGCGCCCTCCTCGACCACGCCGTCGCCACCAAGGCCCGCATGATCTACGCCTCCTCCTGCTCCATCTACGGCCGCAACCCCACCCCCATGCGAGAATCCCAAACTCCCGACCCCCTCAACATCTACGCCTTCTCCAAGCTCTCCATGGAACGCCTCGCCAAAAAATACGCCCCCAAACTCTCCCATCCCATCATCGGCCTGCGCTACTCCAACGTCTACGGCCCCGGCGAAGAACACAAAGGCAAACTCGCCTCCATGATCCACCAACTCGCCAAACAAATGCGATCCGGCACCCGCCCCCGTATCTTCCGCTCCGGCCAGCAAACCCGCGATTTCGTCTATATCGCCGACGTCGTCCAGGCCAACCTCAATTCCCTTCACGCCAAAGAATCCGGCTCCTTCAACGTCGGAGCCGGCCAATCCTGGTCCTTCAACCAAGTCGTCGCCGAACTCAACCGCGTCCTCAAAACCAACCTCGAACCCGACTACTTCGAAAATCCCTACGGCTTCACCCAGGACAACACCCAGGTCGATCTCACCCTCTCCTCCCGCATCCTGAATTATCACCCCCAACACGATCTCAAAAGCGGCATCGACGCCTACCAAGCTTCAGGCAAACTCGGCATCGCCTCCTAAATCATTTTCACCCTCGGAGTCTCCAGGCATGTCCGTCCTTGCATTCTTCCTCGGCCTCCTCCTGATCCTCATCACCCTCCTCGACGGCTTCGAGACCATCCTCCTCCCGCGCCGTATCAACCGCCGCTTCCGCTACTCCCGCATGTACTACCGCACCGGCTGGCTCCTCTGGCGCCGCGCCGCCTCCCTCATCCCCACAGGTCGCTGGCGCGAATCCGCTCTCGGCATCTTCGGCCCTCTCTCCATGCTCGGCCTCTTCGCCTCCTGGATCGTCAGCCTCATCCTCGGCTTCGCCCTCCTCCACTACTCCCTCTCCACCCACTTCCTCAACACCATCCACTCCCCCGCCTTCCCCGCCGACTTCACCTCCTGCCTCTACTTCAGCGGCACCACCTTCTTCACCCTCGGCCTCGGCGACCTCGCCCCGCTCAACCCTTTCGCTAGGCTCCTCACCGTCCTCGAAACCGGCCTCGGTTTCGGTTTCCTCGCCATCACCATTGGCTACCTTCCCGTCCTCTATCAAGCCTTCTCCCGCCGCGAAGTCACCATCTCCCTCCTCGACGCGCGCGCCGGCTCTCCTCCCGCCGCCGGCGAATTCCTCGCCCGCCTCGCCCGCACCGGCCAAATCATCGACCCCAACCCCACCCTCCTCGAATGGGAACACTGGGCCGCCGAACTCCTCGAAAGCAACATCTCCTTCCCCGTCCTCGCCTATTACCGCTCCCAACACGCCAACCAATCCTGGCTTGCCGCCCTCACCACCATGCTCGACTCCTCCGCGCTCCTGCTCACCTTGCTCCCCCCGCGCGACACCTATCAGGCCCAGCTCACCTTCGCCATGGCGCGACACGCCGCCGTCGACATCGCGCTGATCTTTTCCGTCCATCCTCGCTCCTCTTCTCACCCGCGCCTGATTTCCGATGACATCACGCGCCTGCGCCAGCAACTGCGTGACGCCGGCTCGCAACCCATCGATTCCCCCGAAGCCAGCCGCCGCCTCGCCGAACTCCACGGCTTATACGAGCCTTTCCTTGAAGCCCTTGCTGTCCATTTTCTCCTCAAACTTCCCCCCTTACTCCACCCCGACAACTCAGCCGACAACTGGCAACGCAGCGCCTGGATGCCCCGCACCCCCGGCATCGGCAACCTCCCCATTACCAACCCAGACAGCAGCCACTTCGACTGATTTAAGTATCACAACCGTATATATATTTAGGACTTACCATAATTATCCACCCCTCCTATTTCCCCCATCCAACCAAATGTTAATCTCATTTTAATCTTACCGATTTTGTGCTACATTATGCTGCATAGCCTCCCATGACCACGCTGTGGTCTTTTGTGAGGGGCTATTCCCTCTTCATCGAAAGCAGCATCACCATGACCCGACGCACCGCCGCCGCCAGCGCCCTTTTTCTGCTCCTTCCCGCCGCCGCCCACGCCGCCTTTTCCTATGGCTCCATTACTTACACCGACATCGCCGACACCTTCGCCGGCTCATCCTACCGCCAGTTCGTCAGCTTCCCAGCCATCAATAACGCCGGACAAGTCGCTTTCTCCGACCTCTCCCAAACCATCATCCAGCACGTCTACCTCACCCCCACCGTCGCAGGCCCCCTCATCGACATCGCCGACACCGCCCACGGCTTCTCTTCCATGAGTTCCCTCACCCTCAACAACACCGGCGTCGTCGTCTTCTCCGGCACCACTAACTCTGGCCCCAACGGCAACCACAACGGCATCTACACCGGCTCCGGCGCCGCCCTCTCCACCGTCGCCGATTCCACCACCTCCAACTCCCCTTACCTCAACGGCCTGACCCCCCGCATCAACGACTCCGGCACCGTCTCCTACCTCGGCACCAACTCTGGTGGCTACCCCGCCGTCACCGTCCGCACCGGCAACATCTACACTCCCGTCGCTACCTATAATAGCGCCAACTTCGAAGGCCTCAACGATTCCGCCCTCAATAATTCGGGCCAGGTCGCCTTCAACACCGACGACTACAGCCCCGGCTCCAACAACGGCGCCTTCGTTTACCGCTATACCAACGGCTCCCTCCTCACCATCGGCCGCTCCGCCGCCGAAACGTCCGTCGCCATCAATGACGCCGGCGTCGTCGCCTACCAGGCCGCTAACTTCAACGGCGCACAGAATCTCACCCTCGGTATCTACGCCTCCAATGGCATCACCTCCACCGCCATCTCCACCGCCGGACAAAATCTCCCCGGCACCAACATCCTCATCACCTCCTACGCCGCCAACAACGAAGGCACTCCCATCAACTCCTCCGGCCTCGTCGCCATCCAAGCCTCCGACAACACCCTCGCCAACTACGGCATCTACGTCGGTGACGGAACCAACACCTCCACCATCCTCCATGTTGGTCAATCCCTCTTTGGCAAAACCGTCAAAGACTTCGGCCTTGGCCGCGACGCCATCAACGACGCCGGTCAACTCACCTTCGACGTCTACTTCTCCGACGGCTCCTCCGCCATCGTCCGCACCAGCGGCGTCCTCGCCATCCCCGAACCCGCCACATTCACCCTCCTCGCACTAACCATTCCGTTTTTCTCTTGCTCTCGGCGCCGCAATATGCAGTAATGTATGTGTTCTTCTTCCGTTCAAATACCAACATTTTCACAATTCTGGATCAAATATGAAATCGTCAAAAGCTCTCATTCTCTCCCTTGCTACCGCCTCCATTGCACTCTTTTCCTCGCTTTCCTCCGCATCCACTGAAACCAAATCCTCCACCGTCCTCTCCCCCGGCCAAATGTACATCGGCACATCCTCCGAACTCAACGGCTTTATCAACGGCGCCGCCCTCAACAATTACGCCTCCTCTGCCTACTTCGACAACACCCAATTCAACGACGATTACTCCAACAACCTCTCCTCCCCCACCAGTTCCGTCAGCGATGCCTATCACATCGTCTCCGGTCTCGTCTCTTTTGCCTCCCCCGGCGCATACTCCTCCGTCGCCACCTCCGCCGCCGACGCCCCCGGCCGTCTCCGCTCTTCCACATTCGCCGAAGCCGCCGGCGATTCCTCCCAGGCCTTCGCCACCGGCACTTCCATCCTCGCTGACACCGTCACCCTCTCCTCCCCCGCCACCATCCATATCGCCGGCCTGCTCGACGGCTACCTCGCCGCCAGCGGCTTCGCCAGCGCACAAGTCTCCCTCAAACTCTACTTCGTCAGCCCCTTCTCCTCCGGCGAAGAAGGTCAACACGACTCCTATGGCGGCTACGAATTCGACGACACCGTCAATGGCGATCTCTCCGATGGCGGCACTTCACCCCTCTACCCAGGCTCACCCTCCATCGCCCAACCCTTCTCCTTCGACGTCGACCTCCCCGCCGGCGATACCTTCGTCTACACCGAACTCTCCACCACCTCCAACGCCGAAACCATCACCCAAGGCGGCATACTCTACGGCGGCTCCTCCAATAGCGACTTCTCCCACACCCTCAACTTCTCACTCTCCGTCCCCGACGGCATTACCCTCACCACCTCCAGCGGCCTCCTCGCCATCCCCGAACCCGCCACCCTCTCTCTCGTCACTCTTCTTTTCCCCTTCTTATCTCGACGTCGTCGCCCAATCGCCTGATCTTGCAAGAGGCAACGAGTTTTTCTCATCCCTCAACAAGAGGCAACATCTCTACGCGCCAAAATTCCAATTATAATCATTAAAAATCCAAAAACCTGACCGGTAGACATGTTGTATAATAATCCATAAGCACCTGCACCCAAGGTTAGGATTTCACCGCTGATGGCTTATCGATACTCGAACCCGCACATCCGCAGATCGAAAAGTCACCATAAAATATTGTTGGCTGCATTGGGCACCTTCAGTTCCCCCTTCTGGCAAAGCTCCGCCGCCCATGCCCAGCGCGTCCTTGGCCTGGACACCTCCAGTGCCGCCAACTCCACCGCCCCCACCCAGGCCGCCTGGAACAACGCCTTCAACGACACCGACGGCGACGGCCAAGCCTACAAATTCGCCTTCGTCCGCTCCAACCACGGCCTCAGCAACGACGACACCCAATTCTACACCAACATCTCCCGCGCCACGACCGCCGGCCTGCTCACCGGCTCCTACAACTACGTCGAGCCGACCGTCAACACCGCCACCGTCGAGGCCAACTATTATCTCAGCCGCGCGGCCGCATACATGAAGCCCGGCTACCTCCTGCCGGTCCTCGATCTCGAATCCGGCAACAGCCTCTCTCAATCCGCGTTGACCCAATGGGCCAGCGACTACATGAACACCATCTTCGCCGCCCAGGGCATCTACCCCATCGTCTACACCAACAGTTCTTACAACAATGACGAAGTCTCCGCCTCCATTGCTTTCTCCAACACCAGCACTACCCCCAAGACCGGCCCGATCACCTACCAATGGCTCGCCCGCCCCTCTGGTAATCTCGCCACCGGCCAGCCTGGCGCCGCCACGAATTATCCCAACCCCTACGGCGTCTGGGATCCCAACTTCGTCACCAAAACCAACAGCCGCGACCCCGCCACCAACCCCTGGGCCTTCTGGCAGAACGGCAGCGGCTCCCCCAACGGCTTCCTCATCGACAAAGACGCCGCCAACGGAAACATCGAATACGTCAAAGACTTCCTCGTCCCCGCCCTCTGGACCAACTCCGGCTCCGGCGACTGGAGCACCATCTCCAACTGGAACAGCGACAACCCCTCCTACGTCGCCGGCAACACCGCCACCGGCCCCGCACCCCGCCTCCCCAACAACTCCAGCCTCGACTGGGTCAAACTCCAAAACACCGGCAATGGAACCGTCACCATCTCCAGCGGCGCTCAAACCGTCCGAAAATTCTACACCCAACAACCCCTCAACATCACCGGCGGCTCCCTCAGCGTCAGCTACCTCCCCGGCAGTGGCGGACTCTTCGACCTCCCCTCCGAATTCAAAGCCGCCGTCACCCTCTCCGCCGGTGCAGCCTACTCCGCCCACACCACCCAGATCGACGGTGCCGGCGGACAATTCAACCTCAACGGCGGCACCATCACCTTCACCAACCTCCAGCTCGCCTCCCACGCCACAAGCCCCGGCAAAATCGTCATGAACGGCAACACCACCTTTGCCCAGACCGGCTCTACCGCATCCTCCGTCATCCGCTCCACCGGCTCCCTCGCCCAGTCCGGCACCATCTCCCTCTCCGCCGGCAATCAAACCTTCACCGTCAACAACGGCTCCTCTTCCCTCGACCTCGACGTGCGTGTCTCCATCACCGGCACCGGCCGCCTCATCAAAGCCGGTCCAGGCACCATGCGCCTCGCCGCCTTCGACACGTACTCCGGCGGCACCACCCTCTCCGCCGGCATCCTCTCCATTACCGCCGACAACCGCCTCGGCTCTGTCCCCGGTTCCAATAGTCCCCAAAACATCCTCCTCGACGGCGGCACCCTCCGTACCGGCGCACAAATCGACTCCGCCACCCTCACCAGCGCCGGCTCCAACTACACCTCCTTCCCCACCCTCACCCTCTCCGGCGGCGGCGCAGACCTCGTCCCCGCCTCCGCCAACGTCCTCGCCGGCTTGCGCACCATCGCCGTCACCACCGGCGGCAGCAACTACATCAACCAGACCACCGCCCCCGCCGCCAACTCTGCCGGCACCTTTGTCGACATCGTCGGTGGCGGCGGCACCGGCGCTGCCGCCTTCGCCACCGTCGCCAGCGGCGTCGTCACCTCCATCACCGTCACCAACCCCGGCACCGGTTACACCTCCCTCCCCACCATCTCCATCTCCTCCACCGTCAACACCACAGGCACCGCAATTGGCCTCGCCGGCGCAAGCGCCGTCGCCAACGTCAGCGGCATCTCCCTCCAAAGCATCTCTCTCAACGACGGCGGTTTCGATTACAACACCCCCGCCATCTCCCTCACCGGCGGCGGCGGCTCCGGCGCTACCGCCACCGCATCCGCCTCCCCCAACTGGTCCCTCGCCACCAACCGCGGCATCCAGCTCACCTCCTCCGGCGGTACCCTCTACCAAACCGCCGGCTCCTCCCTCACCTACGCCGGCTCCATCACCAGTTCCTCCCCCGGCCCCTTCACCAAATCCGGTGCCGGCTCACTCACCCTCTCCGGCGCCAATTCCTACACCGGCCCCACCACCGTCTCCGCCGGCACCCTCATCCTCACCCAATCCCTCCAAACCAGCCCCTCCCTCACCATCGCCAACGCCGCCAAAACCATCCTCACCCCCCACACCACCTCCCCCACCAAACTCCTCCAATTCAGCACCCTCAACCTCAACACCACCGGCACCCTCGATCTCAACGACAATAAACTCACCCTCCAATACACCGGCCTCTCCCCCGCCGCCTTGGTTCGCGGCTATCTCCTCTCCGCCTACAACTCCGCCACCTGGACCGGCACCGGCCTCACCTCCACCACCGCCGCCAACGACTCCCAACACCTCCTTGCTCTAGGTTACCTAGATACCGGCTCCACTCTCACCGTCCAGCTCACCACCGTCGGCGACGCCAACCTCGACGGAAAAGTAAACGCCGACGACTTCGCCCTCCTCGATCGCGGCTTCGCCCAACACCTCTCCACCTGGCAAAACGGCGACTTCAACTACGACGGCATCATCAACGCCCAGGACTACGCCCTCCTCGACCGCTCCTTCGCCCTCGCCGGCAATCCCCTCACCCCCTCTTTCCTCTCCACCCGCGAATCCCAATTCGGCTCCGCCTACATCACCTCCCTAATCACCTCCATCCCCGAACCCAATCTTCCAACTCTCCTCGCCATCCTCATCACTACCTCTCGCCGTCGCCGCACCCCCTGATTCGTGCCACTGGCAGCTTGCCTGCCAGTGTCTTCCCGAAATGCACACTATACGCACATGAGCGACTCGCTCTTTTTTCGAGTTTCGAGCTTCGGACTTGTTTCGAATTTCGAGCTTCGAATTTCCCTTGGCCTTCATTTTG
>DASRRR010000044.1:0-35922 GCA_035656825.1 Tepidisphaeraceae bacterium | reverse complement strand
CTGATCACCCATTTCGGCTCGGTCATCTGCTGATAAATATGTTGCAGCACCGGCATCATCTTGATCGTCACCCGCCCCGCCACAATCATCAAATCCGCCTGCCGAGGGCTAAACCGCATCGCCTCCGCCCCAAACCGCGCCAGGTCATACCGGCTCGAAGCCGTCGCCATCAGCTCAATCCCACAACACGCCGTCGCAAACGGCATCGGCCAAAGCGACGACCGCCGCGCCCAATTCACAACCTTCTTGAGCTGCGTTGTCAACACATTGTCTGGTAGCGTCTGCGTATCGATCATGGCGTCGTTCCTCTCATTCGCACCATGAATTGTAGTGGAAGCCCGATTCGATCTCCACCGAGCCGGATTAATCCCCAAATTGCAGCTCAATCGCACCATTCGACGTTTGCGCCGTCGATTCCCGCGTATCGTTTCCGATGTTCATCACAACATGATTTTTATCGCCAGACACATCATGTACCCCCGACATGCCGGCGTAATGGATGACACTATTCGAAGTTTCCAAAGCCAATCGCCCGGCATAAGAACTCGGAAGCTTGAGGCTCATCGTTGCATTCGAAGTGTGAAGATCGAATGGCTCCGGTGAATTCGCTGCCGGCGAAAAGGCGATGCTCCCATTGGACGTCTGCGCACTCGTCCGCCCGCAGACTTGCATTAATTCCATTGTGGCATTGGAAGTATGCGCATCAATCTCGCCAGTGACCTGTTGCAGCACCACCGCTCCATTGCTCGTGCTGGCATGGACATTCCCCGTCTCATCGGTGATTCGCATGACCGCATTCGAGGTCGTCAGTGTCGCCGGCCCTTTCACATCCGAAACAATCACCGCTCCATTGCTGGTGCGAACATTCACCGGGCCAGAATGATGCCTCACTTCCACAACAGCATTCGACGTTTCCAAAACCGCCGGCCCGTCCACCGATTCCAATAGAATCGCACCATTGCTGCTATCGACCTTCGTTGATTGCGTCACAGCAGGAACCGTAATGTCGAACGAGCACCCTTCCCACTCACCTGATTTCTGCGCCGGATAATCAATCGTCACCAGCAGGATGCCGCCCGCCTGTTGTTTTGTAACAACATGCATCTGGTCCAGCCGTTTCTGCGAGCTGGCCGAGAGCGTTGCGACAATGCTGGTTTCCGCCGCCTCGCCGTGGCGAATATTCACGCTGCCGTTATGGGTTCGCACGACAATCGCCGCCGCCGACGCCACAGATAACGACTGTGTGGTCTTAAACCGTGCCTCGTTATACGAGCTGGAGTTAACCGAGATGCATCCCAGCTTCACCACCAAAAGCAGCGAAACCAGCAACCCCAGAAGAAGCAATTGACGAATCGGCTTCATAGTTACGCCCTTACGAGTTGATGATGATACAGCCACTGAGCAAAGTGAGACCGGCAAGAATCGCAATCACAACGAGAACGCGCATCTGAACTCCTGTACGAGAAATGATTCTGCACAATCAGACTCCAGGCACAGCAATAAGTTGGTTAGAAAATCCCCGAGAAAATGGAATGCGAAAATGCACTCGCGCAAAAAAGAAGTGTGGGCACGACCTAAATCGTACCCACACTTCGCTTTGCGATCTTTAAACCTTAAAAGAACTATTGCTGCGGCGGGCCGCCCGCACCCGGGAACCCAGCCGGCGGAGTCGCACCGGGAGGCCCGAAGTAAGCGTCATTCATTTCAACCTTGGTATTCTTTTTCAAATCCGCCGCCAGCTTCTCGACCTTATCCGGCCCGAGCTTCTGCGTCAGCTCATCCTTCACTTCATCAAACGGCTGAGTCTTCTTCTCCTCAACCTGGATGATGTGATACCCGAACTGCGTCTTCACCAGCGGGCTGATCTCCCCGGGCTTCAGGCTGAACGCAGCCTTCTCAAACTCAGGCACCATCTGCCCATGCCCGAACGTCCCCAGCGATCCACCCTCTTCGCCGGAATGCTTGTCGTCCGACTCCGCCTTGGCAACCTTGGCGAAATCTTCCTTGCCGTCGACCAATCGTTTGCGGATCGCTTCCGCCTTCGCTTTGGCCTCGTCATCTGACACCATCTTTGCCCCCGGCTGCGTCGAAGCAGGCACGCCGCTGCGCACCAGAATGTGCCGCGCCTTCACCTGCTCAAATTCATCCTTGTGATCGTCGTAATATTTATGAACCGCCGCATCATCAACGCTCTTCTGCTCGTCAGCAGCGACTTCGCTTGCCAAGAGCTGGTCCTTCATCAGCACCATCTGGCGCTCAAACTTCGGGCTCTTCTCCAGCCCGCGTTTCTCCGCTTCATGAGCCAGGAGCTTCACCTTCACCAGCTCATCGGCCACCATTCGCCTGGCCGGTCCTTGCGCCATCGCTTGCACCTGCGGCGGCAGATCACTGATAAAATCATCGAATTCCTTGGCGGTGATCTTCTCGTCACCGATCGTCAGCACCACCGTATCCGGGGCAACCGCCGGCTTGGCCGGGGCGACAGCGGCCGGGGCACCTGCATCCGGGGCCGGGGTGCCGGTCTGCGCAATCAGCGGAACGGCAATCGCGGCGGCGGCAGCCACCGCCAGCATCAGGCGGGTCATCTTCTTCTGCTTCAAAATCCTTGCTCCTTTCAAGAGAGTCCAGCGACTGTACCCGAAGCCTCTCCAGGTCGAAAGTCGCGACTACCTATCTTCACGCGCAATCAATCTCTTTTGTTGCAAGCACGACCTTTACCCGGCTACAGTTGGCTCATGATGACTCTTCAGGATTCCGTCGCGTTTGCTCTTGAACGGTCGCGAAATATTTTGCAGTTGTTCATTGCCGATCTGACCCCCGCGGAATTCGTCCATCGCTCCGCTTCCAAGGCAAATTGCGCCGCCTGGATCGTCGGCCACCTGATCCTTTCGGATCGCCGCGTCATCCAACTCCTTGGCAAAACAGATCTACCGCCTTTGCCCGATGGATTCGAAAAACGATTCAGCCGCGATCCCGGCTCGCCAGAGGCGCAGGAGTTTGGCGACGCCATGATCCTCCCTGCTTTGTTTGATCAGCATCGAACCATGTTGATTGAGGCGATGCGGAAATCCGACGTGGCGGAATGGTCAAAGCCTCTGGAAAAACCATCGCCGCGCTTTGCCACGCTGGGAGAAATGTTGACTTTTTTCTCTCTGCACACGGCGATGCACGCGGGGCAGATTTCGACGATTCGCAGGTCGTTGGGTAAGCCGGCGTTGTTTTAGGATGGGGTGTGATGAAAAGAATTGTGCTGACAGGCGGGCCGGGATCGGGGAAGACGGTTTTGACGAGCCGGTTGGCGGCGATGCACCCGGAGCGATTTGTGCGCGTGCCGGAGGCGGCGACGCAGGTGTATGACATGTTACAGACGCGGTGGGATCGCCTGGATGAGGCGGGGCGGCGCGATGTGCAGCGGCAGATTTATCGATTGCAAGTTGAACAGGAGACTACGGTTGCGAAAATGAATCCGGGGCGCGTGTTGCTGCTGGATCGGGGGACGATTGATGGGGCGACGTACTGGCCCGATGGGCCGGAAGGGTATTGGGCAGATTTAGGGACGTCGTTGGAGCAAGAGCTTGCCCGGTATGATGTTGTGATCTGGATGCAGACCAGTGCGGTGCTGGGGTTGTATGATGGGGATGCATCGAATTCTTGTCGGTTTGAAGATGCCGAGGCGGCGGTGGCGGCGGGGAACCGGCTGGTGGTGTTGTGGGGGAATCATCGGCGGCTGATCCGCGTTGAGGCGTATCCTACGCTTGATGAAAAGTTTGCAATCGTAGAGCAAACATTGCACGCGCTGATTTGAGATAGTTAGAGGCGGAAACTATTTTGCAAAAAATAGTCTGAGGCCTTACGACTTTCGCAAATTGGAGTTAGAGTAATATGTAATGTTCTATCTACGGGACCTGCCGCGATATGAAGCACTGCGGGAACGAGTAAACCGCTATTCTGGCGGTGACGCTCGGGGGATGGAGGCGTTTTTGGTGTTGATGCGGGTGGCGAGTGATATATTGGGTGGGATTGAGGCTTGGCTGGCGCGGCATGGGATGTCGCAGGGGAAATTTACGTTAATCATGATCCTGAATAGAGATCCGAAGGTGGGGATGTTGCCTTCCGAGTTGGCGGAGCGGTCTGGGGTGACGCGGGCGACGATTACGGGGCTCTTGGATGGATTGGAGCGGGAGCGGTTTATCAGCCGGGAGAATCATGCGCATGATCGGCGGAAGGCGATTGTGCGATTAACGAAAGAGGGGCAAGCACTTATCGATGGGATTGTGCCGGGGTATTATGATTTGCTGGGGAATTTGATGGAGGATTTATCGGAGGGGGAGAAGCGGGAGTTGATTGAGCTATTGGTGAAGTTGAATCGGAAGCTACCGGGGTTGTGGGGGGCGGCGGGGAAGACGCGGGAATTTCCTCTGCCGGAAGATCCGGAAAGCCAGCGGAAGAATGAGAAAAGTGAGTAGAAAGTGATGAGATTTGGATAAAAAAGCGACTAAAAATAACCAGGATTTTGGGGCAGAAATTTATTCAGGCATTGAGTCAATCTTTGGGTTCTGGTTTGGAGGGTGAGTTGGATTTGGGGATGGGGTGGTAGAAGCGAAGCCAGCCGGCGGTGAGTTCGGGGAGGTTGTAGGTGGAGGGGAGGCCTTGGGAGAATTTGGGATGGGAGGCGGGGTCGGCGGGGGCTTGGACGAGGGCTTGTCAGGCGAGGACGGAGCATTCGCCGTTGCCGACTTGCTGGTTGAGGTGGTCGTGGCGGAAGGAGAGGACTTTGGAGGAAATGGGGAAGGGGGGGGTTGAGCAAGTGATGGTGGAGTTACCGGCGTCGGTGAACATTGAGAGGATGCTATTGGACGCGGGGTTTGATTCGGCGAGCAATCATCGGCTGCTGCGCGAGCAGAGGGGAATTCTCCGCGTCATTCCCCGAAGCATGGCCGGCCGTCCAAGGATCCGGATGCTTTGCCCATGGACAAAATCCGGCGGCGTATAAAGACGCATTTCAATCGCCGGGCCTATCGCCTGCGCGGGCAGTGGAGACGGTGATTCGCAATTGGGGCTCAGCGTTGCATGCCAAGAGCCGTCATGGCCGCCGCCGCGACGTGCGTTTGCGTGTGCCGACATATAACATCGCTCTTGCTTTACTTGAGGTTTTCGAGCCACTCCAATCCCCTTTTCTTCGCTGGGTATTGCGGCGTGATAGGCGACACCCTAATGACTACGTCAGCTGGTCTTACCCAACAAAAGGATTCGGATTTGCTCATTTCCCATTAGCGGCTTATCGATCCGCTTGCATGCTTCAAGAAATGCTTTGTTACCAAGGTTTGAAGCCATAAGTAGCAAATACATACTCGATGTCCCATAGTTATCACGAGCGATTGCCGCCGGTGTATCGGTGGCATCACAATTGTAATCAACATATTCATACGCTTCTTGCTCGCGCTCCATGAACCGGGCAATTTGGTCCATTACAAGCCTCTCGCTCCAGTTGCTAGATTTAGTGGGAGATAGGAATTTTTCGATATCTTCGAGTAGAAGTCTATAAATCACTTCTCGACGCTTTCGCCAAGCAATAGCTTTGCTGAACAGCACGCGCAGGTGAACCGAGGCGATCTTATCACTTTTATCGTGATCAAGAGGCTTCAGCTCAAATCGATCTTGATCTATAAAGAATCGCTTTGTTCGATATTTGGTCGAGCTTTCATAGATAATATATCGGGCTGCCCGTGCTCCGGATTCATCAATCAAATCGTCAGGATCAAGCTCAAATCTGTTGAGCTTTATGTACTGTTGGGCTTCGAGTACAGGACCGATTGGGAAGCTTGGGCATAGCTGGTACGAAATGTCCGGCTCATCGTAGATTATATCCACCTTATCGGAAGCTGGTTCAAAATCTTTGCCAAAGGATGCGAGCCCAATTCTTATTTTCTCGTTTCGACTCAGAGGCCGCTTGGCATATCCCAAAGGAGCGTCTGATTCTTCTTCTTTTGCGAAATAAAATGCCGATCGAATGGCCGCGTATATCCACCCGATTACCGAACCACCAAGTTGCTGCCAATCAATTATTTCACGCGCTGTCTTCGCAACTTCCGCGAGGTCACTGGAAACGGTTCTTGAAAGCGCTGGCGCTTTTGCGAGACGAAATTGGTACTCAGCCAATTTGAATCGGTCTGATTGTGAGCGCATCACAATTCGCTGAAAGAGACTGGAATTTTCAGTACCAATTTTCGCTTCTTTAATGGTCTCAAGCAGGTACGCTACTGCCGGCTCGTCTTCCTTAACTCGCCCAGTCTTCACCATTGCAAGTATTCGCATCAGTGCAAGATCAAGCGTCAACCGCCGTGCGCCGGTAAGTACTGGCTGAAGGAAAAAATCCTGCGCAGCGAGGAAAAAGACGAGGCCGGAGCAAAAATGCAGCATGAATATCGTGTCATGTCTCGTCATCCGAGGTCTCCTGCTTGGGAGGTTTTAATTTTGCCAAGTCGTCGCTTAGCCGCTGGACATTTTTTTGAACCTTCTTATACTGCCTTAATACGACAGTATTCCCAACCCCAAGAACAACTGCAACGGCAAAATACGCATATTTGTTAATATTGAAGTCCCAGCTACGTGCACCAGGTGATGCCTCGGCAACCGACTTCATCAAGTAGTAAAGGAAGCCGGCGATAATCGAATACTGAATAGATTTACAAATGGAAGTCAATGTCCCGCATTTCAATGCATATCGCTTCGTTTGATTTGTTTCCTTTATTTCTAATTCGGACTGTCTAGACTGGGCCATTGCCGTAGTGTAAAGTGTGTTGATATTCGGTTCAACAGGGGATGCCAAGTCAAAGTGCGGGTGGGGTGGTGTATCATATTTTGAATCGGGGGAATTTGAAGGGGCGGTTTTTTTATAAGGAGGGGGATTATGCGGCGTTTGAGGGGGTGTTGGCGGAGGCGGTGAAGCGCGGGGGGTGGAGTTGTTTGCGTCGGTGGCGATGCCGAATCATTGGCATTTGGTGGTGAGGCCGCGGAGGGCGGGGGATGTGGGGAAGTTTGGCGGCGCGGAAAGAGGGAGGGGAAAAGATGTTGGCGGATTGGCCGGTGGGGAAGCTACGGGGGTAGGAGGGGGTGGTGAATCGGGGGATGAATGAGAAGGAGGCGGAGGAGATTCGCGTGGCGATTGTGCGGGGGAGCCCTTATGGAAGTGAGGAGTGGCGGGGGAGGATGGTGAAGCGGCTGGGGCTAGAGCACACGTTGTGGGAGAGGGGAAGGCCGAGAAAAGAAGAAGGAGGAGAAGAAATGACTGCTCGCCATCTGAATTCTGAAATGGCGTCAATCATCCTATTGCTGTTGATGTATTCCGGGACTTGGTGGCGGACTGGAGAACGCCTGGCAGGCCGTGGTGAAATGGCTGCCGTCCCGAATCACGATATAGGCCGCAATCAAGCGCGCGTTGTATTTCCCTTTGAGCGATTGCGAATCAGTTGGCCTAGGCCGAGCGCGGCAAGACTGACAAAGCCCAGGCTGGCGGCGGAGGGGAGCGGGACGGGGGCTCCGATTTGGATGGAATTTTCGGCTCCGGTGACGCCGTTCATGTAGAAGAAGATTTCGCTGGTGGTGTCGCCGGGAGCGGTGCCCGGCCGCAAGGCATAGCTGATCGGGGTTGCGCCGTCGATGGATGCGGTCGCCATGTGTGTGGAGTAGTCGGCGGTGAGCAGGACGTGATAGATCGTGTTCGTATCGTAGGTGGCAATGCTGAGCACGCTGCTGTTGGTTGCATCGCGGAACGCGAAATACCCGGTGGTGGCGCTGGTGGGAATGAATTGGAAACTATATTCCCAGTTGCCGACAGTGGCGTCCCAAATTCGGATACCCCCGAGCGTCTCGGTGCCGCCGAAGTTTTGACCGTAGCCGGAGGCGGCCTGAGAAAGCACATTGACGTCGAACGCCATGGTGAGGTAGCTGGCCGTCGTATTGATCCCGGTGTCCATATAAAGGGCACCGACCTCGGCGTCGCTGCTATTGGTCGTGAGGGTTGCGGATTGACCGTTGGTGACGACGGTTCCCATATCGGCGGTGGGAGGCGAGGATGTCGTTGAAGAAGTATAGCCGCCGAAGACGGTATAGCTGGGGCTGATCGGATCAGCTTGAACGCTCGATGCGAGGAGGAGCGTAGCCATCAAAGCCGCGAATTTAGTGACATTTTCTCTCATTGTGCCTCCATTGATCTTCAAAAGCCGAAGAAATAACCCTCGGTACTTATTGCAGAATATAGCACATGCGGTGAATGTCAACGATATTTAATGCGATTGCGCTTAGCTTCGAACTAACTTTATAACCGAGGTTGCTTTGCGGTGAATAAAATGGGGCGGGATTGCTACCGCCCCATTTTTTAGAGGGGGAGAGTGAGCCAGGGTTGGTAGGGGCGCTGGAGGGTGGAGAAGAGGCGGCCGGTGAGGAAGAGGGAGAGGAGGAGGGCGGGGATGGTGATCGCGGCGGTGAGGAGGTCGGGGAGAGTGAGGGGGCGGCGGGCGAGGCCTAGGACGCAGGTGAGGAGGGTGAGGATCAGGATCGTGGCGATGGCGGCCGCGGGGAAGAAGAGGCGGCGCGGGCTGGATGAAGCGGCGGCAGCGAGGATGAAGCGGACGGCGGAGAAGTACAGCGAGGGGATGGCGATGAGGAAAAAGAGATTGTAGAACAGGGCGGCTTCAGGATGGTCATGGAGAGAGGCGAGGTAGGTGGATGGGTGGCCGGCGCGGAGGACGAGGAGGAGGCAGGCGGCGTAGGGGAGGGCGAGGGCGGAGGTGATCAGGAGCAAGGCGTTGGCCATGGTCATGTAGAGGAGGGTGTCGCCCCAGAGGTGGCGGGCGAAGCGGGATTCCCATCGATCGTAGGTGCGCGGGGTGGGGAGGCGGAGGAAGAGGAGGCGTTCTGCGAGGGGGACGGTTTGTTGGAGTTGGGCGGTGATGGAGTCGGGTGAGCCGAGGCGGAGCTTGGCGCGGTTGAGGGGGGAGTCGGGATGGCGGGCGAGCTCTTCGTCGTAGGCGGCCTGGAGGTGGGTGAGGAGTTCGCGGCGCATGCGGAGCTTGCGCGATTGCGTGGCGCGGATGGGGCGGACGATCGATTCGACGTGGATCATGAGGTCGTTCATGCGATGCTCCTGTTGGTTTGTGAATGGTTGATTCAGGCGGTGGTGCCGAGGATGCCGCCGACGATGGTGACGAAGTTTTGGAATTCGTTGCGGGCGGCTTCGAGTCGGCGGGCGCCTTTGGGGGTAAGGCGGTAGATGCGCCGGCGTGGGCCGCGGCGGGGGGTGGAGTTGGATTCCCATTCGGCTTTGACTTGGCCAGCGCGTTCGAGACGGTAGAGGGCGGGGTAGAGGGAGCCTTCTTTGAGGTTGAGTGCGCCGGAGCCGGCGGATTCGAGGCGTTTGAGGATTTCGAAGCCGTGGGCTTCGCCGGAGCGTTTGAGGACGGAGAGGATGAGGGTTTCGAGATGGCCGCGGAGGGAGTCGCCGGTGATGGAGGGCATGGCTTAATATTTAGACTGTCTAAATAGATAAGTCAAGGGAATTTTATGCGGATTTGATTTATGCGTGATGACGGGGAGGGGGGTGAGCCTGCGGCCCAGGCGGAAGAAGAGGGATCGCGAAAGGCGCGAAGGGGGACGCGAAGAAATCACGCGAAGGAGAGCCAGAGAGATTGAATGGGTTTAATAGGATTGGGAGAGCGGAAGGAAAACGAATGGGGGTGTAAGCGGATGATGAGGATGTCGGAAGGGGGAAATAAAAGCGCGGGCGAGACGCCCGCGTTACGAGGGGGGATGCAGGACAGGAGGAGGGGAGGACTGTCGGTAGATTTGGAGGAGTTGGTCGACGTGGTGGTCGAAGCTGAGGTGGGGACGGAGGGTTAGGCAGGCTTCTTTGGCGACGCGGCGGGTTTGTTCGTCTAAGAGGTGGCGGATGGCGGTGGTGAGGGCGAGGATGTCGGCAGGGTTTGGGAGGATGCGGCCGTGGAGGCCGTCGGTCATGATTTCGCAGGCACCGTTGGAGGTGGTGCTGATGACGGGGAGGCCCATGGCGAGGGATTCCAGGACGACGAGGCTGCAAGGGTCGTGGCGGGTGGGGAGGAGGAAGAGGTCGGCGGCTTGATAGAAGGGGTAGGGGTCGGCGGTTGGGCCGGCGAAGAGGACGCGGTCGGAGAGGCCTAGTTGTTGGGTGAGGCGCTGGTAGGGGGCGGGGTTGTCGCGGCCGACGACGAGGAGGGTGACGGAGGGGAGGTCCTGGATGGCGAGGATGCATTCCCGGAGGCCTTTGCGGGCGAAGTCCTGGGCGATGATGAGGGCGAGGATGCGGTCATTGGGGATGGAGAATTGTTGGCGGAGGGATTTGCCGGCCGAGGGGTCTTTGGCGGGGTCGAAGCGGCGGAGGTCGACGGCGTTGAAGAGAGTGGCGAGGCGGGATTCTGGGAGAGCGGGGTAGTGGCGGCGGACGGTTTGTTTGACGTGGTCGGAGAGGCAGAGGACGGTGGGGCCGGCGGGGGAGGAGAGCATTTCACGTTCGACGCGGGCGAATTCATTGCGTTTGCGATTAAGGCGATTGAAGGAGGCGGAGAGGAGGCGTTTGAGGGGGTGGGGGTATTTGAGGTGGGCTGAGGAGAGGGATTCGGCGGCGAGGCCGGCGTGGGGGTGGTAGAGGTGGCATGGGCCACGAATGGGGAGCATGGCGTGGATGATGTCGTAGGAGGTAGAGGAGGTATGGGTGTGGAGGGAGTGGAGGAAGGTTTGATATTGGCGGAGTTTGGAGCCTGGGCCGAGGGGGAGGGGGATTTTTTGGATTTGTGAGGGGAGGTTGGGGAAGGAGGAGGAGAGGAGGGAGATGTGGTGATTGCGCTGGGAGAGGGCGAGTGCGAGGTCGAAGGTGTAGCGTTCGGCGCCGCCACGCTGGGGGTCGGAGTGAAGGATGGCGAGGGCGATTTTCACCGGGGGTAGGGTAGGGGGGGGTAGGGGGGGGAGTAAAGACCCGAGGTAGAGTGCGAAATGCAAAAGGAGGAATGTAGGGAAGGGAAATTTAGATGGATTTGGGGCGGCGGGAGAGGGCGAGGAGGGAGAGGAGGGTGAATCCGGCGAGTGCGGAGGAGGGGAGGGGGACGACGGGGCCGTTGCCTGTTTCGGCGAGGTTGGCGACGATATCGACGTCGGCGTCGTTGGAGAAGCCGGTGGCGTCGGGTGAGCAGATGAGTTGGAAGAAGGCACCGTTGAGGCCGAGGGGGTCTTGGCCGTTGAAGAAGGGGGTGATGTTGGTGCCGCCGTAGTTGGCGTCATTGAAGAAGCCTGCGGAGGTATCTTCGGAGAGTTGGAAACCGAAGGAGCGGAAGGAGGAGGAGCCGATGGGGCGGGAGAGGAAATTGCCGGCGGCGATATTGAAGTGGTAGGTATCGAGGGAGTTATCGGTGTTTTTGACTTGGACGGTCATGGTGCCGCCTTGGGATTGGCCGTTGAGGAAGGAGATTTGGCCTGAGAAGGAGTAGAAGGAGGCGGTGAAGGAGACTTGGTTGGTGCCATCGATGGAGAGGCCGATGGTGGAATCGGAGTCCATGGAGAAGATGAGTCCGCCGGTGTGTGTGAGTCCGCCGAAGGCGGAATTTTGGCCGAGGGAGTTGGTGGCCTGGATGGTGAGGCTGTTGGCGTCCATGACCAATTGGGAGTCGGCCAGGAGGGTTGTGGGAGCGAAGGCGAGTGCGGCAGCGAAGATAATGTTGCGGTAGTTGGGGAGCACAGTGAAATCCTTATACAACTCAGGTACAAAAGCCGTCGAGGGCTAAATTATTTCATAAAATCGCAAGTTACCGTTTTCGGCGTGCGGCGAGGAGGGTGCCGGCGAGGCCGAGGAGGGAGAAGGAGGCGGGTTCTGGGACGATGACTTCGAGATTGACGTCATTGGCGAAGCCGGAGCCATCGGGGTCGTAGTGGTGGAGGAAGAAGCCGCCGTCGTTGGCGACGAGCCAGGGGGTGATATTGACGCCGCCGATGGTGACGCCGCCGGTGAAGGTGGAGGTGTCCATGTCGGCGATGAGGTTAAAGCCGCCGGTTTCGGAACCGAGGGCACCTTGTCCGGGGAGGAGTGAGAAGGAGAGGGTGGAGGTGGGGGTATTGAAGGAGATGGAGATGGAGGAGCCTGTGGAGACGACGCCGGCGACGAGGTTGATGGAGCCGGAGACGAGGACGGGGACGTGGGTGGGGGTTTGGCTGACGCCATCGAAGAGGACGTCGTCGAGGTCGCAGGTGGCGTCGGCCTGGAAGTTGAGGGTGCCGGTGTCGAGGAGGCCTGTGAAGCCGGGGGCACCAGTGACGAGGTTGCTTTGGACGGTGGTGCTGTTGACGTCAACCTGGAGGTATGCGGCAGCGGAGGCGACGGCGGGGGTGATGGCCAGCAGGGCCAAGATGGATAGTTTGAGTGAAGAATGAATCATTTTTTCTCCCATTTCCTGCGTTTGGCCGTCACAACTGAATCGAAGGCCCTCCTGGCTCGCGAGTTCAGACGGGAACGCTCTTAAACATCAAATTGTTGTCCACGAATAACACAAACAAGGAGGTGGACCCTTCCTCTCCAATTGCCCAGATTACCTATCGGACCGTGCAAAAGTCAAGATATTTAAAATGGCATGCACCTTAATTCAGAAGATTATGTATGGTAGAGATTTATGGATGAAGTGGATTTTTAGGGGGAGATATTTTCTGCAAAACGATTGTAAGCTTTTGCCGAATATGGGATTGCTGAAATTTAAGGGATCGTGATGGATAATCGTCGAGTCATGTTGGGTGCGGAATCGCTGTTGCCGGGGAATGGGGGGATTTGTCGGGTGGCGCGGCTGGTGGGGAAGGTGTTGGCGGAGGAGGAGGGTGCGGGGTTGCTGGGGGCGGATGCGATTGCGTTGAATGATGATGTAGTGCCGGGGGGGGAGTTTCGATTGCCGGCGGTGAGGGCGATGGGGGGGAGTCGGGCGCGGTTTGTGGTGGGGATGGCGGTGGGGGCGGTGGGGCATACGCATTTTATTTATGATTTTGCGGGGATGGCGCGGGCGCATTGCCGGGTGCCGTTTTTGCGGCGGCCGATGATGGTGTATTTGCATGGGATTGAGGTTTGGGGTGAGGAGTCGGCGCGGCGGATTGCGGTGGCGCGGCGGGCGCAGGCGCTGGTGGTGAATAGCGCGTATACGCTGGGGCGGGCGGAGCGGGATCATGGGCGTTTTGAGGTTAGGCCTCGGGTGTGTTGGTTGGCGACGGAATCGGATGAGGCGTCGTCGGTGGTGGCGGATGGGGGTGGGCCGCCGACGGTGATGATATTGGCGCGGATGGATGCGGATGGGGGGTATAAGGGGCATCGGGAGTTGATAGCGGCGTGGCCGGCGGTGGTGGGGGCGGTAGGGGATGCGCGGCTGGTGATTGTGGGGCGTGGGCCGGGGATGGAAGTGATTGCGAAGTTAGTGGGGGAGAGTCCGGTGGCGGGGAATATTGAGATGAAGGGTTTTGTGCCGGATGGGGAGTTGGATCGGCTATGGGGGCGTACGGCGGTGTTTGCGATGCCTTCGCGCGGGGAGGGGTTTGGGCTGGTGTATATCGAGGCGATGCGGCATGGGATACCGGTGATTGCGTCGGTGCATGATGCGGCACCGGAAGTGAATGTGGATGGGGAGACGGGGTATAATGTTGATCTGGATCGGGATGGGGGGGGATTGGCGGAGCGTGTGATTTATCTTTTGCGCAATCGGGAGGTGGCGGCGGAGATGGGGCGCAACGGGCAAAGGCGATGGCAGGAGCATTTTCGTTACAGCGCGTTCAGGGGGCGGTTTCGGGAGTTGCTGGGCGATTTTCTGAGATGAATTTTAGGAAGGTCTGGTGAGTTGCAAGGTGGGGGAGGGCAGGGGGGTGTTGCCGGAAAGGATGCCGGCACAGGCTTGGAAGACATCGGATTCGGTGATGCTCAAGATGCATTCCATACGGCGTTGGATGCAGGATTCGAGCATGCAGCCTTCGCAGTCGATGGAGGTACGGAAGATGATATGGCCTTGTCCGAAGGGGTCCCAGAGTCCGGGGAAGTTGCGAGAGCAGAAGACGGCGACGCAGCGAACGCCGGTGGAGGCGGCGAGGTGCATGGTGCCGGTATCGTTGCCGATATAGAGTTGGCAGCGAGCGATGGCGGCGGCGGAGGCGCGGAGGCCGAGGGAGCCTGCGGCATTGTAGCCGCGTCCCCAGGCGGCGAGGAGGTTTTGTCCGTCGGCGTGATCTTCGGTGCCGCCGAAGATCACGGGCCAGATGTCGTGGTGTTCGATGAGCTTTTTGACGACATCGCGATAGCGTTCGACGGGCCAGCGTTTGGCGGGCATTTTGGAGCCTGGGGCGATGCCGACCCAGGTTTTTCCGGCATCGGGGGGGAGGCTGGAGAGCCAGCGTGCGACTTCGGCGTGTTCGGCGGGGCCGACACCGAGGGAGACAGTATCGAGAGAGGCGGGTTGGGCGGGGAGACCGGCGGCGTTTAAGCGGGAGAGGAGGAGGTCCATTTCGCGTGGGAGAGTGGGGAGGGGTCGGGTGACGCCTTTGGCGGGGAGGCTCATGGGGACGTCCATGCCGACGAGTTTTTTGACGCCTGCGAGTTTGAAGAAGAGGCGGTCGCGCGCGATTTGTTTCATGGATCGGCCGGAGGGGGGTAGATAGACTGCGGAGTCATATCCGGCAGCGCGCAGGCGCAAGGCAAGGCGGAGCATTTTTACGGGGCGGAGAATGCGTCCGATGAGTGTTCCGGGAACGGGGTAGAGGACAAAATCATCGACGGCACCACTTCCGCGGAGGAGATCGGAGGCGAGGACGTAACTTTTTCCGACCTGGACGTTGCAGAGGAGGGAGATGTGTGCGCCGGGGAAATGTCGGCGCACGGCCCACAACGCCGGCATGGACACGAGCGTGTCGCCGAGCGCGCCTAATCTAAAAACGAGTACCGATTGGCCCGAAGGCCTGTTTGCCATCCAGCTAATATCCCATACAAACTGGCAACCTAGGTAACCTGGTCGCGGCGGCGGTTCATTTTTTGCCAGAAAGAACCGCTGTAACCCAGCATAGCGGTTTCACTATTGATTTAGACGCCATCATCCAACGATTATTTCGCGTCGTCAAGGAGACTGGGAAACGCAGGTTGAGGCGAATCAATTACTTGCAAGCATCCATGTCAATTGGGCGGGCCGCGGGAAAGTTGGAGGGCTTCATTATTATGGCGTGGTAATTGAGGATTGTTTGGACATATCGACCTTTAACTGGGCGAGTTGGGTGCGGGTTTGGTCGGACATGGGGAGGTCGGTGGGGAGGGATTGGAGGTCTTTCCAGGCTTTGGTGGCGTCGGGACGACGGCCGCCGTCGAGAAGAACGCGGATGAGGTGTACGCGCCATTCGATGCTGTTGGGTTCGAGGTTTTGGGCGTGCTGGAGGCTGGCGACGGCACCATCGATGTCTTTGGATTTTGCCTGCACGAGAGCGAGGGTGTCGTGAAGGGTGGCGACGTTGGGTTGTTTGGCGATAGCGGCTTTTGCGAGGCGGGTGGCTTCGTTGAGGTCGCCGCCTTGCTTGACGATGAGCATGGCGAGATTGTTGTCGGCGGCGATGGCGTTGGGATCGAGGAGGAGGGCTTTGTGGTAAGCGGATTCGGCGGTTTTGAAATCGCCGTCCTGTTCGGCGGCCATGCCGCGTGCGAGGGCGGTGGAGGCTTTGAGGTTAGGTTGGGCCATAAGGGTGTCGAACATGGCATTGGCTTTGGCCATGACTTGGGGGTCTTTGGATTTGACGGCGAGGGTGTGCCATGTTTCAGCGAGCAGGGTGTGGTCTTGATCGGCATCGGCAGGGAGGATGGTTGCGATGCGATCGAGCCAAGCGGAGGCTGTGGGGGTGGGGAGAAGGAGTGCTCCGTCCATCCAGGCACGGCGCCAACTGGGGCTTTGGGAGGCGAGAGGCCAGAGAAGTTCGGCGGCTTTATCGGCTTGTCCGGAAAGCATGAGGGTGGAGGCGTATTGGACGATGACGTTTCCGCCGTGCTCGGGATCGGTGACAGCCGCGGGGATGTAGGGGGCGATGGCGGCTTCGGCCTGGGCGGGTTGTCCCAACTGCATGAGGCAGGCGCTGATGGCCATGTCGGCGCGCATGGGGTTGGAGAGGGTGCGTTCGCGCCAGATTTTGGCAAAGCCAAGGGCTTCGGTCCAGCGTTGGGAGGAGGTCAAGGCTTCGACAGCGAGACGAGCGGCGTCGGCGTCGTTGGGGAACATTTCGACGCCGCGTGCGGCGAGTTGCTGGGCCTCGTCTTTTTGATTGTGCTGGAGGTAACGTTCGATCAGGACGGCCTGGAGAGGAGAGTAAGTGGGGTTGGCGTCGACGAGCTTTTTGAGTTTCGCGATGGTTTGGGCGGGGAATTCTTTGTTGTGGTTAGCCGAGGCGATGGTGGTGAGGCCTTGAAGTGCCGGGGAATCCGGGCGGGCGTCGGAGAGATAGGCGAGGACGAGCGGGCGGGCCTCGGAATTTTCGGCACTTTCGGCGAGCAAATCTTTTTGAGCGGCGATTTCTTTCAGGGAGGCATCGGTTGGCGCGGCGGAGGCTCCGGCTTCGGCGGTGGAGGCGAGTTCTTTTCCTTTGCCGAGGTAGGCGTAGTATCCAATGAGAGCTTTCCAGGCGGCGGCGTTGTCGGGGGCGGCTTTGAGGGCGGCTTGGAACATGGAGATGGCGCGTTCGGGGCCTTGATATCGGGTGGCGTGATCGGCGAGGAGCAATTCCTTTAGGCCGGGCTTGAGTTGCATGGTGTCGAGCAGGGCGAGGGCATGGTCGGCATCGGCGCGGCGTCCTTGCTGAGCGTAGAGATCGGCGGCGAATTGGACAGTGACGGGGTCGGGTTTTTCGAGGAGTTTCTTGACGATTTCTTCGGCTTTGGCGGGCTGGTTGCGCTGGCGGTAGAGCATGGCGAGGAGGAGGGAGTCGCCGGTGCCGCCTTTATCGTCTGAGCCGGGCTGTAAGACTTCGATGGCTTTTTTGGAATCGCCTTGTTGGGCGAGGAGCATAGCCATCTGGCGTTTTTGATCTTCGTTGGCGCCCTTGTTTTGTGCAGCCCGATCGAGGACTTCCTTGGCTTTGTCGAACTCGCCGCGTTTTTGGAGGAATTGGGATAGTTTAAGGGCGACCTGGGTATTGTTGGGGTCGGCGACGGAGGCGGTGCGAAGTTCTTCGACGGCTTGATTGCTGTTATTGAGGCGTTCGTAGGCGTTCGCCAGGAGAATGTGGGGTTCGACCATGTCAGGGGCGGTTCGAATAACGGATTGTAATAAGGTGGTGACCTGGAGGAGGGTCTGATCGGACTTGGCGTCGCCGAGGATCCAGCGGGCGCGGGCGATTTTCCAGGTGACGCCTTCTTCGCCGGTGAGTTTTTTGAGGCGATCGATGGACTTATCAAGAAAATCGCGGTCGGCCTGGGTGGAGTGTACGGAGAGGACAATCTGCTGAATCTGGCGATCGGAGGGGTTGGCGTCGGCCAATTTTTCCCATGCGTCTTTGGCGGCGGGGTCCTGAATGACTTCGAGATAGCGAGCCCAGGCCATTTGCCAGTCGAGGGATTGGCCGGCCTGGGGGGCTTTTTCGCGGGCGGATTTGAGGAGTGCGAGGCCGTCGGCGGGGGCACCGTTGCTGAATTTGTCCATGGCGCGGGCGTAGGCGAGGTTGGCGGTGAGGCCGTGGGCGGCTTCTGAGCGGTCGAAGCACTGTTCGGTGAGGCCGAGATTGTAAATTCGGCTGGCGACGGCGAGGTGGAGTAGGGCCTGCTCGCTGAGGGGATTTTTGAGGGCGAGGGCTTTTTTGATTTCGGCGGCGGCTTGGTCGTTTTTGTGAAGGCTGCCGAGGAGGGAGACCTGCATGGTGAGGGTTTGTTCTTCCTGTGGGAGTGCGGTGCGAATCTGGGCGATGAGTTTTAAGAGTTCATCGGGGCGATCGGCGTGGCCGGATTCGACATTGGCACTCCAGACTTTGGCGAGGTTGATGGCGGCAAGAGCGCTTTCGGGGGAGCGTTGGACGGCGAACTGTGCGGCCTGCATGGCCAGGGCATCACGGCCTTTGGCGAGGCGCATTTCGGATAATCGAATGAGGGGGAGGGACCAGGTGGGATTTTGACGGGCGAGGTTTTGCCAGAGGTCGATGGCGAGTTCGCCTTCGTCTAATTGAGCGTAGGCTTGGCCCATGAAATAGCGGAGATAGCCGCCTTGGGAATCGTGGAAGATGGCATGCTGGCACAACTCGAGCATTTTGCGGGGATCAATGGAGGCTATGTGGAGTTCCTGAGAGAGGATGGCCGACCAGGCTTTAGCGAGAGGATCATTTTGGCGGCCTTGGAGGGATCCGAGTATTTTTTTGGCGTCGTCCGGTTTGCCGAGTTGTGCGAGCGAGAGGGCGCGCAGGGCCATGCCTTCGATGCCGAGGGTGGCGGGGTCTTTGTCGGTGAGGGCGATGACGTCTTTGGCGCGATTCATTTCCCACATGCGGCGCAGAAGGGCCTGGCGGGCGGTGGTGTCGCCGGATTGTTCCTGCTTAGTCAATAATTTGAGGGAGTCGGCATACATGCCGGCGCGGTTTAATTGATCGACCATGAGTTTGCTGAATTCGGGGGTGGGTGAGGGTTGGTCGGCGGCTTTGCGCAACATTTCGCGGGCTGGGTCGACTTGTTGAGTCAGTTCGTATGCGATGCCCATGATCAGTTGAGATTGGGGAGTGTTGGGATTTTTAGCGGTGACGGATTGGGCTTGTTTGAGGATTTCAGTGGCGGGCTGTTCCATCTGAGCCATGAGGCCGAGGATTTGCATTTGGGCTTCGGCGTTGTTGGGATCGGCCTTTGCCCAATCAGCGGTAGCCTTGCGGGCTTCGTCCCAGCGGCGGAGGCGCATGAGGGTGGCGGCCTTGGATTGCAAGGCGTCGAGGTCGGCGTGGTTTTTGTTGATGAGGATGTTTTCGGCATCGAGGGCTTCGGTTTCGAAGCCATAGCGTGCGTAGAGGTGCATGAGTTCGCGGCGTGATTCGACGGCGTCGGGGGAGAGGGAGACGATGCGGCGGTAAGCAGCGATGGCGTCTTTTACGTAGGAGGAATCGGAGGTTTCGACGAGGAGGCGGTTTTTGGCGTAGGGGCGGAGGACTTCGATGTCATCGGGGTTGCGAGAGAGCCAGTTGCCGAGATGTTGGAGGGCAGCAAGAGCGTCGTTGTCGGCGTCGGCTTTCATGCCGAGGGCGCGTTCGTTTTTGAGCCAGACGTTGCGATGATGCTGGCGGTAGAGGAAGGCGGCTCCTCCGAGGAGACCGACGCCGACGACTGCTGCGAGTAATAGACCGAGCCGTTTTTTGGTTTTCGCTTTGACGCTCATGATCGGATGATTCCACGTAAGACGGTGACAATTGTCTGATAAATGATTTTAATATCCAAGGCCCAGGACTGATTTTCGACGTATTCGATGTCGTATTTAATCCATTCCTGGAAATCGAGGCCTGGGAGGCGGGTGCGTTTGACCTGCCAGAGGCCGGTGATACCGGGACGGACGCTGAGGCGGGCTTCGCGCCAAGGGGGGCAGTACTGGTTTTCTTTGCGGGGGCTGGGGCGGGGGCCGACGACGCCCATGTCGCCGACGAAGACGTTCCAGAACTGGGGGAGTTCGTCGATGTTGGTGAGGCGAATAAAGCGGCCGACGCGGGTGAGGCGGGGATCATTTCGGATGAAGAATTGTGGTCCGTCGGCCATATTTTGCTTCATCAGCTCGGCTTTAATGCCTTCGGCGTCTTTGCGCATGGAGCGGAACTTCCAGCATTTGAATTCGCGGCCGCCGATTGTTTCGCGTTCGTGGCCGAAGAAGAAGGGTCGGCCGTCTTCGATCCAGATGGCGAGCATGACTGGGGGATAGATAAAGCAGGTGGCCATGAGGGCGGCGGAGGCGAAGGCGATGTCGAAGAGGCGTTTGGAGGCGCGGCTGATGCCGGAGATCTGCTTGGTTTGAACGGGTTTGAGCCAGGGGGCTTCGGTGGGTTCGATTTCATCCCATTGAAGTTTTTCGATAGCGGGTTTTTTGGAGGGTTCGTCCCAGAGGACGGCGGGGCCGACGACGCTGGCGTCGGCGGAGACGTGGCGGCCGGCGCCGACCCAGACAGGGCCGACGAATTGTGCGGAAGACTCGACCTGGGATTCGGCGTCAGCCCAGGCTTGGCCGGTGGCGCGATGGGCGCGTTTGACGGTGGCGTCGGGACGTTTCCAGGTATGGACGAGGTTGCGGACGAAGGCGACGAGATCCTCGTCATTGGAGCGGTCGTAGACTCTGCCATTGATAGAGGCGGTGGAGCGGAAGGAGCGGCTGACAGATCGGCGGAGGCGTGCCCAACCTTCTTTAAGGGTGCCGGCGGTTTGCCAGGCGCGGGCGATTTCGGGGTCTTTGGTGAGGGCGACGCGGGCGAGGCGGGAATCGCTGGCACCGTAGAGGCGTTCGAAACGGGCGAAGCGGCCTTGGCGGTCGGTAATGACGCGTTCGGAGTAGCCGAGGTTGCGTTCTTCGTGGAGGCGGACGAAGAGTACGTCGGGGCGGTCCCAGGAGAGGCGTTCGACGAGGAGAAGGAGTTTGAACATGACCAGGGAGCGCGAGGCGGTGAGGAGGAAGAGTTCGGCGCCTTCGACGATTTCGGAGGGTTCGCCGAGGCGGACGACCTGGATGCCGCGGCTGGCCCAGAAGCGGTCGTGCAGCTCTGTGGGGGTGAGTCCCCAGACGCTGGCTTGCGGCGTCGACGAAGGGGCTTCGTTGGATTTGTCATCGACGCTGATCATTACTTCTTATCCGATTCAGTCGTTGCAGGGCCGGGGGTTTCTTCTGCGTTTGCGGAGCCGCTGTAGGTGACGGCCTGGGCCATGGGGCCGAAGCGTGCGGAGTCTGCACCTTGTTGGGGGACGCTGGTGGGGGACATGCTGGTGCGGACGGCGGTGCCGTAGAGGGTCATGTCGGTGGTTTTGGCGCGATTGAAGACGACACCGGCGACTTTAGCGCCGAGGGAGACGAGGTGTTTAATGGCTTTGTCAGCGAGGGGGCGTTGTTCGCCGCGGCTGACGCAGAGAATGACGCCGTCAACTTCGGTGGCGGCGACGGAGGCTTCGAGGCTGCCGGGGACGGGGCCGGA
This sequence comes from Tepidisphaeraceae bacterium, assembly GCA_035656825.1. Classification (GTDB taxonomy): domain Bacteria; phylum Planctomycetota; class Phycisphaerae; order Tepidisphaerales; family Tepidisphaeraceae; genus DASRRR01. The sequence goes on along the minus strand of DASRRR010000044.1, from coordinate 14,727 downwards.
GTCGATGAGGATGGTGTCGTAGCGTTTGCGGGCTTCGGCGAGGAGGCGGCGGAGGGCTTGTGGGGTGACTTTGCTGGCGTGCTGGGAGGTGGCGGAGCCGAGGGGGAGGATATGAAGTCCGGGGATGCCGGATTCGGAGACGCAATCGTCGAGGTTTTCGCCGTTGATGGCGTCGAGGAGGCCGACGTTGCCTTTTTGCTGGGTGACGAGAGCGCTGTCGAGGTCGGATTCTTTGAGGTAGCCCAGTTCGAGGAGGATTTCGCCGAGGCGTCGGCGGGAGCCGCTGGCGAGTTTGAGGGCTTCGTCGAGTTGACGGTCGGTGAGGAGGCCTTCGCGTTGGAGGATGCGGCCGATTTTGCGTTTAACGATAGCGTTGGCGCGGGAGGTGAGGCCGCCGCCGATGAGGTCGCAGTCGATGAGGAGGGTTTTGGAATCCGCGGCGGCGAAGCTGACGCCGAGGGCGAGGGTGAGGGAGGTTTTACCGGTGCCGGCGACGGGGCTGGTGATGCTGAAGACCTGGGTGCCGACGCCGGAGTCCCAGATTTGGAGGAGGGTGCGGATTTGGTGTACGAAGTGTGCGGTGAGGGCGGCTTGTTCGGGGTCGCTGAGGTCGTCGGGGAGTTCGGGGAGGACGCCGAGGACGGGTCCGCCTGTGACGCTGGAGCGGAGTTCTTCGGGGCTGTGGAAGCGGCGATCCATCAAGCCGATGAGGAGGACGATGCCGAAACCGAGGACGCCGCCGCCGAAGGCGCAGCCTGGGGCGATTTTAAGTCGGGTGTCTTTCTGGACGACGGGGCGGTCGCCGAAGCTGACGATTTGGATGCGGCCGGAGACTTTGTCCTGGAGGTTGAGCTGTTCAATGCGAGCCTTGAACACATCGACGCGTTCTTTGATGGAGTCTTCTTCTTTGCGGAGGTTGTCGATGTCGAGTCGTTTTTGGCCGAGGATCAATAAGTCCTGGTGTTTTTGGTCATAGAGTTTTTGCACGGCGGCGATTCGCGCCTGCAACATCTGTGTATTGACACCAGCTGCGCCCAGGTTTCCATTTCCGGTGCTTGGCGTGGAAGGAAGGTCTCCGTCGGCGATCATTTTTTTGTATTGGTCGGCGCGGGCCTGGATCTGTTTATCCAATTCCGCGAGATCGGAGCGTGCTCCGATCATGATCCTGTGGTTGGGGAGAATGCCCTGCTGCTCAAGGCCAGCCATTCTCATCTGGATTTGGCTGCGCTGTTTGAGCAATTCCGCCATGCTGGGATCGCGGAGGGCGATATCTTCCACCCCTAATTCACTAATATCCTGTGACTTTCGGGTTGCCGGTCCGGGCCGCGCCGGGGCCATGGATGCCAGGGCTAATTGCATGTCGGACAGAAGAGCTTTTTCTTTATTTACTTCATCAAACTCGGCGTCGTACATTTTTTGCAGGTCATCGGTGCCATATCCTCGGGCCAAGTCGATAATTTGCTGACGTTTGGCTGCCAGATCGCTTTGGCTGATGGTCATGGCATTTTGAAGTACGTCCTGAACTTTTTCGTCACTTTCGGTGTTGCGCTCACTGTTGATTTTCTGGTATGCCTCGAGGATGGCTTTTACGGCGGCCTGGGCGACGGCGGGTTTGGGGTCAGTCATGCTGATCTGAATGACCTCGCTGCCTTTGGGCCGCACGATTAGGATGGCCTTGTTCAATTCTTCCACTTCATCCGGGCCGGTGGGCTGTCCGGTTGCCCGCCAGGTTTCGCTTTGCAAGGCATTATCCAGGACGCGCTGGCTCTGCATGACGGATATTTGTTCGTCGGCGAAGCTGTCGAAAAAGGGCATGACGCCGCCTTCGTCGCCGTTGAGGACTTTGGGCATGACGGGTTGGACGTGGACCCAGCCGTTGCTGATGTAGATGGGATGTCCGACCAAAAGCCCGACGGTTCCGCCTATGAGCATGCCGGCTATTGTCAGACCAATGGCCCAAGGATAGCGCCCTTTCAACAGCATGTGGATCTTGTGGAGGGGATTGACGTCCGGGGGGCTTCCGCCCATGCCGGGTTCATTTGCCCCGATGTCGAGCACATCCGTTCCCGCCAGTGCCAGATCGCGTCCGGTGGCCATTAGTTCAGTATTCTGCTGCCTCATTGATTTTCGCTCCTCGACGCTTGGTTCATACACGCGCGATCCGGATAAAAGTTATTTGCCGTCTACTGCCAGGCGCGTCCTGTGCGTATGTGTCCTTCAACCAGATCTTCCGCCACGAGCATGCCTCGGCCTACGATTGCCCCCGGACAAACGACTGACCGGACCACGACGGCACCGGGTTCGACGCGGGCGCCTTTTAAAACAACTGAGTCGTGAACACGTGCCTTGGCACCGATGGTGGCTCCCTCTTCTATGATAGAAAAAGTCGGTGCCCAATCCTCAGTCCAGGGATTCAATTGCTGTTCTCCTGCAGCGGCGGTTCTGCGATGATGTCGCCGCAATGCATTGATATAATCCATCGGCGTTCGTACGGGCATACCGCTGGGAAGGCGCAGGGGGACGACTTCGACGTGATATTGTTTGGCGATCAAGGGGAGACCTTGCTCTTTCATATCGACAAAACCGGTCTCGCCGATTTTTTCCAGTGCTCCGCAACGGATGAGCATAAGACTGCTGACGCTGCCATCTTCGTGGCTGGTGACGGTGACGTCGCCGTCTTTGTCGGCAACTTTTATGGCGAGGCGAGGGAGGTCTTGTAGCAATAGCTGGTGGGCATTGGCTACGAGGATATAATCATCGGCGGCGTAGCCTTTTGATAAATCTTTTAAGACGCCTGCGGTGCCGCGGAAATCTTTGGGATCGCGTTCGACGGAGAGAACGACGCCTTCCTGGGCTGCGGAGGCGACTGGTTCACGTGCATCACGGTCGACCATAATGCGGACTTCCAGGCGTTTGAGGCCTGCGACGCGGGCTAAGGCTGCGGTTTGAGTTTGCCAGTATTGCAACAGTGTGCGTCCATCGCCGATGGGTAAGTCGAGCATGGAGCGTTGGATAGCTTCTCTGAGGCGAGTTGCGCGGACTGAGCCAGCCAACAGCACAACAGCTTGAAGCCGTTTCAGTTGCTTTGGAACTTGGGCTTCATTCTCGCTTTTAGTGAGATTTTGTGCCTCCGTTCTGGCAATCATCTTTTCATCCACATGCGCGCCTGCTTGCATAAATCTGGTTCGCTTGCCGGTTTAATCGACCATTTCATAGCCCTGCTTCGGCAGAACTACTCTGTCCGCTAATAACGCTCTAATCAGAGTTCTGTCCTATACATCGACATGAGATCAACAAAATACTTACGGCTCATGTCTTCCTTCGTTCACACCCAGCCGCCAGATCGCAAAAACGGAGTCCGCCATAATTTTCTCTAAAATTCCCCCAATTTAACACAGATCCTCATTGTTATTGACAATAATCCGAAAAGTCCATGTAAACCCCCCACGTTCTGACAACAGTCACATGCTTGGGGGCTGATTTGAGTAGTTTTCTAAAAATTTTTGCCTTGCTCGTCTTCTCTTAAGGCGTATATTCCACGTATCGCTCAACAAGAGGCATCTGGGCTGTTCTTATCAAAGAAAGACCATCCCAATCTCATTGTAGTTTCCCCGGACGCAGAAAATCGAATAGACGCCTACGAAGTTGTCGCCTTTCGTGTTTCCGATATTTCGCGACAATTTGTCGGCCTGCATATTTTTTCTGTGCGGGAATATGAGACTGCAATAAATCGTAAATTTTTCTTGAAAAACAATTTTAGGTGTGATAATCTAGCGTTTTGAGAGAACATATTCTTAGGCATGTGGCTAAAAGAAAACCTGTTCAAAGAATCCAATCGTATTCTTTTTTTTGAAGGAGGCGGGTTATGAAACTCCGTCATTTAGCATTGTTGGCAGCGGTCGGATTAGCTGCGGCTGGCGTTCAGTCTGCATCCGCCGATTCCATTGCATATTCTACCGGTGGTGCTTTTACCGCCAACACCTCTGGTGGGGTGATTGCGGTAGATTCGATCACGTTCGGTTCGGCAGGGAACACGACGACGTTGACGTTTGTTCCCACTGCACAAGCGCTTGATACCCCGGTGACTGGGCTTCTTGGAGCCTTCACAATTACAAATACGGGTACTGGCGCAACTGCAGGCGACGGGACTGCTGATTTTGAATTAACAATCACGCAGTCTGTTCCAGGTGCAGGCATCGGGACTTCGGGTGGTGGCGTAGTTGATCACTTCGGTGGGAAAATCACTTCCACTACAGGTGGTTATTTCATCACGCTCGTTCCGACTTCCTTGGACATCCTGAACGTGCATTACAAGATCGACAATCTGCAAGGCACGAACAATAATCAATTGGCGGTTGGTGGTGCAAACACCTCTGTCAATGCTGATATCACAACGGTTGCTGTCCCCCTTCCGGCTGCTGCCTGGGGCGGCATGGGCCTCATGGGCGTCCTCGGCGGCGTTCAAGCTCTCCGTCGGCGTTCGATGTCACGGTAAAAAAATTCATTTGAATTTATTTAGCCTCTGAGGGCCGGAGTAATCCGGCCCTCTTTTTTTGTAATTACGTTATTTATTATCAAGTATTTGAAATTTATCTGCGCGATAAAATTCAGGCGGATAATTGCGTTATACAGAACACCACTTTTGCCATTTTGTATTGGACGGAGTTGTATTTCCTTATTCTGTAAATGCTTATGAAGGCTTTTTCTTCGGAAGATTTGTTGGCGCAATAATGCGAAAAATTCTCTTGCATATTATCGGCCACACGATAATATTGGGGCTCTTCTAATCAACTTCGTAGGGCATACCCGAAGTTAACTTTTCTAAAATTTGTTTCGGCTTTTACTGAGGAGGCGGTTGTGAAGTTTCGCTATAGTATTTTACTCTCAGCACTTGTTATTGCTGGAGCTGGCGTGCAGTCTGTATTGGCGGATTCAATTGCGTATTCAACGAATGGTGCCTTTACCGCCAACACTTCTGGTGGAGTGGTTGCAGCAGAATCGATCAAGTTTGGCACGGGGGGGAACACCACGACGTTGACGTTTGTTCCCACTTTACAGGCACTTGATACGCCAGTGACCGGCCTTTTGGGCGTCTTTTCTATTACCAGCACGGGTTCTGGTGCGTCAGCAGGGGATAACACGGCAGATTTTGAATTAACAATTACACAGACCGTTCCCGGCCCGGGCACTGGGACATCGGGTGGGAGTGTCACAGACCATTTTGGTGGAAAAATCACTTCAAAGAAGGGGGGCTATTTTATCACGCTCATCCCGACTTCTTTGGATATCCTGAATGTGCATTATCAAATCGACAATTTGCAAGGTCCGTCTAACAATCAATTAGCGGTTGGTGGTGCAAATACTTCCGTCGTTGCAGATATCACTGCGACGTCGGTTCCCGTTCCTGCGGCTGCATGGGGTGGCATGGGTCTGATGGGTGTCCTTGGGGGAACCCAAGTCTTTCGTCGGCGTTCGATATCGCGTTAACCATTTTTGAAATCAGTTATCAAGAGGGCCAGAGCAATCTGGCCCTCTTTCCATTGTATTTGTACTCATCCTATCTTTGCTTGCGCCAAACCAACATCCGACCCCACACACGACGGCACTTCCAACTACTGAGTACCATGTAAAACTTACTTCTGGGAGCCATGTCGGTCTTGTCCAACCCCCTTTCCCCAGCAGATTGAAGAGATCTATCCAGAATCCGCCTACAAATAGCACTCCAAAGAGGCCTGCGGTGATTGCAATTACATTTCCTTGATCAGATCCACGAGTGGTGAACATCCCAATTAAAAAAACGCCCAACATAGGTCCCAGAATTAACCCGGCTACTCCTAGGACGACGGGAATGATCCGCAGGCCAGGCATGTTCACGTTTGCATAAGCAAATCCCCACGCTACCCCGATCATACATACTGCAAATATTCCTGTGCAGACTCGTGCCACAAGCACATAATGTTTTTCCGGTTTGTCCTTTCCGACCCATTTGATGTACCAATCATTGGTTACGGTTGTGGCCAAGGCATTTAGGGCTGCTGACAACGATCCCATTGCCGTGGCAAATATTCCTGCCAACACCAATCCTCTAATTCCAACCGGCATGACGTTCAAAATATATGCGCCAAATACATCTGCTGGGGCACTTGGCTTGATTGATGGCCGCTGCTGATAGAAGACCCACAACAGCACTCCGATCAGGGCGAAGGCTGTAAAAATGGGGAGGTCCATCAGCCCGGCGGTGATTAAGCTGCGTCGACTTTTTTTGTAATCCGGCGCCGTCAGCATGCGCTGCACCATGTCTTGATCGGTTCCAAACGCGCCAACGCACATTACGGTATATCCAATTATCGCTGTTGGGAGTGCATAGGTGTCGGCCAGGATCATTTTGATTCGATTCCACCAACCCATTGGTCCAGTGATGTGGTTGGTTGCTCGCCAGGCATCAACATGTTCCTTCTCAAAACCTGTCAACACGTATCCTTTCACCTGTCGGAGTTCTGGAACTTTCCTTCCGACTTCTCGGATTCCATCCAGCAAATTCCAATGGTCGCCTCCGATGTGGTAAAGCAGCGTGGCGATGGCTACTACAGCGCATCCGATCATGAGTGTTGCCTGGATCACGTCGGTCCAGATAACCGCTTTGATTCCGCCGATGGCAGTGTAAGCGCATGTGATTATCGTCATTGCGATAATCGCGAGTAGATATTCGTTCACGGTCCCGGCGGCTCCATGTCCATAGGGTGCAGCGTTTCCACCCATGATCATCTTCCAAGCCCAGACCATCACCAGTGCGGGGATAAAGAGCCGGGTTCCCGACGCCAAGGTTCTCATTACCAGGAAGAGGACCGAGACATACCCTTTGGTCATTGGTCCAAACCGCACCTCCAGATAGTCATATACGGTATATACTTTCAGATCATAGAAAGGCTTCAAGAAGAAGTACCCGACGACTACGCGTCCGAGAATGATCCCATAAGCCAACTGCATATAGGCCAGGCTTCTTTTGCTGAAGCCTTCGGTGGGGACGCCGAGGAAGGTGGCGGCGGAGGTTTCGGCGGCAACGATGGAGGCCATGACGGCCCACCAGGGCATACGGCGGCCGCCGAGGGCGAATTCTTCGAAGGAGCCTTCGCGGCGGCCCATGTAGAGGCCGATGGCGGTGATGGAAAGGAAGTAGAGGGCGACTATTGCGGCGTCGATGGCGAGTCCCATGGGGGGATGTGATACCTTTTATTGAGGTGGGGGACCAGTCATAGGTGATGGCGGATTTGGGATTGCGGCGTGAGGATTGAAAGGGATTATTTGGGTGTGGCAGGGGAGTGCTCGGCGAGGTATTGGGTTAGGGATTTGGAGAGGGTGACGAAGTCGGAGGGGATCATTAGGACGGTGGTGCTATTATTTTCGGCACCGACTTCGGAGATCATTTGCATGCGGCGGAGTTCGAGGGCGGCGGGGTTGGCGGTCATTTGGGCGGCGGCGGCGGAGAGTTTGATGGAGGCTTCGAGTTCGGCCTCGGCTTTGATGATGCGGGCGCGCTTTTCGCGGATGGCTTCGGCCTGCATGGCCATGACCTGCTGCATGGCTTCGGGGAGTTCGACGTCTTTCATTTCGAAGCGTTCGACTTCGAGGCCCCAGACGATGGTGGAGGGGGCGATGCCGGCTTTGAGGAGGTCGTTGATACGGTCGCGTTGCTGAAGGACTTCGTCGAGGTCGTGCTGGCCGATGATGTTGCGGAGGCTGGTGAGGGCGAGCTGGTAGACGGCGTCGGGGGCGTTGGCGACTTCGATAACGGATTTGGAGGGATCGACGACGCGGTACCAGAGGACGGCGTTGACTTTGATGGTGACGGAGTCGCGGGTGATGGTCTCCTGTTGTTCGGCGGAGACGGTGCGGGTGCGGATGTCGATGCGGACGGCGCGATCGATGCCGAGGGGGATGATCCAGTAGATGCCTGGGCCGCGGAGGCCGATGTAGCGACCGAGGCGGAAGATGACGCCGCGTTGATATTCGGCGGCGACGCGGAAGCCGGAGAGGAGGATAAAGCAGATGAGGATGAAGGGGACGATGAGGATGGCGAAGATAAGAGCGGTGGGGTCCATGGAGAGCCTTTGTGAGAGTTGGGAGACGGTTTTTATTGTAGCGTAATTGGGAGGGAGGTGATGATAGCGCGTGGGGGAATTGGAGGGAGGAGCGGGGGAGGATAAGATCGGCGGGTATGCATCTCCAAGCGATTGACTGGGTGATTATTGCGGCATCATTGTTGGTTTGCTTTATACCGGCGCTCTTCGTTTCAAAGCGTTCGGGGCAGAGCACGAGCGAGTTTTTTGCGTCGGGGAGGAGCGTTCCGTGGTGGTTGGCGGGGATATCGATGGTTGCGACGACGTTCAGCAGCGACACGCCGAATCTCGTGACGGATATTGTGCGGCGGCAGGGGGTGGCGGGGAACTGGTGCTGGTGGGCGTTTGCGCTGACGGGGGTGGCGACGGTATTTTTCTATGCCCGGTTGTGGCGGCGGTCGGGGGTGATGACGGATTTGGAATTTTATGAATTGCGATACAGCGGGAAGTCGGCGGCGTTTGTGCGCGGATTTCGGTCGGTGTATCTGGGGTTGTTTTTTAACTGCATGATTATGGCGACGGTGAGTTTGGCGGCTTGCAAGATCGGTAACATCATGTTTGGGCTGCCGCCTTGGGAGACGCTGCTGGCGACGGGGCTGTTGAGCGTGGCGTTTGCGGCGCATTCGGGGTTGTGGGGTGTTCTGATCATCGACATGATCCAGTTTTTTATCATGATGAGCGCGGTGTTTGCGGCAGCGTATTTTGCGCTGAAGCAGCCGCAGGTGGGGGGGTTATCGGGATTGGTGAGCAAGGTATCGGCGATGCGCGGGCCGGGGGGGTTGCATTATTTGGATGTGATGCCGGATTTTAAGAATCACTGGGACATTGCGATGGAGGTGTTTATGCTTCCGATCGCGATTCAGTGGTGGGCGACGTGGTATCCCGGAGCGGAGCCGGGGGGTGGGAGTTATATCGCGCAGCGCATGCTGGCGAGTAAGAGTGAGAAGGATGCGCTGGGGGGGGTGCTGTTTTTCAATGTGGCGCATTATGTATTGCGGCCTTGGCCTTGGATTCTGGTGGCGCTGGCGTCGTTGATTGTGTTTCCAAATTTGTCGGATATTCAAGCGGCGTTTCCGCATCTTGATCCGAGTTTGCTGGGGCATGACATTGCGTATCCGGCGATGTTGAAGTTCTTGCCGGCGGGGTGGATGGGGTTGATGGTGGCGGGATTGATCGCGGCGAACAGCTCGACGCTGCTGACGCATTTGAATTGGGGGGCGTCGTATCTGGTGCATGATTTTTATCGGCGATTCATGAATCCGGGGGGTACTGAGAAGCATTATGTGATGGCCGGGCGGATCGTCACGCTGGGATTGTTTGTGTGTGCGGGGGGATTGATGTTTGCACTGAGCAGCGCCAAAGATGCGTTTGATGTGATCCTGCAGATCGGGGCGGGGACAGGATTGTTGTATCTGCTGCGGTGGTTCTGGTGGCGGATTAACGGGTGGTGCGAAGTGGTGGCGATGGCGAGTTCGTTTTTGATTTCGATTGTGTTTTTGTTGATGGCCAAGGGGGGGCATCCGGTGCCGACGGCGATGGCGCTGGTGTTGACGGTGGCGTTTACGACGGTGTGCTGGGTGGTGACGGCGTTTGTGACGCCGGCGACGGATCAGGCGGTGCTGGTGGCGTTTTATCAGAAGGTCAGGCCGGCGGGGATCGGGTGGGAGCGTATTCGCCGGGAGGCGGGGGTGTCTAAGGAGGAGGCGCGTCAGACAGCGGAGAATCTGCCGATGGCGACGATCGGGTGGATATCGGGGTGCGCGACGATCTGGTCTTCGCTGTTTACGGTGGGGAATTTTCTGTATGGGCGGGTGACGGATGGAGTGGCGTGCCTGGCGGTGTTTGTGGTGGCGGGGGCGGTGCTGATCTGGGTGGTGAACCGGGTTTGGCAGCATCCGGGGATGGTTGAAGTGGGGGCGCAGACGATACCGGCACCGGATCCGAATATTTCGTAAATCATAAGGATGACAATGACCAAGACGATACTGACGGCAGTGGTGATGGTGGCGGCAGGGCTGGTGGGGTGTAAGTCTTCGGGGATGGAGGCGAGTATGGCTGGGCCGGTGAAGGTGGCGGTGATTCCTGCGCCGATGAAAGTCGAGGGGGAGAGTGGCGGAGGGTATGTTTTGAAAGAAGGGGGAGTTATTGGGGGAGACGATGCGGGGGTGGTGAAGTTGGCGGCGGAGGAGCTGCATTTGGTGGAGGGGAAGAAGAGTCATGCGGGGGTGAAGTTGGAGCTCGGTGGGGCGGAGAAGATGCTGGGGGATGAGGGGTATGAGATGACGGTGACGGGGAGGGGTGTGGTGATTGAGGCGGCGAAGCCGGCGGGGTTATTTTATGGGGTGCAGACGTTGCGGCAGATGGTGGGGGAGGGTGATGCGGTGGCGGGGGTGCATATCGTGGATAAGCCGCGGTTTGGGTATCGGGGGCTCATGCTGGATTCGGGGAGGCGGATTCAGTCGGTGGAGTACATTAAGTCGCTGATTGACCGGATGGCGGAATTGAAGATGAACCGGTTTCACTGGCATTTGACGGAGGATCAGGGGTGGCGGATTGAGATCAAGAAATATCCGCGGCTGACGGAGTTTGGGGCGTGGCAGGTGAAGGATGGGAAGAAGACAGGGGGGTTCTTTACGCAGGAACAGATTAAGGATGTGGTGGCGTATGCGGAAGCGCGGTTTATGACGGTGGTGCCGGAGATTGAGATGCCGGGGCATTCGACGGCAGCGGTGGCGAGTTATCCGTGGCTGGGGTGTGGGGATGCGCAGGTGGCGGTGAAGCCGGAGTTTGGGATATCGCCGCATGTGTATTGTCCGGCGAAGGAGACGACGTATCAGTTTTGTGAGGATGTGCTGACGGAAGTGATGGGGATGTTCCCGCATTCGCCGGTGATTCATATTGGGGGGGATGAGTGTCCGAAGCAGGAGTGGAAGACCGATCCAGCGTGTCAGGTGCTGATTAAGAAGTTGGGATTGAAGGATGAGGATGCGCTGCAGGGGTATTTTACTTCGCGGATTGCGCATTTTTTGGCGGATCATGGGAGGAGGTTGCAGGGTTGGAATGAGATTATGCAGGGGACGGATTTGCCGAAGGGCGTGATTGTGCAGCAGTGGAATGCGCCGCAATCGGCGACGCAGGCGGCGGAGGCGGGGTTGGATGTGGTGGCGTCGCCGACGAGTCATTGTTATTTCGATTATCCGTATGTGCAGATACCGACGCATAAGGTTTTGGAGTTTGAACCGGTGCCTGGGGATTTGAAGGAGGAGTTGCAGAAGCATATTCTCGGGCCGGAGGGGGAATTGTGGACGGACAATGGGTATGAGGTGGATTGGATGGCGTTTCCGCGGACGGTGGCGATGGCGGAGGTGGGGTGGTCGCCGAAGGGGGATAAGGATTGGGAGGATTTTAGAGGGCGGTGTGAGAAGTGGATTGGGAGGCAGCCAGAGGAGCAGAGGAAGGGGCTATCGGAGCGGCTGAATGATGGGACGTATTTTGGGAATCGGATCGGGGGGTGGCTGCCGACGAATGCGCCGAAGGAACTAAGGGAGAGGAAGTGGAAGGGGACGCGGTATATCACGTCGGCGGGGACGTATGAGGTGCGGTTTGAGTATACGGCCGGGGTGTGCGGGCTGGATATTGAGAAGGTATGGGTTGAGCCGGGGGGGACGACGGATGAGCATTCGGGATTTACGGGGGCGGCGCAGCGGGACAAGATTTATACAGTGACGATCGGGAAATATGATCCGGCGGCGGTGTATGTGGTGCATGGGATGGTGAAGGGGGATGCGGGGACGGATTCGGCGGGGGTGGTGTATATTCGGAAGGTGAAATAGCGCGGAGCGCAACACGTGTCGAAGTGGAAACTCTTTGTTGGATCGATGGTGATCACGACGTGTACGTGGATGTGCTACTTATACGCGACGCGCTTGACGCCAACCGATCTGAAATGGCTTAGTGACACCGTCGCGGCTACGTCGCAGTTGAAGCCGGAAAACTTTTCGTTCTTGCGTCGGCAGCGGATATGGCGGATTGTCGACTTGCGGCCTGATGGTGAAGCCGCTGATCAGCCTTCATCGGAGGTAATGAAACGTGCGGCGGCAGCCCAGAACATGGAATTTGCTTACGTTCCGATACCGCACGAGTCGATTCCCGACGCCTCGGTGGACGCACTGACCGCGGCATTGCAAGACCATGGGTTTACTGTCTTGTATTGCCGGAGCGGGCGGCGCGCGGTGCGGACATTTGCGCTGGTCGAAGCTTCGCGGCCTGGCGGCCCGTCGGTCGAGGAAATTCTGAAAATGGTGGTTGATGCCGGCTTTACGGCCGAGGACCTGAAGGCGAACATCATCCAGCGCATTGCGGCCCGTCGTCCTTTGCCTGCGACAAAGCCATGACCCTTGACGTTTCCGATCATCAGAATGAATTGCGTTCGCCAGCACCGGCGCGCCGGACGGTGGGCTTTTATGTCGTCCGAGTGATGGTCGTTATTGCGGGTGTCGTGGCTGGTACGATGGTTGCGATCATCATCGGTATATTGACTGGATTGATTCCATTTTGTTAATCCTCCAAGACTCGGGCGGGGTGTGATAATCAGAGGTCGGCGAGGGCTTGGGAGAGGCGGCGGGCTTCGAGGAGGGCCATGCCTTTGATGGGGGGGATTTTGCCGGAGGTGTGGGGGATGATGGCGTGGGAGACGCCGAGGCGGGAGGCTTCTTTGAGGCGGTGGTCGAGTTGGGGGACGGAGCGGATTTCGCCGCCGAGGCCTAGTTCGCCGACTGCTAAGGTGGCGGCGGGGAGGGGGCGGTTGAAGTGGGCGGAGGCGATTGCGAGGGCGATGGCGAGATCGATGGCAGGTTCGGCGACGCGGACGCCACCGGCGATGTTGACGAAGACGTCGTCGGCGGCGAGGCGGAGTTCGGCGCGTTTTTCGAGGACGGCGATGATCATGGAGACGCGGTCGGAGGAGACGCCGGAGACTTTGCGACGGGCGGCGCCGATGACGGAGGAGGCGGTGAGGGCTTGGACTTCGAGTAGGAGGACGCGGGAGCCTTGCATGGCGGCGGTGAGGACGGTGCCGGAGGGGTAGTTGCCTTGGCCGTATTGTTGGGCGAAGAGGTTGGAGGGGTCGGCGACTTCGGTGAGTCCGGAGCCGGTCATTTCGAAGAGGCCGATTTCGTGGGTAGAGCCGAAGCGGTTTTTGACGCAGCGGACGATGCGGTGGGAGTGGAAGCGGTCGCCTTCGAAGTAGACGACGGTGTCGACGATGTGTTCGATGATTTTGGGGCCGGCGAGGGCACCTTCTTTGGTGACGTGTCCGACCATGATGATGGCGGTGCCGGTGGCTTTGGCGAGGTAGACGAGGTCCATGCAGCAGTCGCGGAGCTGGGTGACCGAGCCGGGGGCGGCAGGGAGTTCGGGTTTGTAGATCATCTGGATGGAATCGATGATGACGACGGCGGGGGAGAGTTTGGAGATTTGGTTGGTGATGCGTTCGATGTTGGTTTCGGCTAATACGAGGAGGTCGGGGGATTTTAATCCTAGGCGGGAGGCTCTTAGGGCGGTTTGGCGGGCGGATTCTTCGCTGGTGATGTAGAGGATTTTTTGGGGGGGGGAGGGGGGGACGGGCCGGGGACGGCCCGGCTCTCCTTTGGGGGAGGGGGTGTTGGGGGAGGCTAGGGCGCTGGCGACTTGTAGGAGGAGGGTGGATTTGCCGATGCCGGGTTCGCCGCCGACGAGGATGGCGGAGCCGGGGACGATGCCGCCGCCGAGGATGCGGTCGAATTCGGAGATGCCGGTGGGGGTTCGGGGGGCGTCGGATTCGGGGATGTCGGTGATGGGGAGGGGTTCGGAGGCGGTGGCGAGGTCGCCGATGCCGGAGGGGGTGGGCTTGGCGTGGGGGTTGCGGGTATCGGGGGTGGGGGTTTTGTATTCCTGGAGGGAGTCCCATGTGCCGCAGTCGGGGCATTTGCCCATCCATTTGGGGTGGACGGAGCCGCAGGAGTTGCAGAGGAATTGGAGTTTGGGGGGTTTGGGCATAGCTAAAAGGCAACCACGAAGAAGATGGATACCGGACATTATACTAACTTGGGATGGCGGTCAATAATATAAAGTATTTGAGCGGAAAAAAGAGTTTACATTGTGTTTGAAGATGGCTTAATCTTTGGGGGATTGCTTCAATATTTTGTGGTGGAGGAGAGATTATGCAGCGGTTTTGTATTGGATTGTTGGCGCTCGCGGCGATGGGGGTGAGTGCGCAGGGAGCGGTGCTGATGGCGACGGGGTTTAATGATCAGTTGTATGTGGTGAATCAAGCGACGGGGGCGGCGACGGGAGCGGTGACGGTGACGGGGGGGTTGAGCATTGCGGGGATGGCGCAGGGGACGGATGGGACGATTTATCTGGATAGTGATGCTGGCGGGTCTAATGCGGCGCTATATACGCTGAATGCGGGGACGCATGTGTCGACGCTGGTGGGAGGTTTTGGGCAGACGTTTATGTATGAGGGGGATTTGGCGATCAGCCCGGTGACGGGAAATATGGTGGCGGCGTATGCGTATGTGCCTGGGGTGGGGATTAGTTTGATGAATGTGAACAAGGGGACGGGGGCGGG
>DASRRR010000043.1:0-2993 GCA_035656825.1 Tepidisphaeraceae bacterium | reverse complement strand
GGAGTCGAGGTGACGGATGCCGTGGTCGAGGGCGTTGCCTTTGCCGCGGTGGAGGGGGTCTTGGCGTTCGAGGACGGTGGTTTGGGGGAATTGGCGGGCGACGTCGGCGGTGGCGTCGGTGCAGTTGTCGGCGACGACGAGGATGCGGTCGTGGGGGAGAAGCTGGGGGGTGATGGAGGTGAGGGTGGCGGGAAGGCCTGTTTGTTCGTTGTGGGCGGGGATGAGAATGGCGAGGGGGGGACGGGATTTCGTGTCAGGATTGTTTGTGGGGCGGCGGGAGAAGAGGGCGGCGAGGCATTCGAGGCAGAGGACGGCGATCGGGATCGAGACGATCACGGCGAGGGTGTAGGCTGGGATGTCGATCCAGTGGGGCAAGGGGCCTCCGGCCGAGGAGTCGGCGTGCTGGAGGCAAAATAACAGGGGGGAGTGGAAAATGGCTATGGGGAATCTAGGGGGAGGGGATTATTGAATTTCTGGCGCTGGCCGCACTCATTTTTAAAATATAGGGCATAAACTATCAGTCAGGGACGCGGAAGCATTGATGATTTCTGTTGAATTTCCTGAAGTTTGGCCGGCGAGATGATTCTCTCGTGGTGTTCGGCTTCGGTTGCGCGGAGGGAATTGAGGAGGCCTTCCAGGGTTCCGCCACATTCGTCCCACATTTGCTCTCGGACGCGATGGATTTCTTCAACGATAGGATCACGATTCATAGCGTTACTCCATGAGTTCTTCGGGCGTGACGATGACCGGGGTAGAACGACCAAGGCGGTCATTGAGTGCGCTGAGCCGCTTGATTGTATGTCCGTTGGCAATGTGAGCACAGTTCCACGTGAGCAGATAATCAATATTGTAAGCGACCGAAAAAGCGATGTGGAGGATGTCGTTGCCGGCTTTGGGTGGAAGTTGGAGTTCTGCCTGATAAATGCGAGCAAGGGCTGCAACGTCATCATTAATAGCGAGAAGTGGAATATCGGTTGTTTTCTGAATGCGCAAAATCGCTGCGGCAGGATCGCCGGCTTGGAGTTCGCGCAAGACAACTTCAGAAATGAAGAGGTCGTAACGAGGACGAGCCATTTCCCACCACTGGCGGGTTGTCTCCTGATGCCCGGCGGCGACGACGTCACGGCTTGGCCGTGCGGTCAGATAGCTAACGATTGTGGTCTCAACGTAGACCGATGACATGCTTGTATAATGTATCGATTAAAACACAATCGCAAGGAAAATGCTTTTGACTATTAATGACCGTGGGCGGGTTCGCCCAAGAGTTTTTTTAGTTCCTGGAATTTGTCGTGGAGGAGGTCGGGGGTTTCGGCTTCGAGGTTTAGGCGGAGGAGGGGTTCGGTGTTGGATTTGCGGACGTTGAACCACCAGCGGTCGAGGTCGACGGTGATGCCGTCGAGGTAGTCGACTTTGCCTTTTTTGTAGGCTTCGGCGAGGTCGCGGATTTTGGCGTCTTTGTCTTCGACGTGGAAGTTGATTTCGCCGGAGTGAGAGTAACGCTTCAAGGGTTGCATGAGTTGGGAGAGGGGTTTGGATTGGGCGGAGAGGACGGAGAGGAGGCGGGCGAAGGCGATGGCGCCGGAGTCGGCGAAGAAGTTGTCGCGGAAGTAGAAGTGGCCGGAGAGTTCGCCGCCGAAGACGGCTTTGGTTTCGGAGAGGGTTTTTTTGATGAAGGAATGTCCGACGCGCTCGCGTTTGGGGACGCCGCCGGCGGCGGTGATTTCGTCGGCGACGACGTGGGAAGAGCGCAGGTCGTAGACGATGGTGGAGCCTTTGTTTTCGGGTTTTTGGAGGAAGTCGCGGGCGAGGAGGGCGGTGATGAGGTCGCAGGTGACGGTGGTGGCGGTGTCGTCGAGGAAGAAGCAGCGGTCGGCGTCGCCGTCGAAGCAGGCGCCGAGGTCGGCGGGGGAGGGTTTAGGGTTCAGGGGTTCAGGGTTCAGGGAAGAAGAATTGGGAGCAGGGGTGGAGAGTTCGTGCATTTTTTCTTTGAGCATGTCGAGGTTGGCTTCGACGAGGGGGTTGGGGTCGTGGGTGAAGGAGCCGGTGATTTCGAAGAGGAGGGGGACGATTTCGAGATTGGGGATGTTGGAGAAGACTTTGGGGACCATGAGGCCGGCCATGCCGTTGGAGGCGTCGACGACGACTTTGAGGGGGCGTTTGAGGTCGAGGAACTGGAGGACGTGGGCGCGGTATTCTTTCCAGAGGTCGCGTTCTTCGTATTTGGCTTCGACGCCGGTTTTACCGACGCGGAGGGTTTGGGCGATGCGTTTGATGTCATCGAGGCCGGTGGCGGAGCCGATGGGTTTGGCTTTGGGTCCGGAGATTTTGAAGCCG
This sequence comes from Tepidisphaeraceae bacterium, assembly GCA_035656825.1. GTDB lineage: Bacteria > Planctomycetota > Phycisphaerae > Tepidisphaerales > Tepidisphaeraceae > DASRRR01. The sequence continues at coordinate 659 of DASRRR010000043.1, read as the reverse complement.
TTGTATTGGATGGGGTTGTGGGAGGCGGTGACCATGATGCCGCCGACGGTGCTGAGGTGGTTGACGGCGAAGTAGATGAAGGAGGTATCGACAAGGCCCACATCGATGACGTTCATGCCGGTGGAGCGGATGCCGTCGGCGAGGGCGCGGGAGAGTTCGGGGGAGTGGGGGCGCATGTCGCGGCCGATGACGAGGGTGTCTTCTAGGGTGGTGCGCTGGTCGGGGGGAATATTCTGGCGGGAGCGTTTGAGGAATTGGGCAGTGGCGTGGCCGACTTTCCAGGCCATTTCTTCGTTGAGGGGGTTGGGGTAGGTGGCGCGGACGTCATAGGCTTTGAAAATTTTGTCGATCATGGGGGGAGTGTAACAGAGGGGGACTTCGCATTCACATGCGGGATGGTGGGGCTAAAGAGGAACACGAATGGGCACGAATTGGGACGAATCTTCACGAATGGAAGGGAGGGGTGGCTTGGCCTTCCCAACGAACGGTTGGCGCGTCCTCTAATTGAATTGAGCCTCGAACGCTTCGGGGCTCTTGTATCCCAAACTGCTGTGAAGTCTTTCGCGATTATACCAGCATTCGATCCACTCAAACACGCTGGACCGTGCTTCGCTCAGACTCTGATACGTCTGACCATTGACCTCTTCCCGTTTGAACGT
>DASRRR010000042.1:0-4111 GCA_035656825.1 Tepidisphaeraceae bacterium | reverse complement strand
AGACCAGCGGACGTATGCTGCATGACTGACCTCCATGTCAGTAAAGGGCAAAAAGGGCAGTTCAATCCGCATGGCCAAGAAACACAAGCTCAGCCATTAAAAAACCCTCGCCCGATGTGGGTAAGGGTGAGGACCGCGGTCCGTGGGCTTTTTCGCGTCATTGAAAATCTAAACCTACTTCTGCCCAGCCGTGTTATATCCCGCCGGCTGCGCCGTATTCGTATCCGCTGGCTCGCCACTCGCCGACCGGCTCCCCGGCGGCACCGCAATCGCCGTCAAAATATGATGCGTCACCGCCATATACGCCTGGTTCTCATCCGCCGGCCACTGGTCCTTCATCGCCAGGCATTTCTGCAAATGCTCATTCAGATTCATCGTCAGCGTGCGATAATCCATCCCCGCCGGCGGCTGAACTCGCCAATGATTCATGAGCGTCCCCTCGTTCATCACTGACAGAGTGACCGCCGGAGCGCCATGACTCTCCTCCACCATCACCGTCGCCATGCGCTTATTCAAATCCGCCTGCGTTCCGCTGATCGCCTTCCCATTCTGATCCGTCGTCGCCCCCACCCGCGCCGACGCCGTCTGCGCCCCGTTATTCCCGCGCTCCCCTTCTAAAATCTGAAACGTTGGCCCCGCATACACCATCGGCTCGTTCTTCTTATCAATGTCGAACGAATGCCCATATTTCGCCTTCCACGCATCCCTGAATTCCTTGGAAGTCGTCTTCAACTCATCCTCCGCCATCTTGTTGTCCGACTGCTCCTTGCTGGTGTTATCCGTATACGTATACGTGCTCGGCTCGCCCAGCACTCCATTCGCCACCGCTCCATTCGTATCCGTTGTCGTCTTCCCCGTCGACTCATTCGCCTGCCCGCTGGTCTTATGCCGGGTCCGGCTAAACTGGTCCTTTGACCCCGCCGTGAAATTATCCGTCACGTCCTTCACATCCCCCTTCACCGCATCATCCGTCACCCGCGCAAGTACCTTCCTCACATCATCCGCATGTTGAAACTGCTGCGATGAATCATTCGCATTGTTCGTCACCGCCGTCGGCTGCTGTGTCGCCGCATCCTCGCCACGCGCATTTACCGTAAAACCAACCATCGACACCGCTGCAAACAAAACCAAATATCGCGTTTTCATAAAAACCATCCTTATCTAAATCCGGGGCGATCAACTCCCGTAAAACCGATCAATAATAAAAACAGTGGCGTGGTCGCTTCAGCGTCCGCGCTCTTCCAAATTCACTTCACAGGCTCCGTTGTCGGCAGCCTCTGCTCTACCTCCCGCGTCGTGCTGATCCCCGTCTGCGGCACCGCCGGCTTGGTCTCCGCCTCAGTCTGCTGCACCGCCTCCCGTTCCTTTGCCGCAGGCGTATTCTCCGACGCCTTGCTGTCCGCCCCCGCATCGTTTTTCTGGTCACATCCCGCAACCACCACGCCAAATAACGCCGCCATCATCACTACAAAAAACTTGTTCATACAATCCTTCCCTTTGGCAAAATGCCAAATCGGGAACCCACCTCACGCAAACCCCGCGCCTCATACTCTCATCACGGGCTTTCCTCCAGATTTTTAACTATCCTCTTTGTTTCCCACGCTTTTCTGCGACACTTTGCACACCCCTCAACGCCATGAGACCAGGATGAGCTCGCCCAACAACCCCGCGCCCCAAACTCTCCGCCGCACTCTCTCCCTCATCACCCTCGCCTGGCTCTTCGGCTCAGTCTGGTTCAACGCCACCAGCGGCACCCCCTACACCAACTTCGCCAAATCCCTCAACTGCTCCGCATTCGAATTCGGCCTACTCGCCGCCATCCCCTATCTCGCCTCCCTCATCAACATCCCCGCCTCCCTCCTCACCGAAGCCACCGGCCAGCGCAAACTTCTCTTCCTCCTCGGCCTCTATGGCCAGCGCCTCCTCTGGATCCCCATCGCCCTCGTCCCCCTCTACATGGTCCACCTCCACGGCGTCACCCGCTCCGCCACCCTCACCTTCCTCTTCCTCATCCTCATCATGCAACTCTCCGGCGCCGTCGGCGGCCCCGCCTGGCTGAGCTGGATGGGCGACATCGTCCCCACCCGCGCCGCCGGCCGATACTTCGCTGCCCGCCGTGTCTGGGGAACCTTCTCCGCCATCCCCTCCGCTCTCGTCGCCGGCCTTCTCCTCGACCGCTACACCAACACCGCTCCCCTCTTCACCTCCATGTCCTGGTGCGCCGCCATCCTCATCGTTGCCGCTCTCTTCGGCATCGCCGACATCGCCACCTTCCACTGGGTCCCCGAAGTCCGCCGCCCCCCGCAAAAAGGCATCCACCTCCTCCAGTCCATGCGCGCCCCGCTCCACGACCGCAACTTCCTCCGCTTCGGCGCTTACGTCGCCACGATCACCTTCGCCATCAGTTTCATGGGCCAGTTCGTCACGCTCTACATCCTCGACATGCTCTCCTCAAACGGCAATCCCCTCACCCACACCAACACCCTCACCCAGCTCATGGTCATCGTCGCCCCCTCCGTGGCACAGCTCCTGGTCTTCCCCATCTGGGGCCGCTGCGCCGACCGCATGGGCAAACGCCCGCTCCTCATCCTTGCCGGCCTGGGTCTCGTCCCCGTCGCCGTCGGCTGGTGTTTCGTCACCGCCGAACACATCTGGCTCGGCTACGTCCTCTCCGCCCTCGGTGCCGCCTTCTTCGCCGGTGTCGAAGTCGCCAACCTCAACCTCGTCCTCGAACTCTCCGTCCCCGGCCAATCCCCCGGCTCCGGCAGTTCCGGCTATATCGCCGTCAACTCCGTCATCGTCAACCTCGCCGGCTGCCTCGGCGGTATCTCCTCCGGCCTGATCGCCCAATCCCTCCAGAACCATCACTTCCATATCATCACCCCCTTCAAAACCTTCACCTTCTATGACGTCCTCTTCCTCCTCAGCGCTGTCATGCGCCTTCTGGCCATCGTCCTTTTCATCCCCTTCATCCACGAATCCACCGCCCGTCCCACGCATGAAGCCCTACGCTTCATGACCGGCAACATCTACAACAACCTCATCTCCGCTGCCGCCCAGCCCGCCCGACTGCTCCGCTCCACCCAGTCCAAACTGAAGCGAGGATAGAGGTCTTGAAGATCGAGGACTCTGACGCGCTGCTTCTCTGTGTCTCTGGCGCGCAAACCCTCGTTCTTCGATCCTCTATCCTCGCAATGTACCTTACTTTTATTTTTTAAACCCCCGGGTCACGTGTCCTCCAACCAACGCTGGTCGGAGGACACCGCCCGTGGGAACCAACCGCGCTCCATATCTGTAAGCGACACACATCACTTACAAGTCGTCACCGCGACGACTGCCTCCCTAATAACAACAACAGTGCCACTAAATTTTTTCCCAAAATACCCCCTATTCCAGCAAAAACCGCATGTTCGTTATCGGCCCGCGCGCACTTCCTCATCAACCCGCCCTCTGCCGCCCATTTCTTAATCTCTCCCCTCCCCAATAGCCCGCACGCAACGCGTACGTGGTCTTCCCCTGCCGCGCGCACAAAAAAACCGATGATCTCTCATCGGCCCTCACAATCCCTTAATTTTATTGAACCCCTCTGAACTCAACCCCCGGGTCACGTGTCCTCCGACCAACGCTGGTCGGAGGACACCGCCCGTGGGAACCAACCGCGCTCCATATCTATGAATGACACACATCATCCATAAGCCGTCACCGCGACGGCTGCCTTCCTAATAACAACACCGATACCACACTAAAAAATTTTCAAAATCGCCATTATCCCGCCAAAAACAGGCTTTTTCAGAAATGAGCTTGCCCGCTTCTTCAACAATCCCCCATCCCCTCGCGCACACTTTATGCACCCTTCCCCCGTCGCAACACTACCCACGCCCGGCGATCCTTTTTTTCACACCGAATCTCCCCAACTTCTCCAACCTGCACAATCTCGATCATCGTCGCATACCGTGCCCGCGCGCACCCCTCCCAAAACGCCAGCTCCGCGCACACCCGCTCCGCAAATTCCTCCCGTATCTCCCCCAGCGACTTCTCCGCCCCAATCTCAAACCCCCACACCCTCCCCACCTCCGCCACCCCCACCACCGCACCCGACGACTTCTTCAAC
>DASRRR010000041.1:0-17435 GCA_035656825.1 Tepidisphaeraceae bacterium | reverse complement strand
GGGTTTCCAGGCGTTGAATTCGGCGGCGGTGGCGTAGTTGCGGTGGAGGGTGGCCAGGAGGTCCCCCTTGGCGGCGCGGGTGAGGAATTGCTGGGTGTCATAGTGGACGGCAGGATCGGGGGAGGGGTTGAAGCGGAAGCGGTAGACGGACCAGATTCCGGCATAGGTGGTGAGGAAGCAGAGGGCGGAGAGGGTGAGGGTGAGGAGAAGGCGGGAGCGTCGGGAGGATAGAGGATAGAGGATAGAGGATAGAGGATAGCGCAGGGGCCAGGGGGTGGATTGGAAGGCGCGGGTCAGAAGTACGGCAACGACGAGGGGAGCGGCGAGGAGGCCGGTGAGTTTGGTGGTGACGCAGGCGGTCGTGAGGAGGATCAGACTGAGGAGGCGCAGCGGGGTGAGGTGTTGGCAGATCAGGTAGAGGGTGTAGGTGAGGGCGGTGTAGGTGGCGGCCAGGGCGACGTCGTTTTTGACCAGGCTGGCGTGGGCGAGGAAGTTGGGGTCGAGGGCGAAGAGGGTGGTGGCGATGCAGGCGGCGAGAGGGCCGGCGAGGTGATGGGTGAACAGAGCGATGGTTGCTCCCAGGGCGAGGGCGATCAGGAGCATCATGAAGCGGGTGGAGTTGATGATGAAGGGGGTGTTGTTTTCGGGGGTTTGGAAGAGGGTGCCTACGGACCAGGGGAATTCGGTGTCGGCCTGGAAGGGGATGCGATGAAAGATGGGGGTGTTGGTGTTGGCGTTGAAGGGAGTGGTCAGGAGAGGGAGGGCGGCCCAGTATTTCCAGAGGGGGGGATGGTCAGGCTCGACGGAGAAGTCGCCGTCGTGAAGAGCGATGTAGGAAGAGCAGATGTGGGCGGGTTCGTCGAAGGTGGGGGATTTGGTGAGGATGGCGGAGTAGGAGAGAAAGCCAAAGAGCAGGAGGAGGGCGGAGCAATAAAGGAGGTACGGACGGGACATAGTTATGACGAAATCTTAAGTTTAATGCGGGGGGTGGTCGAGGTCGAAGAGGTAGATCGAGCCGCCGAGGATTTGGGTGGGAGTTGTGTTGCGGAGGACCGCGTAGGTGGGGTCATTGGGGTTGGGGTTGTAGAGGCCTTGAAGGGTGGTGGCGCTGATGGCCAGGACGCCGGTGGTGGGAAGAGTGGTGGGGGATTCCGGGCCGAAGGGGTAGCCATTGGGGAGGTTATAGTAATGGATGTGGTAATGGGCGGGGTCGGCGAGGCCGAAGTAGGCGAGGTGGAGGGTGCGGGTGGGGTTTTGGCGTTGCCATTCGGCCAGGAGGGGGAGGTCCTGGCCCCAGTCAAGGTTGGAGTCGCCGAGGAGATGGAAACCGCCACGATACCCCCCTGCTGCGGCATTGAAGAAAGGGATGTAATCGGGGTAGGCGGAGAGAGTTTCGCTGCTGAGGGTGAGGAGGAGGAGCGGGAGGGCGAGGCGGAGGAGTTTGGGATGGACGGCGTAGAGCCGGGCGGCGGCAACGCCGGCGGCGATGAAGAGGAAGGGGTAGAGGATGAGGATGTGGCGGAGGCCGATGTTGATGCCTGAGAGAGCGATGGAGAAGAAGAGGAGGAGGAAGGCCAACGTGCAAGGGTGGGTCGCGAGTTGCCGATAGCGGGTCGGGAGCTCGGGGAGCATGAGAAGGGCGGAGAGGAAGAAAATGAGAAGGGTGGTAAGTGGGGTTTTGGAGAGGAAGGCAAGGGGGAAGTAGTACCAGCGGGAGCCGCCATAGGATTGGCCGAGACAGTAAGAGTAGCGGAAGATGGAGGAGGCGTGTGCGTAAAGGAAGCCTTCGATAAAGGGTTCGGGGAGAAGGTGGTGGTCGAGGGAGAAGAGGGCGAGTTGGACGAAAGGGCCTGGGGTCCAGGAGGCGAGTTCGCGGCGGTCGAAGCCGAGGTGGTGCTGGGCATTAGCGCGGGCGGCGCTGACAGAATAGGCCTCGCGATCGAGGATGGCCTGGGTATTGAAGTGGACGGTGGGATCTGGGGACGGGTTGAAGCGGAAGCGGTAGACGGCCCAGATGGCGAGGTAGGTGGTGAGGGAAAGGAGAAGGGTGAAGGAGAGAGCGGTGAGGAGGCGGGAGGATTTGGGATTGCGGAATGCGGATTGCGGAATAAAAGAAAACGAGGTGGGCCAGGGTGTGGAGGAGAGGGCGCGGGTGAGGAGAATGAGGATGATCAGGGGAGCTGCCAGGATGCCGGTGAGTTTGATGGTGAAACAGGCAGCGGTGCAGAGTATGCAGCCTAAGAGGCGGGGGAGGGTGAGACGCTGGGTGAGCAGGTAGAGGAAATAGGTGAGGGCAGTGAAGGCGGCGGCGAGGGCGACGTCGTTTTTGACGAGGCTGGAGTGGGCGAGGAAGTTGGGGTCGAGGGCGAAGAGAGTTACGGCAACGCAGGCGGCGAGGGGGCCAGCGAGGCGATAAGTGAAAAGGGCGATGATGATGCCGAGCGCGAGGGCGAGGAGAAGCATCATGAAGCGGGCGGCGGCGATGGCACGGTCGGGATTGTTGGCGGGGGTGTGGTACATGGCCACGACTGTCCAGGGGAGGACGAGGTCAAGGTTGTTGGGAACGGCATGGAAGATGGGATGGTCGAGGCGGGGGTTGAGGGGGGGATTTTGGAAGATCAGCGGGAGGGCGGCCCAGTATTTCCAGAGGGGGGGATGATCGGGTTCGACGGAGAAGTCGCCGTCGCGGAGGGCGATGTAGGAGACGAGGGTGTGTTCGGGTTCGTCGTAGGTGGGGGATTTAGTGGAGATGGAGGAGTAGGAGAGGAGAGCGAAGAGGAGAAGGGTGAGGGTGCAGTAGATGAGAGTGGGGCGAGACATGAGTGAAGATGAAGAGCAGGGGCGGGACGTCCGTGCGACGGGTTATTTGAGTTTGGAGATGATGGCGTCGGTGAATTGGTCGGTGGTGGAGGAGCCGCCTAGGTCTTTGGTGCGGATCGCGCCTTCGGAGAGGACGGAGTCGTAGGCGGAGCGGATTTTGCCCGCGATAGAGTCTTCGTGGAGGTGGTGGAGCATCATTTCGGCGGACATGAGGAGTGCGAGGGGGTTGGCGAGACCTTTGCCGGCAATATCGGGGGCGGAGCCGTGGACGGCTTCGAAGACGGCGGCGTCGTCGCCGATGTTCGAGCCGGGGACGACGCCTAACCCGCCGACCAGGCCGGCACAGAGGTCGGAGACGACGTCGCCGTAGAGGTTTTCCATGAGGAGGAGGTCGAAGCGGGTTGGGTCCTGGACGAGTTTCATGCAGGCGGCATCGATGATGACTTCTTCGTATTGGATGTTGGGGTATTCTTCTTCGAAGATATTGCGGGCGCAGTCGAGGAAGAGGCCGTCGGACATTTTCATGATGTTGGCCTTGTGGAAGACAGTGATTTTTTTGCGCTGGCGTTTGGTGGCGTAGCGGAAGGCGTAGCGGGCGATGCGGGTGCAGGCGTCGCGCGAGGCGACTTTGAGCGAGGTGACGACGCCGGGAACGACTTCGTGTTCGATTCCCGAGTAGAGGCCTTCGGTGTTTTCGCGGACGATGAGGAGGTCGACGTTTTCGAAGCGGGTTTTGATTCCAGGGAGTGAGCGGACTGGGCGGACGGCGGCGTAGAGGTTGAGCTTTTGGCGGAGCTGGACATTGACGGATTTGAACCCTTTGCCGACGGGGGTGGTGACGGGGCCTTTGAGGGCGACTTTGTGGGCGCGGATGGCGGCGAGGGTGCGATCGGGGAGGACATCGGGGAAGCCTTGCTCGAGAGCGGTGATGCCGGCGGGGAGCTCAACCCAGTCGACGGAGACGCCGGCGGCGTCGAGGATGCGTTTGGTGGCGTTGGTGACTTCGGGGCCGATGCCGTCGCCGGGGATGAGGACGATGGTGTGCTTGGACATATGAAGGATGATATGGGGGGGAGAGGGAAAGGGGAAAGATTTGGCGATGGTGGATGAAAAAAAGCATGGTCGCGTAAGCGACCATGCCGAGGGTGAGTTAAAAAAAGTGTGGGGGATTAGTCTGGGATTATGGCGCTGTGCATGGTGAATTTGGAGGAGTTGCGGTTGGGGAGTTTGTCTTTGTAGTCGGTGGCGAGGAATTGGTATTGGCCGACGGTTTTGAGGATGAGGTGGTCGAATTCGGCGATGCCGTCGTCGACGGTGACGGTGATCGGGCTGAAGGAGGCACCGGCGGGGTGGTTGGCGAGAGAGAGGGTGACCTTGGATTTGTCGGTGGTGGCGAGGTTGCCGAATTTGTCGACGAGGCGGACCTGGGTGGAGAAGGGGTTGCCGGCCAGGCCGCTGCGGGGCTGGATGGTGAAGACCATTTTGAGGGCGGCGGGGACGACGGAGAGTTTCTTGGAGATGGCGGCGGTGTCGGTGCCGTCGGAGGCCTGAATGGTGTAGACACCGGCCTTTTTGATAGTGACTTTGGAGAAGATGGCAACGCCGTTGGCGAGGGTGGCGGTGCGTCCGCCGGTGAGGTAGCCGCCGGCGGGGCCGGTGTTCATGGAGAGGGTGACGGTGGAGTGGTCGGTCTTGATAAGATTGCCGGTGGAGTCTTCGGCATAGACGATGATGAAGGGGGCGATGATTTTGCCGGCGACGACGGTCTGGGGGGTGCGGTAGAAGACCAGGTGGGGTGCGGGGGTGGTGACGGTGGCAGTAGCGGTGAGATTGGTGACGGCTCCGCCTGCGGTGCGGACGGTGATGTTGACGGGGAAGGTGCCGACGTGGGCGTAGGTGTGGCTGCCGACGATTTCGAAGAGGGTGGAGGTGGAGGTGCTACCGACGGGGACGACGGTGAGGAGCATCGGGGCGGCGGGGGAGCCGTCACCCCAGCCGCCGGCGGGGATGGTGGCGGTGATGCTGGAGGCGGTGGCGAAGGGGTTGGGATCGGAGAAGGTGGCGAGGACGATATCGCCGGTGGATTGATTTTGGACTACGGAGAAGGAGTTACCGGTGCCGGTGACGGCGAGATCGGTGACGGCAGCGGAGCCGGCGAGGGTGGTGGCTGAGCCGCCGTCATCGAGGACATTGATGAGGGTGGAGTAGGTGCCGGGCGTCATATAGATATGGGAGCCGGTGACGCGGAAGGGGGTGCCGACGCCGCCGGGCTGGGTGATGGTGCCGGCGGAGGAGGTGCCATCGCCCCAGTTGATGATGGCGGTGAAGTCGGAGACCGGGGCGGTGGGGTCGGCGTCGGTGAAGGTGCCGACGGTGAGGCCGGTGAAGGCGATGCCGGTATTGGGGGTGAGGGCTGCGCCGGAAGTGGCGGTCAGGGGGGCGTCAGCGATGGTGGCCTGGGAAGAGGCGACGGCGGTGGTTGAGGAGGCGGTTTCAGTGACGGCGACGACGAGGCGGTAGTTGCCTTCATCGGGGAAGGTCAGGGCGGGGGCGTTGACGGTGTAGAGGGTGCCGTTGAGAGTGATGCTGGCCGCTGCAACGGTGAAGACGGTGACGCCGGAGGAATTGATGGCGGAGATGGTGGCGGTGTAGGAACCAACGGGTTCCTGCGTGCCGGCCTGGGTGAAGGTGGCGACGGGGGCGGCGGGGATGGCGATGCCTTCGGTGCCGACGACGGGGAAGGCGGTCAGCGAGATAGCGCCCTGGGTGACGACGGCGGAGCCGGCGGTGACGTTGGTGTTGGGGGAGGCAGGTGCGGTAACGGCGAGGGAGACGCCGTTGAGGGAAGAGGTGTAGGTTCCGCCGACGAAGGAGACGGTGTTGCCAATGGAGAAGGTGCCAGCGGCGGCGTAGGTATGGTTGCCGATGATGTCGTATACGCTGGGGTTGGAGGGGTCCTGGACGACGGTGCCGGCGGCGATGGTGCCGTCACCCCAGTTGATGGAAACGAGGAAGTCGCTGGCGGGGTAGCCGGCCGGGGCGGGGGTGGCAAGGATGGGGGCGGTGAAGGTGCCGACGATTTGGTTGGTGAGGGGGGTGCCTTCGACGGTGTGGATAGTGACGGCGGTGGCGGGGGTGATGACCAAGGGGGTGATGTTGGTGATGTTGATGTTTGCGTAGTCGAAGGCGTCGATGGTGCCAGCGCCAGGGATGGAGATGAGGATTTCGCCGGCGACGCCGCCGGCGGTGATGGTCGGGACGAGTCCACCGGCGTCATAGTTGAGGGTGTCGACGCCTGCGCCGCCGTTGAGGAGGAGGGTGGTGCCTGATGAAACGCCGGTACCGGTCACGGTGGTGGTATCTTCATCCGATCCGCCGACAAGAGCAGTGGCAATTCCGGAAGGGGTATTGAGGAAGTGGACGGCGTCTTCGTGGGAGTTGGGGGTATTGAAAGTCAGGCTGGTCAGACCATCGGAGGGGACGGAGATATCGACCACGCCGTTGAGGCCTTGGTCGGTGATGGCGTTGAAGATGATGCTGGCTTTGTTGGAGACATCGGTGGTTTCGAAGGTGGGGGGAGGAGCAGTGGGGGTGTTGACGAATTCGATGGTATTGAATCCGGAGACGACCGGGCCATTCTGGGCGGTGAAGGAGGGATCAGTGGCGGCGTCGTTGAAGGTGTAGATGGATACGGGGACGGTGTCGGTGATGGGCTGGAGGCCAGTGTAGGTGATCATGGTGGCGCTGTTGGCGTTGCCAAGGCCATCATTGAAGGAGATGGTTCCAAACTGGCCGAATTGGGGGGAGACGGAGGAGTCATTGGCGGTGTGGGTCTCGCTGGCGAAGGGGCTGGACAGACCGCCGGTAAGGATCAGGCCGTGGGATCCGGTGCCGTTTCCGCCGTTGAAGATCAGGCCGGAACCTGCGCTGGGGATGGGGTTGCCGCCTTGGCCGAAGTCGACGGTGAGATTTTCGTTGAAGTCGGGAGTGGCCTCAATGGTAAAGGAGGCAAGAGAGGCGGTGAGGAAGGTAATATCGTGGGGCAAATTGCCGAGGTTGTCGTGGAGAGTGCTGGTGGTGCCGTCGCCGGAGAGAACGAAGTCATGAAGCATCGTATCGCTGGAGAAGTCGAGGACGAGGTTTGTTGAGCCGGGGGCTTCCTGGATGTTGACGGGGCCGGCAAGGTTTATGAGGCTGCCGTTGCCTAGGGTAACGGTATCGTCCATGCCGGTGCCGGTGAGGGTGAGTGTGCCATCGACATTGGTGCCGAGGACGGTGACGGTGTTGTTGTTGCCGGCACCTTTGTTGATGGTGGTGGAGAAGGGGCCGTTGTTGTTGACGGTGAAGCCGTTGCCGCCGGTGCCGCCGTTGATGGTGAGGTTGCCGATCTCGCTATCGGTGAGGTTGATGGTAGCAGGGGAAAGGCCGGTGATGGTATTGGTGGTGCCGTTGTCGTCGATGGTGGCGGTACGAGCGGAAGAGTTTTGGGAATCATCGAGCGTGACGTCGGTGAAATTGGCCGCGTTGGTGATGTTGATGGTGGCGTTGAGGTTTTGCATGCCGGCGGAAGGGGCGCCTCCGAGGGTGACCGCGTCCGCGCCGTCTTGGCCATTGATATTGAGCGTGTTATTGCCGTTGGCGAGAACATTGACAGTGTCGTTGCCGGTACCGGTGTTGAGAGTGGTGGGGACGGTGGCAGTGGTGTTGTTGACGGCGAAGGTGTTTCCACCGCTGCCGGCATTGATGGTCACAGACTCGATATCTCCGGGACGATAAGAAGTGGTGGCAATGCCGCTGCTCAAAGCGACGCTGGCGGTATTACCCACGTCATCGTTATTGAGCGTCCAAGTATGGCCATTGGTGTCGCTTTCGTCGTGGAAATTCAAGTCATAGAAGGCAGGACCATCGGTGATGGAGACGCCATTGAGGATATTTTCCATGGTTCCGGCGCCGCCACTGGAGCCGAGATTGATCGTGCCGCCTGCTCCGTTGATGCTGATGTCGACGGCTTCATTGTCGGCAATGACATTGACGTTGGAATTGTCGCCGGCGGTGGTGATGTTAAGCACACCTAAATTGCCCGTGCCATTAACGGTGATGGTGTCAGCGCCGCCTTGGCTGTTGATGTTGGTGGTGATGGAGTTGGCGGTGCTGGTGACGGTGATGGTGTTGTTGCCATCCATGCCGAGAGTATTTTCGGCGTTCAACGTGAGAGTGCCGATGTTGTCGTCGTAGGTAAGGCCGCCGAAGACGGGGCGGGAGACGGTGGTGCTGGTGACGGTATAAGCGTCGTTGAAGTCTGCACCGGAATCGTCGAGGGTGACGACATCCGTGGAACTACTGCCGCCGAGGACGACGACGGGGCCGGGAAGGTTATCCAAGCCGGCGGTTTCGCCGGAATTGCTGAGGTTGATGAAATTTTGGTTGGGGCCGCCGGAGATGGTGAGGGTAGTGTCGGAGGTAGTATTATTGACGTTATAGATAACGCCGCTGGTGTTAAAGGTGCCACCGTTGACGTTGAGTGCGTTGAGGCCGGTGTATTCGATGGGGGAGGCGGAGAGGCCGGTGAGTTCGAAAGGTGCGCCGGAGTTGGGGGAGAGATTATCGAAGGTCGCGGTGCTGTTTGCAGTATCGCTGGAATCGTTGATGTTGACGGTGGTCGCGTTGCCATTGCCGGAGAGGACGAGTGGAGCGTTGACGTTGAGGACGTTGCTGGAGCCGACATTAATCGTGTTAGCCCCGGTGCCGGCGGCGGTCATGATGTTGGCGGGTTCGCCGGCGAGGACGGAGGTAATGTTGAAGGTGTTTCCGTCGGCGGGGGAGCCGACGATGGTAACGCCGCCGGTGAAGGGGTTAGAGGAGGATTCGTTGTAATCAATTCCCGGGCCGGAGATGGTGCCGGCGGAGGTGTCATAGGTGTAGGTTCCGGCGGAGGCGCCTTGGCTGTCGTCGATGCCGGCGGTGTCGGAGGTATTGGCCGGCGCGATGACGACGAAATGGGCGTTTGAGTTGCTGGCGGCATCAGCGCCGCTGCCAAGCTGGAAGGAGGAGCCGTCGCCGGTGGTGAGATTGACGGTGACGGTGATGGTGTTGGAGGCGGGGACGGTGTTGCCGTTCCAGTCGCTGGAGAAAGCGCCGCCGTTGACGCTGTGTTCGAGGAGTCCGCCGATGGGGGCGATGACGAGGGAATCGGTGGAGGCGTCACCAGTGGCTGAGGCGGCGTTGCCGACAAGGTCAAAGGTATAGGAGAAGAGGCAACGGTTTTCGAGGCCTTCGAACAGGGCTTTTTGAAGGGCAGTTTTTCGGCGGGTGGTGTTGTTGAGTTTGTTACGAGTGGATGTACGGACGGATGGATAATTGGACTTCATGAATCCTTCTCCCTTTGTATTGTGTATGACTGAAAAGCGGGAATGCCGATTAGCTTGACCCTACTGGGCTGGCATGTCAAACCAAATTAGCCCATTTTGCCCAAACGCGATACGCCCTATAAATGGATGAGCTTAAAAGCAAATAAAAGATACCGCACCCTCGTTTTTAGGGTTTTATTGCGGTTTTAGCATCCGTGTAACCAAGGCGGGGGGGATGTTAGGGCGCATTTTCCAAGAGAAGGCATTTTTGCCCCCGCCCCCGGACGGGGTTGGGAAAGAAGGTTCTTCGAGGGCGTCGAGAAGAAAGCCGTGTTTTGCGAAGGTTCGGATGAGAAGCGAGAGCGGACGGTGGTAGAGGTAGTGCGGCTCAGGTTGGTTGAGCATGCCGAAGGAGAGGTCGGCTTGTTCGTCGAGGTAGGAGAAAACGGTGAGGCCGTAGAGTTGTTCGGGCTTACCGTCTTGGTTGATGAGTTCGGCGGTCATGCGTACGCGAGGAGAATTAAAGCAGGGATGTGGGATGGAGAAGACGAAGCGGCCGCCGGGCTTGAGGAGGGTGATTAAGCGATTAAGCAGCGGATCTAGGGTGGGGAGGTCCATGAGGGCCATGGAGCAGACGGCGGCGTCGAATTCTTCGGAGGAGCCTAGTTGGTTGAGGGTGGTATCGTCGGTGAGATCGACGGTGCGGTATTCAATTTGACCGTCGGTTTGTGTGGTTCGGCGTCGGGCGGCCTGGATGAAGGGTTCGGCGACGTCTACTGCTAATACATTTGCGCCGGCGCGGGCGAGGCGCCGGGAGTAGTTCCCGTTGCCGCAGGCGAGGTCGAGGATGCGATCGCCAGGGCGGACAGCGAGCAGGCGGTCGGTGGCGGGCATGATGAGTTGGAGCTGGAATTCATTGCCTTCGCCGAGGACGTTGTCCCACCAGGGGGCGATGCGGGTCCAGATTTCTTTGGGGTCGGAGGTCACGGTGGGGAGCATAGGGGGTGTGGGGGTGGCGTCAATGAGGGATCCACGGAGCTCCGTGGGCTTTTTTATTAGGGGTTATTGAGATTGCGTTACTTTTTGAGGAAATTGGCGAGGAGGGTTTCGCCGTGTTCGGTGAGGAAGGATTCGGGGTGGTATTGGACGCCTTCGAGGGGCCAGGATTTGTGGCGGACGCCCATGATTTCGTCCTGGTCGGTCCAGGCGGAGACTTCGAAGTCGGGAGGGAGGGAGCCTTTGCGGATGATGAGGGAGTGGTAGCGCGTGGCGGTGAATGGGTTGGGCATGCCTTGGTAGAGGGTTTTGCCGTCGTGATGGATTTGGTCAGTTTTGCCGTGCATGAGACGGGCAGCGCGTTCGACGATGCCGCCGGAGACGTGGCCGATGCATTGATGGCCGAGGCAGACGCCGAGGACGGGGAGGGTGGGGGCGAAAGATTGGATGACCGCATTGGAGATGCCGGCTTCGGCGGGGGAGCATGGGCCGGGGGAGATAACGATGTGGGTGGGTTTGAGAGAGGCGATTTCGTCAATAGTGGTTTTGTCGTTGCGGAAGACACGGATATCCAGGCCCGGGGAGACTTCGCCGAGCTTTTGCACGAGGTTGTAGGTGAAGGAATCGTAATTATCGATCAGGACTATCATTTGGTATCAAGGGTATGCAGGGAATTGATGGGGTTCAAGCGCGGAGAGTATTGGGGCAGCAGAAGCTACTTTGCAAGCGTGATGGGGATAGTGGACGAGTCGGCCCAGAGGATGGAGCCGTTGTCGAGGAGGGTGG
Source organism: Tepidisphaeraceae bacterium (assembly GCA_035656825.1). Taxonomy (GTDB): domain Bacteria; phylum Planctomycetota; class Phycisphaerae; order Tepidisphaerales; family Tepidisphaeraceae; genus DASRRR01. Next base: position 6,486 of record DASRRR010000041.1, on the reverse strand, counting down.
AGATCATGAGGAGGGAGTCTTTGCCTTTGACGCTGATGACGTCGATTTGGTAGCCGGAGGTGATGTCGGTGCGCCGGGTGGTGGATGGGGAGGAGCCGATCATCAGTTGGGCGCGTTGGCCGACGAGGAGGACGATTTTGGAGGAGGTCAGGACAGTGGTGACTTTGGTTTTGCCTATCTTGGGGACGTCTTCCATTTTGTCCTGGGTGATTTTGATGGAGATGGTGATTTTGTCGCCGGTGCGGGTGGCCTGTGCGGTGGCGGCGTAGGGGGAAGTGTCGGCGGCGCGGGCGGTGAGAGAGAAAAGAAGGAGACAGAGAGAAAGTGTGCAGCGAAGCATGGGAGGCCTATTCTGAGGCGATGAGCCTCGTTAGTGAATTTGTTTGGAGAGTTGATTGACGATGTCCTGGACAGTGATGGGGAGGGAGCCGTCGCCGCTGGCGGATTGGATGGCGGCGGTGAGCTGGGCGGGGGTGGCGAGGCGGGGGGAAGTGGTGCAGGCGATGAGGGTGTTGTTAGTGGACGTGGTGTAGAGAGATGGAGGTTCCAGAGCGGGGGAGACGGCGGGGTCGGGGAGGAAGAGGGAGCAGACGAAGGTTCGGCCGTCGGGGAGTTTGTGTTGGTGGAGGGTGCGGAGCTGGTATTTGCCGGCGCGGCATTCGGCGGAGGTGTCGGGTACGGCGGAGATGCCGTGGCCGCGGTAGGTCCAGATGACGACGACGACGCGGTGGTCGAGGATGGCGGCGATGTGTTCGGTGAGTTCGGTGCCGTTGACTTCGAGGTGAAGGTCGGGGTTGGGGATGATGGTGGGGGCTAGTGTGTGGATGCGGGTGATGAGCAAAGCGAGGAATGTAGCAAGGACGAGGACCGCGGCGATGGATCGGGGAAGGAGTTGTGAGCGGGGCTTAATAGGGAGGGTCTGGATGCGCTGCTGGACCTCGGGGAGGACGGAGCCGAGGGATTGGAGTTCCTGGCGGGTTTGCTGGAAGAGGTTTTCGAGAGGGTCGTTGGGCATGGTTTATCTTTCGTCCTGGAGCAAGGGACGGAGGCGGGCGTAGGCGCGGGAGAGTTGTTTGGTGACGGTGCCGAGGGGGCGGCCGGTGATTTGGGCGATTTCGGAGACGGAGAGTTCGTTGAGATGACGCAGAGAGGCGACGAGGCATTCCTGTTCGGGGAGGCGAGCGAGGAGAGAGTGGAGATTAAGGGTGGTGGTTTGGGTGAGGGGTTGGACGGGATCGGTGGTCATGGGGGTGAGTTTCCTGGATTGGGAGACGCGGCGGCGGCGGTGCCAGAGTGAGTGACGGCGGACGATGCGGAGGAACCATGAGCCGAACTTTTGAGGAGACCAGAGGCGGTGGAGCTGCTGGTAGGCGGTGACAAAGGCGTCCTGGACGGCGTCTTTGGCGTCGTGCCAGGAGTGGAGGATGGAGCGGGCGATAACCAAGGCGGGTGGCTCGTAGCGTTCAACCAGGCGCGAAAAGGCTTGGCGGTCTCCCGAGCGGGCGCGTTTGACCAGTTGCTCGTCTGACTCGACCAATCGTTTCTCCGCGGAAGTCTGGGGATACGAAAATATGATGCGCGCGGAAGGTAAATTGCGACATGGGGAGGAGAATTATTCAGGATGCTTGCGAGGAAAGGGGCGATTTGGCGGTGGTAGCTTCTTCTTTGGGGAGTCGATGCTATTATCGTTCAGACGTATGGCGTACACGGTTCTGGCAAGGCGGTATCGGTCGACGAACTTCGATGAAGTCGTGGGGCAGGAGCATATTGCGCAGACGCTCAAGCGGGCGATTGCTTCGGGGAGGATTGCGCATGCTTATCTGTTTTGCGGGACGCGGGGGACGGGGAAGACTTCGACGGCGCGGATACTGGCCAAGGCGCTGAATTGTGAGAAGAGTGACGGGCCGACGCCGGACCCTTGCGGGGTGTGCGGGTCTTGTGTGGGGATTGCGCGGGGGGATGACATGGATGTCATCGAGATCGACGCGGCGAGCAATACGGGGGTGGACAATGTGCGGACGCTGATTGAGAACGCGCAGTATCGGCCGGCGCGGTCGCGGTTTAAGGTTTATATTATTGACGAAGTTCACATGTTGTCGAAGGCGGCGTTTAATGCGCTGCTCAAGACGATGGAGGAGCCGCCGGGGCATGTGAAGTTTATTTTGGCGACGACGGAGCCGGAGAAGGTGCTGCCGACGATTTTGTCGCGGTGCCAGCGGTATGATTTTCGGAATATTCCGACGGCGGAGATCGCGGCGCATCTGAAGGGGATTGCGAAGCAGGAGAATATTCAGGCGGATGAGGATGCGCTGCTGATGGTGGCCAAGGCGGGGGCGGGGTCGATGCGGGATTCGTTGTCGCTGCTGGATCGGCTGTTGTCGGTGGGGGAGAAGAATTTGACGCTGGAGATGATTGAGGGGCTGTTGGGATTGCCGCGGGTGCAACTGGTTTTTAATTTGGCGCAGGGGATCGGGGAGGGGGATGTGAAGGGGGTGCTGGGGCAGGTGGATAAGATGCTGGCGTCGGGGTTGTCGGTGGATACGTTGCTGGTGGCGCTGGTGGAGCATTTGCGGAATCTGCTGATTTTGCGGACGTGTGGGAGCGAAGGGGCGGCGCTGGTGGAGGTGCCGGGGGTGTCGATGAAGGAACTCGCCGAGCAGGCGGGGAGGTTTGAGGCGGTGGGGTTGACGCAGGATATTACGATTTTGGAGGAGTTGCGCAGGCTCATGCGTCAGGCGATGGGGTCGCGGGCGCTGCTGGATGCGACGCTGGTGCGGCTGGCGCTGGCGGAGCAGTTTGTTAGTGTGGGGGAGCTGATGGGGCGCGCGGAGGGGATTGCGGGTGGGGGGCAAAAAAAAAAGCTTGAGGTGAGTGCAGAGAGCGAACGTCCAACGTCCAACGTTGAACGTTCAACGTTCAAGGGGGAGGAGGACAACACTCAACACACAACATTGAACGCTCAACACTCAATGGTGAATGTGGATTTGGATTTGGGGGATGATTTGCCGCAGGTGGGGAGGGTTTGGGAGGAGAGTGGGCCTTCGTTGGTGGAGATGATGAAGCAGAAGACGCCGGTGGGGGTGGAGAAGCCGTCGGAGTCGAATGTGGAGGCGGTGTCGATGGGGGATTTGGGGGGGGTTTGGGGGAGTTTGCTGGGGGCGCTGCAGGAGAATTTGGGGGTGAAGACGTGGCTGGAGCAGGGGAAATTGGTGGGGTTTGATGATGACGGGGCGGCGATTATTTCGACGGCGAGTGCGTTTGCCAAGTCGAATCTGGATCGGAATGGGAAGAAGGATTTGATTCGGGATACGTTGTCGAAGATTTTGAATAAGCCGGTGGGATTGAGGATTGTTGTTGAGGAGGCGGGGAAGGGGGAGTTGGTGCGGGCGGTGCAGGCGCAGGTGCCGACTGTGCAGGTGGTGGCGGCGAATCCGGCGCATCGGGTGGTGGCGGAGGCGGTGACGCCGACGATGGTGGATACTTCGGTGAGGCTGACGGCGGAGCTGAAGGATCAGTTGCGGCAGGATCCGCTGGTGAAGGGGGTGCTGGAATTGCTGGGGGGGGATATTGTGAAGGTGGACCAGGGTTAAGTTTTGGAGATTTTTATGTTTGATGCACTGAAGAATATGAATCTGAGTGATCTGATGAACCAGGCGAAGCAGATGCAGGAGCAGGTGCAGCGTGTGCAGGCGGAGATGGCGAAGAAGACGGTGACGGCCGACGCGGGGGCGGGGATGGTGCAGGCGACGGTGAATGGGAAGATGGAGCTGGTGCGGCTGAAGATTGATAAGTCGAAAATCGATGTGGCGGATACGGAGATGCTGGAGGATGTAATTATTGCAGCGGTGAATGCGGCGCAGAATAAGGCGGGGGAGATGATGAAGGGTGAGATGGGGAAGATGGCGGGGCAGATGGGGTTGCCGCCGGGGATGTTGCCTTGAGGGATCAGGGGGGACCGGTCGCGAGCGACCGGGCTAACAGGGGGGGGGAAGACGGGCCGGGGACGGCCCGGCTCTCCTGGGGGACGGGGGGTGACCGAGAAAAAAGGGAGAGGATTGGGAAGTCGTTTGGGGGCAAGGGGTTAGGCGGGAAGGGGGAGTCAAAAACGACCCGAAAACGACACCAAATCGACCCCAAATGACCCTGAATCGACTCCGATTCGACTCCAAAAGGACCCTCAATTGACCCAGGGTTGGTTGGGTTTGATGGGATTGGAGGGGATGGGGGTATGTCCCAATGGCCGGGCTATTCACTTGTCAAAGATCGTGTTTCTTCCTGGTGGAATTCGACGGAAGACAACGCAAGCGATATTATCATTTACCTAACTTTTTGTCAAGATAAAAATGAAATTTTCTAGGGTAAATGATGAATTCGCGATTGATGTCGCTTATCTATCCAAATTCTATTGGTAACAATGAGGATGCGATAGCAAATCCCATCCTCATTGGCACTTGTATTGAAACTACAGGCATCATCTCTTAAAAATCGGTAAAGTGTCGTATACTTTCGACAGCGTAGCGGGCGAGCGCAATTTCACTTTAAGCTGAGGAGTCCCTGCTTATGGCAGCGATAGATCCATCCATGCTCCAAAACTTGGGGCAGAACCTCGTTAAACTTCGTAGTCCGGTTCAAGAAATCCCGTCAGTGGAAACATCTCCGCATCCGCAGAACATTCTCACGAACATGGACCTTTTATTGCGTACTCTTATTGCGTTCTTTCGTCAACCGGATAGGGCTAGATATTTACCCCTTGTTATTACCTCTAACATCGCTTCGCTGCTTGATAGTATCAATGCCGAAGTCGCAGCGTTTCCATCAGGAGCGGATGATCCAAGTCGCCCACAGGCTATAGAGAAACTTCCATCACTTCTTCAAAAAATGGATGATCTTTATGCTCTTTGCCTTCAATACGGTCTAATCTCATTCGGTTTCACTCAGAAGATCGCACAAGAGCATGTTGATATGATTCGCGGTTTTGCGAATGAAGCTGAGTCGGCGATGGGAGACGTTCGCAACGTGATCGAGGCTGCCACCAGCAGTGTAAAGCTGCAAGTCGATGCGGCAGTTGCCGCAATCCCGTCTAAATTTGAAGAGTATCAAACATCACTGAAGCAACTCTTGGATAACACCGAGAAATTGACCGACACGGCTCAATCGCTCGTGAACGAAATCGGAATCGCGTCCGAATTCTCGACGACAGAAGCAACGAACATAAAAAATGCGACGGCTACAGCCGCAGAAACGAATTTAAAATTGATCGGCATAACGCAGACAGCAGCCGAACAGCAAAAGAAAGCCGTTGAAGACGCAGAAGCGACTCGGCTACTTGCTCAAGCTGCCGAGCGACAGACAACTCAGTTCGCCTCAGATGCGAAAGCCACCTTTAAGGAGTTGACAGACGCGCGGGCTGCAATCGATCTTCAATTTAAGAAAATCACTGAATTCTACGGTGATATAGAGAAATATCAGCAAGAAATGCTGACTGTAAAAAAGGAAGCGACCGCAGTATCCATCGCGGTAAAGGAATCTACCGATAAAACTATTGCAGAACTCTCCACGCGAACGGAGACAATCGTTCAAACTAATGAATCACTCATCGATCAAATCAAGGATCATCTCACCAAGGCCGTTGGAATATCATTATTCAGGGCCTTTGGAAATCGGCAGTGGTGGCTCGCCTTTAGGGTCTTCGGTTGGGGTGCACTCTTAGTGCTGGGAACGGTCGGCGCTGGAATTCTTGGATATCTCTTCGCCGACTCCGTTGCCACCACCAATGTTAAGATATCCGTATACTTCGCGCGTCTTCTTATCGCAATACCAGCAACGTTTCTCCTTGGATTCGTGGCACGCCAGTACGGACGTGAGAGGCGAGCAGAGGAAGAGTATGCCTTTAAAGCGGCTATCAGTGTAAGCCTTGAATCTTACCGCGATCTTGTAGTCAAAATGCGTAAGGACGGTTCGGATGTGGAGGCTGAATTCGTCAAAGAGTTGATCCGCGATATTTTTGACAACCCAACCAAGCGACTTTACAGCGGCCAATCTGACTTGGAGTCGCCGGATGGGAGGCCGAAGCCCGCTACTGACTCCCTGTAGCTTGTCGGCAAGTTTAGCCTTGCACGGTGCCCACGGACGAGGCCACAGGCGGCCTTCCAGTATTCGCTGTCGTTGCTGGAGGCATCATGGAACGAATGAGGTTCACATTTATCGCCATCTCGCTCCTATTTACATGCTTGACCTTTGCTTCTCTCGCGTCGTCATCCCTTCCTTGCCAATAATTTGTTGGATCTATCAACGTGAGTAAAATTAATGGTATTAACTCGGCCCATAAGGCAACTAGCGTCATCTTGGCCTTCCCAACGAATGGTTGGCGCTCACACGGTCGGCGATGCTGCCGGCAAGGAGCGATGGCAATGGCAAAACGAATTTTCACGACGGTCTTCAAAGATGATGCCTGCGATCTGGTGCTGCACAAGCAGTATTCGCCGG
>DASRRR010000040.1:0-68560 GCA_035656825.1 Tepidisphaeraceae bacterium | reverse complement strand
GCTCGAATGCTTCACCATCGCATTGATCCGCGCGATTCCATCGTCCGTCGCCTGGTCCCCCAGCAAAATACACTGCGACTGCTTCGCCCCGCGCCCCACGCGCCCGCGCAACTGGTGCAACTGCGACAACCCAAACCGATCCGCATCCTCAATCACCATCACCGTCGCATTAGGCACATCAATCCCCACCTCGATCACTGTCGTCGCAATCAGCACATCCGTCTGGCGCGCCCGAAACCCCGCCATCACCGCCTGCTTCTCCTCCGTCGCCATCTGCCCATGCAACACCGCCAGCCGCAGCCCACTCAGCGGCCCCTTCCCAAGTCTCTCAAATTCCTTCACCACGCTCTTCCCCTCATCCGTCCCGTCATCATCAATCTTCGGCAGCACAATATACGCCTGCCTCCCCTCCTCCACCTCCCGCCGGATAAACTCATACGCCTTCCCCCCTTGCTTCCCCTTCATCCACTTCGTCTGAATCGCCTGCCTCCCAGGCGGCAATTCATCAATCACGCTCAAATCAAAATCCGCAAAATACGACAGCGCCAGCGTCCGCGGAATCGGCGTCGCCGTCATCACCAGATAATGCGGCGACAACCCCTTCCCCTTCAACACCGCCCTCTGCCTCACCCCCAGCCGATGCTGCTCATCCACCACCACCAGCCCCAGATTCGCAAACTCAATATCCTCCTGAATCAGCGCCTGCGTCCCCACCGCCAGATGCACTCGCCCATCCGCCAGCGCCTTGATGATGCTGCCCTTGCTCTGCTTTTTCGTGCGATGCGTAAACAGCTCAATCCCCACCGAAGAATCCTTCAATAGGTTCGACAGCGTCAGATAATGCTGCTCCGCCAACACCTCCGTCGGCGCGAGGATCGCCGCCTGCATCCGGTTCGCCACCGCCGTCAACATCCCATACAGCGCCACCGCCGTCTTGCCGCTCCCCACATCCCCCTGCAACAGCCGATTCATCGGCCGGCCCGACTGCATATCGTGCAAAATCTCATATACCGCATTTTTCTGCGCCCCCGTCATCTCAAACGGAAACCGCTTGCGAATCCGCTCATCCAGCAGCTTGTCAATCCGCAACACCGGCGCTGACAGCCGCCCATCGCGCAGCCGCTTGGAAATACCCAACCCCAATTGCATCAACATCAGTTCGTCATAAATCAGCCGTCGCCGCGCCGCCATCGCCTCGCGTAAATCCTTAGGCTGATGAATGCGCCGATACGCCTCGGCACGGCGCATGAGCCGGTGCTTCACCAATAGCTCATTCTCAAACCACTCCTCCACCCCCGCCACCGCCGCATCCAGATTCTCACTGATGATCCGCTCAATGACTTCGCTATTCAGCTTCGCCGTCGCCGGATAAATCGCCCGGAACTGCGACTCCCCGATCTTCTCCTCCCCCGGTTCCACCGGCTCCCACTTCGGATTCACCATCTGCGGAAAATTCCGAAAAAATCCCACCTTCCCCTTCACCCGCACATACATCCCCGGATGAAATTTCGTCCGCATCCACGCCGCATTGAACCACGTCAGCGCACACTTCCCCGTGCCATCATCGATCGTCGCCTCAAACCGCGCCCGCGGCCGAGACGCCACGTAATTCACCGCCACCACTTCCCCACGCACCGTCTGAATCTGCTCCGGGCGCAATTCCTTAATCGTCAACTCCGACGACTCAAACTGATAGTCCCGCGGAAAATACTCCAACAAATCCCCCAGCGTCTTGACCCCAAGCGCATGAAACTCCTTCGCCCTCCCAGGCCCCACTCCGCTTAGCTCCTCCACGGCAATGTTCAATCCGCCAGCCAACCCACCTCCCGCCAAGCCCAGGGCTTCAGCCCTGGGTTCCCTTCTCCTCGCGCCACCCCTCCTGCCCGATTAACTTCACAAACCGGCAAGGCACCACCTCAGTCTGCTCCAATTCCTCCCCCTTCTTCTTCACCACCACCAACATCTGTTCATCCGCCGGTCCGATCGGCAACACCGCGATTCCGCCGTCCTTTAACTGTTCCAGCAATTTCCGTGGCAGCTCCGGCGCACCTGCCGTGACGATGATCCGATCAAAAGGCGCTTCCTCTTTCCATCCAATCGTCCCATCCGCGTGCTTGAAGTGAACATTGCGAACCCCTAGTTCCATCAGCCGCTCCCACGCACCATCCAACAGCGGCTTCACCCTCTCAACCGTATAAACTTCCCCCGCCAACTGTGCCACGATCGCCGTGTGGTATCCGCTGCCGGTTCCGATCTCCAACACCCGATGTTCCGGCTTCAACTCCAGCCGATGTGTCATCAGCGCCACCATATACGGCTGCGAAATCGTCTGTCCATGTCCGATCGGCGCTGCTCGATCCGCAAACACCGCATCCTTCGACCCCGCCGGAAAGAACCGATCGCGCGGCACCTTCCGAAACGCCGCCAGCAGCTGCTCATCCTGAATCCCCCGATCCACGACCTGCTGCTGAATCATCTGTTCCAACGGTGACAACTCACGGAGCTGACTCATTCCCATATACTACTCCATCACTTCCCTAAAGCCGAATCGATCTGGCCGCCGAATTTGCTTCCGACAGACCCATAACCCAGTAACTACGATTACAACCAAAGAGAGTTCGGTTGACGTTTGTCGCGGCAAGTCCGCCTTGCTGTCGGCTAATTAACCGAACTCTTGCTGTACAACTGCCCGCATCCTGCCATAAGGCCCAAATGCCAAAATGGTACGCACATTGCGTTTGTAAGGTTGTGTGGCATTCTAAGGAAACATTATCCGGGCATAGCGTTCTAATCGTCGAAGACGAAGCCGTCTCACGCCGCGCTCTCTCGGCTTTGTTGATTTTAAGCGGACACGACACTCAGGCCGTCCGCACGGCTGAGGAAGCATTAGACCTAGTCTCCAGCGGCAATGTCCCCGAATTCGCCCTGGTTGATCTGGACCTCCCCGGCATGAACGGCATGGACCTCATTCACAGGCTCAAACGTGATCATCCAGACGTGATCCCCGTCCTTATCACCGCCACCAGCCGCGAACGTATCGAACGCCTGACCGGCGATCAGGATGTTCAATACATGCGCAAACCGATCGATCTTCGCCTGCTCCTAGACCTCCTCGATCGTGGCGGACGCGAAAACTAAACCCGCCTTTGACACCGACCCGCCCAGCCGGGATAACCGCAGGATCATGGCATGGCCTGACCTCTTCGACCTGCGCGCCCGCAAATCCACTCTCCCCCGCGAAATCCGCGGCGGTGTCGCCACGTTCCTCACGATGGCATACATCCTCGTCGCCAACCCCTCCATCCTCATCGCCGCTGGAATTCCCAAAGAATCCGCCATCGCCACCACCGCACTCGCCGCTGGCGTCTGCTCGATTCTCATGGGCCTGCTCGCCAACTTCCCCATCGCCCTCGCCGCCGGCATGGGTCTCAACGCGGTCATTGCTTTCCAGGTCATGCCACTTGCAGGCACCTGGCAACGTGGCATGGGATTGGTCGTCCTCGACGGCCTACTCGTCCTCCTCCTCGTCCTCTTCGGCCTGCGCGAATCGGTCATGCGCGCCATCCCCCGCGATCTCCGCCTGTCCATCGGCGCCGGCATCGGTCTCTTCATCGCCTTCATCGGCCTGACCCATGCCCGGCTCGTCGTTTCCGACTCCGCCACCCTCGTCGGCCCCGGCCATCTCCGCGACCCCATCACCGCCACCTCCGTCATCGGCCTGGTCCTCACCTCCATCCTCCTCGCCCGCAAAGTTCGCGGCGCCCTCATCATTGGCATCATCTCCACCACCCTCGTCGGCCTCTTCTTCCACGTCACCCAGCTCCCCACCACCCTCTTCTCTCGCCCTGATTTCCAAATCGCCTTCCAGGCCGACGTTGCCGGCGCGCTGGCCAATCTCTTCCGTCACGATCCTGTCACCGGCCACATCTATCCCTACCTTCTCCCCATTCTCCTCTCCGTTGTGATGGTCGATTTCTTCGACACCCTAGGCACCATCACCGCCGTCGCCGAAGAAGGAAACATCCTCGACGAAAAGACCGGTCAAATCCCCCACCTCCGCCGCATCCTCATCGTCGATTCGATCTCCGCCTCCATCGGCGGCATGCTCGGCTGCTCCTCCAACACCTCCTATATCGAATCCGCCGCCGGCGTCGCCGAAGGCGCCCGCACCGGCATCCACTCCATTGTCGTCGGTCTGCTCTTTCTCGCTTCCCTCTTCCTCGCCCCGCTCGTCTCCGCCGTCCCCGACGCCGCCACGGCACCCGCCCTCATCCTCGTCGGTTTCCTCATGACCTCCCAGCTCGCCCGCATTAACTTCGACCAGCTCGACACCGCCATCCCCTCTTTCATCATCCTCCTCACCATCCCACTCACCTTCTCCATCGCCCACGGCATCGGCTACGGCTTCATCACCTTCTCCCTCATCAAACTCCTCTCCTTCCGCCCCCGCGAAGCCCACCCCCTCATGTACGCCACCGCCGCCGCCTTCGCCGCCTACTTCCTCTGGGGGGTGGCGTGATGACTCCCGGGCGGCGAGAATCATAATCAGTAAATAGAAGGAACCAGATCAATGCTGACCACCGTCGGAATGCAATACGAAGTAATCCCCGGCAAAGAGGAAGAATTCGAAAAGGGATTCATCAACGTCATCGAATATCTCAAATCCGTCCCCGGCCACGTCGAATCCCACATGTACGAGGACGTCCAATCCGTCGGCTCTTACGTCATCCTCAGCCAGTGGCAGGACAAAACCAGCTTCACCGCTTTCATCCAAAGCCCGCAATTCCGCCAGGTCACCTCTTGGGGCACCGCCGAAATCCTCCGCGGCCGACCGCGTCACAAGGTCTACACCAGCGACTAACCCGCCGTCGGAAATCCTTCTTTGGCGAACTTCCCATTTTCCGAAACACGCTGCCCGTCGATCTCGATATAGCCGCCTTGGCGCAGGTCAACCACCATATCCCAGTGCAGCCCCGACTCATTTGAATTCCCCGACTCTGGATACCCCGCGCCCAGGGCAAAGTGAACCGTCCCGCCGATTTTCTCATCAAACAGCGTATTGCGTGTGTAATTCTTAATATCGTAATTCGTCCCGATCGCGCACTCCCCTAAAAATCGGCTTCCCCCATCCATCTCCAACATCGACATCAGAAAATCCAACCCCTTCGACGCCTGCGCATCAACGACCTTGCCGTTCTTGAACGTCAATTTCACGTCGGTGCATTCGCGGCCATGATGCACCGCCGGGAAGGAGAAATTGAGCTGCCCATTGACCGAATCAATCGTCGGCCCGGTGAATACTTCGCCATCCGGAAAATTTTCATGGCCGTCACAATTGATCCACGTCTTATTATCCAGTGACATGCGGATATCCGTCCCATTGGCCGCCACTACGCGGTAATCCGTTTTCTTTTGCAGGAAATCAATCAACCGCTGCTGCTGCCTGGACAATTCCTTCCAAGCCGCCACCGGGTCCGGGTGATTCAGCTTCCCTGCATGAAACACAAAATCCTCGTACTCGCTCAGCGACATCTCTGCATCCTGCGCCGACGCCTGCGTCGGAAACTGCGTCCCCGACCAGCGCAGCGCCCCGGACGCCGCCCGTTTGAAAAACACTTCCAGCAATGGCTTGCGCGCGCTCGACGCCATGCTCATACGTTTGGGGTCCGTGTTCGACTGCGCCTTGGTGTTCTCCTCCGCCCAGATCCCCAGCGAGCAGTCAATCTGCTCATACTCATACTTGGCGATCGGATTCAAAAACTGCAATTGCGCATCGGTGGCGTGTTTATAAAACAATTCATCGAGCACCTCCGCCGACATGCGCACAAACGGGTTCCCTCCCGCCTTAAGCACTTCCTGATAAATCTCCTGAATCAGCGGGATCGCCACATGCGACCCGGAGATCCGCACCAGGTTCCCTGGCTTCACGCCAACCGAATAATTTACCAACACCGAAGCAAGCTTTTGCATTCTTGGGTCACGCATGTCTCTAATTGTAAATGCCACCCCTGAGAAAAGGGAAGAACCCAAGTCCTTATGGGTACTGTGTTTCATAAAGTGGGCTGTCAGGCAATAATAGGGGGTCTCAAGCGTTTACAGGGATGAACGGCCGGTATGTCCGGAACGAATTGGAGAATAGGTTCGAAGAGTCAGTCCCCGGCCGGGATGAGCGATGAATCGCTTGCGCAGCGCCTCCGCGACGGGGACGCCGCCGCCGGCGACGAATTGGTCAAGCGCTACTGCCAATCGCTGCTGCGATACCTTCAACGGGTCGCCGGCAGCGAAAACCTGGCCGAAGAGCTGCACCAGCAGACCTGGACGAGCGTGCTCGAACACATCGACCGGTTTGACGTGCGGTCCACCTCCGGCGGCTTTAAGGCTTGGCTGTTTCGCATCGCGACGAACAAGGCCAATGATTACTGGAGGTCCGCAGGCCGCGAAAAAAACGCCAAGCAGGGATTAAAGCTGGTCACGGAGGAAGAAGCCCCCGCCGCCAGCGCCCGGATGGAAGCCACCGAGCAGGAACGTCAGTTATTAGCCGCCATCGAATCTCTGCCCGACAATCAGAAACAGATCGTGATGCTCCGCTACTACAGCGGCATGAAATTTGTGGAAATCGCCGAAATGCTTGGCTGCCCCTTGAACACCGCCCTGGGGCGCATGCACAAAGCCATGCAGAAGCTCAAACAGATCATGGAAGAAGACCCTAGTCAGAAGAGTGCGACATGAAGACTTTGTTAGACCAACTGGATCGGGATTCGATCCTCGTCCTCTACGCCGCTGAAGAGTTGTCGTCCGACGACCAGAATCGCGCCGATGCCATGCTCCGCGCCGACCCGCAGATGCGCGCCGATCTCGAGGCTCTGCGCGCCTCAATGATCCAGACCGATGCCGCCTTACAGCACGCCGACCAGACCCAGCGCCTCCCGGTCGACCCTCGCATTATGCAGCGTCATGTCAGCCGGATGATCCACCAGTGGCAGTTCACCCGTCCCGACGCCCCACCCACCATGGCGCAAAAAGTCGTCGGCCTCAAATTCCCCTGGTGGTCCTACCCCGCCACCGCCGCCGCGGCGATCTTCCTCGCCTTCCTGGTCTGGTGGGGAAACACTCCCATGCATTCCGACCTGGGCGCGGTCGCCGATTCATCCCAGGTTCAGCAGCAGTTACAGGTAGACGACCAGCCCGCCCCCGACGATAATCAGCAGATTGCCGACGAGCTTGAACAATCCTTCAAGCACCCGTCGCACGAAGGCCTCCGCAAGGCCGAAGGAGAACTTTATGCCCTCTCCCGCGCCGACGAAGCCGATGAAGGCCAGCAGCAGGAACTCAGTCAATGAATAAAGTTCAACGCCTGGCCTGCCTTTTAGCGGTGACCATCGCCGGCGTCGCCGTTGCCGAGGATCACGCCCCCACGACCCAGCCGCAAACGCCGGAACTCTCCGTGCGCTCCGACTCGGCTGGACCCACCTCCCGCCCCTGGCATCTTCGCCGCAGCCTCGAACCAGTCTCGACCGACATGCCCACCGAAGAAGAATGGCACAGTGTCGTCGAGTTTATGGGACAGTATTCCCCCAACCGTCTCAAAGCCATCGAACAGCAGGGCACCTCCGACGCCCCGCGTTACGCCACCCTTCGCAAAGCCGTCTGGGGCCACTATCGCGACCTCACCCAGCTTAAAGACCACGGCGATCAGGAACTCTACGACCTCAAAGTCAACCTCGTCCAGGCCGACGACGAAGTCTGGGCTCTCCAGCGCCAACTCCACGAAGCCCCCGATTCCGACCGCCCGGTTCTGCGCTACCAATTAAAGCAAAAAATAACCGCGATGATGAAGCTGGGATTGAAAGAGCGAGCAATACGCATCGCCCGTTTGGAAAAATCCCTCGCAGACGAAAAAGCCAAGCTCGCCGCCGATCAGCTTACCGTCGACCAGCGTGCCGACGAGCGCCTTCGCGCCTTCGCCCGGAGCAACCAGCAAAGCCGCCAGGAGCGCCGTCGCGGCTCATCCACTACCTCTGCCGACGCCGTCGGTTCAGAAGTTAAATAAACAAGAACGATCGCCCCCTCCGGAGCGATCGCCCACGCCGCGCCAGTTGCCTGGCAAGCGATGACTCATTTCGTTAGTAAACAACCGCCATCGCGTCTTCCACCGATTCAATCACCTGCCGCACATGGAACGGCTTACGAAGGAACCCGTCAAACCCCTGTACGCTTAAGCCGCGCAGCTCATCCTCGGTCAGTTTGCCCGACAGTGCGATCACCTTGGTCAACTGCAAGTCAGGATTCGCCTTGATCTGCTTGACCACCTCGCGCGCATCGATATCGGAAAGATGCACGTCGATGAGAATCACATGAGGCCTGAATTTCTCCGCGGTGATCCCGGCGGCAAAACCAGAACGGGTCACTTCGACCTCATACTTGGCTTCATCTTCAAGGATCTTCTCCAGCACCTCGACGATGTCCTGCTCGTCGTCCACGATCATCACGCGCGTCCCGCCGGCCATCAGCCCATTGAGCGGCATGCCATGCTGCTTCATGAATCGAATCAATTGATTCAGCGGAATCCGGCGATCCTTCGACCCGGGAATCCGGTATCCATGTAGCGCCCCGGAATCGAACCACTTGCTGACCGTGCGCGGTGCGACCGAACAAATCTTCGCGACCTCGCCGGTGGTGAGTACATCTTTGATCTTCATGGTAGCCATTGCGTCTGATCTCCCGCTTCCTGCTGTCTGATTATCCGTTCTGACTATCTAATATCGGATGGCCGTTGAAGACCTTTAGGTGAGATGCGCAGAATTTGCCGCGTGGAACGATGACGCAGATGATGCCGATGTTATCGGGCGCGGCATGATCAGCAGATGACGACGTGGGTCCAATAATCGCTATGATTTCCGACGTATGCACGTTCTCTACGTTCACCCGAATTTCCCCGCCCAGTTTGGTCACATTGCCAATTACCTCGTCAAGGAAAAAGGTTGGCGCTGCACCTTCATCAGCGAGACCCCGCCCGGCACCGTCGGCGGAATCGAAAAAATCCAGTACAAGATCGCCGGCGGAGCCACCATCAAAACCCACTTCTGCGCCCGCACCTTCGAGAACAGCGTCTGGCATTGCGACGCCGTCTTTCAAGCCATGAAAGCGCGCCCCGACATTCACCCCGACTTAATCGTCGGACACAGCGGTTTTGGATCAACCTTATTTTTACGCGAACTCTACCCCGACGTCCCCGTCGTCAATCTCTTCGAATACTACTACCACCCGCATGGCCCGGAGAGCGACATGGACTTCCGACAGGACCTCGGCTGGGCTACCCCCGAGATCAAATACCTCCGCTCGCGCTGCCGCAACGCCATGATTCTCCTCGACCTGAAAAACTGCAACGTCGGCTACTGCCCCACCGAATTCCAGCGCTCCCGCTTCCCCGCTGACGACGCCCGCAATCTCAAAGTCGTCTTCGACGGCGTCGACCGCCAGATCTATCACGGCTTCAATGGCGAACTCCGCAAACCCGGCACCCCCCGCCGCATCGCCGGCCGCGATATCCCGCCCAATACCCGCATCGTCACCTACGTCTCCCGCGGCTTCGAATCCATGCGCGGCTTCGACATCTTCATGCGCGTCGCCAAACGCATCATGCAACAATACCCCGACGTCCTCTTCTTCGTCGTCGGCGCCGACCGCATCGCCTACGGCGGCGACGCCGACTACATCGGCGGCAAAAGCTTCAAAGACTGGGTCCTCTCCCGCGAAGAATTCGACCTCTCCCGCTTCGTCTTCACAGGCCTGCTCCCGCAACCCGAACTCGCCCGCCTGCTCGCCACCACCGATCTACATATCTATCTGACCGTCCCCTTCGTCCTCTCCTGGAGCATGATGGACGCCATGAGCTGCGGCGCCGTCGTCCTCGGCTCCGCCACCCCGCCCGTCAAGGAAATGATCCGCGAAGGTCAGAACGGCCTCCTCGCCGACTTCTTCGACATCGAAAATTTTGCCCGCAAAGCTATCGATATTCTAAAAGACCCCCAGGCCTATCGACCCCTCGGAAATGCCGCCGAGGAAATGATCGAACAACGCTACTCCCTCGACCGAGTCGTCCCCGAAATGGTCAAACTTTACGAATCCGCCCGTGCCACTTAAACACTCTCCGGCTCTGCAGCCTTCCGCGCAATGCGCACTGTGAATTTCTCCACCCCGATCTCCAGCGTGTCTCCCCCGGTCGGGATATCCACCCGCCCATTCATCCCATAGAAGACCTGTTTGCCATTGCGGCGACAACCGATGATGTTGTTCATTCGTAGTAAACCCAAGTGATGGGACACCGTCGGTTGCGGAAGATTGAGCGCGTTGCAAAGATTGGTGACATTTCGCTCGCCTCCTCCAAGCAATAAAAGAATGTTTAAGCGCGTGCGATCAGACAGTAGTCGAAAGAGCGCCGTCAACTGTTCCATGTCCTGGTCGGACACACTTTGCTTGTCATCGGTGTGAGTCATGGCTGCCTGTAACCCTTAGTTGTCAGTCGGTAAGGTGGGATAGCTTACATAACTATATGCAAAATCAACCCCGCTTGGCAAAGCGGACCGGCGTATTTTTTCTAAATTCCGACCGGCCTTGACGGCAGAACGACTTACACTAAAATTCCCCCCTCCCAGACCGGGGCCGTGGTCTAATGGCATGACGGCTGAATCGCATTCAGCAAATCAGGGTTCAATTCCCTGCGGCTCCATTCGACTCGCTGCGCTCGCTCATGGCGGGCCATCTCCCCCAAAAAGCCGATTCTGTTTCGGTCCATATTCATTCCAACCCATTATCCAGGGCCAGTTGATCGGCCTGTGCGTTCAGTTCCCTGGCGCGTTGCGCGTCCGGCGCACGCCATGTGCCGTTCTCGCGCCACCCGCTCTGTCCAGCCATCAGCGCATTGGCTCGCAGCAACATAATCTGCTGATATGCCGACGCCTGTGCTTCGTCTTTGAACGACCGATTGCCCGGCGACTGCCCCAGCCATTTGACGAAGTACGCCGCCTGCTCATTCCCCATCTCCGCCGCCCGGGCGTACCACTGCATGCCCGTGCCGGGATCTTTAGGTACACCCAGTCCGAAAAGATACGCCCTTCCGATATTCAAAAACGCCGAATCATTGTCCTGCTCCGCCGCCAACTTCAGCAGACGCATCCCCTCCGCCGGATCCTTCGGCGCACCGTCTCCTTCCAGCATCATCGATCCCAGAAAATTCTCCGCCGTCACGTCGTGCTTGGCGATATCTTTCTCGAACCATTCCACCGCCGCCGGATCATCCTCTTTCATCCCCAGACCAACCGAATATTGGATCGCCACCATGCACGCCGCATGCGGATAACCCAGCTCCGCCGCCTGTTTGAACGCCGCCAGCGAGCCGGCAAAATTCCCTGCCTGATAGAGTTTCACCCCCGCCATATATTCATCGTGACCCGCCGGCGGCGCAACATCCGCACCAGTAATTTTATCGTACGCCGCCTTAGCCAGCGTGATTGGCTGATCCCATGACGTATATTTCCCCGCCCGCACCTCGTCGGCCATCGTGTTAAACATGCGATAAATCGCCCAGTTCGTCTCCGCCCCTTTTTTCTCCGCTGCCAGATGCCCGACGATCGCCAGATCCTGCACTTTCCAATCAGCGCCATATTCAACGGCGATAAACCCCTGCGGAATTGTCCGCGTGCTCCCATCAGGCATGCGCACGGTGGTTGTCACCTGAAGCTTCCAGTTATCGCCGCTGGGACTTGCCTGGTCGATGTGAATTCCTACCAGCCGCCGTAGTGTCGCCTTCAATTGCTCTTCATCAAAGGCATACGCGAATGGATCGGTCCCTCCTCGCTGTCCGAATTTCTCAACCATCGCCTTGTGCAAATTTCGCTTCGCTTCCCCCACTTTGATCGCCGAATCCGCGTGCAGTCTAAACACCGGCTCCACCGGTGAAGCCAGCGTCGCCGCATATTTGTCCAAATCGCCTGATTGCTGCGCTTCCACCATCGCTTGTAATGCTCCGACCACACCCGCCGGCAATGGCTTCTGCCTCTCATCATCGGCTCTGACGATCGCTGTGCTACACACCACCGTCACCACTGCCACCCAATGTATTAATCGCCACCCACCAGTCATTGCCATCCGCATTGTTCCCTCCAAAATCAAAACGACATCCAAGGCAATGCCGCAGTTTATCACGAATCGTCATCCAACCGCTGATATTGTTCGCCGCTCATTTTGGTAGTTTGCAAATAACTGCAGCGGACTGGTCCATAAGAAAAATTTGATTTATAGCTGAACCTGCTCCCGCACCCGGGCATATAACTCCGATAACGGGTTATGGGTTGCCAGGGGCCGGGAAACAATTGCCTCCGCCAACCCGATTTTTTTCTCGAAAGGGTTGTGCAATGTGTCACTTCACCGGATCTGTGCGGGCTGGGAAGCGTGCGCAAATTCCCATACCGTCTGTTCGAAAAGCTCCTGTCTCTCGTCCGCCTGCTCCTGCCTAAAACGTCTCTTTAGACGTCTTCGGCAAACGGATTTGTAGAGACATTCTTCAAGGAGCGACCCGTGCTCACCTTCATCGGTCACACGGCGTTGGCGGCCCCGTCGTCCCAGCCCACTCGCAAGCGCGACTTCTTCGCGCTGCTGAATCAGGGTGAAGGCCACGCTCTGCTCGACGCTTACGCAAACCATCGCAACGATCCCAATCGCAACGCCCTGGCCATGCACTATTCTCTGTGCGCCCAGGTAGTCGCCCGACAGATTCATCGAGGCTTAACTCTCGAAGCCCGCCGCCAGGTCGAACTCACCGACGTCGAGCAGACCGCCATGGCGCTGCTCTTCCAGTTGGTCGAAAAATTCGACTGCACCCTGGGCATCCCCCTCAGCGCCTTCCTCGTTCGGCGTCTTCGCTTCGCCATGATCGACGAATACCGCCGCGAAGGCCTCATGGTCCGCGCCGGCCGCGTCACCATCGAACGCCATACTTGCGTCGAACTCGAATCCGCCGACCGCGTCGTCGATTCCGCCCGCAGCCCCCTGGAAAAATTAATCGAACGTGAAGGCCGCAAGACCCTTCTCCGCGCCATTCCGCGTGAATACCGCCTCTTCGTCGTCTTCCGCTTCGTCCGCCGCATGCAACTATGGCAAGTCGCCAAACGCCTCAACATCACCTTCGAACACGCCGAACGCCTGCAAGCTGAATCCTTCAAACTCATGGGCATTCAGACTTCCACCCCCACCGCCCAGCGCCCGTCCCGTGCAAGAAACCCGCGCACCGCAATTAAACCCCCCGCCACCGGCGTCCTCCCCATTGATCTCCAGCGCGACAAACAATTCCGCGGCTGGTTCCTCCGCCGCGTCCCCTGGGCCTACCGCAAACTCGTCGCCTACCGCTACCTCCGCGGCCGCGACATCGACTGGACCGCCGGCAAACTCGGCATCTGCCCGAGCAAAGCCCGCCTCCTCGACCGCCAGGCCCGTCCAATGATGCTCAAGGTTGTCCAGGAATATCGCCTGACAACCGATGCCCCGTCGTCCGTATAAATACATCCTGCAACGTAGGTTTCCCCACCGATATCGAATCCACCAGATTCGGCAGCGCCTCAATCAGCCGCGGAATCAAATGCGCCCCATCCGCATGCTCAATCCGCAGCGTATTCTCCCATCGCGTCGGCGTAAGCCCTAGCCGTTCTTTGATGAATCCCAGCGCCTTCTCCGGCTCCGGCGATTGCAACGTAATCACATCCCCGCCGATCTGCGATTTCAATTCCGTAGGCGTCCCCACCGCCACCGCGCGCCCCTGATGCATGATCGCCAGCCGCGAACACAGATCCGCCTCTTCCATCAAATGCGTCGTCACCAGGATCGTCACCCCCTCCGCCTGAATCTGTCGCAGATAACTCCACAGATCAATCCGCGCCCCCGGATCGAGTCCCGTCGAAGGCTCATCCAACAGCAAGAGCGCCGGATGATTCAGCAACCCCTTGGCGATCTCCACCCGCCTGCGCATCCCCCCCGAAAACGACCCCACCCGATCATTCATCCGATCCAACAAATTCACCCGCCCCAGCAGCGTCTCAATCCTCCTCGCGAGCTCCGCCCCGCGCAGCCCATACAAATGCCCATGATGCCGAAGATTTTCATAAGGCGTAAGCTGGTTATCCAGCGACGGCGACTGGAAAACCACCCCCAGATGTTGCCGAATCGCAAACAGCGACGAAGCCCCCAGCGTAAACGACGACCCCGAAAAATTGTAAACCACTTCACCACTCGTCGCCGGCATCAACGTCGACAAAATCCGAAATAGCGTCGTCTTCCCCGACCCATTCGGCCCAAGAAACCCAAATATCTCCCCCGCCGAAACCGCCAGCGATAAATCATTCACCGCCGTTCGCTCAGCATACGCCCGAGTCAAATTCCGAATATCAACAATGGCCAACATAAACAGATCGTAAAGGATGAAGCAGGGGGGATGGTAGTATGACTTTGCGGATTTGCATTCTACTGACGCCTTTCATTTACCAACGACGTTCAAATCCAAGCTGAGTCACGCCGTCCCCGGCCTGCATTTCTTCCATAGCTCCCGTTTGACACCTCGCCCCCCCCTGCGTAAATTCGTCCACGCAAGCCACTGTTCTAGGGGAATGGTGTAACGGTAGCACAGCAGATTCTGATTCTGCTTGTCTAGGTTCGAATCCTAGTTCCCCTGTTTCTCCCACCCGATATCCAAATAGCCTCCCAGCGGTCCAGTCGCCGTTTCTGGTTGTCGTGGCTTGGGTTGCGATTCCCGGCGATCCTTTTTGAACTCCCTCGGGCCACTTCGCACTCCCCTACAAATATTCCTTATCCTCAGCACCGCCGTCGCAATACCATTTAACACGCCGCCACCGCCATTTTTGCAAATAAATGCATATTTTTATGAAGTTTTATCAATTTGCCTGCTATATTTGAGTGAGTCCGTCGGTCATCCTACATCTCGTTTAAATGAGAGCATCGCCATGCGCTCGGCCACATTGCCCTCTCGTCCGCGCACTCTGCGCCGAATCGTGTTGACCGCTGCCACCGCCGGCATCCTTTCACCCCTCTCCCCCGCCCGCGCCCTCACCATCAATCTCACCTTCGACTCCAACGTCACTTCTCTCCCCTACGCCTCCGACGTCGAATCCGCCACCCAATACGCCGCTCAGCAGGTCGAAAGCCTCTTCAGCGACAACATCACCGTCAACATCACCGTCGACGCCAACGACCACACCTTCGGCGGCTCCGGCTGGTCCTACGGCTACGCCTATTCCTACGCCGACGTCCGTAGCGACGTCATCGCCACCTCCCACACTCCCGCCGACGCCATCGCCTACGCCAACCTCCCCGCCTCCCCCGATCCCACCAGCGGCGCCGGCTTCGCCCTTCCCGGCGTCCTCCAAAAAGCCCTCGGCCTCACCAGTAACCCCAACAACTCCGACAACGACGGCACCTTCGCCTTCGGCAACAACATCCCCTGGACCTTCGACCCCAATAACCGCGCCGTCCCCGGCGACTATGACTTCATCGGTGCCGCCGAACACGAAATCACCGAAATCATGGGCCGCAATGAAGGCCTCGGCACCCTCGCCAATGGCACCTACATGCCCGCCGACATGTTCCGCTACTCCGCCCCCGGCGTCCGCGACGTTAGCTACTCCGACCCCGGCTACTTCTCCATCGACGGCGGCAAAACCGAACTCATGGACTACGGTGCCAACTCCACCGAAGACTGGGCCCCCGGACTCACCGATTCCTTCGACGCCGCCTCTGTCCAAGGCACCCAAAACAACATCTCCCCCACCGACATCGCCATCCTCGACGTCATCGGCTACCACGCCATCACCAACCATATCCAAAACCGCTCCACGAACGGCAACTGGTCCGTCGCCTCCGCCTGGACCAACTCCTCCGTCCCCACCACCGGCGACGGCGTCTACCTCTCCTTCAACGACGGCGCGCCTCACTCCATCAACTACGACTACACCGGCCCCGCCATCACCCTCTACTCCATCACCGTCGATCTCCTCAGCGCCTCCTCCCACTCCACCGCCACCACCTTCACCATGACCTCCGGCACCATCACCGAAAGCGGCTTCGAAATGGTCGGCCACCAAGGCAACGGCGTCTTCATCCAATCGGGCGGCACCCACACTATCACCGGCCAGAACGGCCTCTTCCTCGCCTACGATCCCAACTCCTTCGGCGCCTACTCCCTCTCCAACACCGCCTCCCTCTCCACCCCCATCGCCTACGTCGGCTACAACGGCACCGGCTCCTTCGTCCAAACCGGCGGCTCTTTCTCCGCCTCCGACCACATCTCCATCGGCGAATCCTCCTCCGCCACCGGCTCCTATTCCCTCTCCGGCTCGACCTCCTCCCTCTCCACCGGCAACCTCTACGTCGGCAACTCCGGCACCGGCTCCTTCTCCCAATCTGCCGGCACAAACTCCCCCGGCGCTCTCTTCCTCGCCAACAACTCCGGTTCCACCGGCTCTTACAATCTCACCGGTGGCACCCTCTCCACCAGCTACGCCGGCATCGGTCAAGCCGGCACCGGAAACTTCACCCAATCCGCCGGCTCCTTCTCCGCCTCCGATCACCTCTCCATCGGCGACTCCGGCGTCGGCTCCTACTCCCTCTCCGGCACCGGTTCCCTCTCCGCCGGCTTTATTTACGTCGGCTACAACGGCACCGGCTCCTTCAACCAGTCCGGCGGCACCTCCAACATCGGCGCTCTCTTCCTCGCCAACAATGGTGGCTCCACCGGCACATACTCCCTCTCCGCCGGCAATCTCATCTCCCCCTACGTCGGCGTCGGTCAAGGCGATCACGGCACCTTCCTCCAAACCGGCGGCACGCTCACCGCCTCTGACCACATCTCCATCGGCGACTCCGGCACCGGCCTCTACTCCCTCTCCGGCACCGGCTCCCTCTCCGCCGGCGCTATCTACGTCGCCTACAACGGCACCGCCACCTTCTCCCAGTCCGGCGGCTCCGCTACCCCCAACACCTTCTACCTCGGCGTCAACAACGGCTCCTCCGGCACCTACCTCCTCTCCGCCGGCTCCCTCACCTCCTCCGGCGGCGATTACATCGGCCTCGACGGCGCAGGCTCCATCATCCAAACCGGCGGCACCCACACACCCTCCACCATCGTCCTCGGCTACAACTCCGACGCCACCGGCTCCTACTCCATCTCCGGTGGCTCCCTCTCCACCACCCTCCTCTACGTCGGCGGCAACGGCGGCCCCGGCGGCGCTTCCTCCTTCTCCGTCTCCGGTAGTGCCCACGTCACCGACACCGGCCAACTCTCCATCTTCACCGGCTCCTCCCTCTCCTTCACCGGCGGCTCACTCTCCGTCGCCTCCCTCTCCGATTCCTCCCCCTCCCTCTTCCACTGGACCGCCGGCTCCCTCTCCATCACCCACTCCAACCTCTCCATCTCTTCCACCGGCCCCCTCGGCTCCTCCCCCACCCTCTCCCCCAACATGACCCTCCGCCTCACCTCCACCCCCACCATCTCCTCCGCCTCCTCCCTCAACCTCTCCGGCGGCACCCTCATCATCGACTACACCGGCTCCTCCCCCATCTCCACCCTCCGCTCCCTCCTCCACACCGGCTACAACTCCGGCTCCTGGACCGGCACCACCGCCATCAACTCCTCCTCCGCCGCTAGCGACCCCCATCACATCACCGCCATCGCCTACGCCGAAGCCTCCCAGCTCAACCTCACCACCTGGAACGGCCAGCCCGTCGACTCCACCACCCTCATCACCAAACTCACCTACTACGGCGACGCCAACCTCGACGGCCTCGTCAATGCCGACGACTACGCCTTATTAGACCGTGGCTTCGCCAAACACCTCACCACCTGGACCAACGGCGACTTCAACTACGACGGCGTCATAAACAGTGCCGACTACCTCCTCATCGACAAATCCTTCCTCCTAAGCCAAGCCCCGGGTTTCAGCCCGGGGTCCCTCCTCTCCCAACGCGAATCCCAATTCGGCCCAACCTACGTCACCGAACTTCTCACCACACTCCCCGAACCCTCTCTATCCTCCATCCTCTACCCTCTATCCTCGCTCCTCCTCCTCTCTCCCCGCCGGTTCAAAAAAATCGCGCCTGTCGGGTAGACCCCCAACCGCCTCCCTCGCTATGCTGCCGCCAACCTTCAACCCACGGAGCCCCCGCGTGAAGTATTCATCTCTCGCCGCCGCCACCATCGCCGCTCTCACATGCGCCGCCCCCCTCCGCGCCGCAGACCCCCCCCATCCCAACATCGTCATCATCCTCGCCGACGACCTCGGCTACGGCGACCTCGCCTGCTACGGCGGCCTCGCCCCTACCCCCGCCTCCGACCGCCTCGCCTCCCAAGGCCTCCGCCTCACCGACGCCTACGCCTCTTCCGCCACCTGCACCCCCTCCCGTTACTCCCTCCTCACCGGCCAGTACGCCTGGCGCAAAAAAGGCACCGGCATCCTCCCCGGCGACGCCGCCCTCATCATCGAACCCGGCCGACCCACCCTCCCCGCTCTCCTCCAAAAAGCCGGCTATACCACCGCCGCCGTCGGTAAATGGCACCTCGGCCTCGGCACCACCCAGCACCCCGCCGACTGGAACCACGACATCACCCCCGGCCCCATCGACGTCGGCTTCTCCCACTCCTTCATCATGGCCGCCACCGCCGACCGCGTCCCCTGCGTCTACATCGACGACCGTCGCATCGTCGGCATCAACCCCGGCGACCCCCTCCGCGTCAACTACGACTCCCCCTTCCCCAACGAACCCACCGGCCTCACCGAACGTGACAAGCTCAAAATGAATTGGTCCCACGGCCACCACGACGCCGTCGTCAATGAAATCGGTCGCATCGGCTTCTTCACCGGCGGCACCTCCGCACTCTGGGTCGACGAAGATATATCACACGTCTTCGCCAAACAGGCCGTCCAGTTCATCGAAAAACAAAAAGACCACCCCTTCTTCCTCTACTACGCCACCCACAACATCCACGTCCCCCGCGTCCCCAACCAGCAATTCGTCGGCAAAACCACCATGGGCCCCCGCGGCGACTCCATCGTCGAATTCGACTGGCAGGTCTTCCAGGTCCTCGACACCCTCGACCGCCTCCACCTCGCCGACAACACCCTCGTCATTCTCACCTCCGACAACGGCCCCGTCCTCGACGACGGCTACGTCGATGACGCCAACGAAAAACTCGGCAACCACAAACCCGCCGGCCCCCTCCGCGGCGGCAAATACTCCCGCTTCGAAGGCGGCACCCGCATCCCCATGATCGTCCGCTGGCCCGGCCACATCCAACCCGGCGTCACCTCCCCCGCCTTCGTCTCCCAGGTCGACTTCACCGCCTCCCTCGCCTCCCTCGTCGGTCAGTCCGCCGACCCCAAATCCTCCCCCGACTCCGTCAACGTCCTCCCCGCCCTCCTCGGCCAATCTCAGCAAGGCCGCCCCGAAATCATCGAACACGCCGGCAAACTCGCCATCCGCAAAGACAACTGGAAATTCATCCCCCCCGGCAAAGTCACCGACCACCTCGGCCCCTGGAACGACATCACCGTCCCCGCCCCAGGCTTCCTCTACGACCTCTCCACCGACCCCGGCGAACAAACCAACCTCGCCCACTCCCACCCCGACAAAGTCAAAGAACTCGCCAAACAACTCGAACAAATCCGCACCGCCGGCGAGCACCAGTCCGAATCAGAAACCGCAAAATAATCCATTATCAGACCTTCACTCTCCACCGCCCCATCCCATATACATGGCGCTCTTTCTCCAGTTTCACTTCTACAAGCACGCAACCCACCGGCCATGACCTTTCCCCCCACGGAACGGCGCAGATTTTAGTGTACAACGTTTCCGCCCTTGCTAAATTTGATCCCGCTACCCCGCATCGCCGGAAAAGGAGAAACCATGCGTCGTACTCGTTCCCTGATCCTCTTAGCCTGCGCGCCCGTCCTCCTCCTACCCACCACCAACATCCTCGCCACCGTTCTTACCGTCGAGACCTTCCCAGAAGGCAATTCTCCCTACATCGTCAACAAAAACGAGACGCTCTCCCCCGGCTTCCTAGCCCAACGCGAATCCCAATTCGGCAACGCCTACGTCCAAGAATTAATCACCTCCCTCCCTCCCGTAGAAAACATTTGACTCCGCCCCCTCTGCTGCTTAACACTCAGGCATAACTTTCTGCGGGAATTCCATGAGACATAACAATCGCTCTATCCGTCTTGTCATCACCGCTGCAGTTGCCGCTTTGTTTGCCCCGTACGCTACAAATCTCACCTCCGCCGCCACTGCCACCTGGCTTTTCCCCATCAGCGGCTCATGGAACAATACCTCTGAATGGTCATCCTCTCCCTACTATCCCAATAATGGAAATCCCGCCGGCACGACTTACGACGTCACCATCAATACGCCCGGCTCACCCTACACCGTTCAGCTTACCTCGAGTGTCAGCGTTGATTCCTTTACCCTCAACTCTCCTTCCGCCACGCTCGTCGATACATCCGGCACCTTCACCGCCAGCCAAGGCATCAACGTCCTCGCTGGTGCCTTCAATCTCGCCGGTGCGACCATCGCTAACACGACTGTCCACACCGACCCCGGCGCCACTTTCAACATCACCGCCGGCGTCCTCAGTTCCACCACCCTCGATGGACAATTTACCTCCTCCCACGTCGCCGTCTCCGGCGACCTCACCCTCACCCCCGGCTCCACTCTTACCACCAATAGCACCGCCACCGGCCCCGATCTCCTTTTCCTCAGCGGTCCCCATACCCTCTCCGGCGGCGGCACTATCGCACTTAGCAACGATTCCCTCGGTCTCCAACAGTCCGTTGGCAATACTCCCTCTTCACTCACCATCGCCCCCGACGCAACTGTCACCGTCTCCGCCGGTGCTGGAAGCATCGATTCCTTCCAATACCTCGCCAATGGCACTCTCATCAACCAAGGCACCCTCTGGTCCTCCACCCCCAATACCACCCTCGGCATCGATACCCAATGGACCAACCAAGGCATCCTAAAACTTACTGCCGGCACTCTTGCCCTCGGCGGTGCCTTCACCACCGCCGGTATCGGCACCCTCCAACGCACCGGCGGCACACTCGTCATCAGTGGCGCCCTCGACAACGCCAACGCCATCATTGCCCTCAACGCCGCCAACGGTTCCTGGAACCTCAGCAACGGCGGCTCCATCACCGGCGGCTCCATCACCACATCCCAAGGTTCCTCCTTCCACGTTACCTATGAAGGTTTGAACCCTAGCTTCACACTCAAAGATGTCTCCGTCGACACAGATCTCTATGTCGATTCCGGCGCCTCGCTCCTGTTGGTCGGCTCCGCCAATTTTACCCCCGGCCATACCCTCTATCTCACCGGCTCGAGCATCTCCTTTCAGTCCGACCCCTTTAGCGGCCAAGCCTTATTCCAAGGCGCCTCTACTGGCTCTTTCGGCCCCAACGGGGCCGAAATCGGTGCCGACGGCGCCGTCCGCACTGGCACCGGCTCCGGTTATGTCGGCGGCATCAGCACCCAAGGCAACCCCTGGTCCATCACCAACTACGGCCTGATCTCGGCCGAAACCCCCGGCAAAAAAATCTCCATCAACCCCGGACGCTACACCATCGGTAAATTCACCAACAACGCCACCATCCAGGCCATTAACGGCACAACCCTCGAGCTCGGCGGCTCCTGGACTAACAACGGCACCATCCTCGTCGACCACTCCACCCTCATCCTCGGCGGCGTCTTTTCCACCTCCGGCATCGGCACCCTCAACGCCTCTTCCGCCACCGTTCAACTCAACGGCCTCCTGAACAACACCGGCTCCAACCTCGTTCTCTCTCCCGATTTCTTCGGCTCCCTCACCGTCACAAGCTTCGGTGAAATCTCCGGCGGCACCGTCACCACCACCGGCGGCTCGCAACTCATCATCGGCGACCTCAGCTCCTATACCGGCAACCCCAGAATTCCTGTCCTCAGCGGTGTCACACTCGCCGGCGACGCCGTCATCACCGGCCCCGCACCCTATGGCATCTCCATCGACTACGGCCTCCACCTCAATAACAGCACCCTCCGCTTCACCGGCTCCAATTCCCTCCTCGTCAACCTCGGCCAAAACGCCAACCCCGTCGTCGACGGCACCGGACAAATTATCTTCGACGGCGGCGGTTCCTACACCCTTGCCCCAGGTCTCACCGCCGGCATGACCTTCGGACCCGGCATCTCCATCTCCACCGCCTCTGGCGGCGGCATCGTCGGCGGCGGCACTCTCCCCCTCCTTATCCAAGGCTCCGTTCTCGCCCAAAACCCCAACCATCCCCTCACACTTGCCGGCAGTCTCACCAACACCGGCACCATCACCGCCTCCAACGGCGGCTCCCTCTCTCTCACCGGCCCCCTCACCACCGCCGGCCTCGGTTCCTTCACCAGCCTCACCGGACAAGTCCTCCTCCAAGGCCCCCTCGATAACTCCGACCCCTCACATCCCCTCACTCTTTCCGCTTCTACCGGTTCTCTCTACCTCTCGAACAACGCCTCCATCTCCGGCGGCGACATCGACTCCCCCGACTCAACCCCTCTCATCGCGTTCTCCGGTGTCTCCACCCTCACCTCCGTCAACCTCCTCACCGATGTCTCTATCCGCAACGGCGCTACTCTCCAACTTGCCAGCGGCACCACCGCCGAAAGCCACACCTTCTCCCTCGCCTCGACCGGCAACACCACCTCTCTAAAGCTCTTAGCCAATGTTCCCCTCCCCGCTAACTCCGTCGTCTCCTTCGATGGCACCTCTAGCTCAAATGTTCTCTCCCCCACGACCGGCAGCCCCCTCCTCATCCCACTCACCACTGTCGTCCGCACCGGTATCGGTTCCGGCACCGTCGGCATCTCCTCCGCAGGTCTCACTAACTCCGGCCTCATCTCCGCACAAACTTCCGGTCAATCCCTCACCCTCACCGGCTCCAACTGGTCCAATCTCGGCACTCTCCAATCCCTCAACGGTTCCACCCTCAACCTTGCTGGCACCTTCACCCCACCCTCCATCGGCACCGTTATTACCGATGGCTCTCCCGTCAATATCACCGGCTCCCTCAACGCAAACTCCACCCCCCTCGCCCTCTCCGCCTCCCTCCCTCTCGGCCTTGCCGGTGGCACCATCACCGGTACCATCAACTCTCCCGACTCCACGCCCCTCATCGTCCGCGCCTTCTCCGGCGGCACCCTCTCCGCCGCAACCGTAAATGCCCCCGTCTCGGTATTAGTTGATGCCGTCCTTACCGCCAGCGCCAACACTTCCTTCACTCAACCCGTCGTCCTCAATAGCGCAACCCTCAATCTCAAAACACCTTGGTCCAACTCCTCCACCATCACCGCCAACGCCGGCAGCTATATCGTCCTCAGCGCGACTCCTCCCACCTCGATCTCCAATATCTTCCTTAACTACAGCCATCTCCAAATCACCGGCTCCTCCTACACCACCGCCAGCATCCGTCCCATCTCTTTCACGGACTCCACCATCGTCATCCCTAATCTGGCCACTCTCGATAATTCCAACGACACTCTTTCACTCTCCAGCGACGCCGCTTCCCTCACACTCCAAGGTGGCACACTCAAAGGCGGTACTGTCACCGCCTCCACCAATGATCCGACCATCGTTACCGCTGCAGCCACCACCAGCACCCTCAATGCCGTTACCTTTGCCGTTAGCGCAACTGTCACCTCCGGATCCACTCTCACGATTCAATCCGGCCTTACACTCAACAATTCTCATATTTCCGTTCAAGGCAACGCCACTCTTCTCTTCTCAGGTCCTTCAACTCTCTCTGGTTCCTCCGGCGACATTTCCTTCGACAGCGGATCTTCTGGTGCCGCTTCTATCCTTCCATCCTCCCCCACCTCTTCCCTCACCATCACCCCAAACATCACCATCCACACCGGCTCCGGCAATGGCGCCGTCGGTACTTCCTCCCGTGCCTCCCTAATCCTCCAAGGTGCGATCTCCGCCCAAACCCCAGCCAAGGAAATTACCCTCCTCGCCTCCTCCATCACCAACACCGGCTCCCTCTCCGCCTCCAATTCCTCCACCCTCCTTATCGACGCCACCTCCTTCACCAACACCGGTTCCATCACCATCGCCCCCTCTTCCACGCTCATCCTCACCAACACCGCCGCCTCCTCCCCTTTAGGCTCTCTCTCCCTCTCCGGAACCGCCCTCCTCAACTACTCCTCCACCTCTCCCATCGATTCCATCCTCCAACAAATCTCTGCTCACACGATTACTACGCCTCTCCCCAACGCCGCTATCGCCTATTCCGAAGCCTCTCAACTTCTCGGCCTCACCGGCTCTCAAACCGCCCTCTACGCCGGCCATTCCGTCGACGCCACTACCCTTATCCTTCTCTCCACTCTCCCCGGCGACGCAAACCTTGACGGCAAAATAAACGCCGACGACTACGCCCTACTCGACAAAAACTACGCTAAGCAAATCTCAAACCCCCGCTGGACCAACGGCGACTTCAACTACGACGGCATCATCGACCAGCAAGACTATCTCTTAATCGACCGCTCCCTCTACCAAGCCCAGGGCTTTAGCCCTGGGTTCCTCGCCCAGCGCGAATCCGAATTCGGATCAACCTACGTCACCCAACTCCTCACCTCCCTCCCCGAGCCCTCCCTCATTCTGCTTCCCACCCTTTGCCTATTCCGCCGAGCTTGCCGGCCCTACCCAAAAACTTAGTAATTATTAGTCAGTTTTTCATCACTTTCCTATACTTTTCCGTTGACTTTCGTCGATAGAAAACGGTATTTTTGTATGAATCGGTTGGCTGCTGCACTCAAACATTCTGTAATGTCTTAACGTCCGGAGTCGTTCCCCTCCTTGGAGATGGAATTGCTCCGGCCGCGCCGTTGCGCTTGACGTACCGCCTTTAGTTGTTATCCTAACCAACTTAATGAACGAAAATCGGGCGGATGAAATGACTCCCCACCCGACACTCAAGGCCGCTTTACTGACGTAAGGTGGCTAATTTTATCGACTTATGGCAACCCCGCCCACGCGGATAACCCCCTAAGTCCATGAATTATCAGGCCCAAGGCCAGACCAACCAAAACCTCGTGCCTATAGTTATTGACACTGCCCCACCCCTGTTCGAGCAAAGGATACGCTGATGATCACGCGTGAAGTACGCGACTTTAGCAAGCGCGGAGATGCGCTGCCGATCCCGAACCTGATCGATGTCCAAATCGAGTCCTACCAAAGGTTTCTGCAGAAAGACACCCCGGCCGATAAGCGGAAAAATGAGGGGATCGAAACCCTCCTCCGCGAAGTCTTCCCCATCGAAAGCTACGATGGAAATCTTCGCTTGGAATACATCGGCTACGACCTGAGCGAGCCGCGCTACACGACTGACGAATGTCGTGCCCTGCGCTTGACTTATGGCATGCCCTTCCGCATCCAGGTCCGCTTCGTCCGCAAAGACAAAGACGAGGTGATGGAAGATAACATCTACCTCGGCGAAGTCCCGATCATGATCGGCGGCGGCGAGTTCATCATCAACGGTGCCGAGCGCGTCATCGTCAATCAGCTCCACCGCTCCCCTGGCGTCGACTTCTTAGTCGAGGTCCAGGAAGGAGATAGGCCGCTGCACGGCTGCCGCGTCATCCCCGAGCGTGGCTCGTGGATCGAATGCTCGGTCACCAAAAAGGACGCCCTGGCCGTCCGCATCGACCAATCCTCCAAAATCCCCGCCACCACCTTCCTCCGCGCTTTGGACGCCAAATATGGCACCGCCGAAGCCATCATCCGCGAGTTCTATCCCATTGAAAACGTGAAGGTTAAAGACCTTCAGGCGACCGCCTACGCCGTCAATTCCATCATCGATACCGAGTCCGGCGAAGAACTCGTCAAGGCCGGTGCCCAAGTCGGCGAAGCCCTCAACAAAATCCAGGCGTCCAATCTCAAGACCGTCGAAGTCGTCAACAAGGTCACCGACCCGTTGATCCTCAACACGCTCGCCGACGACACCGCCGAAAGTCATGAGGCCGCGCTACTTAAAATTTACGCCCGCCTCCGCCCCGGCAACCCGCCCCAGCTCGACAAAGCCAAGACCCTCTTCGAAGAAAAATTCTTCGACGAAAACCGCTACCGCCTCGGCCGCGTCGGCCGCTTCCGCATCAACCGCAAGTTCGACCAGAACGTCCCCGAAACCGTGATGACCCTCCGGTCCGAGGACCTCGTCAACAGCTTAAAATACATGTTTAAGCTTCGCAGCGGCGAAGGTTACGTCGACGACATCGATCACCTGGGCAACCGCCGCCTGCGCACGATCGACGAACTGGCGTCCGAAGAACTCCGCAAGGGTTTCCTCAAGCTCAAACGCACCGTACAGGAGCGTATGAGTCTAAAGGATCCGAACGAGATCGGCCGGATCGCTGAGCTTGTAAACTCCAAGAGCATCAGCAGTTCCATCGATTTCTTCTTCGGCCGCGGCGAACTTTCTCAGGTCGTCGACCAAACGAACCCACTCTCCCAGCTCACCCACGAACGCCGTCTCTCGGCCCTTGGACCGGGTGGTCTAAACCGCAAACGCGCCGGCTTCGAAGTGCGCGACGTGCATATTTCTCACTATGGCCGAATCTGTCCGATCGAAACCCCCGAAGGCACCAACATCGGTCTGATCGCCTCTTTGGCGATCTACTCCGACATCGACGAATACGGCTTTCTCATTACCCCGTATCGAGTTGTCGACGAAGGCCACGTCAACGGCAAGGTCAAGTACCTTCGCGCCGACGAAGAAATGAAAGCCGTCCTGGCTCCCCCGGATGCGGTGGAGAAGGAAGGGATGGTCAAAAAGGGTTACGTCCTGGCTCGCGTGAAGGGCGACCTCGCCACCGTCAGCAGCAAGGAAGTTCAGTACATCGACATCAGCCCGCGCCAGACGGTCTCCGTCTCGGCGGCGCTGATCCCGTTCCTCGAACACGACGATGCCAACCGCGCATTGATGGGTTCGAACATGCAACGTCAGGCCGTCCCGTTGCTTCGGACCGATCCTCCGGTCTGTGCCACTGGTATGGAGCGCCCTGTCGCGCAAAACTCCGGCATGGTCGTCCGCGCCGAACGCGGCGGCGTCATCACTTACGTCGATTCCAGCCGAATCCTGATCGATAACGCCGACGAATACGCCCTGCGCAAGTTCGTTGGTTTGAATGAACGGACCTGTCAGAATCAGAAGCCGATCGTCAAGAAGGGACAGCGCGTCAAGAAGGGCCAAATCCTCGCCGACGGCGCCGCCGTTCAGAATGGCGAACTGGCTCTGGGTCGCAACGTGCTCGTCGCGTTCATGACCTTCGATGGCTACAACTTCGAAGACGCCATCGTCATCAACCAGCGCCTTGTGAAAGAAGACATCTTCACCTCGATTCACATCGAGGAATACGATGTCGAAATTCGCGAGACCAAGCTGGGTCGCGAGGAATTCACTCGCGATATTCCGAACGTCTCCGAGCGCGCACTAGCGAATCTCGATGAGAACGGCGTGGTCCGCGTCGGCACGCGAGTCGGCCCTGGCGACATCATGGTCGGCAAGGTTGCTCCGAAGTCGAAGACGGAATTGACTCCCGAAGAAAAACTTCTGCATGCGATCTTCGGCCGGGCTGGTGAGGACGTGAAGAACGACTCGCTGGAAATGCCGGCTGGTGAAGAAGGCGTGGTCATCTCGACGCAGCGGTTTAGCCGCCGGATGCACATGACCGACGACCAGAAGAAGGCGCTGAAGAAGGACATTGATAAGTACGAAAAAGAAATGAACGTCCGCGCCATCGAGATCTTCAAGCAGATGGTTTCGGAGATGAACGATGTGACCGGGACGCCGATGGTCGACCCGAACACGCGTCAGAAGGTCGGCGCCAGCGAAATCGTCGACGTCATCATGGAACAGGTCGAAAACTTCAGCCTGGACTGGGCGAAGGGTTCGAAAGAGAGCAAAGAGCAGGCGGCCAATACGTATGGCCGGTTCTGGCCGCGCGTGCAGGCGGTGCTCAAGGAAAAGATTCGCCGCATGGAACACATGAAGCGCGGCGACGAACTTCCGTCGGGCGTGCTTGAGATGGTCAAGGTGTATGTCGCCACGAAGCGCGCCTTGTCCGTCGGCGATAAGATGGCCGGTCGGCACGGGAACAAGGGCGTTATCGCCCGCATCGTTCCCGAGGAAGACATGCCGTTCCTGGAAGACGGGACTCCGGTCGACATCCTGCTCAATCCGTTGGGCGTGCCTTCGCGTATGAACGTCGGGCAGATCCTCGAAACCCACCTCGGCTGGGCGATGATGGTCCTCGGGCAACAGGCGATCACGCCGGTGTTCGACGGGGCCACTGAAACCGAGATTTTCAAGTGCGTCGAAGAGGCCAATAAGGCGGTCACCGATCGCCGCAAGCAGCGGAAGAGCGACAAGAAGGTCCTGCACAATCGCGAACTGGACGTGCAGATGCCTTATGGCGGCAAGGTGCAGTTGCACGATGGTCGGACGGGCGAGCCGTTCGAACAGCGGACGACCGTGGGCTACATCTACATGATGAAGCTGCATCACCTGGTCGACGACAAGATTCACGCTCGTGCGACGGGCCCGTATTCGCTGATCACGCAGCAGCCGCTGGGTGGTAAGGCGAGGACCGGCGGTCAGCGCTTCGGTGAGATGGAAGTCTGGGGCCTTGAGGCGTACGGAGCGGCTTACATCCTTCAGGAGCTCCTGACGGTCAAGTCGGACGACGTCGAAGGGCGTACCAAAATTTACGAATCGATGGTCAAGGGCGTTAATACGCTTGAGGCCGGCACGCCAGTGTCGTTCGATGTGCTCTGTAACGAAATCCGCGGTCTTGGTTTGAATATCCAGCTTGAGAAGAAAAAAGGGCTGGGTCGTGAAGATGAAGATGCGGACATGATGTAATCGCAAACAGAGAATCGTAATGAGCAGCCTGCTTTGGAGCTTGTTGTCAATTGCGATTCTGGTAATCGTCGGGATGCTTGATCTTTATGTAGAGCACAGACGACAGCAGCGGCGACACTGATTTTGAAGTGAAATTGAACACGGGTGAAGTTCCCGTGCTTGAGAAGAAAGACGATAATCATGGCTGAAACCGTCTATGATCGGATTAACGATTACGGCTCCGTGCGAATCCAGCTTGCCAGCCCGAACGATATTCGTTCGTGGTCGTTCGGCGAGGTGAAGAAGCCGGAGACGATCAACTATCGTACGTATCGCGCGGAAAAGGACGGCTTGTTCTGCGAGCGCATCTTTGGTCCTGAACGGGACTGGGAATGTTCGTGCGGCAAGTACAAGGGGACCAAGTACAAGGGGATCATCTGCGACCGTTGCGGCGTGAAGGTGACGCACTCGCGCGTTCGCCGGAAGCGAATGGGCCATATCAATCTGGCCGCTCCGATCGTGCATATCTGGTTCTTCAAGGCGCTGCCGAGCCGACTGGGCGCGCTGCTGGATATGAAGACCAGCGATATTGAGAAAATTGTTTATTTCCAGGATTACGTTGTCACCGATCCGCGCAAGACGCCGCTGAAGCGGAAGCAGATTCTGACGGAAGACGAGTATCGGCAGGCATATGACAAGTATGCCGATCAGTTCGACGCCGAGATGGGCGCCGATGCGATCAAGAAGCTGCTCGGGCAGTTGGATTTGAATGCCGAGCAGGTCAAGGTTCGCGCGGATATCGAGAAGACGAATTCGAAGCAGAAGATCAAGGATCTGACCAAGCGCCTCAAGATGATCGAGGCGATCCGCGGCTCGGAGAACAAGTCCGAGTGGATGGTCATGGATGTGATCCCGGTGATTCCGCCGGATCTGCGTCCGCTGGTGCTGCTGGAGAGCGGGAATTTCGCGACGAGCGATTTGAACGATCTCTATCGCCGTATCATCAATCGTAATAACCGTTTGAAGAAGTTGGTCGATCTGAACGCGCCGGAAGTCATCATCCGCAATGAAAAGCGGATGTTGCAACAGGCGGTGGATGCGCTGTTTGATAACGGCCGTTGCCGTCGTCCGGTGCTCGGGTCGTCCAATCGGCCGCTGAAGTCTTTGACGGACATGATCAAGGGCAAGCAAGGCCGTTTCCGCGAAAACCTGCTCGGCAAGCGCGTCGATTACTCGGCGCGTTCGGTCATCGTCGTCGGCCCGGAACTCAAACTGCACCAGTGCGGCTTGCCGAAAAAGATCGCGCTGGAATTGTACCAGCCGTTCATTATTCGCCGGCTCAAAGAGCATGGTTTGGCCGACACGATCAAGTCCGCCAAGAAGATGCTCGAACGGCGTGATCCGGAAGTCTGGGATATTCTCGAAGAGTGCATTTATCAGCACCCGGTGCTGCTCAATCGCGCTCCGACGTTGCACCGCATGGGCATCCAGGCATTTGAGCCGGTGCTCGTCGAAGGCAACGCGATCAAGATTCACCCGCTGGTCTGTAAAGGATTCAACGCCGACTTCGACGGCGATCAGATGGCGGTGCATTTGCCGCTGTCGATCGAAGCGCAGACCGAAGCGCACGTGCTGATGCTGGCTCCGAACAACATCTTTTCGCCGGCCAACGGGTCGCCGATCATTTCGCCGTCCCAGGACATCGTGCTCGGGACGTATTACATCACTGTCGACCGTGAAAGCGACAAAGGCGAATATTCGTTCTTCCATAATGTGCAGGAAGCGCTCATGGCGTTCGATCTGCGGAAGATCGCGATGCACACACGCGTCTTTGTGCGTATTGACCGCACGCAGGTTGTGCCCAGCGACAAGTCTGGTGCGCTTCCGATGGGCGAAGAGTCCTGGAAGGCGCTGGAAACCGCCCGCAAGCGGAAGAACCCCGATTATGTTCCGCAGCCCAAGCCGGCCAAGTACAAAGGTCAGGTCATTCTCACGACCGTCGGTCGGTGCATCTTCAACGATGTGCTTCCCAAGGCGATGCCTTTCTACAACATGGCGCTGACCAGCGCCGGCCAGTCGCGCGTGATCGCCGACTGCTACGCTCAGCTCGGTCGTCCTGCGACGATCGATCTGCTGGACAACATGAAGCAGCTCGGCTTCAAGCGTTCGACGCTGGCGGGCCTCTCCTTCGGCATCACCGACATTCGCACCCCTGACACCAAGGCGACCATCCTCGACGAAGGCCAGAAAAAGGCCGACCGCGTTGAGAAGAACTACCGCATGGGCGCCATCACTGACCAGGAACGCTACAGCCAGCTTCTGGATATCTGGGCCCACGCTCGTAAGCAGGTCACCGATGATCTGATGACGGCCTTGGAGAACGATTACCGTGACGACGGCGGACATCCGATTTCCAAGGAGGAAGGCCTCAAGAAGAAGATGCCGCGCTATCTGAACCCCATCAACATGATGGCGACCTCCAAAGCGCGAGGCTCGGTCGACCAGATGCGTCAGCTCGGTGGGATGCGCGGTTTGATGGCCAAGCCGTCCGGCGAAATCATCGAAACCCCGATCAAGGCCAACTTCCGCGAAGGTCTGTCGGTGTTGGAATATTTCTCCTCCACCCACGGTGCCCGTAAGGGATTGGCCGACACGGCTCTGAAGACCGCCGACTCGGGTTACCTCACTCGTAAGCTCGCCGATGTGGCGCAAAACGTCATCATCAACGAGATCGAGTGCAGCACGCTCAACGGCGTGACCAAGACGACCATCTATAAGGGCGAGACCGTCGAAGTCGAATTGAAGGACATGATCGTCGGCCGCACGGCCCGCGACACGATCCGCAATCCGATCACCGACGAAGTCATCGTCGAAGAGAATGCCGTCATCACCAACGAGATGGCGGACAAACTCAAGGATCTCAAGCTCGAGTCGATCCGCGTTCGCTCGCCGCTGGCGTGCGAATCTCCGCGCGGGATTTGTGCCCGCTGTTACGGCATCGATATGTCGACCAACCAGGTTGTCGAAGAAGGCTTGGCGGTCGGCATTATCGCCGCCCAGTCGATCGGCGAGCCGGGTACGCAGCTCACGATGCGTACGTTCCACACCGGCGGCGTCGCCACCGGGTCATTGATCGAAAACGACATCAAGTCCGTCGCTGGCGGAACCGTGGAGCATCGCGATATCAACGCCGTCGAAGTGAAGGATGAGGAAGGCACCAAGCGTCTCATCGCACTCAAGCGCAACGGCGAAATCGCAGTCGTCGACGCCAAGGGCCGCGAACTTGAGAAGTACAAGGTTCCCTATGGTTCGACCGTGATCGCCACCAATGGTGAAAAGGTCAAGCCGCGCCAGCAATTGGTGATCTGGGATGCCCACGTCACGCCGATCCTGGCGGAAAAGGGCGGCATCATCCGTTACGAAGACATCGAAGAGGGCGAAACCGCCCGCCTCGAAGAAGAGCGTCATGCCGCCGGCGAAACCAGCGGCGGGGCCAAGCTCGTCATCATCGAACACAAGGGCGAGCGCCATCCGCGCATCACCATCGAAGGTGCTGACGGGAAGATCCTCGACTTCCACTATCTGCCGTCCAAGGCGCGTATCGAAGTCAAGAACGGCCAGAAGGTATCTGCCGGTCAGATGTTGGCTCGTCAGCCGCGCGAAGCGGCCGGCACGATGGACATCACCGGCGGTCTCCCCCGCGTCACGGAAATCTTCGAGGCACGCAAGCCCAAAGATCCATCCGTGCTGGCGGAAATCTCCGGGACCATCGAAATCCGTTCCGACAAACGGCGCGGCAAGATGACCATCAACATCAAGAACGAAACCGGCATGGAACGCGAACACCATGTCCCGCAGGACAAGGAATTGCTGGTGCATGCCGGCGACCGCGTCGAAGCCGGTGACGCGCTGATCCGCGGCCCGATGATTCCGCACGACATCCTCCGCATCCGCGGCGAAGAGGCGCTCTATCAGTATCTCTTGACCGAGGTGCAGAACGTTTATCGCTCGCAGGGCGTGAAGATCAACGACAAGCACATTGAGATCATCCTCAATCAGATGCTCCGCAAGGTGAAGGTCGAAGATCCGGGCGACACCAAGTTCCTGCCTGGCGAAGTGGTGGACAAGTTCCGCTTCCGCCAAGGGAATGAAGAAGTGGCGCAAGGGATGAAGGTCGCCGAAGTCGGCGGGACCGAATTCAAAGAAGGTGCCGTCATCAATCGGCAGGAATTCAAGAACGCCAACGAAGGCGCCGAAGCCGCCGGCAAGGAACCCGCCAAGGGCAAGAAGCCCAAGCCTGCCCGCGGCAAGACGCTCCTGCTGGGCATCACCAAGGCCTCGCTGCAGAGCGAATCGTTCATCTCGGCCGCCAGCTTCCAGGAGACCACCAAGGTCCTGACCGAAGCGGCTCTGGCCGGGGCGGTCGATACGCTGGTGGGTCTGAAGGAGAATGTCATCCTCGGCCACCTGATTCCGGCTGGAACGGCGTTCAACCCGCACCTGAACCTGCGGATGAAGCACCTGGCCGAACCGCCTCCCGCTGAGGAACCGGCCCCTGGCGCTCGTGCGGCGGCCTTGGCGGCCGCGGCGGCAGCCAATCCGACCCCAAGCCCCCGGGAAAGCGTCCCGCAGGCCGGGAGCTGATTAGCAGCCTATAATGTAAAGAGTTCATACGCCAAGCCCCGGAATGACCTTCCGGGGCTTTGGTTATTATCGGAATCAAAAGGGTTTATAGAGGAACCTCCGACAGTAATAGACGTAACATTCCATGGCGAATTATGTGGTCTTCCCTTGACACGTTGCCCGGGGAACGGCACAACATCCGCCCCTTACTCTGGAGGCTGTCGCAAGAAAACGAAGGGTTAAGCATCAAGATTTGATGAAAGACGGTCGATACGAACCACGGGTCAGCACCATTTGAGCAGCACCGCGCTGAAGAAGAAGGTCATGGCTAAGAAGACCGGTAAAAACCTCGTGATCGTCGAATCGCCTGCAAAGGCCAAGACGATCAACAAGTATCTCGGCGACGATTACATCGTCAAAGCGTCCATGGGGCACGTGCGCGATCTGCCGAGCAAGGGCATGGGCGTCGACCTCAAGACGTTTCAGCCTGAGTACGTCATCATTGAAGAGCGCGGCAAGGGGAAGGTGGTCTCCGAGCTCAAGAAGCTCGCCAAGGATGCGCCCAACGTCTATCTGGCAACCGACTTGGACCGGGAAGGGGAGGCGATCGCCTGGCATTTAAAAGAGGCGCTGGGGATTCCGGATGACAAAGTCCGCCGGGTCATTTTTAACGCCATCACCAAGCCTGAGATTCAGAAGGCATTTAAGAATCCGCAGAACCTGGATATCAATCGCGTCAACGCCCAGCAGGCACGGCGTATTCTCGACCGCATCGTGGGTTATGAAATCAGCCCGCTGCTCTGGCGCAAAGTCGCTCGCGGCTTATCTGCTGGTCGAGTGCAGTCGGTTGCTGTGCGGCTGATTGTCGATCGCGATCGCGAAATTGATGCATTCATTCCAACAGAATATTGGGAGATCGGCGGGATCTTCACCGCTAGCGCCAATGCGAAGACGTGTGTTGAGCTAGTCGGGAAATGGACTGATTTTCTGACCAACACGGGCAACGGCGAGCGTACCAAGCCTGAGAAAGAAAAATGGCTGGCGGATCATGGCGCGTTCCGCGCGGATCTGGTGGAATTCGCGGGGAAGAAATTTGAGGCGTCGGATAAAGTCGCTGCGCGGAAGATCGCCGAGGCGCTCGGTTTTATCGTTGATAAAGATGACAGCACCGAGGACGCGGAGGCGAAAGGGCCGCAGAAGCATCTGACCAAATTTGTTGGTCATATCGGCTCCTGCCCGAGTTTTTCGATTCGGTCGATTGAGAAAAAGCGCACCACCAGCCGGCCGCCGGGCCCGTTCATTACCAGCACGTTGCAGCAGTCCGCCTCCAGTCGACTTGGATTTGCCGCTCAGCGGACGATGCGCATCGCGCAGACGTTGTATGAATCCGGACACATTACATATATGCGTACGGACTCGACCCATCTGTCCGGCGACGCGCTGACGATGGTGCGGTCATACATCGGCAAAACGTTTGGGGATAAGTATCTTCCCGAGAAGCCTAATTTCTTTTCGTCATCGAATAAATCGGCCCAGGAAGCGCACGAAGCGATTCGGCCGACCGATGCGGGGATGTCTTCGCGTGAGGCGAGCGCCAAGCTTTCGCCGGATGAATTTAAGCTGTACCAATTGATCTGGAACCGCTTCGTTGCATGTCAGATGCCGCCGGCGGAATTTGACCAGACGGCGGTGACGCTGGCCGCGGGGACGAAGGAAGGCGAAGCCGTTTTCCGCGCTACGGGGCGCAAGCTGGTGTTTGACGGCTTCATGAAAGTCGCCGGCGTTTCCAGCGAGGATCAGTTGCTGCCGGACTTGAAGGAGCAGCAGGCGGTCTATCCGATCGAAATTGATCCAACGCAGCATTTCACCCAGCCGCCGCCGCGATTTACGGAAGCATCGCTGGTGAAAGAGCTCGAACGGCTCGGCATTGGCCGTCCGTCGACTTACGCGAGCATCATCCAGACGATTCAGGATCGTGAATACGTTGAGCAGCAGGAACGCCGGTTTTATTCGACGCTGCTGGGCAAGGTTGTCACGGACAAATTGATCCAAGCGTTCCCGGAAATCATGGATGTCGGCTTTACGGCTGACATGGAATTGAAGCTCGACAAGATCGAGGCGGAACATCTGGATTGGCTCAAGCTCCTGCGCGATTTTTATGGCCCGTTCCATGCGGTGGTGGATGGCGCGCTGGGTAAAATCGAACATGCAGGCGGTGCGGTTTCGCCGTACATGTGCGCCAAGTGCGGCAAGCCAATGCTGTATCGGATCAGCAAGACGGGATTTTTCCTGGCTTGCTCAGATCGTGAGTGCAACACGACGCAGCCGGTCGATGCGCAGGGCAAGCCGACGTTGCGTGAAGTTTCGCAGCACAAGTGTCCGACGTGTGGCCGGGAGATGATCAAGCGGAAGGGCCGATTTGGTGAATTCCTCGGCTGCTCGGGCTACTCGGTTAAGAATGAAAAGGGTGAGCCTAGCTGCAATGTCATTATCAACCTGGATAAAGACGGGAATCCGCAGCCACCCAAGGTCAAGATCAACACGACGGTCGCCTGTGAAAAATGCGGCAGCCCGATGATTCTGCGCGATTCGAAGCGCGGGCCATTCCTGGGTTGCTCATCGTTTCCAAAGTGCCGGGGGACGAAGATGGTCAAGAAGTTGACCGGCGCCGATCTGGCGCAGGTTGAAGGGTTGATTCCGCTGCTAAAAGAAGAAGGGGAAAAAGCCCGCGAGATGGCCGCCAAGGTGATCTCCAGCAATCCCGCGGCGGCGGCGACGGTGACCCCCAGCAACATCGCCACTGATATTGACTGCGAAGACTGCGGCAAGCCGATGATCATTCGCAAGGGTCGGCGCGGGCCGTTTCTCGGGTGTTCGGGGTATCCGAAGTGCAAGAACACTGGCGAGGTGCCTGCTCGGTTGATTGAGGAGTTGGGTTTGAATACCAACGCGAACGGGAAGCCTGAGGCGCCGGTTGAGCAGTTGCCGGATGAATCGTAAACGCTTATACGAAGCCCACCGACCGCTGTCGGTGGGCTTTGGTGCGATTATACTGTGCGTTTGTGGGATCGTCGGCGTTGTTTGAGAAGCAGCAGGGGGGTCACGAGTAATCCGATCATTGTCGGTTCGGGGACAGCGACTGCCAGGCCGGACAATTCAAATGCGCCTTGCGCGCTGCCGGTATCGTCGCCGAGATAGAGATAATTCTGAAGCGTATACGGATAGCCAAAGGAACTGTAATTACGCAATGCTCCGGTCAGGATTGAGTTTCCATCGGCGAATAGAATGTAATTGGAGCCGGTGATGTTCAGGGCGTAGGTGACGTTGGCTGCCAGGGTGTTGTAGGCAATTCCTTCGGCGTGGGTGAACGCCGGGCCGGATTGCGCCCAGATTTCGTTTGGCCAGAATTCCAGTTCGATGCCATAAGAGTCAGAAGAGAGTGCGATCAGGCTCAGGCCGGAGCGATCGTTGGATGCGTGGGATTCACTCAGCTCTTGTAGGCTGGCGGTAAC
Source organism: Tepidisphaeraceae bacterium (assembly GCA_035656825.1). Lineage (GTDB taxonomy): Bacteria > Planctomycetota > Phycisphaerae > Tepidisphaerales > Tepidisphaeraceae > DASRRR01. The sequence goes on along the minus strand of DASRRR010000040.1, from coordinate 31,452 downwards.
GGTGAAGCCGGCTGTTCGGTCGAGAGTGGGGAAGGAGGCGTTGACAGGCGAGCCAACGATGCTGTCGTTGGAATATCCGCCGTGCTCGCTGTTGCTCGGACCAGAGTCGTAGGTTGTTTCCCCCGTCCCGACAGTTTCGGTTCCACCTGTGGGAATGGAGTAATGCGAAAGCCAACCCTGTGAGGCAGGCGAGCCGGGTGCGGAGCCGTCATAGAGCACAACCGCATAGGCGTGGGTGGAAATAGCGAATCCCGCCAATGCCGCCGCCATCATCATTTTAGACATCGTGAAGACCCTCCGAAGGTTTGAGAATTTTACCTCTGGCTTGCCCGGGCTCCAAATGATCTATCTTCAATTCGGTTTCCCTTTCGGCATTTTGTCCCCTATAAACAGTCCAGATGGCACAGGTCGAACTCCTCTTCCTCGGCACCGGGACCAGCGCGGGCATTCCCATGATCGGCTGCCATTGCCCGGTCTGCACGAGCAGCGATCCGCGCGATCAGCGTACGCGCCCGTCGGTTCTGATCTCCTACAGCGGGACAGACGTTCTGGTTGATACGACGCCCGAACTTCGCCTGCAATGCGTCGCTAATCACGTCGATCGAATCGACGCTGTAGTTTTCACGCATGCCCATGCCGACCACATCATGGGGCTCGATGATGTGCGTCGGTTTAATGCGATCAAGCAGGGGCCTCTGGATGTTTATGCCGAGCCGGCGACGCATGCCATGTTGCAGCGCTGTTTTGGTTATGCGTTTATGGAGCCGGATCGCGATCTTAAAGTTTTCCGCCCGCATCTTGTGTCACGGACGATCACTGGCCCATTCGATATCGCCGGGGCGACTTGGACTCCCATTCGCCTCTTTCACGGCGAGATGCCCGTGCTCGGCTTTCGCGTCGGCAATCTGGCCTACTGCACGGATGTCTCACGAATCCCGGAAGAATCTTTTCCATTGCTGGAGAATTTGGATGTGTTGATTCTCGACGCGCTGCAATGGAAGCCGCACACCACCCATTTCAGCGTCGACCAAGCGGTCGAAGCCAGCCGGCGTATTGGTGCCAAGCGAACGCTCTTCACGCACATTGCACATGGCTTAGCCGCTGCCGATGAATCCAAACTCCCTCCAACAATGGAACTCGCTTACGACGGATTAAAAGTAAGTGCGTCGTTGAAATAAACCCATGAAGCAATACAAAGCGATCGCCGACTATTACGATGCCGAATACGCCGGCCTGCCGATGCTGGATCAGGATGTTCCTTTTTTCCTGTCGCATCTGCCCAAACGCCGGCAGAACGTTTTGGAACTCGCGGCTGGCACGGCCCGCGCCGCCATTCCCATCGCCCAGTCGGGGCACCGGGTTGTCGCGGTGGATTACGCTGCGGATATGCTGGCGATCGCTGAGCAAAAGCGCGATTCGGTAGGCCTGACCAATCGAGAACTCACGCTCCTTCATCGTGATGTTCTCAAATTGAATCTCAACGAAAAATTCGATCACGTCTGCATCTTTTTTAATACATTTTACAATTTTACGACGCTTGATGAGCAGGACCGTTTTCTGCAAGTCGCCCGTCGTCATCTCAAGCCAACGGGAAAGCTCTGGATGGATATTTATAATCCTGATCTGGAACTTCTTTCCAAAAAGCATCTGCAGCAGATCGACCCGGCCATCTTTTACGTTCCATCCCTTGACCGTTCCGTGCAGCGCGACACAGAATTGGTGCAGGACCATGCCAATCAGGTTCAGCACGTTACATTTCATTATCGCTGGTTTGACGCTGATGCAGTTGAGCAGCATGAGCAGGTAAAATTCAATCTGACCTGGCTGATGCCTCGGGAATTGCAGCTATTGCTTGAACGCAATGGCTTTCAGATAACCCGGCTTTATGGCGATTACGACGGTTCCGCCATGACCGGTGATTCCCCGCGAATCATCTCCGTCAGTCGCTTACGTCGATAGGCTTTTGCATCGGTTGACCATATGATTTCCACTATGACTCAAACCACCCCCCAATCCCCGGCGGCTCATGCTGGTCCACAGGTTCAGCGCCAGTTCGTCAACTTTGCTTTCTACAAACTTGATCCCAAGCTCCGCCAGCTTTCTACGGCTGACAAACAATCCATCCGCGAAGAATTCCTTTCTGTCTTCAGCCATAAGTTCGACAAACTGATGTGTCTGACTTACAGCACCGTCGGCATCCGCTCAGACTGCGACCTTCTGCTCTGGCGGATCAGCGAGACTTCGGATGACTTCCAATCCCAATCCGCCGCCATGAACAAGACCCGGCTCGGCAGCTATCTTCTGCCTGCCTATTCCTATCTGGCCATGACCAAACGCAGCATGTACATCGACGAGCTGGACCCGTTTCATACGCCTGAAAGCCGCACGCACATCATCCCTGGCAAGCGCAAATATCTCTTCGTATACCCTTTCGTCAAAAGTCGTGACTGGTATCTGCTGCCTCTGGAACGGCGGCAGGAAATCATGGCCGTCCACATCCGCAGCGGCAATAAATATCCCAGCGTTAAACTCAATACCACCTATTCCTTCGGCTTGGACGACCAGGACTTTGTCGTCGCCTTTGAAACCGAAGAACCCAAAGATTTCCTCGATCTCGTGCAAGAGCTGCGCGAAACCGAGAGCAGCAAATATACGGTTCGCGACACACCAACATTTACTTGTGTGCAGACGCCTATGGAAAAGATCCTGGATCAGCTTTTCTAAACTGAGAATGAATATGGATGCACAATCGCTGATCGAAAAGCAGATGAAGCCGGCTGCCGCTCTTCGGCAGCGTCTTCACCAGATTCCAGAACTGGCTTTTGAGGAGATCAAAACCGCGGCTGCGATTCGTGCGGAGCTGGATGCTCTAGGCATTTCCTATGTTGCCGGCGTCCCTGGTGCTTCGACTGCGACAATTGCCTGGATTGGCGATATTAAAAAGCCTTGCATCGCTCTGCGATCGGATATTGACGCATTGCCGATTGTTGAGAAGACCAATCTGCCGTATGCCAGCACGCATACTGGCCGAATGCATGCCTGCGGGCACGACGGGCATATCGCCACGCTTCTGGGCGTTGCAACGATTCTCAAATCGATTGAGAACCAGTTGTCAGTCTGCGTCAAATTCATGTGGCAACCCGCTGAGGAAGCTGGCGGCGGGGCGGAAAAGCTTGTCGATGCCGGCGCGCTCGACGGGCGGATTGGCCCCAAGGTCTCGGCCGTTTTTGGCCTGCATGGTTGGCCCGGGCTGAAGGTTGGCATGGTCGCCAGCAAGGCCGGGCCGCTCCTGGCGGCGACAGACAACTTTATCGCCACGTTCATCGGCAAAGGATCTCATGGTGCATATCCTCATCGCGGCGTCGATCCGATCGTCGCCGCCGCCGAAGCGGTGCTGAGCGTTCAGATGTTCGCGAGCCGAGAATATGATCCGACCGACGCCACTGTAGTTACCATCGGCAAATTCAACGCCGGCACCGCCGTCAACATTATCCCCGACACCGCCACGATCGAAGCCACCGTCCGGACACTCACGCGCGAAGGTCGCGAACTCGCCACCAAGGCTCTCGAACGCCGCATGCGCGGCGTCGCGCTCGCCAATAACTGCGATCTCAATTTCCGCTGGGTCGAAGGTTATCCGTCAACCATCAACGACCCCGGCATGTACGACTATGTTGCCAAGATTGCCAAGCAGACCTTCGGGCCGACCCATTTTCTGCCCGTCGCCAAACCTTCCATGGGCGGCGAAGACTTTGCCTACTATCTTCAACAAGTTCCCGGCTGTTTCTTTCTGATCGGCGTTGAGCCGCATGACCGCGATTCATATCCGGCGCTGCATAACGATCATTACGACTTCACCGACGCTGCTCTTGCGACCGGCATGCGCATGTTCGTCGAACTGGTCCTCAACTGGGGAAAGTAGACGCAGGGTCAGAGCGGCTTCTTTGCCAGCACCTGTAAATGTCCTGCAGCGGCAGCGGTGGACGGGTCTTTCGATAGCTCCACCTCTAGTTTCAGGAGCCGCTCGATCGCATCCGGATAAGTCAGCAGATGCTTGTTCTGCCGAATCGGCAGCACTGTCTTGCCAGTGATGCTGACGACTTCAAAGCCCGCACGTTCAAACAACTTGGCGGCCCCCGCCGGGGTGAAAGTGCGCAGCTCGAATCTCTCCCGCTCGTCCGGGGTCAGCCAATTCGTTCGGCCATTGGCCAGGAATTCCTCGAGTGCATCGAGATTACCGCGATCGATGTAGTGATCGATCGCAGCCAGCTTGTTGTCGAGCGTCGCGATGACTAATCCGCCAGGCCGGGTTGTACGGAACATCTCGCGAGCAGCAGCAGGGGGGTCGGAGCAGATCGACAGCGGGTCCCCCATCCCTAAAGTGAGCGCAAAATGGTCGCTCGCCAGATCGGGCATGGAGATAATGTCGGCCACCAGCAGCGTCGCCTTTTTCTGGCGCGGGTTGCTCGATAATTTTTCGCGGACTTGTTCGATCATCGCTGCCGAGTGGTCGACGAAGGTAGTCGGGAAGCCGCTTTTGAGGAGTTTCAGGCCCCATTTTCCAGTGCCGGTGCCAAGATCCAGGCAAGGTCCATTGGCGTCGCGAGGCATATGCGGCTTGATGAGCCGCCAGGTGAGCTCATCATGAAAATGCCAATAGGGATCGTCGTAGATCGCGTCGTATTGACGCGCAACGCGGTCGTGATAACGCCGGGAAGCATCTCGAGCCATGCGGCTACTATAACCCCGCCCGTGGGCTTGCACACATCACTGAATCAATCCGGCGGAAGCGGTTCAAACAGATTCCCCTGCGTTTCCAGAAAGTGCTCCAGACGTATTTGCAGATCTCTATAAACGCTCAACACATGCCGGCCTAAAGGTGTAAGGACCGCTCCGCCGCCGCGCTGGCCGCCGATGGCAGTTTTGACCAGCGGCCCCGGCCAGGTCTTGTTCATCTGATCCACCAGCATCCATGCTCGACGATAGGCAAAGCTCAACCGCCTGGCGGCTTCGGACAGCGAACCGCACGCTTCGATTTGTTCAAGAAGATCAGCCCCCGCTTCGGTTAATGCTTGTGCCGAACCGGCTTCTATCCACAGTTTGGCGCGGATGCTGGGAGGCCGGGATTGTCGGGTCGTCTTAGGCATGCTTGGACACGGGGATTATTCGGCTGCGTGATCAGTGGAGATAATGACTTCGGTCGCCTTGATGACGGCAATCGCGGCCGAACCTTTTTTAAGCTTGAGCCGCTTGGCGGATGAAGTGCTGATCAGTGAGACGATCCGATTGCCCCCGCCAATGTCGATAACGACTTCGGACATCACCGAGCCGCGTGTAAGGGAGACGATCTTACCGGTAAACTGGTTGCGTGCGCTGAGGGCCATGATGGTGAAAAGGATACGAAATAAAGCATGAATGCGGAAGGAGAGCGCCGATGTAACGCCGGGAACCGCGCCGGCGTCCCTTTCGTACCAGCTATAGTTGCGTTAAATTGGCAGTGCGCTATGGAATGATTGCTGCCCAGCCCCCTTAGGAGAGCCGACAATGAAGGTTGCCCCCGCTGTCTCATCAGACCAGCCGATGTTTCTCGAACAACTTGAAGACCGCCGCATGATGTCGGTTGGCGCGATCATCAATAAGGGGGCCGTCCGTTTGGAGACCAGCCTCGGCCGGATCACGCTGCTGCTTACGCCAGACGTCACACCGCTGACGGTCCAGAACTTCCTGCAAAATTACGTCACCACAGGTCTATACAACAACACCATAGTTCACCGTTCGGTTCCCGGATTTATCATCCAATTAGGCGGATATAAGCTCACCAGTAACTTCCCGCACATTAAAGAGGCTGCCCCGGTCCCCAACGAATTTGCCGACGATCTGGCGGCGGCGGAAAAAGCCGGAGGAACCGAAGTAAACGTCCGTGGTACTGTTGCCATGGCGAAACTTGGATCCAATCCCGACTCGGCCACGAGTGAATTTTTTATCAACCTCGCCGACAACGCTTCCAACCTCGATGGCCAAAATGGCGGTTTCACAACTTTCGCAACCGTCATCGGCGGCGGCATGCACGTCGCCGATGCTATCGCCGCTCTCAAAACTACTGATGACTCCAGTGAAAACACCGCCTTCTCCGACCTGCCGGTGATCAAGACCACTTCTTCCAGCCAAAATCCCGTCGTCATCACCTCGGCCAAGCAGCAGCGCGTCCTTCCCGTCAAGCTCGACTCCAGCACCAAGACCGTCACCTGGGTCGACGAGAAAGGCGGCACCGCCACGATCACTCTTTCCAAAGCCGGCACCGCCGACCTCACCTTTGTCGGCGGCAACGATATGACCTACCAGTCCGTCGGCAACCGCGTCATTATCCACGGCACCGGTGTCGATCTCGAGCAAATCATCACCCACAAGACCACCAAAGGTTCATCCATCAACATCGCCTCTGCCGGCGGACATGGCCCGGCGCACATCGGCAGCATCATCGTCGACGGCGGATCGCTCGCCTCCATCAATGGCTCCAGCATTGAAGTGGATGGAGATATCACCGCCTCCAGCGGATCTATCGGGAGCATCAATCTTCGAGGCACCTACCGCACCACCATCTCCACCAAAACCGGCCAAATGAGCCTTCACATTGGCTCCACGATCGACACCAGCATCAACACCGGCGGCGTAATTAAATCCCTCGTCGCCACTGATTGGTCCGATGACGGTGAACTCCCCACTTCCATCACTGCCAAGCAGATCAATTCCATCTATATCAATGGCAACTTCTCCTCAAATATCACCACAACCAAAGGGAGCCTGCAAAGCCTGACCATTCTCGGCAACGTCGGCACCCAGGGCGACAGCACCTGGACGATTGCCGGCAATCTGAATACCGTCAACGTCGGTAAAATCAGCGGGCTGACCGCCAACGTCACCGGAAACATTTCCCACTTCACCGCCCGCGAAGTCCTGGCCAACATCAACAGCGGCACCACTACGACCATCTCCGCCGGCGCTATCGGCACCATGAGCCTGGCGACCCTGACCAACAATTCTTCCATCTCCAGCAACGGCGGCATCAACAGCATTTTCGTTGCCGGTGCGGTTGATTCCTCCACGATCCGCGCCACCAAAAATATCGGATCGATCAACGTCGGCAGCCTGACAGGTACACTTTCCAACTCGGCTACGACTCCGATCACTCTCCGCCAAAGTCTCATCTACGCCGGTGTCGCTTCTTCACTCACCAGTGGCATCGCAACCGAAAAAAGTGATTTTATCACCGGCTCCGGTGTCTCGATCGGACGAGTCATTGTGCGCGGAGATTTCTCTAACACTTCGATCTCTGCCCCGGTGATCGGTCCGGTTAACCTCGGAAAAATCAACACCATCAATGCGAAACTGACATTCGGTGTGTCGGCCGAAAAACGGATTGCACAACTCGTCGGAACGACGCAAAACTCTAAAACAATCGCCATGCCGACCCAGACCACTCAATCCGGCGTAATCAATTACTTCTCCAGCATCGGCATCAAAGGCGACGCGATCAACTCATTCACCGTTGACATCGTCTAAAAATAATTTCATCCTCCGCCGCCAACTTCACAAAATCTTCACGAAAATTGAAGAATTTGCCGGTTGCGTTGCAAGTCGATCCTGGTGTATTCCCTAATACACCTGTAATCGAGCTTGTTTCACGGAGGATGCTATGGCGACGATCTTGGTAGTCGACGATCATTCGGTCAGCCGCGAATGCACCGCGGTGCTGCTTCGGGCCCAAGGATATGAGGTCCTTCGCGCCGCCAACGCCGCCGACGCGCTGGCGCTTCTCGATCAGTGTGACGCCGACTTGGCGCTGATCGACGTGCTGATGCCTGGGATGAATGGGTTGCAACTTCTCAAGGAACTCAAACGCCAGAAGCGTGAGATGCCGGTCGTATTGGTGACCGGCGTCGTAGATCCTGAACTCAGCGCCACGGGTATCGCGCTCGGGGCGGAACGTGTGCTGGTCAAAGCTCGCTTTTCCCCAGATCAATTACTTGAAATCGTTGCCCGTTATCTGCCAGATAACGTGGCAGTCGCTTGAATCAGGCTCGCTTGCGAGCCAGCCAAATGACGCGAGCCACGCCTGTATCCCGGCGTGGCTCGCGTCTTATATATTGAAATAAATGGACTTACGCCTGATGAGTCGCTGACCCCGTGGCATCGACCGTCTGCTCGACCGGCTTACCGGTATAGGGATCAAACTTGTGGGGTTGGGTGTTGGGGATCTGTGCACGGGGGGCCGGATTCGCCGGCGGAAGGGTATCAACCTGGTTGACCTCTTGCTCGACTTCCTTCATGCCACGTTTGAATTCGACGATGGTCTTACCGACCGATCGACCGACTTCCGGAAGACGCTTGCCAAACAGCAGCAAGCCGATCGCTCCAATGATGAGCCATTCAAACGGACCGGGCATTCCAATCGCGAGGGTATACATGATGAAGGTTCCTTTAGTGAGGAAACGGACGAGGCCTCTATTTTATTATACGGCCCGACATGGCAAAGGTTAAATGGTACTTTCCCGCAAAATCTCCAGCAATTTTCGCATGTCCGGGGGCAATGGGGCCTGTAATGTCATCGGCTGCAAGGTCGTCGGATGAATAAACGTAATCTCGTACGCATGAAGAGCTTGGCGTTCAAAGCGGAAGTTATCAGACTCGAAGACCTGGCCACCGTACATGGTATCGCCGACCATTGGGAATCCGAGGTGTGACATATGGACGCGGAGCTGGTGTGTTCGGCCGGTTTTCGGGGTTAATTTCACCAGTGAGAACTTAGCGGGAGGGGGAGGGTTCTTGCGATCCTTCTCAAAAGTCGATGGATGCAACACAAACGAGGAGGGTGAATTGAACGTCTCCTGCACATCGTACCGCGTCACCGCCGGCCGGCCGCCGTTCTCTTCTTTACGCACCGCCTGTTTCTCGCGGATGTAGCGGTCTCTGCCAATAGGCATATTCAGGACATCCGAACGCAAGGGGGGGACGCCATGACAGACCGCAATATAAGTCTTCTGAATCGTGCGATTTTCAAATTGCCTGGCGATGCGCCAATGGGCTTCGTCGGCCTTGGCGACGAGCATCACTCCCGTAGTGTTCCGATCCAGCCGATGCAGGATCCCCGGCCGCCAGTTGCCCCCGACCTGGGACCATTTCTTTCCATAATTGACCAGGCCATTCACCAGCGTCCCCGTCCAGCGTCCTCGGGCCGGGTGGACAATCAGGTCGGCCTGCTTGTTCAGCGCCAGAAACTGATCATCCTCATAAATAATCTCCAGCGGGATCGCTTCCGGCAGAAGCTCCGAGATCGGCTTCGGCGGAGCCACCATCTCGACCACATCCCCATCGCGCGGGTGATACGACGATTTAGTCGTCCGTCCATTGACCTTGACCAGGCCATCGTCAATGACACGCTGCACTGCCGCCCGGGAGAGATAGCCGACGCGATCGACCAGATATTGGTCCAGCCGGCGGGTCAGATTCTTGGTCACGCGCCACTGAAAATGCTCGACATCCTGCTCGTCGGCTTCAACTTCCGGTTCTTCCGGAAGCTCATTGTCAGATTGATCAGGCGAGGTCGTCATGCGGCGATTGATAAAAAGAAGCCGCCGCAAGTCATTTCACTTGCGGCGGTTAACCTTAAGTCGGGGTGACAGGATTTGAACCTGCGACCTCTACGTCCCGAACGTAGCGCTCTAGCCAAACTGAGCTACACCCCGGTTAAGTCAGGCGGAACAGTGTACCGGCCTGACCCCGCGATGCAAGTCGCGCCGTCCAGTCACTTTGTATCCTGCATCAACTCCGTCGACGGGGTCACCTCGGCGGTGTCGGTGGTGCTATCTACCTTGTACCCAGAGTCCGCCAACTGCTGCACGGCCAGTTGTTTAATGCGGGCGACGTTGGTGTAGCGTCCCGGGCAGTCGGTCGGCTTGCATTGGCCGTGGCCGTAGACGTGGTCCGGGGAGATGTTGTAGGTCCGCATCAGATATGCCACTAATTTCGATACGGAGCGAATCTGGGCCGGCGAGGGCTGGGTGAAGTCAAAATTTCCGACCATGCAGATGCCGATGCCGAAATCATTGAAACGGTTATCCGGGGTCTTGGTATGCGCTCCCCACTTCTGGATCGGCCAGCGCGGGGTCGGATCGATCTCGCCGTCCCCCATCCCATGCCCATTACCGATCAGGAAATGATAGCCGATGCCATCCCAACCCTTGTCTTTATGCTCGCGGTCGATAAGGGCGATCGATCCATTGGTCGAGGCGGAGTGATGAATAACGATGTATTTCCACTGGCGCGGAGCCGTCCGCGGAATCCAATCATTTGGAATTCCCGGCAAATACTTCGGCGACCAGTTCGCACGCGGCTGAGTATACGATGGTGTCGCCGATGCAATCGGCGTCTGTGCCCGTGGCTGGATCGTCGGACCCGTAAACCGCGGCGGGGGCAGTGTCGCTACCCGATCCTGCGATTGACACCCGGCAATCAGCCCGGCAAACGCCAGCGCGCACGCAACAAGACTATTTTTCGTCATCCGCGCCATCCTAATTTCGTAAATCCAACGCCTGCCCAGGACCGCATCCATGCGGCTGCTTTCGTTTTATCGGATACGTCGCCGGGTTTCCACCAGTTCCAGAAAGCCGGATAAGCATAAATATCGCCTCTATTTGTATCCATTTATTGCGCCGGCACTGTCGTGGCGGGGAATTTCCGTCGCGCATGGAACTGCGCATCGGTCATCTTTAGATTTTCCCCGGTCTTGGTGTTGTAAACCACCTCGGTTGCCGTCCCGATCTGCACGCCATCCGGGTCAAACAGATGCACCGGATCACGTCCCTGCCCGCGGGCGGTCAAAATCCCTGTCTCGGGATCATAATCGACGGTTTCCGCAGTCAGCAGATCATCCTTGCTGGTAAACCGCACGGTCCCCTGTGCCAGGACATGCTTTAACTGTACCTTTTCTGTCTCCACAGTCCCTCCGGGCTGTGTCGCTGCCGCCGGCGTCAGCGTCGCCACGACTTTATCCGCATCCAGCCGGAATGGCTTCTCCGCACCACCGTTCGATTCATGCGCCACCACTACATCTCCCGTCATAGTCATCAGATTAGCCGTCTGATCGAACACCATTTGTTGTGCCCACGAAAATGCCGTCGTCCCGCGCGAGCCGGTGGGATTATTCGCATCCCCGCTGCCTGAGCGATTCACAAACAGCAACTGCCCCGGCACCGGGACTGTCACGCGTTTATGCGGCAGATCATATTTCACCACATCCCCGATCAGATTCATCTGCCGAAGCACATCGTTGGTCTGATGATTCGTCGACAACGACTCCAGCGTTGCCCCATGATCAAACGTGATTGTCTGCACGACCTTGTTCTGCATCGGATCGCCGCTCGTCGCCACGCCGGTCAGCGGCGTCGCCTTCTGCGTCGACGACTTCCGCGACCCACTCCGCGTGCTCGGTTTGGTTGCCGTCTGTGGGGCGTCCATCATATTGATGACCAGATGATTCCCCGTCGCCGTGTTCTGCGCCCCGGCATCATCCGTCGACAACGCCTTTACTCCCCCCAGCACATCAATCACATTCCGTTTCCCATCCACAGCGACCGAATCCGTCCAAGACACATCCACCGGTTTCGGTTTCGACTGCGGCGTCTCTCGCTGCACCATGTGCATCTTCCCCGGACCGCGGACATAATAAATCTGGTCCGCCGGCAGAATCTCGATGTAAGGCCCGGAAACCGCATTGTCCTTGCTCGTCACATGAGCTGGCGCTCCGAGCAGTCGCACATGCTGCGCTTGCGTCGCGGGGTCAACATCCACATCCAGCCGGTCCGCCGTCGCCGTCATTCCATCAGCCGTCTTGACTGAAACCTTGTCCGTCGCAGTCATATGCTGCAATTCCACCGGCACAGACCCTGCATCCGCCTTGGCCTTCTTCCCATCCGCAGACGCACTCTCCGCCACCGGGAGCAAGGTCGCCTTCAAATGTGCCGCCCGCAATTCCTGATCCGGGTCCGTCGCCACCACTGATCCATCGGCGATCAGCGATTTGGGATAAATCCGTCCATCCGGCGTAGACGCCGTGTCCATCGCCAGATGATCCGACGCAATCGACTGCGACCGGTTGTTCGATCCAATGACAACCGCATGCACGTTTCCATTCGCATCGAGATGCCTCAGGTCCGACGCTGCAAAATCCGGCGTTTCCGGTCGATTACTCGGCTTGGTCGCCGTCTCCACCGGCTTGGTCGTCGTCCCGGGATCAAAATTCAGCGTCAGCGCATCCGACTTAAGCTGCAACTGAGGATGCTGCACCGAAACCTTCCCCGATAACTTTGCCGTCTCAATATGCAACGGCTCATTCGCCTGTCCCGTGAAAAACAGAATCGCCGACCGCGTCCACGATGTCGCCAATTGCTTCGGCTGATCTCCAGGATTTTCTGCCGGTAAAATCTTCAGCGCATTCCCCGGGCCATCGATCGTCGCAATCCGTTCCTGCTGCAAATAATCAATTGTATCCCCATGCACCGTTGCCCCTTTGCCATCTTTCAGCGTGAGCGGAAATGCATCCGTCCCGCGCAGCGACAAGTGCTGCGTTGCCGTGCGATAGACCAGCGTCGCTCCGGTAATTGTCGATGGCCCCTGTTTAACATGCAGTGGCGAGCCATTAATTCGCACGATCGAATTCTTCGCCGTCGGCACTTCATCCCCCGACGCATTTACCGGGGACATGATCAATTTGCCCGACCAGTAAATCGTCACCGGCGGCTGTGGCTGCTTCGCTGGCGCCGTTGTCGGGCTTGTCGCCGCTGCCGCCGTGGTCGGAAGAGTTGCGTTTTCCACGGGTGCTGCCTGCGGTCCCGCGCTCGTCGGATGTTCGGGTTCATTTTCCGTGCTAGTGCTCTGCGATGTATCCACCGGCTTGGTGATCGGAGCCGTCGCTGTTGCCGCGTGTGATTTCCGCGTCGTCGCCGACGAAGATTGATCCTCAAACAAAAAATCCACCGTCAGCTCATCTCCCGTCGCGATGTCCTGATCCGACTGATTCACCCGCACGTTGTCCAGGAACCGCGCCCGATAGACTGCCGGCCCGGTAGGCCTGCTCACCGGCGGCGGTGCGCCCTTCCGCGCGGTCCGCTCCGTCGGCGGACGTGCCGGGAGCGGCGGCAGCCGATCCGTTGTCGCAAACATATACGGCAGTGGCGGCAATAACATCGATGAACCCGCCGGCGCAGTCGTCGGCAGTTGCTCATTCAATTTCGAAGGATTCTTGATCGTCAGATGATCCCCATGCGCGACCTCCAGATATTCCAGCCGCCGATCGCGCTGATTCAGGCGGATTACCAGCCCCTTCCCGTCAAAATCATAATCCGTCCCGCGCAGCGACACCGGAATCTGGTCCGCCGGCACCTGCTTCCCGTCAATCACTGCATCGCGCGTAAAAATCCGAAACGCCTCATTATCAAACGTCGCGTTGTCCATCACGCACGTCAGATTCGGCGTCGTTGCTTTCGCATCCTTGTAAAGCTGAATGTGTACATCATGCATATCCCCGCGCGTCGGCGCCTTCGATGGCCCGGAAAACACCTGGTCCTTTCCCGGCCGCAAAGATTCCTCAATCGTTACAATCCCCGTCTCCCCTTCGATGTGCATCACCTGCCCATCGGTCATGAAAAACTCCGCCTCCGGTTTAATCACATGCATCCGCCCGTCCGGCTGGCGCTCATATTCCTGCCCGCGAAACTGGCTCGACAACTTCCCCGTCCGCTCATCAAACTCTTTGACCCACGCCCCCTCCCCCGTGCCCAACGATCCCGTCGGCTCTCCATTGGTCCGCCGCGTCGAAGGCGTCAGCGTATTCGCCTGGTGCAGCACCGATGGCTGCGGCGCAATATACAAATACGCGCTGAACAGCAGCGCCAGAAAGATAAAAGTTGCAATGATTAGAGTCGTAGAACGTTTCATGGAGTGATCAACAATTAATCGCCATCAATTAAGGCGTAGTGAAGTGTATGAAGTCAAACGATGCGGTCGTCGAACGATTCGTCCCCGGCGATGCCGCTCCAATTCCAACCCGCAAATCCGTCAGCGCCGGTTGTACGTCTGCCATCATGGTCATCCAGTGGATATTATCTCGCGACGCCGCAAACGAATATCGATCTGACCGCTTTGTGATTCTCAGATAAACATCTGTTCCCAGCGTGTTATCAAACAAATGTGAATCGTACTTCGCCGCCGACTCAATCGCGACCTCCAGCCTCGGCTTATCTGAATAGACGGTTGCCAGCTTCACAAAATTGTCGTGGTCCTGCCAGACGCACAAAAACGCATTCTGATAGTTCATTCGCGGATCAATCGTCACATGCGTCGTCGCCGTGAAATCTCCCAGCGGTGCATATTGCAAAAATATATTCTCCGCATCATCCCGCTTCTCGGCCACATCTCCATCCATCGTGCGGATCAACAAATGCCCCGCCTTGAGGGCATACGTTTGCGCATCTTCGTTAAATACCGTCCAGACTTTGCGATTCAATTCCGTGCCGGAAAATTCATCCGACTTCCCGCGTATCTCCAGCGCCGCGCCAGACGGAAACGGCTGCGGTGTCGCCGTCGGTCCGTCCATCACCATCCGGTCCGGCCCACCCCGGGGAGCTTTCTCAAAATGCATCCGATCCACCGCCAACTGCCGCGCCGTATTAAACCCCGGATTTTGCAGTGTGTGATACACCACAAATAATTCCTTCCCATCCGGCGAAGTCGTAACCGCATTATGCCCCGGCCCCGCCACCCCTGGGCGCTTCTGCAAAATCGGATTCGTCTCCGACTTCGTCCAAGGCCCCATCGGCGACACTGCCGTCGCATATCCCAGTCCATACGAAGGCTCGGCATACACATTGGCCGAATACGTCATGTAATACGTCCCATTGTGCTTCATCACAAAAGGCCCCTCATTCCACGTCTTACCCTCCCATTTCTGCGACGGCTTCAAACAAAACGCCGACTTCTTTGCAGGCGTCAAATCATCCCCTAATGCGCACACCCGAATTTCTGAATACCCATTCTCCGAACAATCCAGCACGTAATATAAATACAGCTTCCCATCCGTATCCCGAAACACATCCGAATCAATCACCGCCTGCCCCGGATCAAGCCAAGGCGTTTTCACATCCGTAAACGGCCCCAATGGCGTATCCGCCACCGCCAAACAAATCCGCATCGTCGACTTGAGCGACGACGCCGTGTAATGCAGATAATATTTCCCTCGATATTCAAAACATTCCGGCGCCCAATAGCGATTTTGTGCCCACGAATTGCCCGTTCGATGCAGCACAAACCCGTGCCCGCGCCAGTCGATCAAATTCGTCGATGAAAACACCTGCAAACCAAAACTCGCCACCGTCGTCCCATACAGGTAATACGCATCCTTCGTCCGCAGCACGAACGGATCGGCAATAATCACATCCAACGGATTCTGATACGTATCTCCCGCCTGCGCCACCCCCGCCAGCAGCAGCACAAACCCCAACCACCATCGTGAAATCCCGTTGATCATGCGCATCAAACCGTGTCCGGCTCCACATCCAGCATTTTCAGCACCACCAGATCCTGAATATCAATCATCCCCACCGGCCTATCTCCCTCATCCACCACCGGCAATTCATCAATCCGCAGCGGCCTCATCATCGCCATCGCATCCGATGCCAGCGCATCGGCCGCGATCCGCTTCGGATTCCGATGCATCAATTCCCGCAGCACGCGCTTGGGCGCGTTGACCGAATCAGTCGTAATCAGCCGCCGCAAATCTCCATCCGTAAAAATCCCCGACAACTTCCCCTCTTCATCATGCAGCAACACCGCCCCAGGAGGCCTCTGCACCTTCGCCCGCTGCTGCAACATCTCCGACAACGTAATCGTCTCCGGATACAACGGCAGATTCTCCCCCTTCTTAAACGTCATCGCCTCGCGCACGCGAATCAGCTTCCGCCCGAGCTGCCCCGCCGGGTGATACATCGCAAAATCCTCAGGCGTAAACTCGCGCAATTTCATCACCGTCAGCGCCAGTGCATCCCCCATCGCCAGCATCGCCGTCGTGCTCGCCGACGGTGCCAGCCCCAGCGGGCACGCCTCATCAATCTTCCCCATCGCCAGCGTCACATCCGCCGCCCGCGCCAGCGAATTTGCTTTCGTGCAGGTGATCGCAATCACCGGATGATTCAATTTCTTCAAAATCGACAACATCCGCAAAATCTCATCTGACTCCCCGCTGGCCGACAGGATCAGCACGATATCCCCATTCCGCACCGCCCCGAGATCCCCATGCACCGCATCCGCCGGCGACAAATAATGGCTCGGCGTCCCCGTCGACGCCAGCGTCGCCGCCAGCTTCCGCGCGATATGCCCCGCTTTCCCGATCCCACTGGTCAGCACCGACGCCCGGCACGTCAGCATCATCCGCGCCGCCCGCACAAATTCCTCATCTATCGCCCCACCCAGCGCACTGACCGCGCGCGCCTCCGCCTCCACCACGGACCGTCCAAATGCAATCGGATCTGTATCTGCCATAGCCGTTATTATCAGCCTTTATGCTAGTCCTCCGATGATACGGCTTGTTTCACCCTCTGAAAAGCCGGGGGCAATAATCTCCCGCGCCTCAACCAGCCCACCGCATCAGCCGACGATAGATAGAAGGGAGAGCCGTCCGCTCTTCCGCCCTCGTAATCCGGCGCGGAGTGTCCAAACCCATGTCTTCAGGCGGGATCGCTTCCATCCAATCTCCCGAGAGCGTTGTCGCGCAAGTCGACGACCGAATCGCCCAGCTTCAATCCGAACTCGACGCGCTCAACACCGAAGTCCGCACGTTGCGACGCCGCGACGAAACCATTAATTACTATATGCAGCGTGTCGACGAGGAAATGCGCCTCGCCGCCAAGTTACAGCGCGATTTCCTCCCCAAATCCATGCCCGAAGTCGGCCCCGTCCGCTTCCACACCCTCTTCCGCCCCGCCGGCTACGTCAGCGGCGACCTCTACGACGTCATCCGCCTCGACGAACGCAACGTCGCGTTCTACGTCGCCGACGCCGTCGGTCACGGCATGCCCGCCGCGCTCCTGACCATGTTCATGAAACGCGCCCTGGTCACCAAGCAAATCCTCACCGGCCGCTACCGCCTGATGCGCCCCGGCGAAACCATGCACCTGCTCAACCAGGCCCTCCTCGACCAGCACCTCGAACAAGCCACCTTCGCCACCGCCCTCTACGGCGTGATCAACTGCGAAACCCTCGCCGTCTCCTTCGCCCGCGCCGGCCACCCCTGCCCGCTCCTGCTCAAATCCGACGGTACTGTCGAAGAACTCCAGGCCGATGGCGGCCTCTTAGGTATCTTCGAAGACGAAACTTACCAGGACGGCCGCGCCCAGCTCACCGCCGGCGACCGCCTCATCCTCTTCACCGACGGCGTCGAAGTCGCCTTCGCCAAAGGGGACACCGTCGACATCGACCGCTGGAAATCCGAACTCCTCGCCCGCCGCCACCTCCCCACCGACCAGCTTCTGCAAGACCTCTCCCGGCACATCGACCACGAATGCTCCAGCCTCGATGCCAAAGATGATCTGACCATCATCATTGCCGAAATCGATAAATAATTTCCCCTCCTCCGCTCAGCCCGCTGCCACGGTACAGTGTGCCGCGTGCCCCGATCCACCCACAATAAAACCCCCCGTTCCTTCATCGCCGTCGCCGCCTGCGTGACGATTGCCGCTCTCTACCTTGCCCAGCAAGTCCTCATCCCCATCGCGCTGGCGGTCCTCCTGACTTTTCTCCTCGCCCCGATGGTCGGCTATCTCGAACGCCGCCGCCTCAGCCGCGTCGCATCTGTCATGACCGTTGTCATTATCGTCTTTCTCGCCATCGGCTCCCTTACCTGGGTTGTCGTCGGCCAAGTCATCGACCTTGCCAACAGCCTCGATCAATACAAAGGCAACATCGTCGCCAAGATCGAGCAGGTCCAATCCAAAGGCGGCTTCTTCAGCCACCTCTCCAAATTCGGCCAGGACGTCGGCAAAGACCTCGAAAAACCCGCCACCACGCAGCCCGCCACCTCCGCCGTCAAAATCGCCGCTGACGAAATCGTCCATCGCACCGGCGACCCCGTCGTCATCACCGAGCAGACCAAATCTCAGCTTCCCAATCCCGCCACTCAGCCCACACAGGAAAATCCCCTCCCCGTCGCCATCGTCCAGCCGCATCCTTCCCCAATGGAGATCCTCAGCCAATATTTCGGCCTGGTCCTCAGCCCCTTGGGCACCCTTGGCATCGTTATCGTCTTCGTCATCTTCATGCTCCTGGCCCGCGAAGACATGCGCGACCGCATGATCCGTCTCGTCGGCTACGGCCAGATGCACACCACCACCCGCGCTCTCGACGACGCCGCCACCCGCATCAGCAAATACCTCACCGCCCAGGCCATCGTCAACGGCACCTACGGCATCGCCATCGCCACCGGTCTTTTCCTCATCGGCCATCTCGTCGGTCGTCAACCCTTCCCCAACATCATCCTCTGGGGCCTCCTCTGCGCCCTCCTCCGCTTCATCCCCTACATCGGCCCGTGGGTCGCCTCCGCTTTCCCACTTGCTGTTGCATTCGCTGTCTATCCCAGTTTCGGCGTCTTCCTCTGCGTCCTGGCCCTCTTCGGTTTCATCGAACTCCTCTCCAACAACTTCATGGAACCCTGGCTCTACGGTTCCAGCACCGGCATGTCCACCATCGCCATCCTCATCTCCGCCGTCTTCTGGACCTGGCTCTGGGGTCCCGTAGGCCTGCTCCTCTCCACCCCCATGACCGTCTGCCTCGTCGTCATCGGCAAATACGTCCCGCAACTCGCCTTCCTCGACATCCTCCTCGGCGACGAACCCGTACTTGCCCCCCACGAACGTGTCTACCAGCGCCTCCTGGCGATGGACCAGGAAGAAGCCGCCGAACTCGCCGAGGAATACCTCACCAAAATGCGCCTCGAAGACGTCTACGATCAGGTGCTCATGCCCGCCCTCTCCTTAGGCGAAGCCGACCGCCATCACGGCCGGCTCGACGAAGAGCGCAAAGACTTCATCCGCGACGCCATGCGCGACATGGTCGATGAGGTGATGGAACAAAACCGCGCCCGAATGGTTCGCGCCACCGCCGCCGTCACCGAAGCCGACGCCAAAGGAACTCCTATTCCCGATGATGCCGCCGACCTAGTCTCCCGCCAGGATCTCGCCACCACCCTCCCCGCCGGCGCGACCATCAGCGTCATCATCCTCCCCGCCCACGACCCCGCCGACGAAATCGCCGGCACCATGGTCGCCAATGCCCTGCAAATCCGCGGCTATCGCGCCACCGTCGTTTCCGTCACCGCCCTGGCCAGCGAAATGGTCGAAACCGTCGAGCGTGAAAAAGCCGACGTGGTCATTGTCTCCGCCCTCCCACCCGCTGCCGTCACCCACTCCCGCTACCTCTGCAAACGCCTGCACGCCCGCTTCCCCGACATCGAAACCGTCGTCGGCCTATGGACCTGGAAAGGCGACAAATCCAAAGCCAAGGACCGCATCACCTGCACCCGCTCCGTCCGCATGGTCTCCACCCTCTGCGAAGCCATCGAGCAAATCCACCAGGCCATCCAATCCCACCTGATGAAACAATCTCAGGAAAACCAGTCCAACGGAAAATAATTTATTTTCGGTTATCGTCCCCGCCTATGCGACTCAAATTTCTGCTCGGCCTGACGCTCTTATTTTCCATCGCCACCAACACACACGCCGCCTCCACCGACGCCGCCCAATCTCTCCTACACCGTCTGATCGGCGACCGCGCCTCCTCATTCCAGCTCGAATTGATCCCCTCCCAGCCAAACTCTCCCGACACCTACGAACTCAGCGCCGCCGGCGGCATCGTCACTATCCGCGGTTCCAGCACCATCGCCCTCACCCACGGCGCCTACGACTACCTCCGCGATGCCTGCCACTGCATCGTCACCTGGACGGGTAATCGCCTCGACCTCCCCGCACAATTCCCCGATCTCCCCCTCCGCCGGGTCACCTCCCCCTTCCGATGGCGTCAGCAGTACAACGTCTGCACCTTCGGCTACACCACCCCTTACTGGTCTTGGCCCGACTGGGAACACGAACTTGACTGGCTCGCCCTCCACGGTTTCAACATGGCCCTCGCCCCCGTCGCCACCGAAGCCATCTGGAACCGCGTCTGGCTCGACATGGGCCTGACCCAATCCGAAATCGACGCCGCCACCGTCGGCCCCGCCCACCTCCCCTGGATG
Organism: Tepidisphaeraceae bacterium; assembly: GCA_035656825.1. Lineage (GTDB taxonomy): Bacteria > Planctomycetota > Phycisphaerae > Tepidisphaerales > Tepidisphaeraceae > DASRRR01. The sequence continues at coordinate 11,117 of DASRRR010000040.1, read as the reverse complement.
CGCATGGGCAACATCGTCAAATGGGACGGCCCACTCCCCCATTCCTGGAACGACCAGCAACTCGCCCTGCAAAAGAAAATCATCACCCGCATGCGCGAACTCGGCATCGAACCCATCGCCCCCGCCTTCGCCGGCTTCGTCCCGCCCGCCCTCCAGCGTCTCCACCCCGAACTCAAACTCCAACGCCTCTCCTGGGGCGGCTTTGCTCCGCAATACGGCGCCAGCGTCCTCGACGCCACCTCCGACCTCTTCCCCATCATCGGCGGCAAATTCATCCACGCCTGGGAAAAAGAGTTCGGCCCCGCCACTTACTTCCTCGCCGACACCTTCAACGAAATGAAAGTCCCCGTCCCCAACGACCGCGCCCAGCGCCTGGCGACCCTCACCCGCTACGGCCAAGCCGTCTATCACTCCATCTCTGGCGCCCAGCCAAACGCCACCTGGGTCATGCAAGGCTGGCTCTTCTCCTACGACCAAAAATTCTGGGACACCGACTCCGTCAAAGCCCTGCTCGCCAAAGTCCCCGACGACCACATGATCATTCTCGACCTGGCCGTCGACCGCAAAGCCGTTTGGAAAATGCAGGACGCCTTCTACGGCAAGCAATGGTTCTACAGCCTCCTCCACAACATGGGCGGCAAAAGCACCCTCGGCGGCGACCTCCATTTCTTCGCCACCGACCCCGCTGCCGCCCTCGCCTCTCCCAACCACGGCCACCTCACCGGTTTCGGCCTTGCCCCCGAAGGAATCGAAAACAACGACGCCGTCTACGAACTCCTCTCCGACGTCTCCTGGTCCGCCAATCCCATCGACCTCGACTCCTGGACCCGCGCCTACTGCCTCTCCCGCTACGGCTCTTACCCCGACGATCTCCACCAAGCCTGGGACCTCTTCCGCAAAACCTGCTATGCCATCCACGTCGACCGCACCCGCCCCGCCTACCAGCAGCGGCCCATGCTTCACCCCAAACCCGCCGATCGCCCCGACGACTCCCCCGAATTCCACCAGGCCGTCAAACTCTTCCTCTCCGCCGCCGACCATCTACAACCCAATGACCTCTATCGCGCCGACGCCATCGAATTCACCGGCCAATACCTCGGCAACCGCATCGACCGCGCCCTCCACGCCGCCATCAGCGCCCACCTCGCCCACGACCCCGCCGCTCGCGATCATTTCTCCGCCGCCGCCTTGGATCTGATGGACGACCTCGACGCCCTGATGGCCGCCCACCCGCTCCACCGCCTCGACCGCTGGGTCAACAAAGCCCGCGCCCTCGGCCAAACCCCTGCCGAGCAGGATTACTACGAGCACAACGCCAAACTCCTCATCACTCTCTGGGGCGGCCACTTCACCGACTACGCCTCCAAATCCTGGGCCGGCCTGATCCGCGGCTACTACCATCCCCGCTGGCAAACCTTCTTCGCCGACCTCGCCAAAGGTGCCGACCCCGACGTCAAACCCATGGAAACCCGCTGGGTCAACACCCCCGGCCTCACACCCCCTGTCCGCCAAGTCACCGACGTTGTCAGCGAATGCCGCCGCCTGCTCGCCAAAGGAGAACAACTCCAAAGCGATATCGACGCCGCCAAGCGTTAGCTGTTCATCGCTTCCACGCCGCCCATGATCTCCGACAATTCCGTCGTGATCTGCGATTGCCGGGCGCGGTTGTATTGCATCGTCAGCGATTTGACCATTTCCTCTGCGTTATCCGTCGCCGACTTCATCGACACCATGCGCGCCACATGCTCCGACGTCGTTGCATCCAGAAACGCCTGGAACAACGCCGTCTTCACCGTCTGCGGCAGCAATTCATCCAGCAATTCCTGCGCGCTCGGCGAAAACTCATATACCGTCGTCGCCTTCGTTTCTTTCCCCTTCGCTCCCGCCACTCCCGCCAGCGGCAACAACGCCTGCACTTCCGGCTTCTGCGACCCCGCCGAAATGAAATTCATATACGCCACATACACCGCATCAACCTTCCCCGCCACAAACTCCTCAATGAACGATCCCGCCACCGCGTCCACATCCGCGAACTTCGGCATATCCCCAAATTGGTCATACTTCTGCGCGATCGGCCTTTTCTGATAATTGAAAAACGTGATCCCCTTCTTCCCCGACAGATACAGTTCCACCGTCTTTCCCGCCGCCTGCTGTTGCTTGATAAAAGCATTTGCCGCCCGCAGCACCGACCCGTTATACGCCCCCGCCAATCCGCGATTGCTCGTCAACACAATCAGTGCGATCTTGTTGGTCCCGCGACCCTCTTCCACGCGCCGCAGCAGCGGATGATCCACATTCCCCACGCTCGCCGCCAGCTCCGCCACCAGTTCCCGCACCTTCAGCGTATAAGGCTTCGTCGCCACCGCGCGCTTCAGTGATTTCTGAAACTTCGCCGTCGCGATCATCTGCATGGTCTTGGTGATCTTGCGGATATTCCGGACCGCCTTGCGGCGTTTAACAATTGCGCGGGCTTTTGCCATAAGACCAAAAATTCTAATCGCTTCCCCATCTTTTTCCAAGCATTCCCATTGCTATTATGACGCACCCCTTCTCCGCACTTGCCCCGTACCCTCGCGGCCCTGACAATCTCCCTCATGGCAAGGTTGCGCGATGTCAGCACAGTCCTTAGGCGAGTAGGACCATTCCAATTCGCCAAGCGCGTCTGGAATGAGGTCGAAGAAGATAACCTCTTCGCCTGGGCTTCCTCCCTCTCCTATTCCTGGATACTCGGCCTGTTTCCTTTCCTCATCTTCCTGCTGACGCTGATTCCGTATCTTCCCAATAGCGCCAAAATCGAAGCCCGCCGCCAGATCGAGTCGTTTATCGACACCTTCCCACACGCCGCTTCCAGCACCCTCGAAGATTTCCTCCGCCCGCGCCTCGACAATCTCCTCATCGAACAGCGCAAAGGCCTCCTCACCCTCGGCATTCTCGTGACCCTCTGGGCTGCTTCCGGTGGCATCTCCGCCACCACCACCGCTCTCGATAAAGCCTGGGACATCGACGCCCGCCGTTCCTTCGTCCGCCGCCGAATCTCCGCCATTGGACTCACCCTCCTTGTCTCGTTCCTCCTCATGCTCATCCTCTTCCTTCTACCCATCGGCACCATCCTCAAACACTGGTTCTGGACCCTCGCCCACGATGAGCACAATTTCGCCGTCTTCTTCATCGACACCGCCCGTTGGACCCTCGCCATCCTCGTTATGTTCCTCGTCATCGAAGTCGTCTACTACTTCGGCCCCAACGTCCTCCAGCGCTGGCGCTGGGTCTCTCCCGGCTCACTCTTCTGCGCACTCATCTGGGTCGGCCTCGGTCTCCTCTTCAAAATCTACGTCGACAAATTCGGCAAATACAACGAAACCTACGGCACCGTCGGCGGCGTCGCCGTCCTCCTCATCGTCTTCTACGTCGACGCACTCGCCCTCCTCATCGGCGCCGAAATCAACAGCGAAATCGATTTCGAAATCCTCGGCGTCCCCCGCGGCTCCCGAGACTTCACCCGCCCCGCCGCGCAAATGCTTGCCGCGGATTAATTCTTATTTTTCGGTCGTCCCGCTCCCAATTGCCTCAATCGTCACCGGCGTCATCGCCTCCGCCACCCGATTCCCGATCTCATCAATAATCGTCACCTTCAACGTATACGCTCCCGCCGGCAACGTCGCCGGGAATTGAATCCGATTCATCACATAAAAATCGTGCCGCCTGTTCTTGCACCGATCAATGATCTCATCCACCTTCGTCTTCTTCCACACCTGATTCTCCCCCTTAAACAGCACCACATCCTCCGTCAGCTTCGTCTCCCACATATTCCCATCCCCCGGCCGGGACGCGAACCCGTTCACCTCGCAATACAACAGCGCCGGATTCTCCCGCCCTTCCCGAAATGGCGTCTGAATCGGGTCGTACAACCCATACCCTTTCACCGCCATGCACAAAGCCATCGTCGGAATCTGCAAATCATTCTGCGTCCGCAGCCGATCCGCCATATCCAGCAGCGGCCGAACCTTCTTGCTGCTCATCCCATTCGGATCTCCGCGCAATCCCGCGCGAAAATTCGTCAGCCCATCCACCAGCGCCGATATCGCCTCCCGATCATCCGCTGGCAACCCCGACAACGCCGCCAGATCCGGTGCCTGCTCATCGCGTAAAAACCGCACAAGCTGATAATCCAGATTCGCCGCGGGATCACGCGGTGAATTTTTCAAATTCTCCTTCACCTTCTCCTCAAGCTCATCCTTCACCACCACCCGCCCCGGCACGGTATGCGCCACCACGATCGGCTGCGTCGACGCCTCCACCGGCGGATGCACATCGATCACCGGCTCCGTCGTCGGACTAAACACCAGCGCCGCCCCGCGCGGCTTCTCCTCCGCCACCACCACCGGCCGACTCGCCGGTTTCGTCGTCGCCACCACCGGCTCCGTCGCCGCCGCCTCACGCTTCGCCTTCAGCGCGGCCAGCATCTTCGTCCATTCCTCCGCCTTCCGCGCCAGCGCCTCCGGCGAACCCGCATTCGCATCCGTTGGCGCAGTCGTAGGCGCCTGCACCGCCTCCTGCGTCGCCGGCTCCTTCTTCACCACCGGCTGGCACCCAGCCACAGCCAACGCCAACACGATTCCCCAATTTTGACGTCTGCCCATAGCTCCATCCTTGCAGCTAACAACCCGCGCCGACCTCCATCGACACAACCAGTTATAACGCCCATCACCGTGGGATCAAAGTCTTCGCCAGCGACTCTTCAATAATCAGCTCATTCCGCATCCCCCCATATTTCGCCTTTGTATCCATCACAATCCGATGCGCCAGCACCGCAAAAGCCAGCCCCCGTACCTCATCCGGCGTCACATAATCCCTTCCCGCCAGCAGCGCCGCCGCCTGCGAACATCGATACAACGCCAGCGATCCGCGCGGCGAAATCCCCAGCCGCAACCGCGCATCCCCGCGCGTAAACTCCACCAGCCGCACGATATAATCCGCCACCCCCGCATCCACCCGCACGCGCTTCACCCGCTCCTGCATCGCGATAATCTCCTCCCGCGACACCACCGCGCTGATCTCGTCAAACGGATTCCGCTCATGCTGGCTCGCCAGTACCTCCAGCTCATGCGCATGATCCGGATACCCCAGCGTCACCCGGATCGTAAACCGATCCAACTGCGCCTCCGGCAGCGGATACGTCCCATGAAATTCCGTCGGATTCTGCGTCGCCACCACAAAAAACGGGCGCGGCAGATCCCGCCTCCGCCCATCCACCGTCACTTGATTCTCCTGCATCACCTCCAGTAGCGCCGACTGCGTCCGCGGGCTTGTCCGGTTGATCTCATCCGCCAGCAGCACATTGCAAAACACCGGCCCCTCTCGAAACTCAAACGTCCCATCCTGCGGCCTGTAAAAACTGCTCCCCGTAATATCCGCCGGCAATAAATCCGGCGTAAACTGCACCCGCCTAAACTCCCCATCAATCGACCGCGCCAGCGTCTTTGCCAGCGTCGTCTTCCCCGTCCCCGGCACATCCTCCAGCAGCGCATGTCCCCCCGCCAGCATCCCCGTCACCAGCAGCCGAATGCTCTCCGACTTTCCTTTAATCACCCGCGACAGATTCTTCTCCAGCCGCTCCACCTTCGCCCGAAACTCGCCCGCATCCATCATCGCTTCCATTCCATCTCCAGTTTTTCCACCATCCCGCGCAGCCCCTGAACCGATCCTTCCCCGCCAAACCGCAGCGCATTGTACTCTCGAACAAACGGCCCACACCGCTCATCCTCCGCAAAACATTCCCTCCAAGTCCGATCCGCCGGACATACTAGCCCTCTCTTTTTCATCACCCGCTCAAACCGCTTCGCCACCTCCGCGACTTCCTTCGACACCGGCGCATAAGCAACGCTTGCGACTCGCCGCTTCCGATCCTTCCTCCCGCGCCACACCCGCAAAAACACCGGTATTGCCGCTAGCCCCGCGATCATGATCGCCCCCTGCATCAGCGTTCTTTCCCCCAGCCACGCCCGCGCCGCCGCCACCAGATCCTGCCCCTTCTCCCACCACCGCCTCCACGCCGGCGTCTCCGTAAACAGCGCATCAGGTCGTCCCCCCGCCGGCGTCGCATCCACCGTCACCCACCCCTTTCCCTCCACCCAGCATTCCGCCCACGCATGCGCATCCCGCTCCCGCACCACCGTCACATCCCCCGACTCCTTCTCATGCGCATAATACCCCGCCGCAAACCGCGCCGGGATTCCCGACATCCGCGCCAAAATCACCACCGACGCCGCGAAATACTGGCAATGCCCATCCAATTTCTTCAGCAAAAACGCCTCGATCGGATCCCCATCCCCCGGATCAACCGTCAAGCTGTAATGATGCATGCGCTGCAAATAAATCACGATCCGCGCCAGCTTCTCCTCCGTCGTCCCCTCTTTAAATTGCCCGCTGATTTCTCCTAATTTCTCCGCCATCTCCCGAGGCACCAGCAGCAGCCACTTCCGCTCCTCCGCCGTCAGCGCCTTCGCCACCACCCCCTGATACCCCTCCTTCCCCGGCACAAACCAGTACCGCATCGGATCGCTCATCTGCTCCGTCGGCACACGCACATCCCCCGCATCATCCTGCTGCATCTCCACCCCATCCCCCACCACTCTCATCCCCGCCGTCTCCAATGGCACACACAACATCCCATACGCACTCGCATACTCCGTCATCCCCACCTCCCTCCCCACCCGCCCCAGCATCTTCTCCGCCGGCACTGTCGCAAAATCCCTCTGATCCACCGCCGGCCCCCAGATCCCCCCATTATACTGATCAAACGACATCGCCCGCAGATGCTGCTCCCCCGGCCATCCCTCCATCCTCAGCACCCGCCGCGCCGAAGGATAAGGATTAAACGACCTCCCCAACGTCGCCGTTCTCCCCAGCCCAATGCTCGAAGTCTCTCGATTCTTTCCCGACAAAAACTGCATAGACCACCGCGTAATCTGCCCCTCCAGCGTCGCCACCGCCCACGAAGAAGTCGCTCCGATCCCCACCACCCCCAGCAGCGCCGCCGCCCACCCCACCGCCCAACTCCGCGGCCTCTTTCGAAACGCCCTTAACGTCAACCCCAAAAACACCACATACACCGGCGCCAGCATCCTCACCCACTGCACCGCAACCCGCTCATTCGCATTTGTCGCCGCCGTCAAAATGAGCCCCGACAACAACACCATCTCCCCCTTCGCAACACCACCCCTCCGCTTCACCCACGCCCGAATCACCAGCTCCGCCGTACACAAAAACCCAAATAAATTCGTATAACTCGGATCAAACACCATCGATCCCACATCCGTCCGCCGCTCCGGATTCGCCGTCATCAACACCGCCCCAAACACCACCACTCGAATCGCCCACGCCAGCAGCGGACTCGCCGGCAGCCTCCACCGCACCGCATACGTCGCCAGCAAACAAATCCCCATCACCAGCAGCCCCGCATACTCCTTCGACGTCACATACAACGCCCCCATCGCCACCAGGCACATCCCCGTCACCGCGACCGGAATTTTCTCTCCCGCCTCGCTCACAGTTCTTCTACTCCTCTCTCACATTCGCTCTTCTCAAGTACCACAATCCTCCCAAAAACATCCGAATCCCCCGAAGGATCAAGCGTGCATTTCCCCTCGCGCACAATAATCACCTTCACCGCCGCACCCTCCCGCGCCAGCCGATGCACAAACGCCCGCCGCGCCTCATCCCAATCCAGCAGCACACAAATCACCGTCGTAATCCGCGACAAATTCTCCAGCAGCTCCGGCTCGATCACCCCAAACGGCTCCGCTTCACTTTTCCCCACACATGCCAAAATATCCAAAATCTGATCCAAGTACGCCAGCGACCTACCCGCCGTCAAATGATACAAATTCGGCCCCGCCGCAAACAAATCCACCAGATAATCCTGCCGCGCCATATAGTCGCTCACCCCCGCCCCCACCGACACCGCACACTCAAACATATCCCTCTGCAAATCCCCCGCCCCCCGCGGCACATGCGTATCCAAGATCACCGCCACCCGCATGAAATACTCTTCCCGATACTCCCGCACGATCGGCCGGCACATTCGCGCCGTCGCCCGCCAATCGATATCCCGGATATTGTCCCCCTCCCGATACTCCCGGTTCCCGATAAACTCCGCCGACTCCCCCAGATTCGACGCCATCGCCACCCCCCCCGGCTGATACGTCCTCCCCGCCGGTAACCCCAATCGCGCCAGCCGCGTAAACTTCGGATACACCAGCAGTGCCCTCTCCCGCGCAATCACTTGCCTCGATCTCCATATCCCAAACGGCCAATCGCTCTCTACCCGAAACCCCTTAATCACATACGCCCCCCGCCTCTTACACAAAATCCCCAGCCGCGCCTTCCCCTTCTCCCCCCGCTTCAAATCCCCAATCCCCACCCCATCCTCCGGCACCAAATCCAACTCCTCCGGCAGCCGATGCGCAATCACCACCAAATCCCTCCCCCGCCTCCCCACCAGCGTCACCTCCACATCCACCACCGCCGTCTCCCCCACCGACACCCGATCCGCATGCGCCACCGCAATCTTCACCCGCGGCCGACTCACCACCATCGCCACAATCGCCACCCACCACAACCCCGCCACATAAGCAAACGCAACATACCCCTGCAACTGCAACGACGACCCGCTATAAGTACTCAACACCACCGTCGGCAACACCAACCACCGTCCCGCCTTCGTCAGCCGCTGCGCATACATCCTCCAAACCCACCGCGAAATTTCCCCCCGCAGCCACGGATGACTCCCCGGGTCCTTCGCCGGCGACATTGGTAATGGCTTGATCTTCAAGGCGTCGCCGCTGCCGGCGTCGACACCAGCGTATGCTTCACCGCATCCGATGTCAGCGTCATCTCCATTTTCTCCCCCGCCTCCGTCAGCTTAAACGGCTTGGTCTCAACATCCTCAGCATAAAACCGATCATGGATCAAAAACGACCAGTCATAATTCGTCGGTACATCCCGAAATTTAAACATCCCCTCCTCATCCGTCTTCACCGCCATCAAATAAGTCACCTCCGCCCCAGACAAATACAACGTCAACCCCTTCACCACTTTCCCATCCGGATCCACCACTTTCCCCGACACCTCTCCCCCCTTGCACAACACAAAATTCAATTCATAAGGCTTATGAATCGCCACCACCCCCGCATAATCCTTGTCCGTCATATGATTCGGATCATCGCTCATCGCCAGATCCCCCTGACGCCCCAGGTTCTTCTCAAAATACCCACCCTTTACCACCACAATTAGCGCATTCTGAAACCCCACCACCTCATGCCCAAGCCCTCTCTCTTCCATCACCCCCGGCGCAAACGCCAGCCGATACTTCCCATCCTTATCACTCTTTGTAATTCCCGTCCGAATCGTATTATTCTGTGTCCCACACCGCGCATACACCGCCACATTCTTCATCGGCTCACCCCCCTCATCCACCACCTTCCCCTCCACCACAAAATCCCCCGAAGGCTCACTCGTCGCCGGCCGAGTCGCCGGCCCCGCCGCTATACTCCCCAGCAGCAGTAGGGGGGTCAACATATACTTCTTCATCCCCCCATTTATACCCCCAAATTCCTCTCCATCCACCCCCAATCCCTTTTCTTCGCGTGTTTTCTTCGCCCCTTCGCGCCTTTCGCGATCTCTTCCCTCCACGAACTACAACACCTCCGTCGCCCGCGGATAACTCCCCAGCACCGTCAACTGCAAACAATGCTGCTTCGCCTCCTCCACCGCTTTCTTCATCCCCGCATCATCCATATGCCCCTGCGCATCGATGAAAAAGTAATACTCCCAATTCACCTTCTTACTAGGCCTCTTCTCAATATCCGTCAGATTAATCCCATTCTCCTTAAACACATCCAGCACCTCCGCCAGCGCCCCAGGCTTATGCGCCGTCGTAAACATGATCGCCGTCTTATCATCCCCACTCTTCCGCGCCGGCTCCCGCGATATCACAAAAAATCGCGTCACGTTATCCGGATTATCTTCAATATTCTCAAACAGCACATGCAACCCATACAATTCCCCCGCCTGCTTCGTCCCGATCGCCGCCACCCCCGTCTCCGCCGCCGCCAACTCCGCCGCCCGACTGCTCGACGCCGCCGGCTGCGTCTCCCGATCCTTCGCCGTCGCCGTCAACCAATCCCTGCACTGCGCAAACACCTCCGGCTTCGACAAAATCTTCGTCACCCGATCCCAAGGCTCTTTCGCCAGCAAATTATGATGAATATTGATCAACACTTCCGCGCAAATCTTCGCCGACGAAATAAGAAACGCATCCAACGTATCTACAATCCCCCCCCCGATCGAGTTTTCCACCGGCACCAGCCCATAATCAATATGCCCCCGCACCACCTCCACAAACACACTCTGAATATCCGCCAGCCCCACATACTCCACCGATGATCCAAACTTCCGCACCGCCGCCCCATGCGAATGCGTCCCCCCCGGCCCCAAAAACCCAATCCGCAGCGGCTTCTCCAGCGCAAACGACCCCGACATAAGCTCCCGCCAAACCGCCTCCAAACACCGATCCGGCAGCGGCCCCTTATTCAACCGCCTCACCTTCTCCATCACCGCCTTCTCCCGATCCGGCGCATAGATCGGCGCATTGGATTGCTGCTTGACCTTCCCAATCTCCACCACCACCCGCGCCCGATCATTGAGCAACGCCACAATCTTCTCATCCAGTCCATCAATCTGCGCGCGTAAGTTGTCCAGAGAATCCGCCATACAACTTTTGTATCCCCCCCCCAACCCACCGTCAAACCTCGTAACTCTTCAAGCACGCACAAAACGCCGCATTCGTCGCCATCGCATCCGGATGTTTCACAATCTCTTCCTCCGTCATCCAGAATATCTCCGCCACCTCACTCTCTTGTGCCTTCAGCGTCGACCAATCCTCCACCTCCCCGACCCACCCCCACAACGTCAAAGGCCTATCCTCCGCCTCCCACCTCCAAACACATTTCACCGGCTTCACCACCACCCCCAACTCCTCCCACCCCTCTCTACCGACCGCCTCCTCCTGCCTCTCCCCCACCTCCACCGCCCCCCCCGGAAAACAAACCTTCCCC
>DASRRR010000039.1:0-13287 GCA_035656825.1 Tepidisphaeraceae bacterium | reverse complement strand
GTGCGGGGGTTCGGAAGACGGCAGGGATGGCGGTCGGGACGGGGGTGGAGTGGTTGTCGTAGCCGCCTTTGATGAGGACGTAGGTTTGGCGGGGCATGGCGTCGTTCATGACCATGACTTTGGTGACGGTGGCGTCGAAGTCTTTGCTGGCTTTGAGGGCGGCGGCGGCGGTGGCGGCGAGGGGGGGGTATTCGGTGTTGATGTAGGTGCGGTAGAAGTCGGAGATGGTTTTCTTTTCTTCGCGTTTGCCGCGTTTATTGGGTGGGACGTTGAGAGCGGCGATGACAGCAGGGGGGAGGACGGGGGCGGTGGTGAAAGAGACGCGGAAGCGGCCGAGGGTGTGCTCTTTGTTGTTTTTCCAGTCGAAGTGAAGCACGAGGCGGAGGTCGGTGCTCGGGGAGAGAGTGAGGGGTTGGGTGAGGGCGAAGGTGGCGGAGAGGTTATTTTTATCGGGGGCTTGGAAGACGGCCCAACCGGTGCCGACGGGGTCGGCGTCGATGGCGGCGGAGGAGGGGAGGCCGCCTTGGTCGTAGGTGGAGAAGGAGTAGGCGAATTGGGCTTTAGCGGAGTGGGTGGGGTCGGTCGGGGGGATGGAAAAGAGGTCGAGGTTGGTGAGGACGAAATTGCCGGAGTCGGGGGAGCGGCCCGGGCCGCCGTGGGGGAGGGAGATATCGGGGAGAACTTCAAGTTTTAGGCCAGTGATGGTGGGGAGGTTGGCGGGGAGGGTGATCGTGTAGGTGTCGTTGTCGGGGGATTTGCCGGAGACGAGGATGGAGTGGTCGGCGTCGAGAATTTGCATGGAGGCGCCGCTCGCGGAGACGGCGGAAGAGGGAGTTGCTGGTTGCCAGTTGCTGGTTGCGAGTGAAGGGGGGAGGGATTTTTCCCATTTGTTTTGGGCGGCGTTGAGGGAAGGATTGGCGGCTTTGAGTTTAGCCTGGGCGTCGTCGGAGATTTTTTTGAGTTTGGCGGATTGGGCGGATTCTTCGGGGGTGGCGTAATCCATGACGGGCAGGACGTTGCCGCCGTTGACGTATTGGAACTGGCCGGTTTCGGAGGATTGGTTGAAGAAGGCGCTGAGGGAGTAGTAGTCTTTTTGGGAGATCGGGTCGAATTTGTGGTCGTGGCATTTGGCGCAGCCGACGGTGAGGCCGAGAAAGATGGTGCCGACGGTGTCGGTGCGGTCGAGGACATTTTCAACGCGGGTTTCTTCGGGGATGCGGCCGCCTTCGCCGTTGAAGGGGTTTTGGCGGTTGAAGGAGGAGGCGAGGCGCTGGTCGAGGGTGGGGTTGGGAAGGAGGTCGCCGGCGAGTTGCCAGGTGAGGAACTGGTCGAAGGGCATGTTGGCGTTCATGGAGCGGACGACCCAGTCGCGCCAGGGCCAGACGGTGCGGGTGGGGTCGGCCTGGTAGCCGTTGGTGTCGGCGTAGCGGCAGGCGTCGAGCCACTCCCAGACCATGCGCTCGCCATAGCGCGGGGAGGCGAGGAGGCGATCGACGACTTTGTCATAGGCGTCGGGGGAATTGTCGGCGAGGAAGGCGTCGACTTCGGCGGGGGTGGGCGGTAGGCCGGTGAGGTCGAGCGTGACGCGGCGGATGAGGGTGGTCTTGGGGGCTTCGGGGGAGGGGTGGAGGTTTTCTTTTTCCAGGCGGGCGAGGATGAAATTGTCGACAGGGTTTCGTGGCCAGGATTGATCTTTGACTTCAGGAATCGGAGAAAGGATCGGCGGGACGAAGGACCAGTGCTTTCCCCATTTGGCGCCTTGCTGAATCCACTCGGTGAGGAGTTGTTTTTGGGCGTCGGTGAGTTTGCGGTGGGACTTGGCGGGGGGCATGAGGTCGTCGGGGTCGTCGGAGGTAATGCGGAGGACCAGGACGGAGTCATCGGGTTTGCCGGGGGTGATAATGTTGTAGCCGTCGCGCGCAGCGAAGGGATTGAGTTTGGGGTCGGCCAGGGTGTCGAGGCGGAGGTCGCCGTGGCGCTCGTGGGCGTCCGGGCCGTGACAGAAGTAGCAATTGTCAGAGAGGATCGGCTGGATGTCGCGGGAGAAGTTGATGGGGGAGGCGGCGGAGGCGTGAAGGGGGGTAAGGAGGAGGAGGGCGAGGATGGGGATTTGGATGCGCATGAGGGGAGGTGGATTGTATACGTCTGTAGGGAGAATACTACGAAAAGGGGAGGGATGTTGAGGAAAAGAATAAGAAAGAAACATCGAACATTGAACATCGAACATCCAACATTGAACGGGGAGGGAGGGCGGAGTAGGATCGGCGGGTTCGTGTGTAAGTGTAAGTGAGTTGTATTACTGGGATAGACGGAACATATGGCGGGTCGGAGAAGTAATTTGTCGGTGCCGTTGTCGCGGATCAGCGGAGAGGCGGAACGGTTTTGGCCGATGATGTCGCCGGTGCGGATGTTGCGGGTGTTGTGGGGGAATGGGCGGATCTTGTTTCATTTGAGCATGAGGTCGATGGAGGCGGGGCATCGGGGGTCGATGCTCGGGAGATTGTGGCTGGTGATGGATCCGTTGCTGCTGCTGGCGGTATATGGGTTTGTGTTCGGGGTGATTTTTGGCGGGAAAGGGGGAGGGGGCCGGCTGGCGTTTGTGTTTTTCATGTACACGGGGATTTTGACGTATGGGGTGTTTTCGCAGGCGGCGAATATTGCGACCGGGCTGATTCGGGGATCGACGGGATATGTGAAGCAGATGGTGTTTCCGTTGGAGGTGATCCCGGTGTCGGCAGTGGGGGCGATGGTGATACCAACATTGATCGGGCTGGGGCTGCTGGTGGTGGGGAATGGTTTTTGGGGATCGGGGTGGTCATGGACGGAGTGGCTGGCGCCGTTGGCGATGTTGCCGATCATATTGTTGGCGCTGGGGTCGTCGTTTGCGTTGTCGGCGCTGGGGGTGTTTGTGCCGGACCTGGCGAAGATAACGCATGTGGTGACGCAGATGTTGTTTTTTTTAACGCCTGTGGTGTGGGATGTGAGCCGATTGACGATTCATTTACCGAAGTCATGGCGGTGGTTGCCGTGGTTGAGTCCATTGACGGTGGGGGTGGAGGCGGTGAGGTCGGTGGTGCTGAATAAGGAGTTGCCGGCGATGTGGCCTTGGGTGGGGGCGACGGTGGCGTGCGCGGTGGTGTGCCAAGTCGGGTTTGCGATCTTCATGCAGAGTCGGAGGGCGTTTGCAGATGTCCTCTGAGCAAAGCAAATCGGGTGAGGGGAAGCCGGCGGTTGTGGTGGCGCGGAATCTGACCAAGACGTACAAGTTGTATGATCGGCCGATTGATCGGTTATGGGAAGGGTTATTGGGTGGGAAACGGCATCGGGCGGTGCATGCGCTGAAGGACATATCGTTTACGATCACGCCAGGGGAGTGTGTGGGGATTGTCGGGGCCAATGGGGCGGGGAAGACGACACTGTTGTCGGTTCTGGCCGGAACGCTGGCGCCATCGACGGGTACGGTGGATATCTATGGGACGTCTTCGGCGATACTCGGGCTGGGAGTGGGGTTGTTGCAGGACTATACGGGGCGGGAGAATATTCGCTATGGACTGATTTCGCGCGGAACCGATCCGGGGAGGGTGGCGGAGAAAGAGGATGAGATTATCGACTTCGCCGAGGCGAAGGATTATGTGGATAATCCGCTGAACACGTATTCGACGGGGATGGTCGCGCGCCTGGCATTTGCACTGGCTTACGCGGCGGACCCGGATATTTTGATCGTCGACGAGGCGCTGTCGGTGGGGGATGCGCGGTTTGTGTTTAAGTGTCAGAAGCGGATTAAAGAGTTTATTGACGGGGGGAGAACGCTGCTGTTTATATCTCATGATCGGACGATGGTGGAGCAGTTGTGTGCGCGGGCGATTCTGCTGGAGAAAGGGCAGATGCTGCTGGATGGGCCGACGAAGGATGTGCTCGATGCATATACGAAATTGTATTTTGGTCAGCAGGTGACGCCGCAGGGGAATGTATCTACGCCGAAGGAATATGGATATGAGGGGGCGGGTCTGGTGCGGGTGGAATTGCCGGATGCGGGGCGGGTGGCGGAGGATGTATGGGATACGCGGCAGGGGGACATATTACGAATGCGGGTGACGGCCCGGATCGATAAGCGGATTGAGAAACTAGCGATCGGGTGCGCAGTGTACAATGGGTTTCGGCAGAAGCTGTGCGGGTTTTCGACGGTAAATTATGGGGAGCCGCTGGAGGTGGTGGAGCCTGGGGAGATGACATTTGAGTTTCGGATACCGTTGTATATGCCGGCGGGGGCATATGTGGTGGAGATCGTGCTGGCGGATCTGGCGACGGATCCGCCGACGCTGCTGCATACATGGTCAGAGGCGGTGAAGTTTCATGTAAGGTGGGCAGGGTATTCCATTGCGGGGATTCATGACGGCGGTGCGGAAGTGGAATTCCAGGGAAAGGTTTATTCCAATGCGATCGAGAAGGCGCGGAGAGTGAAGCTGGGGAGCGGGGAATAGCAGATCAGGAAGCGGCGGGAAGATAGCCGTGAGAGATCATCCACGGGTGCAGGTCTTGTTCGATGTCGGCCGCAAGGGCGGGAGGGATCTGGTCCTGCCAGGAGTTGGGCCGGCCATCGGTGATGTGGCCGGGGTGGAGGAGCGTGGTGGAGTCAACGCCAGCGGGTTGAGTGGTGGTGATGGATCGGCGAAGCTCGTCGAGCTCGGCCAGGATTTCCGAGCAGTGCGTGGTGGGAAGACCCAGAAGCGTCGCGACGCGCTGAAGTTCTGCCAGAGGCTCGGTGATCATGGTTTCATATGACATGTCATAAATAGCGTGACGGGACCAGAGGCGGTACTGATCGACGATATAGCGGGCGAGGTTGACCGAGGGTTCAAGCTGGAATTTGCGCGACATACTCGCGACCACGTCGCGGGGGTCGCGATGGGAGACCAACACCGCGCATGGCCAGCGTTCAGAGAGCAGCGAAGCGTCATATTCGTGAACTTTGATAAGAGTCGTGCGATGTTGCAGAAGGGTATTGCGCTCAGCGATCCACCCGGACCCGAGATCGGGAGAATCATGGCGGGCCAACAGAAGACGGACGGCGTTGAAGAGCCATGTGCTGCCGGAGCGGTTCATGCCGGAGATAAGATAGAGCATATAAAGAGATCCTTGGTCCTCAGGGGTTGTCGTCGGGGAGATTAGGGTAAAGTATTTGATCCACCCAGGCAGGTTTGGGTTGGAGGTGCAGCATCCAGGAGAGGCGCTGGAAAGGAGAAGAACAGAGCTTCTGAAGGTGGGCGTCTTTTGTCGCCAGGAGAGAGCGATTCTTTTGCAGTTGTTTGATGAGATCTGCTTGTCGAAGGGTGAACTGTTCTATATTGCGACGAGTGTCCGCCAGGTCGGCCTGGGCTTGAGCGAGTTGCTGGGAGAGGAGCCTGCCTTTTTCCTGGGCTTCGGAGAGTGAGTTCAGCAAGGTGTCATGGTGGGGCTGGAGATCGGTCGGGGGGACAACGATTTGATCGTCGAGAGGGGCAAAAGCTGCCAAACCGCGCTGGACGATATCCCAGGCGATTCGGCGGCGTTCCATGGGAGCGTTACGAAGGAGGAGATTGATTGCACCGACGGAATCGGGTTGGTGGACGGCGAAGATGTTTTCGTGAGAAATCGGGGTATCGAGGAGGCGCGGGACAAGTTGGCCGGCGGAGGGGTCAAAGCGATGCAGAGAGTAACCGGCCGAAGAAAGGGCATGGTAAAGGGATTCGGTGGATTGGCCGGCGCGCTGCAAGTTGACTTGGTTGAAATGGACCATAAGCACGGGGAAGGCATTTTGCTGAATCAGAGGCATCGCGCCGGCGAGAATGTCGACTTCGGCGCCATTGGCATTGATTTTGAGGAAATCTGCTCTGGAGCAATCGGCGGAGGCGAGCAAGGCAGGAAGGGTCTGGACGGGAACGGAGAGCGAGGCATTAGAGGAAGGATCAAGATGGTTGAAAGGAGACTTTCCGAGGCCTTGGTCGACAAAAGGGATGGACGCGGAGGCGGACCCGGCGGCGGATTGGAAGAGAATGGAGATGGGCGCGAGGTTATGTGCCGCCAGATTTTCTCTGAGGAGATTGGCAGAGCCGGAAGAGGGTTCGATAGCGAGGATGCGGCCGGTGGGGCCGACGAGACGCCCGGCAAGCACGGAAAAGAGGCCGGCGTGAGCCCCACAGTCGACGACGGTATGCCCGGGCTTGAGGAATAGCCAGAGGAATGCCTGTTCGGCGAAATCAAAGCGATTCTGGCGGAGAGAGCGAGCGACGGGGTCGCCGGGTTCATAGCACATCCATCCCAGATGGGGGAGGAAGACGTGGTCGAGGGTGGTTTGCATGTTATCCGCGCACTGTGTGGGGTGCGGTAAAGTCGGAAAATATCCAATATCGCATCGGCGTAAAATGATGTAGCGTAGGATATTTATAAGCGACGTAATAGGGGGGTTACAAGCGGCGTCTTTGACAGTAAATAGAGGCTCAATATAATCGCGCCCCGCGGGGGAGAATGGTTGTTATGGATTGGAAAGTTCGCTCAGAGCAGGAGTTGACGCCGGGTGCGGCGATCGAGGAGTTGCGCGTGCAGATGGGGGAGTTGCGCCGGCAGCAAGAGGAGCTGTCGCGGCGGACGGCGGCGTTTGAGGGGCGGTATCGGAAAGTCCGCGCGAGTTTGTCGGCAGCGGTGAATCGGGCGGCACGGGCTGAGTCGTATCTGGAGCCGTTTCTGCGGTCGCGGATTTATCGGGGGGTGTGGGGGCTGGGGTTGGCGGCGCGGCCAGGGTGGGTGGATAAATATGAGCAGCGCCGAGGGAAGGAACAGGCGAGAGTCGCATCGGTGAAGGCGAGGGCGGAAGAGGCAGCAGCGGAAGCAGCGGAGATTACCCGGCTTTCACGGCAACTGGATGCCGAAATGGCGGCGATCGCCGGCGGCAGGGGGAGCGGACAGGATGCGGGGGGGAATGGGACGAGCGCCGCCGAGGCGATGGCGGAGACCGAAATGGATGCGGCGCTGCTGCACCTGGTCTCGAAGGGATTTCGGCCCAGCGTGATCCTGGATGTAGGATCTGCCAAGGGATTCTGGAGTGAGCGGACGCGCTGGTTGTATTATCCGGAGGCGGATTATTACATGATCGACCCGCTGGATGAGAGCCAGGGGCATTTACGAGAACTTGCACAGCGGTCGGGGAAGTTTCATCCGCTACAGATGGCGATCGGGCGTGAGAAGGGGGAGATGACGATGAACGTGACACCCGACGGGGATGGGAGCTCGTTGCTGGTGTTTCCGAATTCAGCGGCGGCGCAGCGCACGGTGCCGGTGGAGACGTTGGATGGCTTGTTGGCCGACGGTCGGATCAAGACGCCGGAACTGGTGAAGATTGATGTGCAAGGGTTTGAGATCGAGGTGTTGGCAGGCGCGTCACGGCTGTTTGGGGTGGCGGATGTGTTTATTATCGAAGTAAACATGTTCCCGTTCGTGGCGGGGTGCCCGGTAGCGCATGAGGTGGTGGCATATATGGCGGAACGGGGGTATCGGATTTACGATTTGGCGGGATTGTTAAGAAGGCCGTTTGAGAATGACCTCGGGCAGATGGACCTCGTTTTTGTACGGAACGAAAGTCGGCTCGTCAGCAGTAACCGGTGGAAATAGGACGCGAGATCTCAGTGACCACGGAGAAAAAGCCTGAAATTTCGGTGGTGATTTGTACCCGGAACCCGCGCGGGGACCTGATGGGCCGGGTTTTGGATGCGCTGCGCGGACAGACGTTGGATGTGGCGCGGTACGAGTTAGTGCTGGTGGATAATGGATCGACGCCGGCGCTGGACGCGAGCGTGCTGGACGGCGGGCGCGGCTTGCCGCTGCGAGTGATTCGGGAAGAGCGGGCGGGACTGACGGTAGCGCGCTGCGCGGGGATCGCGGCAGCGCAGGCGGAACTGCTGGCGTTTGTGGATGATGATAATTTTCTCGAGCGCGATTATCTGGAAGAGGCGGTGCGGATCGCGGCGCGGGAAGCGGACGTAGGGCATTTCGGGGGGATCAGCCAGGCGGAACTGGAAAAGCCGGTCTCCTGGACGAAAGGAAAATTGCTCGGGCATCTGGGAGTGCGGGATCACGGGGCCGAGGCAATCACCAGTAAAAAAACCGAATGGGGTCCCTGGGAGCCGATCGGGGCGGGAATGGTCTCGCGCCGGGAGGTGGCGCGGAAGTGGGTGGAGATGGTCAGCACGATTCCCGAAGCGCGGCTGTTGGGCCGGGCGGGGAAGGCGCTGTTATCGGGAGAGGACGCGCTGTTTGCCCGGGCGGCCAATGCGCTAGGGTATGCCTGTTCGTATCAGCCGGGGCTGAAATTGACGCATTATATGAAGCGGGGGAGGCTGAAGTGGTGGTATTTTTGTAAGATTCTTGAGGGGCATGGAAGATCATTTGTGCTGTTGCGGCGAGCGCTGGGAGAAAAGCCGAAGGCGATCACTCGGATGCAATTAATCATGCGATTAAAGTATCGAGTAAAGAAAGAAGGGCGATTGGGGTTGGCAACATGGTTTTGGGATGTGGGGTATTGGGCGCAGGCGTCAGCGCCCACGCCGATGACGGAAAATATCGATGGAGCGGGGCGGGAGGGGTCGAGCGTTGCCGCTGCCTAGGATTTCGATTGTCGTACCAAACTACAATGGCGGTGCGACGCTGGAGCGAACGGTCCGTTCGCTCTTGGCGCAGGAGTACCCGGACCTGCAGATTATTTTGATGGATTCGGCCAGCAAGGATAACTCGATCGAGATCATCGAGCGTTATCGGCATAATTTTGATCCGTGCATTGTCGAAAAGGACAAAGGGCAGGCCGATGGATTGAATCGCGGATTTCGCCAGGCGCGCGGGGAGATTCGGGCATGGCTGTGCAGTGATGATGAGCTGACGCCGGGGACGCTCCATCATGTGGCGGAGGTGTTTGAGAACAACCCGCAGGCGAATTTGTTAATCGGTCATTGCGAACGTGTGTTTTCCGATGGGAAGTCCTATGTGGTGACTCCCAATGAGAAATCGTGGGAAAATATCAACGTGCAGAACGGGCTGGATCAGCCCAGTTTGTTCTGGCGGGCGGAATTGCAGCAGAAAGCCGGGGAGCTTGATCCGACTTACAATCTGGCGTTTGATTGGGATTTGTGGAATCGGTTTAAAAAATCCGGAGCGCGGCCTGTTTTTACGGATCGCGTGCTATCGCGCTATTATTTTTCCGAAACCAACAAGAGCGGAAATTCAGGATCGCAGCATGCCCGCGAGGCGTTCCGGATTTTGCGGAAATATGGACCGATCGGCGGGATGCTGGGATATATCTTCCGGTTTTTGTATCGGCACTTTGATTTGAAGGGGTGCTATGACAAGCCGCCAACCTGTACGTTGTGGCGGTCGCATGTGTTTATGTGGGTGCTAGCGGCGCTGATGCCTTTGATCGGCCGGCGGCGGCTGTATCAGTACAACTGGCACTTCGCCTCCTGCCAGGAGCGGGGGTTGAAGTGGTGGTAACCGGCCAGAGTGGGGTGGAACTGTCGGTTATCTTGTGTACGTATAACCCGCGGGCAGATTTGCTGGCGGAAGTAATGCAGGCGCTAGCGCAGCAGACCCTCTCTCGCGAGCGGTTTGAAATAGTGGTTGTCGATAATCATTCATCGCCGTCGGTGGAAGTGGCGGAGCCGGGGATGGAAGTGCGCGTAGTACGCGAACCGACGCCCGGGCTGAATCATGCGCGCCGGGCGGGAATATTGGCAACACACGCGGACCTGCTGGTGTTTGTGGATGACGACAATATTTTGGATTCGGAGTATCTCCAGAAGGCAGTGGATATCGCGCGGGACAACCCTTCCATCGGAGCGTTTGGCGGAATCGCGCGCGGAAGGGTTGAAGCCGGGAACATTCCGCAATGGAAGCGGCGATTGCTCGATAAGCTGGGGGTGCGGGAAATTGGGGATCAGGTGATGACAAGTGCCGAGGATCGCTGGGGGCCTTGGGAGCCGATCGGGGCGGGAATGGTTGTCAGAAAACCAGTGGCCACTGAGTTTGTGAAGTTAATCGAAACGGTAGAGGATGCCCGTCGGCTGGACCGGTCAGGCGCTTCAGGGCTTATGTCGGGCGGGGATACATTGATGGCGCGGTGCGCTTATCGAGTGGGGCTGGCCTGCTCGTACCAGCCGGCCTTGAAGCTAACACATGTGATTAAAGCGGGGAGGTTGAAGATGGGGTATTTGTTACGGATATTGCATGGGCATGGGAGGAGCGTGGTGGTGCTAAACCGGGCGCTGGGAGTGCCCTTGCGTAAGATGGGAGTGGTGGAACTGGTTCTGCGGGCGGGGTATCGGCTGGCGACGCGAGGGGTGCCGGGGTGCATTATTTATGCATGGGATTGGGGATATTTTTTAGAGGGACGAGTTAAGAAGTAAGTTTGGGCCTTACATGATGAGGAGTGGGGAATTCTAATAGAGGCCTATGGGTGTAGTGGCGTGTAAGACTTGCGGGCAGGTGCATGAGGTGGATGAGCCGGTGCCCCCGGGGATGGTGGAATTGTGCGTCCGCTGCGGCGGAGCAATTGAACGCAGGTCCCGGGCAAGTCTGCATCGCACGGCGGCGTTTTCGCTGGCGGCGCTGATTTTATATGTGCCGGCGAATCTGTTCCCGATCTTGCGCATGGAGCGCTATGGGATCGTGTCGGAAAATACCGTCTGGAGCGGGATGACCAGCCTCTTCCAGGATGGGGATTATGTGGTGGCGGTGATCGTCTTTTTAGCGAGCATTTTGATCCCGCTCTTGAAGCTGACGTGCTTGTTTGTGCTGGTCGTCATGTCACACATGCACCATCCGCGCGGAAAGATGATGCGGACGTGGATTTACCGCGTGATCGAATCGGTCGGCCGCTGGGCGATGCTGGATGTGTTTGTCGTGGCGGTGCTGGTGTCGCTGGTGAAGCTGAAAAAATTGGCGACGATCATGCCGGGGCCGGGGCTGCTGGCCTTTACAGGGGTGGTGGTGCTGACGCTACTGGCGTCGGCGAGTTTTGATCCGCAGTTGATCTGGGAGAAGCCGGAAGGGACGAGCAATGAGTGAAGAGGGATCGATGAACAAGAGTGATCTGCCGCGCCCGGTGGTGAAGCGGATGCGCTGGCCGTTTCCGTGGGTTTGGATCGTGCCGGTGTTGGCGCTGGTGGGGACGGGGATTTATTTTTGGGAAGATCAGAAAGGGCATGGGCCCGAGGTCGTGGTGCGCATGGCGGATGCATCGGGGATCAGGGCCGCGGATACCAAGGTGCAGCATCGCGGGGTGGAGATTGGAAGTGTAGAGGGAGTCGAGTTGTCGCAGGACCAGCGCGAGGCGCGCGTGCGAATAAGGTTGCTGCGCTCCGCGGATATGTATGCGAAAGAGGGAGCGGAGTATTGGGTGGTGCGCCCGGAAATTAGCGTGGGGAGTATAACAGGATTGAGCACGGTATTGACCGGGCCCTACTTATCGGCGCGGCCTGGAACAGGACCCACGACGCGGGAATTTTTAGGCTTGGCCCAGCCGCCGCTACCGAAGGAGGAAGGGCTCACGATCGTGCTGCACACGCCGAAGTTGGAACATGTGCAGGTCGGATCGGGAGTGTCCTATCGGGGGATTCAGGTAGGGGAGGTCCGCGAGCTCCGGCTAGGGGGGGATGCCGAGAGTGTGGAAGTGCAGGTGTTCATTCGACATCGATACGCAGCGCTCGTGCGGCGAAATTCACAGTTCTGGGCCGTATCGGGCGCGGATGTGAAAGGCGGCGTCTTCAGTGGGATCGAGATTAAATTGGGATCAATCAAGACCCTGATCAGCGGCGGAGTCGCGTTTGCCACGCCGGATGATCCGCTGAAGGATGTGGCGCGGGACGGGGATGAGTTCACGCTGCATGACGAGGCGAAGAAGGAGTGGATGGATTGGTCGCCGCGAATAGCGCTGGAACTTGGCCGGCATGAGGATGTGCCGGGACCGGAATAAATACCCGCGCATACCTTGCGTGCGGGCTAGCGGTCGTTTGTGCGAGCAATAGCGACCTGGGTGTGCGTCTCAGCATCGGTAAGCGTCGGACGCCAATTGGCCGTGGGAAGGGTGTCCGCGAATGGGACATCGGCGCCGTTGGTGTTAGCGCAGAGGTTATAAGTATGGCCCGGCTGGGCGTTGAGGATGATGAAACGCGGGCCGGCGGTGATGGTCTCGAAATTGCGCTGCTGACGATAGAAGACCGCGATGGTGTGGCTGCCCGGCGGCAGAACAAGCTGGCGATAGGTGGCCGGTGCGGTCGGATTGATGTCGTACTGGGTAATATAGTGATCGTCGACCGAGGAGACGAAGCAGTGATCGGTTTCACGGAGCGTGCAGTTATCCGGGCCGGGCTTGGCGTTGTCGGAGAGCAGGTCGGGGAACGCTTCCGGCGGGCGCGTGACGGAACAGCCGGCGGCGAGGATCAAAGCCACGACAGAGATGCAGCGGATCTTCATGCGTTAACTCCTGAAAGATAAACTACGCATATAGTATCGTGCTCCCCAGCGGAAGCGAATGATTAATTCGCGTTTGACGAAAGTGGCCGCTCGCGGGGATGATAGATGAAATAACGATTTATTCCCGGAGGATCACTCTATGGCAACCGAAGTGGAATTGCGGTCAGCGCTCAAAGCGTTTCGGAAGCGGCTGAAGATGATGCAGTTGGAGGATGATTCAAAACTCGGGCGTTCCCCGCTCACCGGGCAGAAGTCGACCGTAACCGCGATTCGGCCGCCCGCGGGCTTTGGCAAGGAAATCTGGGAGGAACTCGCCACCAAGGAAGTCCTCAAATACGACGGCGGCGGGTTATATATGCTGACCGGAAAAGAGCTGCCGGCAGCGCCGCCGCCGCCGGCAGCGGGGTAATTTAGCGACCCATCCGTTCGGGTTGGTAATAATAATATTGCGGCGCTGGTGCCGGGATCGGCGCCTGCTCGGCTTCAGCCGGGCGCGAAGGGGCCGTAAAATCAGCGATATAGTCGACGGCGCGAGCGGTCCCATGCAGCCCCGCAGCAGTCGTGCGCAGCAGGCACGGGCCGAGTTGATTCAGATGAGGAAAAAACGAGCAGGTGAAGACAGTGATGAGAACGGTCATCACAATGGATTTGGTCTGGCCTTCCCAACGAATGGTTGGCGCTCACACGGTCGGCGATGCTGCCGGCAAGGAGCGATGGCAATGGCAAAACGAATTTTCACGACGGTCTTCAAAGATGATGCCTGCGATCTGGTGCTGCACAAGCAGTATTCGCCGG
>DASRRR010000038.1:0-15084 GCA_035656825.1 Tepidisphaeraceae bacterium | reverse complement strand
CAACCCATCCTCACCCAATTGTTATATCTAATCCATTCGCATTTCTCAGTGTACTTGGCCTCCCGTATAGCCGGCCAGCTCGCCTTTTAAGCCCAAAAATCAACTCGACTCCGCAGTATCTACCCCATTCTCTACTTCTCTCCCTCACTCATCGCATTCGCCTTCTTCACCAAAAACTCATACGCCTCCCGATTCCCAAACGGCGTCAAATCCACCTTATTCCCCAACACCTCAAACTGCTTCTTCGCCACCCCCCACTCCCCGCATCGCGTCGCATAATACGCATAGTAACTCCGATCCCACACCGCCGTCGAATACCGCTCCAGAAACGGCCCATACACCGATCGTATATCCTTCCACACCTCAGGCTGCGCAAAATAATCCCCCTTCCCCGCCGATGGATATTTCGATAATTGCATATGCGCATCCACCAATATAAACGGAATCCGTCCCTCCCAGTTCCCCTCGCTCAAACACTCACGCCCAAACGCAATCATCTCCCCCGGACTCCCATACCACTTCGGCTCCAGATAATACAACTTGTTCGAACACGCCTGATAATTATCCGGATTCGCATCCATCGCCCGCTTCCACCATTTCTCCATCTCCGCCCGACCGTTCCCCTCCCCCAGTTCCACCGAAATCATCTCCGTCGGCCCACGCGCATCCTTCGGATCAAGCTCATATGCCTTCTCGAGCGCCGCTCGCGCCACCTTCAACCTCTCCCCCATCGCCTTGCTCCCATCCGCAGTCACCGTATTTCCCCACCCATCCCCGCGCGCATCCCAGGCATACCCAACGTACGCCTGCCCCTTAAACACCCACGGCCCCACCGCCTTCGGATACGCCTCCACCCACGCCGGCACCAGCTTCTCGCATAACTCCGCCCGATCCCCCTTTTTTCCCTCCTCCTTCCCCATCACGTTCACCCAGTCATTCTCCAATACATTCGCCAGATCCCCCAGCATCTCATCGTTGATCCCCGCACTCTTCACCACCTCCGGCCACTCCTTCACCGCCTGCTGCAATTCTCCTCCCAGCTCCGTCTTCCAATTCCCCAGCGACCCCGTCAACTCCTTCCGCAAAATCATATCCACATATCGCGCATGCCCCTGACACTTCCGATCCGCCGGATACCCGCTCTCTTCCAGATCCCCCACCACTTGCTTGAATTCCACCCCCAGCGTCGCCCCATCCATCCCCACCGGCTCCATCTCCTTCGTCCGAACGATCAAATACCGAATAAATGGATCTTTACATCCCGCCTTGCTGATCTTTTCCGCCAGCGCCGACATCTTCACCAAATGCTGTTCATTCGGCTCCCACTTCCGCTGCACAAGCGTAAATTCCTTGATCAACTCCCGCGCCGCATCATCCCACGCCGGATCATGAATCCCCACCTTGTCATATGCCGCCAGCGCCGAATCTCGATTCAGCCGTTCGTTCTCATCTCCAATTCGTTCCGCCCGCTTCTTCGCCTCCATCCGAGGCTTCTGCATCGCCACGATCTGCTGCAATTCCAGCTGCGCCTGCGGATCAAGCCCTGTCCGTTGCGCCGCCGCTTCAATCTCCTCTTCATGCCCCGGATAAGCAAACACCGCCCGCTTCACAGCCTCTTCCCGCTCCACGGAATCCGCCGACCCCAATTTCTCAATCAACTTCTCCAGATTCAACCGCCGAGTCGTCGGCCGAGTCGCCGCCCTCCTTACCGCCCCCATCCCAACCAACATCACCACCACCATCCCAACCCAAATACCCTTCTTCATGCCAACTCCTTGTGACCCATATGAATCTGCCATCACCCCAATGCCCGCCTCCCAGCTCAATCATTGTACCGCCCACTCCTATCCATCACCGCTTTTTTCTCCACACCAATCAAAATAACACAAGCTCTTCTCCGTTTAGCGGCCCCGCTCGCGTGGCGCGTCTTTCAAACGCAAAAATCAACTCGCTTTTCCGAACGCGCTCCGCCCTCCCCTCTCTCCAAAATGCGATCCAGTTTCCCAATAACTTTCGCAACTGCCTTGTTTAACATCTCTCTTTATTCCCTATTCACCAACCCGCGCCCATTCGCTATCCTTCATAACCAGCTACAATGAACATATTTAAACCCCTCCTTCTTTTCACCTGCCTCTTTTTCCTCCCCACCTCCTCCCCAGCCGCCTCCCTACACCTTCTCGGCGATCTCCCTGGCGGCCACTTCTTCAGCAACGCCATTTCCATCTCCGCCGACGGTCAAACCATCGCCGGCCACAGCGACCCCGCCAACATGCAAATGGTCCGTTGGTCCCCCACCTCTACAACCCCCGACCCTCTCTATTCCAATTACTACCCCGTCTTCGGCCAAGTCTCCTCCATCTCCGCTGACGGCTCAACCATCGTCGGCTTCTCCTTTGGCAGCACCTTCAGCGCCGCCCGCTGGACCGCAACCGACGGCCTCCAAATCCTCTCCAACAACCAAATCGACAGCTCCTCCACCGCCGTCTCCTCCAACGGCTCCGTCGTCGTCGGCAACTATACTCCCGCCCCCGATGCCGGCACCCGCGCGTTCCGCTGGACTTCCTCTACAGGCCTTCAAACCCTCGACCTCTCCCCCTATCCCGTCATCTCCAGCACGGCCTCCGCCATCTCCGCCGACGGACAAACCATCGTCGGCCAAGTTGCCACCACCTCTACCAACTCCGTTCCTTACCTCTGGACCCCCGCCGGCACCACTCTCCTCCCCATTCCAAGCGGTGTCGTCACTACCATTACCCCCGATGCCTCCATCGTCGCTGGCTACTTCGGCAACTCCTTTAGTGGTCGCCTCCCCTTCCTCTGGACCCCCTCCCAAGGAGTCTACATGATCCCTATCCCCACCACCCTTACCGACCTCTCCCCCGTCGCCATCTCCGACGACGGCTCTGTCCTCATCGGCCACGCCGGCCTCTCTGACAGCCAAGACAGTTGGCTCTGGACCCCCACCAACGGCCTCCGCTCCATCCGCCAAATCCTCCAAGCCGACGGCATCGACACCTCCCCCTACACCACCATCATCCTCAACGACCTCTCGTCCGACGGCCAATCCCTCGTCGGCTATCTCACCGGACCCTCCATCCCCGGCGGCGGCGAAGCCTTCATCGCCACCATCCCCGAACCCTCCCTTCTCCTCTTCTTCCTAACCCTCCCCCTCCTTCCCCTCCGACATAAAAATCGTCCACATCATCCAAACCATGGACAAAGAGCAACGCCCCATCAGATATAGAGGTGTGGTCGCTTCCGCGACCACGACTTATGATACATTCTCCGCTATAGCCATTCGCGATTCGCTCTGACCCCCGACATAAAGCGGCAACCACAACGCCGCAGAAGATAAACGATGAAACCCAAACCCACTCCCGACGAAAACGATTTCGCCGCCCTCGACACCTGGGCCCAAACCCTCCCCCTCCACGCCGGCCGCCCCCTCACCCCCACCCAGCGCCGCAAAGAATCCCGCGCCCGCCGCCCAATCCGCCCCGCAAAACTCGCCTCCGCCAAATCCAAACGCGTCATGATCAGCATACCCCCCACCCTCCTCAAATCCGCCTCCCTCTACGCCCAAAAAACCCACCGCACCCTCTCCGGCCCAATAGCGGAATCCCTCACCAAAAAAAACGGCCGCAAAACATCATAAGCAGATCATTATGCTCTTCCGCATTCAGAAAATTCTTAGTGAAGAGCATGGGTAGAAGATATAATTGGGGTAGCCACAAAGGCTTACTCATATCAGCGAAGATCACACCTAGCGAAAGAAAAATCATGCGCATACTATTTGCCAGACGATAAGCAAGCAATGCGTACCATGCGATTTAAACTTGATCCAGGCACCCACAGCGTGACGGCGGAAGATGTGGTGCGCGCAATGCGAACGCTCCTCGGTGCGGCAGGCGACCTACGGGATTGGACGATTCGGCGAATGAGCCTGGCAAGCCCGTTCGTGATTGAAGCATCGTGCCGCGATGAAATTCAAAAGCCCTATGCCGTATTTGTGAAGAAAATGAATGCACTCGCTCAGGGAAAGATACCTCGGGTTGGATTCATTGGCGTGCAGGCCAAGCTACTGGACTCCATGGATTTTGTGACTGGAGGCGCGTTCGGCTCCATCGAGATTGCGCCGCCTGGTAACAAGCCGATTACTCTCAATAAAAATGCCATTGAACAAGCGCGTCAAACGACCGGCCAGTTACTGCCATCACTAATGATTCATGCCAAGCAACAAATGGGGCAACTACGCGGATATCTTGAACAGATCACCGTCCGTCGTGGCCAGCAGCCGCGATTTGTCATTCGCGACCGCGTCTCCGGTGACGTGGTCGCATGCCTTCTTTCAGACGAATACGCGCGCCTCGTTGATGTCGCAGCCAAAGCAATCGGTAAGCGAGTAACCATTACTGGCTTGGTTAGCTACAACGATAAGTCTCGCCCTACGTCGATCAAAGCAGCCTCTATCGAACCGATCGAAGAATACATTATCCCTTTCGATAGTCTGCCACGTGTGCCACTGACCAATGACGGCAAGTCGGTCGAATACATCAGGAGACTGCGCGATGCCTGACCAGAAGCCCATCGCGATCGGCGTTGATTCCTGTGTCTTGATCGAGTTATTCGATGAGAAATCACCGAAACGAGCAGACATCCGTGAAATTTTCGCTGATGCTGAAAACGGGAAGCTAACAATGGTCGTTTCAACCATGGTGCATGCCGAGGTCGCGGCGTCGTCAAAGAAGCTCAAACCATGGGACATCGCGGAAATACGACGTGCGTTGTCACAAAGTTACTTCGAGCCAGTCGAATTATCGATCCCGATTGCCTTGCTCGCATCTGATATAGCTCGCGAAACTGGCCTCAAACCTGCTGACGCTGTACACGCCGCAACTTGCGTCACCAAGCGCGTGGGACATCTTCTTACGATAGACGAAAAGCTGCTGAAAACTAATGGCAAAATACTCCTCGATGCGACCGATCGATCGAAAACCTTGACAATCTTGACGCCGGAAATTTTCTGCGAGCAGTTTTATCGTCCGCTATTTGCAAAGCGAAAGTTGGACACGTAAACAGAAGAACACCTGCTCCGTAAACTCCATCGTCGGGTGCTCCGCCAAATCCAAACACGTTCCGATCAGCCTATTTCTCATCCTTCTCAAAATCCGCCTTCCCCTACGCTCAACAAAACCACTGCACACTCACCGCGAATAAGATGCATTTAATATAAACTAATTCCTTGGTGCCCACAGTGCCTCCTCGACTTTGGTGTCCACCTCTCTTCCTCATCTGAACGATCAATCCCAATTACGCTTCTTTGTGCCCTTCGTGGCCTTCGTGTCTAACTCCCCTCGCCCTCCTCAAAAAACCTCCCGATTTCTTCATGACTTCCTCATAGTTTCTCACTGATTTCCGATCACTTCCGTCGCTTTCCCCATAGAATATCCCTATAATCTGTAGAGTAAAAAACGACCCCCCCACTATAATTACGAGCAACTAAATGTCAGACATCCCCGCCCCTCTCCCCGAGCGGATCGAAGATCTCCACATCGAGCGCGAGCTCCAGGATTCCTACCTCACCTACGCGATGTCCACCATCATGGACCGCGCCCTCCCCGACGTCCGCGACGGCCTCAAACCCTCCCAACGCCGCATCCTCGTTGCCATGAACGACTTGGGCCTCGGCCCGCGCTCCAAACACCGCAAATGCGCCAAAATCGCCGGCGATACCTCCGGCAACTACCACCCCCACGGCGAAGCCGTCATCTACCCCACCCTCGTCCGCCTCGCCCAGCACTGGAACCTGCGCTACAAACTCATCGACGGCCAGGGAAATTTCGGCTCCACCGACGGCGACCCGCCCGCCGCCATGCGTTACACCGAAGCCCGCATGTCCGGGCCGGCCATGGAGTTACTCGATGACATGAACCTCGACACCGTCGACTTCCAAGCCAACTACGACGAAACCCGCCAGGAACCGATGGTCCTCCCGTCCAAATTCCCCAACCTCCTGGTCAACGGCTCCACCGGCATCGCCGTCGGCATGGCTTGCAATCTCCTCCCCCACAACCTCCGAGAAATCGCCGACGCCATCGTCCACGTCATCGACAACCCCGATTGCTCCCTCCAGGACCTCCTTAACATCGTGCCCGGCCCGGACTTCCCTACCGCCGGCGTCATCTGTGGACGCGACGGCATCCTCGAAGGCTATAAATCCGGCCGAGGTAAAATCACCCTCCGCGCCAAAATCACCACCGAAGACGCTGGCAAAAACCGCCAGTCCGTCATCATCGAAGAAATCCCCTACGGCATCATCCGCAAATCCATCGTTGAATCCGTCGCCGAATGCGTCAAGAAAGACCTAATTACTGACATCAGCGCCATTAACGACGAATCCGGCCGCGAACACGCCTGCCGCATCGTCGTCGACCTCAAGCGCGACGCCGACCCGAACGTCGTCATCAACCAGCTCTACCAGTACACCCCCTGCCAGATCACCGTCTCGATGATCAACATCGCGCTGGTCAACCGCCAGCCGCGAACCATGGGCCTCAAAGAGCTGATCGAACATTTCATCGCCCATCGCAAAGAAGTCATCACCCGCCGCACTAAGTTCTTACTGCGCAAGGCTCAGCAGCGCGGCCACATCCTCGAAGGCCTGATCTTTGCCGTCTGCGATATCGACGAAGTCATCAAACTCATCCGCTCCAGCGGCACGCGCGACGAAGCCATCGAAAAGCTCCGGCAACGTGCCTTCCGCATCGCGGTGGACCATCCGCACGCCGCCAAGATCCCGCAGGTCTTGATGGACCGCGTGGCTCAGAAGCCGGTGCTGCTCAGCCAGGCTCAAGCCGAGGCGATCGGTCGCCTCCAACTCATCCAACTCGTCGGCCTGGAGATCGAAAAGCTCGTCGACGAATACCGCGAAGTCGCCGAAGAAATCGAAGGGTACGAAGCCATCCTGCGCGACGTCACGCTGGTCATGGATATCATCCGCGAAGACACGTTTGAGATGAAAGAAAAGTACGGCGACGAACGCCGCACGCAAATCACCGGCAGCGTCTCCGGCTTCAACATGGAAAGCCTGATCGCACAAGAAGATGTGGTCGTCACCGTCTCCCACGAAGGCTACATCAAACGCATCCCCGTCGACACCTACCGCGCCCAGGGCCGCGGCGGCCGCGGCATCAAGGGCACCGAATCCCGCGAAGGGGACTTCGTCGAACACCTCTTCGTCGCCAACACGCACGACTACCTGCTCTTCTTCACCAATCAGGGAAGAGTCTACGAGCGAAGAGTTTACGACGTCCCCGAAGGCTCGCGCACCAGCCAAGGCCGGTCTGTGGCCAACCTGCTGGAATTCCAGAAAGACGAAAAGATCGCCAACGTCCTGGCCATCAAAGACTTCGGCAAGGACGAACAGTTCCTCATGTTCGCCACCAAAAAGGGCACCGTTAAGAAAACCGCCCTCAGCGCCTATTCCAACATCCGCACTAACGGATTGATTGCCATAGGCTTAGATGAAGGCGATTCTCTCATCGGCGTCGAGATCACCGGCGGCAAGGACCACATCATCCTCGCCACCAAGTCGGGACTCGCAATCCGTTTCGAAGAAGCCGATGTCCGCGCCATGGGCCGCCCCGCCGGCGGCGTCACCGGCGCCCGCTTCAAGCGCGACGGCGACGAAGTCATCGACATGATCGTTGTCGCCAACGGCGAAAACGCCTGCTGCCTATTGACTGCCTGCGTCAACGGTTACGGCAAGCGCACGCCACTGGCCGACTACCCCGTCAAAGGGCGCGGCACGCGCGGGGTTATCAGCATCGACGCCAACGACCGCAACGGCGAAGTCGTCGGCATGAAACTCGTCGACGACAACCACGAACTGATGCTCATCACCGAAAAAGGAATCCTGATCCGTACAAGAGTGAGCGAAATCCGAGAAACCGGTCGCAACGCCGCCGGCGTCCGCCTGATCAAAATCGACGAAGGCGACCGCCTGGTCGCCATGGCCCGCGTCGACGCCGAAGTCGTGGTAGACGAAGCACCTGCGGCGACCCCCGAACTGCCGCCGACGGATAGCCACCCCAAACCGGACGGCGAAACGCAGGCATAATTTCAAGGCAGCAAATCCGAAACAGCAATCGCCACCTGCGGCGCTGCAAGAGCTGCGATGGATTCATCGGCGGCAAGCGTGCGCATCTCGGAATACGACCAATTGCCCGCAGCATCCTGAATCGGCTTGCGGCAAATTTCGAGTTGCCGATCGACGAGATTGACGATCCAGTAATCGGCGATGCCGAACCGGGCATAGAGGCGAGCCTTGCGGCCGCGATCGTAGCGGAGGGTGGTTTCGGAGACTTCGACGATCAAGAGTGCTGTGGTGGGATGATCCTGGAAATCTCGCGGGATACCACGAACCACAGCGATATCTGGCTCGGGTTCGTTGCGGTCGCCAAAATGTAAGGGGCCTTGCGGGCGAATCCAAAATTCTGCGGGAAAAGCAGTCTTTAGGGCATCCTGAACAAGTGCAATGGTGAGGAAGTGTGGATTTTTTTGTGGGGCCTTTTCGAGGATTTCCCCTTCGATGAGTTCGACGCGTTGTTCGTTGAAAAGGCCGAGGTCGGCCATCGCGTAGTATTCGTCGCGGGTAAAGAGGCGAGTATGGGGTTCGATGAGAGTCATAATTGCTCAAAGTCGATCATATCATGCGGGGGGAATAGGGACGAAGGGATTTTTGTCGGCTTCGGTGGTGCGCTTGATGTGGGAGAGGACTTGCTGGTGGATATGGTGGATGAGGGGGTCGGACCAAAGACGCCAGTAGGCGGCGGGCCAGAGGTGGTGTTGGTACCAAGTGGTGCCTTGGAGGAGGGTGTGGCCGTTAGGAAGAGGGGTGAGCTGGAATTGGCCGTGGCGGGCGGTGAGGAAGTTGTCGAGGTGCGGGGGGTGGATGGAAGAGTAGGGGGACCACTCTGTGAGGGGGGAGGGGTTGCGCGTGACGTCGAAGGCGAGGAGGTGAGGGGCGTTCCAGGTGGTGATGGGTTCAACGAATGAGCCGGTGGAGAAGGTGCAGTAGCGGATGGCGCCCGGGCCGGCGCCGATGATGGTGGCGGTTTTGGGGTAGGCGATGCCGAGACGGAAGGGCCACTCGGTGGGGGTGGGGAGGGGAGGGAAAGTGACGACGTGAGGCCAGACGGCTTCGGGCGGGGCGTCGATTTCCAGAGAGGTAGTGACTTGATAGGTGGGGGCGTAGAGGGGGAATGCGGATTCAGCGCCGAGGAGGAAGGGGAGCGCGAGGGGGAGGGCGAAGAGGACGTTTGATAGGCCGATGGGTCGGAGGGGGCGTTGTTGGATGGCGTAGCCAAGGGCGGCACCGAGGAGGGCGAGGGGAAAGAGTAGTGGGGTAGCCATGAGGATGCAGACGGCACCTTCGAGGCCGGTGAATAGGAATGCGAGGAAGATGAAAGCCTGAGAGAGGCTGGCGGCGGTGAGGCATTGGACGAGTGTGCGGGGGGAGCGATAGCCGTGGAGGATGGCGGCGGCGAGTCCGGTGACGAAGGGGAGGCCGATGAAAAGTCCCCAGCCGTAATTGCCGAGGAGGTCGCTACCGGCGTAGAGGAATAGGAGGGCGAAGGGGACGGGGATGAGGGAGGAAGTGAGGAGTGAGCCGGAGAAGAGACGGGAGAGGAGGATCTGATGAGGGGAGGGATTGTCGGTGGCGTAGGAGAGAGGGGGAGACGAATGAGGGATGACAGCGGAAGGATGAGGGGGTGTGAGCGGAGCGGTGGGAAGGAGGGAGAGGGTGAGGAAGAAGAGGAGATTGGCGACAGGGACGAAGAAAAGGAGGACGAGGAAGGGGGAAAGGCCGGCGTCGCGGAGGCGGCGGAGGGTGAGCACGAGGCCGATGAGTGCGAAGGGGAGAGCGACGAGAGTCATGGTGGCGAAGAAGGTTTGGTCTGAGGCGGGGAGGGAGAAGAGGGTGAAGGATTGAGTGGGGATAAGGTAGTCGATGGGGGACCAGGATCGGCCGAAGCCGTGGCGGGCGACTTGATGGTCGAGGAAGAATTTGATGATGAAAAGGGAGACGCCGGCGAGTAGGAAGCGAGTGCGAGAGAGAGGGAGACGGGGAAGCATGGTGCGGATTGTCAGAGGAGAGAGGCGCGCAGGTCAACGATTCGGGGGATTGTTCAGAAGTTTCAGCGCTGGTGAAAGTTCGGAGGGCATCAAGGTGTGGCGCAGAAGCGGTGCCAGGCGGTGCGGTAGGCGGATTCGAGCTCGCGGGTGAAGGTGGGCGCGTTACAAAGGGGGGAGGAGAGCATTTGTTGGCGGAGTTTTTCGCGCAGGGCGGAGAGTTTGGGGAGGTCGGAGGAGATGGCGATGGCGCGGGAGAGGAAGTCTTCGGGGGAGGTGGCGATGAAGTCAGGGAGGCCGGCTTGGGTGAGGATGGAGGAGACCATGCGGGAGTGAGGGGGGAGGGTGGGGAGGTTGAGGGTGAGGGTGGGGACGCCGTTGTAGAGGGCTTCGCAGCTGGTGGTGTGGCCGGAGAAGGGGAAGGTGTCGAGGCAGCAGTCGATGTGGCGGTAGGTGTGGAGGTGGGTTGGGCCGAGGGGTTGGTGGCGGAATTGGAGGCGGGAGGGGTCGATGCCTCGGGAGATGAAGGCTTGGGTGTAGCGCTGGAGGGTGGAATCGGTGAGGGTGTGGCGGAGCATGAGGAGGCGGGAATTGGGGATGGAGTTGAGGACGATGGACCAGAGATCGATGACTTGGTCGTTGATTTTGGCCAGGGCGTGGAGCGAGCCGAAGGTAACGTAGCCGTTTTCGAGGGCGGGGAGGGGGGAGACGTCGGGGTGGGATTTGGTGTCGGGGGTATAACAACTAAAGCCGCCGGGGAGGCGGAGGAGGGATTCAGTGTAGAAGGATTCGGTGAGGCCGGGGGGATCGACGATGGGGTCGGAGATGCGGTAGTCGACCTGTGGGAAGCCGGTGGTGCCGGGGTCGCCGAGGTAGGAGATTTGGATGGGGGCGGGTTTGACGGCGAGGTTGAGAAGGCGGTTGTGGGCGGTGTGACCCGAGAGGTCGATGAGGATGTCGATTTGGTCGCGGCGGATGCGCTGGTCGAGCTGGTCGAAGTTGTCGAAGCGGACGTCGACGTAGCGCAGGGGGTAGGTTTTGATCTGGCGGGTGACGTCGTCTTCCTGGAGATTGGCGGCGTAGCAGGTGACGTCGAATTGAGTCAGATCGTGGTTGCGGAATGCTCCGTCCATGAAGGCGGCGACGGGGTGGTGGCGGAAATCGGCGGAGAGATAGGCGATGCGCAGGCGGCGGTCGGGGGCGCGGTCGATGTTGGTGTGGGGCTGGATGTGCTGGGCGAATTGATCGGCGTAGAGGCGGGCGTAGATGCGGTGGTGTTCCATCATGCCGGCGGGGGTGAGGGTGGGGTCGTTGAAGAGGGCGAAGATGAGGTTGTCGTGGATGGCGGCGAGGGGGCGGCCGGCGACGGAGTGTTTGAGGGCGTCGACGGCTTCGGGGATGCGGCCCATTTCGCGGAGGATGTTGCCGAGCTGGGCGAGACAGCCGGGGTGTTTTTCTTGAATGGTCAGGCCGGTGCGGGCGGCGGTTTCGGCAAAGTCGAGTTTGCCGGTAGTGCGGAGGGAGTGGGCGAGGTTGGCGTAGATGCGCGGGTCGTTGGGAATCAGTGCGACGGCGCGGCGGAGGTAGACGAGTGCGGAGTCGTGCTTGTCTTGTTCGGCGAAGAATTTGCCGGCGTTGTGGTGGTAGTGGCCGGCGTTTGGGGCGAGTTCGATAGCGCGGGCGAAGAGCATGGCGGCGCGGTCGGTTTGGCCGGTGGCGTGGGAGATGACGGCGGCCATGTGGATGGCTTCATGGTTGAGGGGGTCGCGGTCGAGGATTTTGCGGTAGAAGCCGTCGGCCTGGGAGAAGCGGCCGGCGCTGAAGTGGTCGAAGCCTTGCTGGAGGAGTTGTTCGAGAGTGTCGCGGGGCACGGTAGCGGGGAGTTTACGGGAGGAGGGAGGAGATGGCGATGGTGGCGTGGGATTCTGTTTGATGAAGAATACGGGCCGAGGACGGCCCGGCTCTCCTTCAAATTTTACCGTTATTTTTTACAGGAAAAATTAGTCGAAGCGGAGTTTTTGGGAGCCGTTTTCGGCGGGGTCGTACCAGCGGCCGGGTTTGAGGGAGATTTTGCGGAGGCCGGTGGATTTGCAGGCGAGGAGGAGTTGTTGTTGGAGGCCGGAGAGGAGGAGTTGGCGGAGTTCGTAGAGGTGGGAGGAGGAGTCGACGAGGATGGTAAGGTGGCCGCGGTGGAAGGATTCGAGGCAGCAATGCTGGTCGAGAAATTCGGGGATGAGGTGGGACCAGCAGTCGGCGATTTGGCCGAATTTGGTTTGGCGTTTGGCGACGTTTTTTTTGAAGAAGGAGAGGAGGTCCGGGCCGAGGGGGGAGGAGTCATTGCGCTTGGTTTTTTTGACTTCGGCCAGGCGTTTGAGGTCGAGGGTGAGACGTTTTTCGGAAGAGGCGGACATAAACAATCTCTCTTCATTTTAAGTATCAGAAGTCGGCGCTTCTATTGGAACTGTGATTGTGGGCAGCGGAACTGCCGGCGTTTCAGTGAGTGTGTTGCCGGCTACGGTGATCGTAACTTTCGGGGCAGACTTAGGCCGATCGGAAAAGAGAAAGGCACCCGATTTCCCGCCGATCGCATCGGAAACAATAAAGCCACCGCGGGCCTGCCCCAATGTGCTGAACCGATGTTGAAGGCGCATCAGACGCTGGCCATATCGTTCGCGTAGAACTCCGTATTTTGCATTGACATGGATGCTGCTGACAGAGCCATCACAATAGGCTGCGCCTGCGATAGGAAAGAGAAGTGCTGAACAGATCAGGTCACAGACTTGGAGGCCGACGTGATTTTCGCTGTGCCCGAAGGTCGGCATTTCCATCAATCTACTGTATTCATCGCCTGAGGCTTTGAACTTTTGGGTGAAAATGGAATGTGAAACGATTGCATTCTTTGGCTTATTGCGGCTATCGGCAATCACAATCCCATGATCGTTGACCTGCTCCAAATGATTCTGAAAACACCGACAGATGGATTGGACCGATGAGGTGTAGACAGCGGTTCCATCAAGTGGTTGAGCAATTCCCTTAATCCAGACCCGGCCGAATAATTTTGCTTGATGGCCTTCGATCAGGGTAATGACTTGATCCAAAAACCCGATGGCGTGGCGACGCTCGTTTCGACTTGTCGACAAGATCTGGCGGCGCAAGTCGGCACCTTTTGTTTCCATGAGGAGGAGATCGAATTTCCTGCGTGCTTGTAGAGCGAGCTTTGGAAAAAATCGTGCTTTGATGCTTAGAAAGTCGTGGGTGAATGGCGCTATATTCTCTTGATCGATTGCCATTGCGGCAATCACAAAGACCGGTTGAATGCTTGACGTGGCGGAGGGCAGCGCACCGGTACAGCCAGCTTCGTCGATATAGCAGACTTTCATTTTGTCCCCAACGGTCTGCTATATAAAACAGCTACGGCCACCAATGGTGGCCGTAGGACTTGCCGCCTGGGTGATCCAGTATCGGCTATTACGGATTCGTTTCCTAATAGTAACATCGACGGGGTCTGGGTCAAGGTTTATCGGATAATTCTTGAGATAAATACTTATGGAAAATTACTATAGCTAATTTATTTGTAAGGACTTATATCTTAATCTATTGCAGATTGACGGGCATGATGACGTAGAGGAAGTTGGGGCCGCCGCGGAGGAGGCCGGGGCGGTTGGGGGCGGTGAGTTCGAGGGAGATTTCGTCGGAGTCGACGACTCTCAGGGCGTCGGTGAGGAATTGGGGATTGAAGCCGATTTCTACGTCGGTGCCTTCGAATTTGCAGGGGAAGTTGATGGTGGCTTCGCCGGATTCGGGGGAGCGACTGGTGAGGACGAGGCCTTTTTTATCGAAGTGGAGACGGACGCCTTTGGATTCTTCGGTGGTGAGCAGGGCGGCGCGGCGGATGGCGGAGAGGAAGTCAGCGGTGCTGGCGGACATTTTTTTGTCGGTGTCTTTGGGGATGACGTCTTCGTAGGGGGGAAATTGGCCTTCAACGAGGGAGCTGGTCAATGTTGCCGAGCTGGTGTGGACGATGATCTGGTTTTCGCGGACCTGGAAGCCGATGGATTCTTCGGGATCGTCGATGAGTTTGTCGATGAGGGTGAGGGCTTTGGAGGGGATGATGGCGCGGGATTCTTTATCGCCGCCGGAGATGAGGTCGCCTTTGCCTTGGGCGAGGCGGCGGCCGTCGGTGGAGACGAGGATGATTTTTTTGGTTTTGGCGACGAGGAGAACGCCGTTGAAGGCGTAGCGGGTGGATTCCTTGGCGGCGGCGAAGAGGGTTTGGCCGATGAGGGATTTGAGGAGGCCTCCCTGGATTTCGAAATCGGCTTCGCCTTCGAAGTCGGGAACGGGGGGGAAGTCCTTGGGGTTCTGGGTGAAGATTTTGAAGTGGGAGTCATTTCCCTTGATGCTGGCGTTGTCGGCGGTAACTTCGATGGAAAGGGTGTCGTCGACGGATTCGCGGACGATGTCGCGGAACTTGTCGGCGGGGAGGAGGGTTTCGCCGGGCTGCTCGATCTGGACCTGGTTGTCGCTGTAGCGGATGGCGACTTCGAGATCGGTAGCGGCGACGGTGAGGCGGTCGTTCTCGGCGGTGAGCTTGACGCATTGCAGGACCGGCTTGGGCGTGCGGCTGGCGACGACGTTGCCGGTGACGTTGAGTGCGTCGAGGAGGGCTCCCCGGTTACAAATCACTTTCATAGATCGATGCCTTTCCATTGGCCGCGTGCGAATCGGTTCAGACCAAAAAGCGGCGGGTCGGTACTCTACCTCTATTAGTCTTCTATATAAATATAAAAGGAAGTAACAGTGATAGTAAGGGGTGGCGCAATGTGGATAACTTGTGCGCGAAAAACACAAGACGAGCATTATAAAGGGGTTATTGGATTAATTACCGGACCAATCGTGTGGATAAGCTGTGGGGTGAGATGGCGCGGGTGATAAAGGTGCGGCGGGGTG
>DASRRR010000037.1:0-43952 GCA_035656825.1 Tepidisphaeraceae bacterium | reverse complement strand
AGGAGACAGCCGGCCAGGCTGGAAGGCCATCTGGACCGGCTGGCACGATTTACAGCAGATGGTTGAAGGCGCCGAGCTGGCAGCATCATTCCCCCCGCATTCCCATAAATGTGGGTAAGGGTGAGGACCGCGGTCGGTGGGCTTTGAGGGCGATCAATACTCCGCGGCGAGGATGCTTCCCTCCGCCTCTTCCGATCGATTGGGAGTTGTGGGGGCGGAATGGGTGAGAAGATTCAAGCACAGCGCTGACGTGGAGCAAATCGCGATCGTCGCGGACATCGGGAGCGAAGTGGGGATCAACTGGTGATTTTGGATGGCGACGACGATTTCGCTGATCACCGCGGAGACGCCAAACTGAAGAAACCCGAGTACCGCCGAGGCATTCCCGGCAATGCGGCCATGGGGAGACATCGCCAGGACCGTCGTGTTGGGAAAGACAAACCCCATTGAGGCAATGATGAGCCAGAGCGGGATGAAGATACCCCAGAACCCGCCGATGCCGGTGCGGGAGTCGATAACCAGGAGAATGCCGGCACCAGCATGGACGAAGAGGGCGGAGCGGAGGATTTTGCGGATGTCGAAGCGCGACGCGAGGAAGCCGTTGACCTGGGACATGCCGATGATGCCGCAGGCTATCGGGCCGAAGTAGAGACCGAAATGGGATTCGGAGATGTGGAAGATTTTTTCGAACACATAAGGCGATCCCCCCACATAGGCGAACAGCCCCGCGGTGCCGATGGAGACGGTCATCGCGTGGAGCATGAAATCGCGATGCCGGAGCAGATAGGCGTAGGTGCCAAGGATTTCTTTTGGTGATTGGCGAATCCGCCGATCGGCGGGAAGGGATTCGTGAAAGAAAAAGGCCGTCGAAAACAGGGTTGCGACACCAGCGATCGTCACAAACCAGAAGATGGCGCGCCAGCTAAGATGCACGGCAAGGAAGCCGCCGAGAAGTGGAGCGAGGATCGGCGCCAGGCCCATGACCAGTAGAAGCGAGGAGAAGACCTTGGCCGATTGCTGGTCGTTAAAAAGATCGCGGACAATCGCGCGGGCAATGACCATTTCCGCACAGCCGCCAAGCGCCTGGATGAAGCGAATGAGCGTAAGAGACGGGACATTCCAAGCCAGGGCACATCCCGCGCTGGAGAGTGCGAAGAGAGTCAGGCCAAAATAAAGCGGACGCTTACGGCCGAAACGATCGGCGAGAGGACCATAGATGAGCTGACCAATCGCCAGGCCGATGAAGTAGCTGGCGAGGGTGCGCTGAATATCGGGGATTTGGACGTGGAAATTTTCCGCGATGCGCGGAAAAGCCGGAAGATACATGTCGATGGCGAGCGGGCCGAGGGCGGCGAGGGTGCCGAGATAAATGGTCAGCCAGAAGACGGCGCGGCCTGGGAGGGAGGGGCGCACATGCGATTCGTCGAGCATAAGTGGACGTGTGATAGCAAAAAAGAACCCGAGGCAGAAGCACCGGGTTCTTGAGTGCGGGAAGAATTAAACATCTTTGTTGGGAGTGCGTTTGCGAATGCCTCGTTCCTGGATGGGGCGGATTTGGTTTTTGCGCGGGACTTCGGGGAAGGGAAGGTGTTTGACTTCGGATTCAGCCAAGGCGTATTGGGCGGCGGCGTCGGGGAGTTTGGGGATGGTGGTGGAAGGGGAATTGAAACGGAAGGCGGCCGTGAGGTCGCCGAAGGTTTGACGTCGCCAGTTGGTGATGTTGAGTTCGCGGACGCCGGTGAGTTTTTCGCAGAATTGGAGGATGGAGGTGTGATCGAAGCGCTGGCTGCAGACCCAGCCGCCGGCGGTCCATGGGGAGACGATGATGCAGGGGACGCGGAAACCGCCGCCGATGGGTTCGCCATTGACGAATTCGAGGGGTGTGCCGCGCGGGGGCGTAGGAGGGGCAACGTGGTCAAAGATGCCGTCGTTTTCATCGTAGTTGAGGATGAAGGCGGTCTTGGCCCAGACTTTGGGGTTGGCGGCGATGGCATCAATGGTTTTGGCGACAAAGTCGGCTCCGGCGGCGGGCATGTGGTCGGGGTGTTCGGAGGCGTGACGCGGGGGCATGAGCCAGCTTACAGTAGGGAGGTTGTCGTTGGCGCAATCTTTGGCGAATTCTTCGCCGTTGTTGAGGGTGAGGGCTTTGGTGCGGAGGGGGGAACCGGCGGGGGATTCGATGAAATTTCGGAAGTGGCCGAGCATGTTGAAGGGGAAGTTTTTGGAGGGGGTATCGCTGAGGGCGGCGTCGTCGTAGTGGCTGTCGGGGGAGTTATAGACTTTCCAGCTTACGCCGGCGGCTTCGAGGCGTTCGGCGTAGGTGGTCCAGGTGTAGCCGGTGTCTTTGTTGCTGATGACGGGACCGCCGTTGCGGCCGGCGGCGTCGATGCAGCCGGTCATCCAGTAGAGGCGGTTGGGCCAGGTCGGGCCGAGGACGGAGCAGTGGTAGCCGTCGCAGATGGTGAATGCTTCAGCGAGGGCATATTGGAAGGGGATGTCGTCGCGTTTGAAGTAACCCATGCAGAAGGAGCCGTGCGCCCCGTCTGCTTTGTTGTGGGCTTTGAGCCATTTATCCATTTTGCCGTTGTTCCAGCATTCATGCTGGGTGCCCCAGCTATGGCTGGTGCTGGGGACTTTCTGGGCGTTGGTGGATTTGGTATCGAGGTGAAAGGGGAGGAGGAAACCGTCGGGGTTCTTTTCGTCGGGTTGGAAGAATACGGACTTGCCATGACGGAGGAGCATGGCGCCGGGGTCGTTAAACCCGCGCACCCCGGCCAAAGTGCCGAAATAGTGGTCGAATGAACGATTTTCCTGCATGAGGAGGACGACGTGCTTGACGTCGCGGAGGGAACCGGTGGGACCGTCGGTGAGAGGGGTGGCGGCGAGGGCGCGGCGGACGTTGGGGGGGAGAAGGGTGGAGGTGAAGGCGGCAGCGGCGAGTTTGGCGCTGTTGCCAAGGAGACGGCGACGGGTGAGGTCGGTGGGTTCGGACATCAAAATTCCTTACTAAAAGGTGATGATTGCATTTCCGGCTTTAATAACCGCGGATTATTCTGACAACAAGCAGATCGTTGGAAGGCGATTTTTATTGTGGAGATGTGTATTGAAAATATGCTGATTTAGCCGCGTCCGTTATAGAAGTTGGGGCGCCTGCGGAATTGGAGGACAAGATGTGCGATCAGTTCGATGCCGATGAAGGCAAGTCCTGCACCCCACCAGGCAGGCCAATGTATTGGTCGATGCTGGGCCAAAGTCATCGCCGTCAGCTTCATAGCAAGGACTAAAACGATGCCCCCCAGAAACCATATACTGATACGAACCGCGATCTGAACGGGATAGACGACGGGTAGATGAGGGCGTAAAAAATTCAGGAATAAAATTTCGATCCAGTGACCTCCGAGCGAAAGCCAAAGCACCAAGAGCATTGCGATCGGCCAGTATGCCATTCCGCCAAGTCTGAGAGCCAAGACTGCGCCGACGACCAGCGCAATTGCTCCCGTGCGCAGCAGCGTTGTGGAAAGGGGCTCATGGTATGGCTGCCAGGTGATGTCGCCGTGTTGCATTACAGAAGAATCAGCAGCGAGCGAGGTGGCTGCAAGAGATCAAGACTATTTCTTGGAATTGAGGGTGTGGAGATAGGCGGCGAGGGCGTCGTGGATTTCGGGGCGGTCCCATATGAATTTTTGGGGGAATTGGCCGGTGAGGATGTAGGGAGCGGGTTCGGGTGGGACCATGCGGGCCATTTCTTCGCGGGTGGCTTTGTATTCGCCGATGCGATAGCCATACATGTCGAGTTGGAAGACGCCGAGCTTGAGGGCGTCTTCGCAGACGGATTGGATTTCTGCGGCGGTGGGGTGGGCGGCGGGGCCGGGTTTGCGTTCTTCGGAGATGTCGGCGGACCAGAAGGTGTAGATCATTTTTTTGCCGGGGCCGATGATTTTGCGGACGGATTGGATGGCGTTGGTGGTGAGCTTCGAGACTTTGGCGGCAGAGTCGGGGGAGTCTGACCAGACGGGGGTGGTGTAGCCGCCGACGGCATCGAAATGCATGGCGACGCGGGCGAAGTCGAGGCCTTTGTCGTCGGCGCGCTTGGTATTTGTGATGCTGCCGACGGTGTCTTCGATGTAGATTTCGTGGTTAGGATCAGGGTCGGCGGAGCGAATGTAGGAGACGGTGTCAGAGGCCCAATCTTCCCACCATTGCTGACGGATTTTGACCCATTTATCCCAGTTGGGATCGGAGGGTTTGTGTGGGAGCGGCGATCCGAAGGCTTGTTGTTCGAATGGGCCATAGGAATAGACGCCGCCACTGAAGGAGTCGTCAAATGCATAACCAGTGAGGGCCGGTTCGTTGCGGTAGGTACTGGCAACGTCCTGGAGGTAGGATTTCCACTGGGTGGAGCGCCACTCGGGGTTGAAGACATCGAAGGCGGGGAGCTGTTTGCCATCGGCGCTGATCTGCATGAATTTGGGGTCCTGGGGGAGGGAATTGGCGTGGGGATGCCAGATGAGAAGATAGACGCCGATGCCGGCTTCATGGGCGTATTGGAGGGCAAGTTTGGTGTCGGTCTTGCGGGTGGCGACGGCGGAGATGTCGAGGCCCCAGCAGAGGAGAACGTCGGTGAAGCCCATTTGCTTCATGGTGGTGAAGTCCCCTTTCCAGTCGGAGTGCGGGGCGGAGTTGAGCCAATACCAGGCACTGATGCGGACGCGAGGGTGATGAGATTCGGCAATAACGCTGGGGCTCGCGAACGCCAGAACGAGAAAGAGAATGAATAAGTGCTTGAGCATCCAAAATCATTAGACCACAAACCGTCAGGATGGGAGTTAATATCGGGAGTAGCGAAAAAAAGAAGCCGGCCTGATCAGGGCCGGCTTAAAAGGGATGATGTTATGGTCTATTAGATTCAGGCAATGCGGCGTGTCCTGCGGGTCAGCAGGGAGGCGGCCGCGAGCGAGACGAGAGAGATGGAGGCCGGTTCGGGGACAACATCGGTCCAAGTAGTGCCGATGCGGAGTTCGTCGACGTTTATCCCGTTATTTCCGAAGGAGTTGGCGGAGCTGGTATTATTTTGATAGTAAAGAAAGCTGAGGAGATTGGTCTGGCTGGAGGTGGCACCGACCGTACCGCTGACTGTGGGGGTCGGGGCAGTGTCCGGGAGGGTATCCGTGGGACTATAAATCCAGAGATGGCTGGTGGCGGCAGCGAAGCCGGTAGAGAAGTCGTACTCGCCGATGACGAAAAGAGTGGTGCCCAGAGAGTAGGTATCGGCTAAATCAAAGACGCGAGTAGCTGCACCGGAGGTCGTGCTGATGCCGAGGTTGTAG
Source organism: Tepidisphaeraceae bacterium (assembly GCA_035656825.1). Classification (GTDB taxonomy): domain Bacteria; phylum Planctomycetota; class Phycisphaerae; order Tepidisphaerales; family Tepidisphaeraceae; genus DASRRR01. The sequence goes on along the minus strand of DASRRR010000037.1, from coordinate 38,625 downwards.
GCGGTGTGGTAGCTTGCATCGCCGACGGTGTTATCGGTGGGTTGGACCCATAAGGTAGCGGCGATGACCGTCGGGTTGGTGCTGCCAACGGTGCTATTGTCATTATTGAAACCGCCAACGAGCTGGGAGGCGGTGATTTTGCCGAGATCCGTAACTTTGATGGCGTAGGAGTAGAAGAGGACGCCTGAGCCGGTGCCAGCGTTATTGGTGCCGATGTTGATGCGCTCGGTTTCACCTGTGCCGCCAAACTGTAGGGAGTTGCCGACGCCCGCGGGTTGCGGTGAAGGGAGCGCGAGATTGCTGGCGGGTGTGACAGTGGTGACATCGCCGGAGGCAGTAGCGCGATAGTTCCAGCTATGAGTGCCGCCATCTGGTGACTGCCCTGTGATCGAGGTGCCTGCGGGGTAGTCAAACGGTTCGTAGACGATCTGAGTTGCCGAGACAAAGCTGCTGCAGCAAAAGAGTGCTGTGGCTATGAGATGCATTTTCATGATCCACTCCGATGTGAAAAGAAGCCGCGAGCGGGGTTGGTTTCCCGGCACTAGATGGGATACATTTTCCACTTCGGATCATGGCTCGGGTTTATCGAAAATCAAATGAAATATTTCGATATTCGGTGAAATCGTAAAATCATCCAATTTTTGTTTGTATCTGGGAAAGATAGAGGAGATATGACGGCAAAGGAGATGATCGAATGAATAAACTGCATAATAAAATCGTGATTGTGACCGGGGCGGCACACGGGATCGGGCGAGCGATTGCTGAAGAATTTGTGCGGCTGGAGGGGAGAGTCGTGATGGCGGACCTGGACGGAGAAGAGGGGGAGCGTGTGGCGAAGGAGATCGGGGCGGAGTTTGTGAAATGTGATGTGTCGAAAGCAGAGGATGTGAGGCGGGTGGTGGAGGCGGCGCAGATCATGGGGAAGGGGAGAATTGATTGTGTTGTCAATAATGCGGCGTATATTGCGAATTGGCATAATATACTGGAGGCAAGCGAGGAGGAGTGGGATCGGTCTTATGCGGTGACATTGCGTGGAGCCTCGCATTTTATTAAAGGGGTGTTGCCGTTTATGAAGCCGTTCAAGAGCGGGTCGATTGTGAATGTATCGAGTGTACAGGGGATGGTGGGTGCGCGGATGTCGCCGGCGTATACGGCGATGAAGCATGCGCTGATCGGGCTCACACGAAATGTAGCGTATGATTTCGGGCTGGAAGGAATTCGGTGCAACGCGCTCTGTCCTGGGGCGATTCGGGTGCGGCATTCGCCGGCTGAAGGATCGGAGTGGCATTTGCGGCAGGTCGGAAAAACATTTCTGGGAAGGGTGGGAATGCCTATGGAAGTAGCCAAGGTGGCGGGGTTTTTAGCCAGCGAGGAGTCATCGTATGTGACCGGTGCTGTAGTGGCAGTGGATGGGGGATGGACGGCCATGTGAGTAGTAGATGTTGAACGATGATACCAATGGAGGAAAAACAGCAAGTTTTCATTTGTTTGTAATGTTGGCGGAGTAGGTTTGCGGGTTATAAACAAGTGGAGGTGTTTGTGGCGCGGTTGATTGTGCGGTTGGATGTGACGGCTGAGACGAAGCCTCGCTTTGATGGGGCGGTGGATCGGATGGGGATGACGCAAGTAGCGGCAGCCGAGCGACTGATCGCGTGGCTGTCGGAGCAACATGCGGGAGTGCAGGGGGCGATTCTGGGGCAGTATCCTGAAGCGATTAAGAAGGATGTGGCACGATTGCTGTTGGAAAAAAAGGTGGGCGTGAAGGGGTAGGCTTCACGCGCGAGGATAGGGCAGGTAGGATCGGGGGATGAAGGATTTGCGGTGGATGGCGGGAGCGGGGAAGGCGCGGTGGACGCCGGCGGAGATGATGTGGATGGCGGGGTATGCAGCGCGAACGGAGCCGGCTCGGGGAGTGTTGTCGGAGTTGTGGGTGACGGCGGTGGCACTCAAGGATGCGGCGGGAGAGATTTTCGTGTTGGTGGGGGCGGATGTGATTGCGGTGCCGATCGCCGTGGGGGATGTGGTGGCGGATAGGGTGCGGAAGAAGTTTCCGGGGATGAAGCGGGGGAATTTTTGTTTTAATGCGTCGCACACGCATTATGGGCCTGAGATTCGGATGGATAAGGTGCCGTTCTTTCGGATACCGGAAGAATATGCCAGGAAAATTGAGGGAGCAGCGGAGAGATTGGCGGGAGCAATGGTTGAGGCGATCGTGATGGCGCTGGAGGGGATGGCAGAAGCTCGATTGTTTGCCAGGAAAGGAGAAGTCGGGTTTGCGCGGAATCGGCGGGCTCAGGGAGAGGGGATAACAGATCATGAAGTGCCCGTGCTGGAAGTGCGCGGAGAGGATGGAAAGGTGCGCGCGGTGGTGTTTGGATATGCTTGCCACAACACATGTATGGATCCACAAGATCGGATGTACTCTTCGGATTGGGCGGGTGAGGCGCGGCGGTTGATTGAAGAGAAATGGCCCGGGGCGGTGGGGGTGTTTGTGACCGGGTGCGGGGCAGACCAAAATCCGGACCCGCGGGGAATGCAAGAATTGTCATTGAAGTATGGTGCAGAGCTGGCTGCGGCGATTGGGCGTGTGATGGATGGGGAAGGTATAGAGTTGGGTGCGAAATTGCGGGTGGCGAATGGAGAGGCGCGGCTGGAGATGGTGCCGGTGACATCGGAGTGGATTGAGGAAGGTTTGGCTTCGGATGATCGGGGGAGGAGGACGAAAGCCGAATATTTGAAGAAGAGGCTGGATCGGGGGGAGGTATTGGAGACGTCGTATCCTGGGCCGATGCAGGTGGTGGCACTCGGAGAGGAATTGCTGATGGTGATGATGTCGGGAGAGACGGTGGTGGATTGGGCGCACAAGTTTAAAGGAGAATTTGGGGATGGGGCAAAGCGGGTTTGGGTGGCGGGATACTGCAATGACATGTATGGGTATGTGCCGACGAAGAGAGTGCAGGAGGAGGGTGGGTATGAGGGGGGGAGGGCGACCTTGTGGTCGTGGCTGCCGTCGGCGTGGACGGGGAGCGTCGAGGAAAGAGTAACAGGCGTTGTGCGGGATCTTGTAAAACAAGTGAGTTCTAATTCATCAATCTAGGTGCAATATGGCAAAGCGAAAAATTCGGTTGAGTTATCCAGAGTTGAATGTGTCCGTGGTGGCGGAGATGTTGGATGAGGATGCGCCGGGTGTGTGTGAAATCGTTTGGGGGATGCTGCCGATTGAGAAGCGGGTGCTGCATGGCATGTATTCGGGGGCGGAGGTGTTTGCGCTGTTGGACAAGGCGGTGCAGCATCCGCCGGAGAATTTATGTCAGTTGCCGCTGCCGGGGGAGCTGCTTTATTTTTATGATGGATCAAGTTCAGTGGCGAATTCTAAGAAGCCGATCGCGGAATTGTGCGTGGTGTATAATCGAGGGGTGGTGTTGAGAGGGCCGGAGGGAGTGCCGACGCATTGTTCGTTGTTTGCGCGGATACCGGGGGATTGGAAATATGATTGGGCGGGGTTTAGGGATGCGTGTCGGAAGTCGAGGTGGGAAGGACCGCAATTGATGCGGGTTGAACGGGTGGAAGAGTAAATAGCCTGCTTCAGCGAACGGTGTAATAGGAGACTTTGTCGTCATCGAGTTCGATGCCCAGGCCGGGGGCGTTGGAGGCGGTGGCGCGGCCTGGGACGAGGTTTTGGTGCGGTTTGATGATGTCGGATTCGTAGAAGAACGGGCCGATGATGTCGCAGGGATATAGATCGGGCGCGATGGCTGGAGAAGAGAGTGCGAGATGGGTCATGGCGGCGGAGCCGACGCCGAGTTCGAGATTGGAGCCGACGGTGCAGGCGAGGCCGACGGAGAAGGCGAAATCGGCGATGCGTTTGGCGGGGAGGATACCGCCGGCTTTGCCGATGTAGATGGAGAAGACGTCACAGGCTTTGGCGCGGTGGAGGGCGCGGGCGTCGGAGAGCAAATAGATCGATTCGTCGGCGATGATGGGCAGATCGATGGCGCGGCGGACCTCGGCCAAGTCAGCGGGATCGCCGGCGGGGACGGGCTGTTCGGCGAAGTAAATATTCGATGTCTCCATCAGGCGTTTGATGGTGGAGACGGCGACGCTGGAGATTCCCCAGCCGCCATTGGCATCGACGCCAACTTTGGTGTCCGGGCCAACGGCTTTGCGAACCGCGCGAACGCGGGCGACATCGGAGTCTGGTTCGAGGCCGACTTTTACTTTTAGTTTTTTAAATCCCTGGGAAAGCGCCCAACTGGCAATTTCGGCGGATTTGTCGGGAGATTGGCCGGAAACGGACCATTTGGTGGGAATGGAGTCGCGAACTTTTCCGCCGAGAAGTTCATACACGGGCTTATTGGCGACTTTGCCAGCGAGATCCCAGAGGGCCATTTCGATGGCGGATTTGGTGAAATAGTTGTTCGCCACGGGGTGACTGAATTTTGCCGTAAGTGATTCAATTTGACCCGGGTCTTCACCGATGAGTAGTGGGGCAAAATAAGTATTGATGAAGTGGGCGGCGGTGGTTTGATCTTCGCCAGACCAGCGGGGAGTGCAGGAGACTTCGCCGAGGCCGATGTGATCCGAGTCGGTGTAGATTTTGACGAGGAGGAAAGGGGAGTCGGTGTGGGAGCCGCCTCGGCCGGATTTGATCGCGAGATCGGGGTTGAGGGGAACGCGGATGGGGATGGTTTGGATGCGGGTGATTTTCATGGTGATGAGAAGAGATATTAGCCACAGATCGATGCAGATGAACACAGATATGAGAAAATGCAATTAAATTTTTTATCTGTGTTCATCAACGTCCACGTGTGATTTCAATTCTTTTTCCCAAGTGAGGAATTGTTGAACGAAGTTGGTGACGGATTGGATAATGGCGGTGAGGAATTGCTGGCCTTTTTCGGGGGTGGCGAGGTCGGGGTGGCCGACTACGCCGGACTGGGAGATTTCGTGGAATTCGTTGACGAAATAGATGGGGCGCGGGAGCTGCATGTCGGCTTTGCGGAGGGGATCCTGATAGGGTGGGCCGTCGCGTTTGGCAAGGTCCATGCGGACGCGGTTGGGGTGAAGGTGGAGCATGAGAGAGGTTTCGAGTTCGCAGGCGTGACCGAGGCCGCCCATTTCGGAGGTGCGGATTTTTTTGATGGGGTCGGAAGCGATCTGCCAGTAGGAGGCGAAGACGGTGCGGAGGTCGGGGTGTTCGGATTTGATTTCGCGCATGGCGGCGCGGATGGGGACGTCGTTGCCGCCGTGGCCGTTGAGGATAAAGAGTTTGCGGGCGTGCATGCGGCTGATGGAGGCGGCGAGGTCGCGGATCATGCGCATGTAGGTGTCCTGGGGGATATCGAGCGTGCCGGGGAAAGCGTTGTGGTGGGTAGACATGCCGACGGAGAGAGTGGGGAGGAGGAGGATTTGGGTGGGGAGGTTGCGTTCGACGCCTTGTGCGACGGCGGAGACGAGATCGGTGTCGACGGTGAAGGGGAGGTGGGGACCGTGCTGTTCGAACGAGCCGGTGGGGAGAATGACGACCATCTCGCCAACGTCGAGGCGGCGGACTTCGGGCCAGGTCATGTCTTGGAGGAGCATGGAATTATCTTATGCGATTGCGGCTGGTATTAAAGCGCGGGGGCGGGAGGAAGGATGCGAGGTTTGCCGAGGAAGAGGGCGGTTTTGGCGGGGGCGGGGTTGGCGGAGAGAACCATGTTGCCGAGCCAATGGAAGGAGAGTTGGAGATTGGGGGCGGTTTGGGGCCAGATGTGCTGGACATGCTGGGTGAAGGAGAGGAGCGGGTAGGTGATGGTGAGCTGGTCGCCGGGGTGGGCGTTGAAGGAGAGGTAGTCGCCGGACCATGTGGGGGGGATGGATTTATTGCCGAGGAATGCGTGGACTTGATCGCGGGGTGTCCAGCTTGGGGGGCGGAGGAAGAAAGTGTCGGCGACGGCGGCTTTGACGGTGAGGCGGCCGGCGTCGGGCATGAAAGAGACGACTTGGCCGTAGGGGGAAGAGCGGGAGAAGCTCATGTTGACGTAGACGCCGGCGGGGCCGAGGGGGGAGGGGTCGAGGTGCTGGATGGTACTGGACCAGATGGTGTGGATGGCGCGCATGCCTTCGGGGGCGCAGCAGCCGAACATTTCGAAGCCGGAGACGTTGCCGAGGAGATCGTTTTCGTAGTCGTTGAGGCCGGAACCGCCGATGATGCCTCCCTGGAATTTGCGGAGTTCGTCGAGGCCTTTGGCGATGGCGGGATCGCCTTTGGAGGCGTTGAGCTGGTGGTAGTATTTTTCGAACTCGGGGGTGACGATGAATTGGAGGTTGGAGATGTAATTGCGGAGATAGCGTTCGGCATTGTCGTAGTAGTCGGTGTGGCCGGCTTGGCCGAGGAGGGTGGCGATGGAAATCATGTCGGAAATGCAGCAGGTTTCGTTGCAGGAGTCGGGGGCGGCGGGGAACCACCCGGTGCCGGTGCCGCGGGTGAGGAGGTAATCCCAGGAGCGCTTTGCGAAGTCGGTGTAGCGGGGGTTGGAGGTGAGCAGGCCGAGGTGGGCGACGCCCCAGACGGCGTGCATGGTGGCGTGACTGTGGCCGGCGAAGGAGCCATCAGGGGAGAAGCGGATGCCGTCGGGCTGCGCGCCGGTGATCATGCCTTCGGCGTAGGCGCGGGCGAAGGAGAGGCCTTCGGGATCGCCGGTGGAGAGGTAGTAGGTGAGGAGGGGTTCGACGATAGGGGCGGGTTGGCGATTCCAGCCGTTGGGGACGACGGAGCCGTCGGGGTGGAGAGCGCCCATGCCGCATTTGATGTAGCAGCGGGGCTCGCCGTTGAACTCGTCCCAGGTGGCGAGGGATTTGAGGGCGAGCATGACTTTTTGGGCGAGCCGTTTGGATTCGGGATTTTTGGTGCGGGAATAATCTTCGGAGAGGCTTTGGAGGACTTTGGTAGCGCCCCAGATGTGGATGATGCGGTCGGCTTCAGTGTAGTTGGCGTGGATGTTGCCTTCGTTGAAGGCGCCGGGGGTGGCGTAGACTTTGCCATCGGGGGCGATGTAGGAGCGGATGCGTTTGTGGAAGGCGGCTTCGATGTCGCGGGCGGCGGTTGAGCCGGTGATGTCGCGCATGTAGTACCATTCCCAGTCCATGCGCGCGTCGGTGTCGCAGGGGACGACAGGGTCGGCACCGGCGGGGACGGGAGGGCATTGCAGGGGATGACACTGGAAGACGGGTTCGTAGCCGCGGTCGGGGCGTGGGGTGCGGGCGAGGTAGTTCATGGCCCAGGAGGCCATCTGTTTGAGGTCGATGTCGGCGGGGAGCGGGGTGTCGGAGAGGAGTTGAATTTGCTCGGGGGCAGGGACGGCGATGGCGAGGTCGCTGATGCTTCCGGTTAAGCCATGCAGTTTGGCGGCGGAGGGGGGATCGGCGCGAAGCAGGGTTGCGGATATTGCGAGAAACAGGGCAAAATGAGTGCGAAATCCTAGCATACTATTTTTCGACAGATCAGTGGATTTTGAGGGTTATGCTGGCGGATTGAAGGCCAGGCGAGGAGGCGGTGAGTTGGAGGGTGGAGGGTTGAGCGCCTGCCTGGAGGACGACGATACAACGGCCGTGGAAGGCATTGCGATTATCGGCTTTGTCGGGGTCGTGGTCGGCGGGGTTGCCGTTACCGACGCCGACGATTTTGCCATTGCCGGTGAGGTGGAAGGTAACGCGGTTGGTGGAATCGGGAACAACTCGTCCTTGATCGTCGAGGAGGGAGACGGGGACGACGAGGGTGTCCTCGCCATCGGCGTGGAGGGTTTTGCGATCGGGGGAGAGCACGATGCGAGTGGGGGCGGTGGTGGTTTGGACCTCGTCGGTGGCGATGGTTTTACCGTCGGTGTAGGCCTTGGCGAGGAGTGTGCCGGGCTGGAAGGGGACTTGCCATTCGACATGGGCGTCGTGGGGCATGTTTTTGGTGCCGAGCGATTTGCCGTTGAGGAAGAGTTCGACCTGCTTGGCGTTGCTGAATGCGATGACGCGATCGGGTTTGCCTGGTGTGATCGGAGCGTTCCAGGTGATGGGAAGGAGATGGACCATGGGTTTGGAGGACCAGCAGGATTCAAAATAATAATATTTGTCCTTAGGGAAGCCGCAGGAGTCTACGAGGCCGGTGTTATTGCTGACATCGGGCCAGCCGAAGGGATTGGGTTCACCCTTGTAATCGAAGCCGGTCCAGGTGAAGGAGCCGGCGATGTACGGACGGGTTTCGATGGAGAGCCAGGAGCGCTGGCTGAGGTTGTAGGCGCTGGACATGCCGGCGGCGCGGTCGTCGACGTATTGGCCACGGGCGGTTTTGTCGTTGCTGTCTTCGCTGCCGAACATGGATTTGTCGGGGTGTTTTTTGTGGATGGCGTCGTAGGATTCGTTGTTGTAGTTGACGCCGATGATGTCTTCGACGTCGGCGATGCCGGGGTTGAAGAAGATTTTGACGCCGCCGGTGCCGTTCATGGCGGAGGTGACGGGGCGGGAGGTGTCGTAACGATGTACGACTTTGGCCATCGCCGTGAAGAGGGAAGCGCCTTCGGGGGTGCCTTGGAGGATTTCTTCGTTGCACATGGACCACATGATGATGCTGGGATGATTGCGGTCGCGCTGGATCATCGTGGCCAGGTCGGAGAGATCATTGGCGGTGGTGCCGGCGGGGCTGTGGTGGGTGTAGGCGTCGCCGAGGTGGCGGTTTTCGTCCATGACGAGCATGCCCAGTCGGTCGCAGGCGTCGAGGACGGATTCGGTGGGAGGATTGTGGGCGGTGCGCCAGGCGTTGCAGCCCATTTTTTTGAATTGCTGTACGCGCCAGAATTCGAGGCTATCGGTGACGGCGATGCCGACGCCGGCGAAGTCCTGGTGACAGGCGACGCCTTGGATTTCGACGTGTTGGCCGTTAAGGAAGAAGCCTTTGTTGGCGTCGTAGCGGATGGTGCGGATGCCGAAGGTGGTGGTGGTGGCGTCGACGGGATGGCCGTCCTGGAGGATCGTGGTGCGGAGCTGGTAGAGCTGTGGGGAGTCGAGGGACCAAAGCTTGGGATGTTGGAGGGTGGTTTGCAGAGCCACATCGCGCGGCTCACTGTTGGTGAGCGACTCGGAGACGTTTAACTTCTGGAGAGATTTTCCATTTGGGTCGAGGATTTCGTAGGCGACCTGACAATTGGCCGGGCCGGTGCCGGCGTTTTCGAGGGTGGTTTGGATGTTCAGGTTCGCCTGATCGTGGGCACCTTGATCGCCATTGGGAACGGTGGAGACGACGTGCGTGCCAAATTGGGCGATGTGGACCGGAGCGAGCGCGGTCAGGTAAACGTGGCGGTAGATGCCGCCGCCTTCGTACCACCAGCCTTCGAAGTTGCGGGGGTCGACGCGGACGGTGATGACGTTGTCGGCACCCAGCTTGGCGGTGTTAGTGATATCGCAGGAGAAGGGCGTGTAGCCGCTGAGATGGTGGCCGACGGGCTGGCCGTTGAGCCAGACCTGACTGTCGCGGAAGACGCCGTCGAAATCGAGTTTGAGGATTTTCCCCTGGTCGGATTGGGGGATGAAGAGGTGTTTGCGATACCAGCCGGGAACGAATGGGCGGTAGCCGTGGTTGCGGTCGTTGGATTCGCTGAAGGGTTCATCAATGACGTAATCGTGGGGCAGGTCGACGTGCTGCCATTGCTGTTCGTCGTAGTTCGCGGAGATGACTTGGGTGTCGGGGGAGATGTCGCCGCGATGAAAGAGCCAGTTGGCATCGAGGAGTGTTCGTTGCCGGGGGGCGGTTGCGCTGCCTGACGAATTGACGTCCATAGGCGGTGTCGTAGCGCATGACGAAAGACCAGCGAGCACGAGACACGCAAGAATTGTGTTGATGTTCGAAAGGAAGCCGATTTTTTTGTTCGATGAATTCATAATGGAGCACTGGGTTGGTTGTTATGAACGATTGAATTGCCGGCTTATGATGTCCGAATGATCGAGAGAAGAAAAGCTCTGGCAAAAGATTTTTTCACTTGACGCAATGTCCCGGTTACGGGACAGTATAATTAAAAATGAAGGCCGCAATATTCCATGTTGTCGTTAAGGAAATTCTGCGCGGTTTTCCGCAAACCGTCCGGCAGGCACTTGGCAAAGCGATCTGGGAATTACAGCAGGGAATTCATCTGGGCATGCCGATCTCCAAGAGGATGCCGTCGGTCGCTGCGGGTGTAGAGGAGCTTCGAGTCAAGGATGCCTCGGGAGCATATCGGGCATTTTATTATTCGCGATCCAACCGAGGCATTCTGATATTTCATGCATTTGAGAAAAAAGCACGAAAGACGCCGGAATCCGAGATCAAACTGGGTCGAAAGCGATTGAAGGAGATGCTTGATGAAGCAGCGTAAAAACATTGTGGCGCGAACGGCTGGTGAACTGGCCGAGGTACTTGGGCTTTCGCCTTTGGACGGACTGGAGATGGAAGTACGCACCGAATTGAATACGCGCATTATTCAAATTGTGCAGCGGAGCGGGTTGACGCACGCGCAAGTAGCGAAGGCGGCTCGTACTTCACGGAGCCGGGTTACGGCGATTCTCAATCGTGATACGCATGATGTTTCGACGGATTTATTGTTGCGTATCGTCGCATCGTTGGGATATCACGCTCGAATCACAGTACGGCGAAATAGGTCGGCTGCGTAAATATGCACGATTATCCGAACATGGGAATGGGGTGTTGAAAGCGGAACCAGAGGAAGAAGGAGTAGATGGCGAGGGTGATGGCGACGAAGAGGAGCCACCAGAGGCGGAAGTCTTTTAGGCCGTGGTAGTGGGCTTTTTCTTCGGGGGGGAGTTTGGCGTATTTGCGGGTCCAGAGGATGGGTTCGACCTGCTCGGCGGGGAGGGGTTTGGTCATGAGGGAGACGATGGTCATGACGATGACGCAGAAGCACCAGGTGAAGAAGGCGCGGTGGAGGTAGACGCCTTGCTGGCCTTTGATGAAATAATCGAATGCCCAGGAGAAGGCGAAGCCGGTGGGGATGGTGACGAGGGCGGCGATGGTATTGGCACGGCGCCAGAGCAGGCCGGCGCAGAAGATGACGGAGAATGGGGGGGCGATGAAGAAGAAGATATTTTGCACTTTGACGAAGAGAGGAACGCCGGGCGTGAGGGAGATGTGCCAGGCTAAAACGGCGCTGGTGGAAAGGATGAGAGTGCCGGCGAGTCGGCCGATGCGGACTTGCTGGGCGTCAGTGGAGTTAGGGTTGATGAGTTTTTTGTAGAAGTCGATGGTGACGAGCGTGGAGGCGGAGTTGAGGACGGCGGAGAGGTTGGACATCAGGGCGGCGGCCATGGCGGCGAGGATGAGGCCGCGAAAGCCGGGTTTGAGGAGAAGTTCAACGAGGGTGAGATAGGAGGAGTCGGCGGGTTTGAATTTTGGGCCGAGGAGTTTGTACGCGATGATGCCGGGGAAGACGAAGAAGAAGGGGGTAATAATGTGGAGATAGCCGGCACCGATGACACCCATGCGCGCGTGCCATTCATTTTTGGAAGCCAGGACGCGCTGGACCATGTGCTGGGAGGTGCAGGTGTACCAGATGCCGACGGTGAGGAAGCCGGTGAAGATGCCGGTGAAAGGGAATTTGGGGTGATCGATGGGAAGGAAGACCTGGAAATGGTCGGGGGCGTAGTGGAAGAGGGAGGAGAACCCCCCTACTGCTTTGAGTCCCAGGATGGGGACGATGACGCCGCCGATACCGAGAACGATGACTTGCATGAAGTCGGTCCAGGCAGCGGAGCGCAGGCCGCCGTAGATGGTGTAGGCACCGGTGAGGATGGCGAAGAAGAAGATGCCGATGACGATTTGGTTGTGGGAATCGGCAAGGAAGCCGGTGTGGAGGAAAGGGCCGATCATCCGCTCAAACGCGAGACCGCCGGCGTAAAGAGTTCCCGCGAGGATGGCGGCGACATACCCGACGAGGAGGGAGGCGGAGAAGATATAGCGGCAGATCGGGGAGTAACGTCGCTCGAGGAATTCGGGGATGGTGTAGAGATTGGTGCGGACATAATAGGGGAGAAATATCCAGATGAAGATGGAGTAGATGATCCAGGAGTTCCACGAGCCTGTGGCGGCGACAATGCCGTAGGTGAACCCGATGCCGGCGTTGGCGATGAAGTGCTCACTGGAGACGTCGCTGGCAAGCATGGAGGTAGCGACGACGTACCAAGGGAGGGTTTTGCCGCCGAGGAAATAGCCGCGGGTGGTTTTCTTTTTGCCGGCGGAGACGAGGAAACCGAGACCGACGGCGAGGAAGAGGTAGAGGATGAAAACAGAGAGGTCGAGGAAGTTGAGATGGATTTGTTGGGGCATTAGGAAAATGGCGGATGACAACAATCCAAATAGTTACTGACCAATAGAGCCGGTGTTGGTTTGGTTATTGACAGTACGGGGGATATGAAGGGGATTAGCATTTTGCAACGCGGGCGGCAAAAGCGTGTCTGGAACATCCTGATAGGCAATCATGCGGGTAAACCGGCGGATAGCGGCAGTGCCGACGCTGGTGGAATTGGGGTCGGTGGTGGCGGGATATGGTCCGCCATGAACCATGGCGGGGGAAACTTCAACCCCGGTGGGAAAGCCATTGATGATGACACGTCCAGCAATGGATTGAAGAGCGACAAGGAGTTGGCGAACCATTTTTTGATCATCGTCGGGGGAAAAGTGGAGTGAGCCGGTGAGCGAGCCTTCAATGTGGGAGAGGCAATTAATGGCGTCCTGGGGATGAGGACAGTGGACCATCAACGCGGCCGGTCCGAAGGCTTCTTCGTGCAGGCGCGGGTTTGCCAGAAAGGTTGCAGCTTCGGTGGCAAAAAGGGATGGGGTGATGCCGGCGTGGTTTTGAGAAAAACCGGCAAGCAGAGTTTGGACGCCTGGTGTTTGGGCGATGCTGGACGTGTTGGAACAGAAGTTGTTGCGGAGATTTTCGTTGAGCATCGTCCCGCCGGAAGTAAGGGCAGCGGTGAGCGATTGAATTAAGGGTCGGCGATCGTCGCCGATGACGAGAAGAATGCCAGGTTTCGTGCAGAACTGACCGACGCCTAGAAGAATGGAGCCGGCGAGACCTTTGCCGATGGCGTCGCCGTTTGCCTTGATTGCGCCAGGCATGATGATGAGCGGGTTGACCGAGCCCATTTCAGCGAAGACGGGAATAGGGCGCGGACGAGCGGCGGCGAGGTCGAAAAGAGCGCGGCCGGCGCGCTGCGAGCCGGTGAACCCGACGGCGGTGATGGCAGGGTGTTGGACAAGATAGGCGGAGAGATCGTGGGAAGTGCCTTGCAGCAGCGAGAAAAGCCCTTTGGGCAAATGGAGGTGGTCAAGAGCGGCCATGACGGCGCTAGCCACCAGAGCGGAGGTACCAGGGTGGCTGGGGTGGCCTTTAACAATCACCGGGTTGCCGGCGGCCATGGCGCTTGCGGTGTCGCCACCGATGGTCCCGAATGCAAGCGGGAAGTTCGATGCTCCGAACACGGCGACCGGCCCGCGAGGAATATTCATCCGGCGAAGGTCGGGCTTGGCGGCGGGTTTGCGACTCGGATCAGCCGTGTCGATGACGGCGTCGAGCCAGGCTCCTTGCCGGACGTGGGCTGCGAAGAGTTTAAGCTGACTCGTAGTACGAGCACGCTCGCCAGTAAGGCGCGGACGTGGAAGAGCCGATTCGGCTTCTGCGATTTCAAGGAGCGGATCGCCGAGGTCGACAATGCGATCGGCAACGGTGTCGAGCAGATCGGTTTGCCAGAAAGGGGGAAGATCCGTTGTGAAGGCAGCTTGTGCAACGCCTGCGGCAGCGTCAACGTCAGCACGGGTCGATTCGCGATAGCTTGCAATCGATTGACCGGTTGAGGGATTAATCGCTGAGAAAGTGGGTTGGTCGGGCATGATTTAGCGTCCGCGTTCGAGGGGAAGTTGGCCGATGAAACCAACGATTTTCCAAGTACTGCGCTGGCGTTGCAGGCGAAAAAGAGTCTGGCGAGCCCCCGAAAGCGTGGAGCCATCTTCAAGTCTGAGATCCCCCAGGAATTTTTTGTGGGCCAGCGCACGGTCCCCCGCAATGTCGATTTGCGTCAGTCGCGTGCGGGCATAGAGCGCCTCGCGCTGCGTGAGGTGAATAAATTTTTTCTTATGCCATTCCCGCGCCGCTTCCAGCCACGAATCTCGATACGCGGGCACAGACGCAAAAACAATTTTCCACTGATCGGGATTCGGCGAGTTCATCGCCCGCATCCCCTCAAACTGGTCTGCATCGAAATCGCGCTCCACGATCGACCAGTCCCCGATGGCAAATGCTTCGCAATCATTTTCAACGAGCATCCTCCAGATGGCGTAGCGATCCGCATCATGGTGCTTGTCAAACGGATTTAACATGTACTCACGAACCACCCGACGCCTCCAAACTAATCTAATTATAACACTTCTACCGGGACAAAGCGTGGGGGGGAAGGGTCTATGCGAAGCGGATTACGCAATGGCCGACCAAATCCATCAAATGAAACGACCATAACATCGTGATTCTCCAGCCGAACGCGATCTCGGAAACTAAAGACATCCGCGCCGAAGAAATGAACGTGAAGATCGCCCGGCCGGCGGTGCGATTCATATTTGAAATGATGATGTTCCAGGTTCGGCACCGTGTGACACATATTGGGATGCCCGCTACGCAGGTCGGCGCGCCAGAAAGGTTTGCCGGCGCGCTCGACAGTAATCGAACCACGAAGGTCGCCGTTGAGATCTGATCCGATCAAAATTTCCGGGCCGATGGAACAGGAACGCAGCTTGGACGGGGCAAGGTAGAGATAATTCTGGGATTCCAGAACATGGTCAGAGAATTCGTTGGACTGCACAAGCCCGATGCGGTGCGGAGTACCGTCGACCGCGATGAAATAGACCCCGGCGATCTCGGCTTCATCGCCGCCATCAAACCCAAAATTGGGGACATCGAGCGTTTGGTTATGCCCGCGGAGGATTGAGCCGGTGCCTTTGTAGAACCATTCGGGTTGAGCGCCAATGTCTCCGGGGGCGGGACGACCCCCTTCCAGGCCAATGCGGAACATACGCATGGAATCGGTGACCGGAGCAGTGGCATCGTGCATCGATTGCCTGTTGTCGGCACTGGCTTTGTGAGTCAAACCCGTGCCCGTGACAAGACAGCGGGCCGAGTCCTGCGGGTGATCGATGGGAGGAAGAAGCGTCCATTCCGAACGCTGCGAATAGATGGAATCATAATCGAGCGGCTCGTCGAAGCCGAGTTGGTCGATATAGGCAGAGAGCTTTTTCCCACTGCGTAGAGCGGCATCGGCAAGGTCAAAAAGAGTTGAGACGCCTTGAATTGGGCGCAGGGTCGGTTCAGTGACAACGGCAACGCGCCGGCCAATCTGAGGATGAGAAAGTTGTACCAGTCGCAGCATGTGATCCCTCGAAGGTCGAGATTGAGTAGCCGTAGCGGATGAAGTCTAACCGGTCTTCGAGGATCATCCAGTCCGACCAGCCGAGATGGCAGACTCGACCAAATTTAAGCGAGGGTATCCAGCGAATTATAACGGGCTGGATGATTTCGAGTGATCCGCCGGCGCCCCGGGCAGGCTATGCCAAAGAAAAAGAGCCAGACGTTTGCCATCCCGGTCAAGATAGGCAAACCGAGCTTCGTTCAATTTTTCGCGCATTGGAACAACCGTGTCATGCACGATCTCATGCAAGGACGGCATATCAGACATACTCAATAGCGATGGCGATGTCGGCGCAATAGCCGGAGGAACCTTTGGAAGCATTGCCCAGGGCACGATGATAAGTGCGGCAATCGCCGCGGCTGCGAGCCCTATTGTCCATACCCATTTCAATTTGGCGGGAGAATCCCCTGCGCCCGAATGACGAACCTCAGCCATGATGCGAGCGTGAAGGTCGCTGGAGAAGGCAGGCGAGAGATTTTTGCCGGCATCAGTAAGTTTTTGATCCAGTTCATCGGATTTCATCGCGATTCTCCTGCTGGAGCTGACATCATATTAGGTGCATACTCGGCTGCGAGATGAGGGTGCAATTTTTTTCTGGCACGGTGGAGCATGGTTTTGACCGAAACCCACGAGCGACCCATAACACGGGCAATGTCCCCGGCCGGCAAGTCTTCAACATAATAAAACCACAACGCCGTTACTTGATCCTCGGTCAAGACAGCGTTTGCGACTGCCCAGATTCGTTGGCTGCTCTCTCGGCGATCCATGCTTTCATGAGCATTCTCGCGCAGGTCAGGGAAATCGTCCGCCATTTCGATCGCCGGCCGTTCCGATCGGCCTCTACTGACAGCGATGCGATACGCGATCGTAAAGACCCATGTACGAAAACGGCGATGATCCTGATACCTGGCGAGCGATTGATACGCCCGGATCAGTGTTTCCTGTGTGATATCTTCCGCATCCTGGCGAGAAGGAAATCGGCGTTCTAAAAAGCCGATGAGCGGAATCTGCACCCGCCGCGCTAGTTCGTCAAACGACGCGACAGAGCCGGCACGGGCTTGCCGCGCCAGCTCTTCATCGCTGCTCAAGAGGATTTGCTGAGCCGTCATCGACACGAAACAGAACCCCCCTACTTCTTTTCAGGATGAGTTGTGGCAAGCTTGGCAGAGTGTTTGGGCTTTTTTCCAAACTGATCCGCAGCAAGCTGCTGAACAACCGACAACGAAAACGGCCAATGCACGGTAACCGTCGTGTCCTGCACGGACGACGTTGCACGCTGAGCGAGCATCGCCAAGGCCTTTGCGGTTTGGTCGTTTCCTTCCAGAACCGCCAGCGAGGCCAGTGCCCTGATTCCTTCCAGCGCTCCGCGCACCTGCCGCGCCGATTCCGCCGTCTTCACATCCAGAACGGCCGTCAACACCAGATCATCGCCACGTTCAGCGAATGACGCGCGGACCCGGGTAACCGGCGTCAATATCGGGGAAAGCTCTTCCTCTTTCTGCAATTCCGCCAGACCCTCAGCAGCGATGTAAATCACAACCCCCGCATTATCATCGCCCGGCTTTGTTTCAACCCCGGCCAACAATCCCGATGGAGCATGTTGAGGAGAGTGTGCCGCATCGATGGCTTGCTCAATTCCGCCCGATCTCTGCGCAAGTGCCAGGATGTCCTCTGACAAAAATGCGCCGCTGATGTCTTCGCCTTTCCAACTGGATATTTCCACGCCCGCGTGAGTCGTGGAGGTGTATTGCGGATTGATTTTCGCCAGGCCGATGATTCGATCATGATCCATGGTTGCTTTGACCAGTAGAAACGCATCCGCTTCATCGAATGAACGGCCGACAAGCGTCAGACCATGAATGTCTTCAGGCAATTTCATCCCCAGCGCATCGGCGAGTGCTTTGATTTTTCGACTCGCCGGACCGTCGGATGGTTGAGACGTCGGCCCTACGCCGATGCTCAGCCCGCGATGCGATGTGAAGGCATTGATGTTCACATTGACAAAATTCCACAGCTTGGTCTTGATCAGGGCATCCATATCCACATGGATAAGCCATTTGGCGTCACTCGGGATATATTGCGGATCAATCCCTGTCGCATGCGTGCTTTGCAGAATGAGAAGCAGAGCCAGCGACGCACATAGCGCACATTTTTTGATGAGATTCCGCATTCAAAAGCTCCTTGTTCAGAGGATCGGTCTGAACATTTATACGCAGGTGCCTGTTGAACGGTTACATTCTGTATTGAATGCAAAAACCCCGGTGAAACCGGGGTTGAGGTGTAGACAATGAAATGGGCCCGAGACGATTCGAACGTCCGACCTCGTCCTTATCAGGGACGCGCTCTAACCAACTGAGCTACGAGCCCGCGTTTGTTTCAACGGGCGTGGCATTGTAAAGACGGGTGATAGGCTGTCAACCCCGGTTTGCAGGTGCGATTACGCAGGGTTGACACCAGGCCTACCCGACGAAAGGATTCAAAATATGGGTACGAATGCACACTTCAGCATAGTGATTTTGACGGCTCCGCCAATTACGACGCTTGAAGGCGGCGGAGCGTTCGTCAAAGTCGACGGCCGGGAGTGTCTGCTCCGCTCTGTAGAACTGTTTTTAAACCGGGAAAATGTAAAGCAGATCCAGGTCGTCTTCACCCAAGACGCTGCCGAAGAAGCCAAACGACGACACGGCGCGCATTTATCCTTTTCAGGCGTCAAGGTTGCCATCGGCGGACCCGACTGGATGGACCAACTGACTGCCGCAGCGGCCAATATCACGGATGAGGCAACTCATGTCCTCATCCACGACTCCGCCCGCCCAGTAGTGCCATTCGGAGACATCGATCGCCTGATGGCTCAGGCAGAGAAGGGAATCGCCACCCTGGCTTTACCCGTGCCAGGCCGAGTGCTGCATGACGGAAAAGACCTGCCCGGAGAAATCTGGGTCATGCAGGGAATGGAAATATATGACATCCAACGATTCCGAAAGATGGTGGCGGAGAAACTCCCCGTCCCAGCCAAGGAAATGGAATTGGTAAAGGGATCGATGTTGAACGTGCGTTGCAACAGCACTGGCGATGCCAGCATGGTCAAAGCCATGCTGAACATGTTGCCCAAGCCAAAAAAGAACGCCCTGTCTAATCCATTTGAGGAAGCACAGTGGTGACCATCCCAGCGTAACCATCAACGCAGGACTATTTGACTAGCTTGGCATCCAGATCAATCTTGACGCTGGCCAGCGCCTTTGAGACCGGGCAACCCTTCTTCGCGCCAGCAGCCAGTTCCTGAAACTTGGCATCATCGATGTTGGGGACGTTGCCTTCGCAGGTGAGCTGGATGTGCGTGATGGCAAAGCCATCGGGGACTTGTTCGAGAGTGACCTTGGCATCGGTTTTAACGAATTTGGGTATGAACCCGGCCGACGCGAGGGTGTGCGAAAACGCCATCGAGAAGCAGCCGGCGTGGGCGGCACCGAGGAGTTCTTCGGGGTTGGTCCCCGGGCTCTGTTCGAAGCGCGAGCCGAAGGAAAATTTGCCTTCGAAGGCGCCGCTACCGAGTTTCATGGAACCTTTGCCGGACTTGAGATCACCTTCCCAGGCGGCGCTGGCATTACGAGTGGGCATCTGTTTGCTCCTTTGTGTTTGTTAAAGAGTCGTAGATTAACCGAGCAAGCTGCGTGGCGTAAGACCTTGGGAGCTGTCGGATGATGGACGAAGCAAGTAATAGGCGATCAGGAGGAACACGATTCCTATTCCGATCAGCACAAACGTATCAAGGCCCAGAGGCTCGGGCGTGGATGCATGCTGGATGGCGGCGTCTACACCCTGACTATGGACTTGGTAAGCCAGATACGCGACCTGAGTGGCATCATACAACCCGTGCGCGAGCATGGCGGGGAAAATCGAACGGGTTCGATAAACGATGAAACCCAGCGCCAAACCCAATAGCAATCGCAGCGGGAAACCATGTGTGTCCAGATGGGCCGCGGAAAAAAGAGTCGCCCCGATGACCAGCGCCCACCAAACTGGAAGTTTGCGAAGCAAGGCGCGCTGTAGCGGCCCGCGATAGAGAAACTCTTCACAAAAACCCGCCAGCAACCCAACCGCCAACGTAACAATGATCGGATGATAAATGACGCCCTTGGCCAGCGGCTCGGTGTTGATGCGAAAGTAATCCGCACTCGCAGGCCACAGTTTATTTTGCAGGACAAAGAGTGTGCTGGCGATCGGGATCATTCCCAGGCCGGCTAATACGGCAGCGAGGTAATCGCGAGGGCGCGCCGAACGCCACGAGAATGTTTCGCGCCACTGCCATTTCGCTAGTAACGCTGTCAAAAGCGTGGGCAGCGTAATCAGGCCAATCTCAACCACCGCAACCAGCGGAAGCAGAGGCCAATTGGAAAGCGACGGCGTGACATAAAACGAGAGCAGAATCGTCACCGCCCAGAGCGCAACGGCTTCATCAATGCCGGGCAGACGGCGTCGCGGAGAACTCCCTAATTTTGTCAGACCGCGAATCGATAGCGGCTCCCAATTGGAATTGACCAGTTGCTCGTTGGAAAACAGCCGGGCCGCCGCGCTGACTAGCAGCCCCGCATATAGACAACTCGCGGCAAACGCAGCCGCGAACGCTTCAATACTCACCCGGCCAGTTAGTGCTTCGCGAATAATGACCGTGGTATTGACGATAGGCGTAATCAAAATCGCAGCAGAAATCTTTGGTTCGGCCAGCCCGACCACCATCGAAATCACCGGCAAAAGCATGACCGGCGTCGCCATCGACGATGCCTCGCGATAGGTCCGCGCGAGTAACCCTACAACCAGGACAATCGCGGAAAAGAAAATGAGCGTCGGCACAGCGGCCAGATAAGCCAGTCCCAAAGCGCTGGGTGAGATCGTCAGTGTGCCTCCGGCATTATCGGGAAGCATGCTGAAAACGCGCCACATCACCATCGACATGGACAATAGATTCAGACCGGCAGTTAGCAGTGCGCAGAGAAGGACCAGTGTGCCCTTAGCGATGAGCAGCTCGGTTCGCCCTGCGGGCGTGACCAGGAGCGTTTCCAGTGTGCCATGTTCTCGCTCGGTGGTTGTGACTGAAAGAGCCGGGAAGAACGCACCGAGCATGCCCGTGATCAGGAGGAACAGGGGAAGGATCGAGGACATCAGATGGCCGAAGCGCTGGTCGCTGGTCGCCAGGTCGGTGATGTCGGTTTTGATCCCTTTGAGTACATCCGCGGGAACGCCTTTGGTCGCCAGACGCTGCTCGATGATCCAGCGCTCATACTCATGTATGGCGCGATCGACTTTTCCCTCAACAAAAGAGGCGGATTGCCGACTGCGATCCACTTCAATCTTAAAATGAACCTCTTCACTGGCGCGGGCTCGCTGTTCGGCATGTTCCGGGACTACCAAAATCGCTTGAATTTTTTCATTCAGAAGCTGCTGCTCTGGATCAGGCTTGTCGACAATCGATATGCCGCTCTCAGGTTGATTGATTATTTCAATCAGCTTGGGAGCGTCGGCAGCGTTTTGAACGACAATTGTATATTTATCTGATTTTAACTGGTTGATTTTCTTCTCGCCCAGCGCGCCCATCCCCAGCAGCATGACCGGGTAAAGAACCAGCGGCACGCCGAACATGATCAGCATGCTGCGCCGATCACGCAAAAGCTCGCGAAGCTCCTTAAAGAAAACCGTGCGAATGATCGGAAATCTCATGCGCGCCCTCGATCTTCAGACAATCCCGGCGACGCAGTAACGGAAAGAGGATCATACATTTCGATTAGATTGAAAAACGCCTTGCGGAGATTGGGAGTCTGCGTGCTGGCGCACAGTTCTGCCGGTGTTCCTTCGGCAAGGACCTTGCCATGAGCAATTACTCCGATTTTGGCACAGAGATCTTCCGCCTGAGAGAGAGAATGCGTTGACAGTAATACGCAGCGCCCCGCCCGCGCCAGAGCGGTGATGGCATCCTCGACATCGCGCGTGACGATCGGATCAAGCCCGGACGTCGGCTCGTCTAGAATGACCACGGGCGGATCATGCACCACTGCGCGCGCCAGCCCGACGCGCTGTTTCATTCCTGTCGAAAGCCGATCATTCGCCCGATCCGCATATTCAGTAATGCGGAAAAGTTGCAGAACCGTCTCGACGCGGGCTTCAAGCTGATCACCCGCCAGGCCATACAGCTCACCAAAAAATCGGACCGTTTCGCGCGGCGTCAGTCGCTGATACAGACCCGTCGTCCCCGAGAGAAAACCGATATTCCGCCGCACGTCTTCCGGATGCTGCAAAAGATCGAAACCCGCTACTGTCGCCGTGCCGGCGGTTGGTTTAAGCACCGTAGCCAGGCAGCGCAGTGTCGTTGTTTTACCCGCACCATTCGGCCCGAGCAGCCCATAAATCTCCCCCGCATTGCATGAAAGATTCGCATTACCGACAGCCACGAGCTGGCCGCCGTTGGGTTCGTCATAGGATTTGGTTAAGCCGCGAACTTCGACCATGAGGGGCGGCATCCTACCAGCGAGCCCGCGCCTCGCCTAGAATGCGGATAGGTGCTTTCTTGTGATTGACCAATGGCTCGATCAATTTCCTCTGGACGCGACTTTGCGCGAGCATGTCGCTCACGTCGTATCGGCTCTGCCCGAACCCGTGCAGCGCGATTTTCTCGGCGATCCCGCATTCATCTTATTTGATTACGAGCCCGGCCTCTCCGGGGCCCATATCCCCGTAGGCCTGCCCGGCCGAAAATCTCCTTCCCGCAGCGTCGTGCTCAAACGCACGCTCAGACGACGCCCGGTCGAATTCGTCCGCTATATCATCGCCCACGAACTGGCACACGCCCACCTCCGCAACGGCGGAAGAGAGCCCGGCGAAGACCCGGAACAGGCCGCCGATGCCCTGGCTTCTGATTGGGGATTTCCCAAGCCCGCGCGGCTGATTATTTAGACTGATAAGGCTCTGTCTGGTCCGCTGGCCGTCTAAAAGAATATATCTTCTTTAGCGAACTATTGATGACCATTGTCGTATGCAGGGTTACAGAGACGCTCGGGTGCCTTTGAGTTGTAAATCTTGTGTTTTACAAGCACTCATCAAAGCGACTCTGCTGGAGTTTCACCCTCATGCACGACACCGCCAATTTCACCACCGTTTCCGGCCCGTCCATCCTCGACCTGCTTGCCAACCCGGCCTTGGAAGCCCGACGCCAGGAAGTTGCCGCCGGCACCGTGTTGTGCGAACCATCCGAAGCATCCGATCGAGTCTTTTTTGTCCAACAAGGACAAGTCCGCATCTACCAGGTCGGCCCTGAAGGCAATGGCCGGCTTCTTGAAATTCTCGGCCCCGGCGATTTCTTCGGAACCCCCGCCCTGGCCGGCATGACCACCAACGGCCGGCGCCTCGTCGCCGTCGTCCCCACCGTCGTCTGGACCGTCCAGGCCGACCGCCTGCTCTGGTTCCTCCCCACCCAGCCCGCCGCCAGCGTTGAATTCATCCGTCATCTCGCCGGCAAGTTGCAATCCGCCTGCGATGACGCCGCCGATCTGGTCTTCGATGATTGCAATCGCCGATTGCTCAAAACCCTCGTCCGCTTCAGCTCTTCCGCCGCCGCCGAAACCCAGGATGATTCGGTCGTCCTGCGTATCACCCACGAACAGCTTGCCCAGGCCGTCGGCGTCGCCCGAGAAACAGTCTCCCTGGCGCTAACCCAATTACGCCAGCAAAACCTGCTGCGCACCGGCCGCAATCAGCTCGTCTTCAACCCCAACGTGCTGAAAACGTTCATCACCCGCACTCCGGCAATGACCGCCGCGAATGTCGGCTGATTTTCTCGCAACGTCTTGAAGCTAAACAAGCCCATCGCATCTAAACATGCGATGGGCTTTTCCTGTTTAAGCAGCAGAAATATTCGGCGTCTGCGGCTTAGCCAGCATGATCCGATCCCGACCCGCTTCTTTAGCCTCATAAAGTGCCGCATCCGCCCGCGCCACAAGCTGATCCGCATGCGAAGGCGAATTGTTATTCAGCGATCCCACCCCGATCGACATACTGACCCCTTTCTCGCGCTTCAGCAATTGTGCCGATGCCTGCTTGAATTCATCGCGAATGCGCCCAGCCACTGCCGCCGCCGATGGAGCATCCGCATGTGGCAGCAACAGCACAAACTCATCCCCGCCATATCGCGCCGCCACGTCCATCCGCCGCATGTTGGCCGAAATAACCTTCCCCGCCGCCACCAGCAATTGATCCCCCACTTGGTGCCCGCAACTGTCATTGAGTTGCTTATACCCATCCAAGTCGATCATGACGCAAGAGAGATCCTTCCCATACCGCTGCGCCTCGGCAAACAATTGATCCAGCACCTTCCCAAAATGCCGACGGTTATATAACCCCGTCAAAGGATCGGTCGCAGCCATCTGCTCCACGCGCTGCAGCGACGCTTCAAGCTGAGTATTTTTGTCCTGCACATCCTTCAACGCCTGTTCCAGCTTCTGCCGAAGGTGTTCGTTTTCCTGGCGTACTTTCGCGACGGTGAGATTCTTCTCCACCACCAGTGGAATCGTAAAAAGATAATCCCCGATCTTCACAACATAGTCGTTCGCACCACGTCGGATCGCCTCGGCGGCGATGTGCCCGACGTTCTCCCCCGTCACCATGATCACCGGTGTTTCGCATCGCGCTTTGATCTCCTCCAGAAGCTCGATGCCGTTGCAATCGGGAAGATTGTAGTCCGCGAGAATTAAATCAAAATCAGCCAAATTCTCTGCCAAAGCTTCGTTACGCCCACCCACCCCGACGATGGTGCCATCCTGGCCGAAATGGTCTTTGAGCGTTTCGACAATCAGCTCGCGCTGATCGACGTCGTCTTCGATAATGAGGAGCTTGATCGGATCCAAATCTGATGCTTCCTTCCTATTTCTGCCCTTAACCTGTTATTTCGAAATTGATTTTGACTTTCAGCGCCGACATGCCTCTGCGGGAAGATGGTGCTCGGGATATTGATGAATCGTCAGCCAATAATTCGTACTCGCCAGGACCGTGCGAAGAAACTGTTCCGCATTAGCGGGCTTGATCGTATAGCTATTGGCGCCATTGGTCATGGCCGTCTGCATGTGGTCCTCATCGCTGACGCCGGTCATCATCACAACCGGAATATCGCGAAGCGCAGCATCATTTTTGATTTCGCGCAGCGCCTCCTGCCCATTCATCCCCGGCATCTCGATATCCAAATAAATCAACCCCGGGCGCGGCGCATTGGCAAATGCCCCTTCGCGACGAAGGAACTGTAGCGCTTCAACCCCATTGGCTGCCTCAAACACAGAATTGCTCACCTTGCACTCAGAAATCGCATCGCGCAAAAGCATCCGGCAATCTGGATCATCATCCACCAGCAGGATGGTGATCGGAGCCCCGTCACCTTGCTTGAGTGTCAGCTTTGCGGCGTTCATCGTATTACAAATTGTGCTATCGCCACCAGCCATAATCATTGCATCTTCTCCCGTTACTCATAGCAGCCGATTGCCTTTAGACAAGTGCTGCTATCTCCTCATCCTCTTCTGTTTCTATCGGCCGTTCAGTGACCTGGCTTGCATCCGAGTTAGCCAAATGTTGGCCATTGAGCGTAAAAATAAATTTGCTCCCCTGCGCCGGCTTGCTCTCCACCCAGATATTCCCGCTATACGTCTCAATAATGCTCTTTACGCTCGAAAGTCCGATACCCTTTCCCGCAACCGACTGCACCGCGGCTGACTTCCCGCGCCTGAAAACGCAGAAAACCTTATCAATATCTTCAGGCTCAATGCCCATCCCGGTATCGCGAACATAAAACTCCGCTTCCCCAGACTTGATCGTGCAGCCGACGTGAATTTCCCGGACCCCTGATTCTTCCCCCATATATTTGATCGCATTATCGATCAAATTCTGGAAAACCTGCCGCATCCGCGCCTTCTCGCAACGAACCACCGGCAGCGGATTATCCACGATCAAATCAATAACTTTCGTCCGCAAATCATTTTCAAACATATCCCCCAATTCGTTGACCATACTCCCAAGATCAACCAGCTCCATTTTGTGCCTGCGAGTCTTGATGCGCGAAAGCTCCAGAAGTTCCCCAATCAGATCCGTCTCAATTTTGACGTTGGTCTGAATGCGCTCCAGCCGATGAATCACATCCTCGTCAAACCGCTCCCGATTCTTCATCAGCAGCATGGTCGCCATTCCGGCGATATTGCGAAGCGGCGCATTGAGATCATGCGAAACTGCCCGCAGAAAATCTTCCTTTTCCGCAATCTCCCGGCTCAACCTCTGATTCGCCGATTCGAGCTGATACGTACGCTGGAGAACCTTCTCCTCCAGACCGCGATTCGCCGATTCAAGCGCCTGCTGCTGCGTGCGAATCGTCTTGACCATCTGATTGAACGACCGCGCCAAAATCCCAATCACATCCGGCCGATGAATCGCAACCTGCGCTTCCAGATCACCCGCGGCAATGCGATCCGTCGCCGCCACCAACTGCCGAATCGGCATAAAAATCCGGTGAACCAGAATCGACACCACTGGCAAGCTCGCCAGCAACACCAATCCACCGACAATGCCGAGAATCACATTAATTCTGCGAACATATTCCTGCTGATCCGCTTCCGAAATATTCACCGTGACATATCCCACCAACCGCGTGCTTTGCGGAGCAGCCGCGATAACGTCTTCGTCAATCGAGGATTTCTCAACCGCCGTAGGTGTAGCCAGCACAGGCGCCGTTACCTCGGCATACTTGCCCAGCACCCGACTGGTCCGGTGCCGGACCTGCATGAGATGCTCGATATTATTCTTCAAATCCGGAAGAAAAGTCGGATCTTTTCTGGAATCTAAGTCCTTCGACGCCACCGACAGCGGCTTGCCCGCATCATTATAAAAAGCCACCGTGATCACATCACGATTTTTCAGCAGATCTTTCCCCATCCGCCCCAACTCGCCAAGATTGTGATCCAGTAGCGCCGTCTCGCTCGCCATCGCCAGCGTTTGTGAGATCTCAACCGCCTTGGCGCCCATCACATTCGACATGACCGAACGCGTTTCCGATGCGAATAAAAACCAGCTCCCGCCCAGCGCCGCGATCATCAGAAACATAAAGCTGAGAACGAGTTTCCCCTGGATGCCGATGCGCATCAGAATGCGCGGGCCAATAGCTTCTGCCGGAGGTTGAGGAGATGGCACACTCATATAACGGGCCCGCGCAGCTTCGCCAGCGCATAGGGCTATATGATTCTTCGTCGAGGCAGGTACGCGACTTAACGTGCGCCGCCAAACCGATGAAGCCAAAAGCCAGGTTGCAATTATCGGACGCGCACATCCACCACCGTCGCACGCTGAATCGCGCTGGCGACTGTGATCAGCACCCGCCCATCGTTCAGCCGCAGCACATCACCCGCCAGCGCCCCCTCCACGGTCGCGCGAATCTCACCAGCCGGAAGGTGCTGAATTTCCAGCACAGGCTGAAAAACCAAATCCGTCCGCGGCATAATCGTGATTTCCAGCCGCCGACCGGTCGCGCTGATCTGATAAACTCCTGTCGTTTCATTATACCCATCGTGATTCACATCCCCCGGCACATTGCGATCGATCCGCCCCTGCTCAATGGGAATAGAAATCGACGCCGGCCGGTGATGCTGAATTTCATACGCAGCCGATCCACCGATCGCAGAAAGATCCTTAAAAATCCCGTCCCAATAACTTCGCCCATCACTATAAATCGCCAGTCTCTTCGTCTCGCCGGTCGACTGAAAAATCGCCCGCACCCGATTGGATTCCTTAAGCTGCCACCCGTCAGACGACGCTTGCTCCGTCGGCAGAAAAACGCGAAACTGCATCGGGCGCTCGACTATCCAGCTAAACCCCAGTCGGCGAACCGTCCATGCATCCGCACCATCCGACGCCGCCACCATCGTCTTGCTGTTGTCGATCAAAAGGACGTCGTCACAATAAACGTCCTCTGCCAGCGGCGACGCAAAATCGACCACCAAGCAAGCATCCTCCGGCAAGGCACGTTTAAACGAACTGATATCAATCAGTCCCGCCGTCCATTGATCCGCCATGAGTTTCAAACCCCGCGGGGGCAACATTGCTTGAGAAGAGACAATCCCCATCGTGCATGAAACCGCTTCATGTGAATACAAATGAACGCCAATCAGCGTCCAACTCCCTGGAAATTCCCGGCCGCTTAGCAGCGTCGCCAGCTTAATCGAAAACCTGCGCGTCGATTTAGGAACCAGCAACCCGGCCCGCCCGGAACGAGCGTGGATCTTATCAATATGCACCTGCCCCCCATCCGCCGACACAAACAAAAGATCATCCGGCGATTCAAAACCCAGCAATTGACTAACGCGATGATATTCCGACTCAACCACCGCGCGCGTCGCCGGCTTCGCAATTTTCACCGCCGGCTGACTGGCGCACCCAGCGCCATACAAACCCACGACGACCAACCACACCGATAACCGCCAAAATCCCAGGCCCATGCCTCGCTATCTTACTGCGGCTTCAAATCAACGTGAATGGTCGCCTCACCCCCACCCCGCAGAATATGCAACTCCGTCGGCCCGGAACTCTGCGAAATCGCAATCGCAAAATCTGTCGTATCCCCCACAGGCTTGGCTGATAACGTCAGTACCAGATCATCCACCTTGAGCCCCGCCTGATCCGCCGCCGACCCCGCCACCACCTGCAACACCTTCAGCGCCGGCCGATTTCCGAGCCCTGCAATCTGCTGCCGAATCGGATCCTGAGGCGGAACCTCCTGCACCCACACCCCCAACTGCGCACGCTTCACCTCCCCATATTTCACCAACTCCTCCACTACCGGCTTTGCATCCGCCAATTCCAAAAAATGCCCGAACCGCGCAAACCCCCATACCCCTCCATCCATTCCCGCCACCAATCCCATCTCCTGATGCCCTCCCGTCCATACCAGCAGCCGCGCCACCGGCGGATTATTCGGCGAAATCATCATCACCAGCGACCCATCTCCCGGCTTCCCCTCCGTGATCCGCACTGCTTTCCCCGCCGGCTGATCCAACTGCAGAACCGTCAGATTCATCATCCGATCCGACCCGACAAACTTCGCCCCCACCGTCCGTCCATCCGCCAGCAGCACCGGCAATTTCCGATCCCCCACCACGTCCCGTTCCACATACAACGGCACCAGCACATGCCCCTGATCATCCATCACCACCCCGATGTGATTGGAAAACGTAATCGTCAGCGGCCGCCATTGCACTTGATCTCCCACGCGCACCGGCGCCAGCACCGTCACCGATCCCCCCGCCGCCGGATGCTGCTCCCCGCCATTAATCGTCGGCATCACCACCGCCGTGCTCGGCCGCGTCGTCACTGTCGCGTTCACCTGCCGATACTCCCCCTGCTGCGCCATCTTCAGATGCTCTTCCAACTTCGCTTTCACAGCTGGATCAAGACTATCCTTCCATTTCTCAATCGGACTATCCTTCGCCACCAGTTCATTCACCCACCGCGGCGGCGGCAGCGCCACCCGCACCACCGAATTCTGAATCTCCCCATACAACGCCTTCGATTCCCGATCCAATTGCTCCAGCGTCGCATGCGTCTGCTGCCCCAGCGCCATCCCCGCCGTCGCCAACACGCAACACGCCACTAATCGGATCCGATGATTCATAAGCCGTCGCTTCAAAACTTCCCACCCATCAGCAGCACATTCCCGTTCTGCACCTGCCGCTGCCGATCCTGCCAGGTCTGAATGTCGTTAACGAATTCGTTGGCCTTATCCATCGACTCAAACGGCTGCACGGCAATCACCCGCCCATTATCATCCGTCAACTGCACCTGCGGCGTCACCTTCCCCACAAAATGAATATGGTCATGGTCATCCGTATTACTCGCCACCACCGTCGGCGCCGTCACCTGCTGATTCTGCGCCACCGCCGGCCCACCCGTCCTTCCTGTCCCTCGCCCCACATACCCCGTCGTAAACCCGATCGCGATACACGCCGCCGCAGCAATGCCAATTCTCCCCCACTTGATCTGACGTTCCCATGAACTCCGTCGGCGGAGCGATTCATCCACCCGCCCGAGTAACCGTTCCACGCCCGCCTCGGTCGGCTCTATGCTCGCAAAATATTCCCGCCTCATCTCACGCTGGACGCGCATTAGTGCCAGCTCGGTCGCCAGCTCCGGCTCCTCGGCAATGCGCCGCGCCGCCTCGGCCAAATCCCGGTCCGACAGTGCGTCGTCCAGATACATCTCCAACATGTCCAAATCAGTTTCCGTCATAGGCACGATACCTTCTCTTTTCTCATCTACTTTACCTCACCGCAGACTTCCGTTTTCCCTCAACAAAATCCTTCAACATCTCCGCCAGTTGCCTTCGCCCGCGAAACAGCCACGTCTTCACCTGCGGAATCGATGCATTGAGCGTCTTGGCGATCTGGTCATAAGACATATTCTCGTACTCACACAGAATCAGTGCCGACCTGAAATGTTCCGGCAACTTATCGATCGCCGCCCGAACCTGCTGCACCGTCTCGCCAGCCACCATCTCATCCACCGGCGTCTCCGACGATCCCGACGGATGGTCATCCTGCACCATCGACATCTTCGGCCCGCGCAGCAGCCTCAAAGCCTCATTCACCACCGCCCGCCTCAATAACGGTCCCGGCTCATTCCAGTCGTACCGGGCACGATGCTGATACAGGTTCATAATCGCCTGCTGCACGACATCCTCCGGGCTGGCTCGGTTCCCGACGATCCCGCGGGCGATTGCCAGCAGCCGTCGCGAATGTTGCTCTACAGCCCGCTCAAACAGTTGGGCGGTCGTCGATTCGACTTTGTGCTCCTCGTGTTCACTCATAAGATCAATGCGCACAAGGTATCCGAAGTTGCATCCCAAATGACAATAGGCATTCCTGCTGTGGAAATGACACGCCCCGACGTAAAGTCTGATAATCGCGGGATTTATTTACCCGATTGCTTCGCTGCATCTCTGGGGTAGAATCGACCGAGTGCGGGGTATGTAATCGGTTTTTATCGTATGCCTAGCGTCCAGGACTCAACCTCTCGATCCGCCGGACACGCCTTGGTCATTGCGCAACAAGAGCTGCGTGAAGGGGTTGCGCGAATCCTGCACCACCAGCACATCGCCGCCGACTATGCCGACGACCCGTACGCCGCCATGGGCGAGCTGAGCCGTCGTCCTTTGGTCTATCGGACCGTCGTGCTCAGCCTTCAAGGGATTTATCACGAAGAACTGAAAATTCTCCCCGCCATCAAGCGGCGATACCCGCACATCGAAGTCTACCTCGCCCACACCGACGGCCGCCACGGCGCGATGGCTGAAGCCATGCGCCTCGGTGCCGACGGCATTGTTTCCGAAGACGGCATCCACCGCACCGCAACCTCTCCCGCCCCGGTTCAGCGACAAACCGTAATCCCTCCCCCCGCTACGTCTATTGTGGAATCCCCTGCGAAATTGGATTTATCCAACTCTGAACCCCTCCTCACCGCCGACGAGCTTCGCGCCCTTCTCGAAGACGAACCGGCCTATCCCCCTGCTGTCGGAGGTGAAAAATGAAAATCGCCTCTCCCACCCAACCCGAGCGCATCCTCGTCATCGGCGACGCCGGCAGCGAGCTCCGCGCCGCCCTCGACCAGGCCGCCCCCGGCGCGGAAATCACCATCACCCCCACCGTATTCGACGGCCTGGCCGAACTGGTCTCCAACCGCTACGCCGCCGTCCTGGCTAATGCCGAACCAATCGAGCGCCGCCCGGAAGCCGCCGTCAAACAACTCCGCGAACTCGCCGGCGACTCATCCCGCCTCCTCATCTTCGGCAACCCCACTCTCGAACCCCTCGCCCGTAAAATGGTCTCCTTCGGCGTCGACGACTACTTCGTCACCCCCACCACCGCCGACGAACTCCACCAACTCCTCGCTGCTCCCGCTCCCCAGCGCAACGCCCCCCCTCCCCTCCCGACTTCCCCACTTCCCACTTCCCCAATCCCCACGACCCAGTTCACTGGCCTTCAATCCATCCCCCTCTCGGACCTGCTCCTCGACGCCCTTCTTCAACACCCCGCCGACCCCGCCAGCAGCGCCATCCGCTCCCTCAATGATCTCATCGCCCCTGACTTCCGCATTGCTTATATTCCCGTCGGCTCTGCCCCCCCTGCTCCTCCCGCGAATCGCATCCGCATCTCCCATCCCATTCGTGTGAACGACACCGACGCCGGCGAAGTCCAACTTTTCCTCCCCCCCAACCAGGAACAATCGTCCGCCCTGCATTTCGTCACGCACCTCGCCTCCCTGCTCGGCAAAATTTCCACCCTCCAGGAACGCCACGCCAGCCTGCAAAAACTCGCCATCACCGACGACCTCACCGGCCTATACAACGTGCGCTACTTCCGCCACTTCCTCTCCAAAATCCTCGACCACGCCAACCAGCGCCTCTCGCTGGTCACTCTCGTCATCTTCGACATCGACGACTTCAAGCGCTATAACGACCAGTTCGGCCACTGCGTCGGCGACGAAATCCTCAAACAAACCGCCACCCTCCTCAAACGCTGCGTCCGCGAACACGACCACGTCGCCCGCATCGGCGGCGACGAATTCGCCATCGTCTTCTGGGAAAAAGATTCCCCCCGTCAATCTCACCACGAAGCCGCCGGGATCACCGGCCGTCCGCCCCAAACCCCCGAAACCATTCTCAAACGCTTCCAAAACATGATGGCCAGCCAGGACCTCTCCCTCCTAGGCGCCACCGGCAAAGGCACTCTCACTATCTCCGCCGGCATGGCTGTCTACCCTCATCAGGCCTGCACCGCCGAAACCCTCATCGAACTCGCCGACAAACGCCTCATGTTCGGTGCTAAAAAAGAGGGCAAAAACTCCATCAAGCTCGTCGGCGGCAACGGCGCGAAGCTCGATTAATTCGCCGCCGCTTCCGGATTCCGCGCTGACGAACTCCACCAACCTCGCTACGGTTAACTCTGGCCTTTAACCAGAGGTATTCAATGTCTGACCACGACAAACAAAAGCATTTACGAAAAATCATCAACGATTGCCGCACCGGCATGATGGTGACGCGATCGGCCACCGGCTCCATGCACGCCCGCCCGATGGCCAACGTCGAAATCAGCGAAGCCTTCGATTACATCTGGTTCGCCACCTCGCGCACCAGCGCCAAGACCGCCGAACTGCTCGCCGACGACCGCGTGCTTCTCACCTACATGAATTCCAGCGGCACCGAATGGGCCTCCATCAACGGCCACACCCGCACCGTCGACGACCGCCAGAAAATCCACGAGCTCTGGAGCCCCTTCTGGAAAAATTGGTTCACCGGCCCAGATGACCCCAACCTCATCCTTCTCCAGGTCACCCCGGAAACTGCTGAATACTGGGACTCCGGCAACAAAGTCGTCGCCATGGCCAAATTCGCCCTCGGCGCCCTCGCCGGCAAAAACCTCCTCGAAGGCGACAACCAAAAACTCTCCCTGCAATAATCCCCGTCGCTTGCGGCCTCACTGCGGCGCCATCCTCCCCGGCTTCCCCAGTTCGACCTGAATCCTCTCACTTGGAACCAGCTTCCCCGCATTAATCCTCTCCCCCGGATCAAACGCCCGCTTCACCCGATCCATCTGCTTCATCGTCGCCGGGTCAAACATATAAGGCATCAGCTTCAACTTCTCGATCCCCACCCCATGCTCTCCCGTCAAAGTCCCTCCCACATCAATACAATATTTCAAAATCTCCTCCGACGCCTCCAGCACATTCTGCACCTGCCGCTCATCCCGCTCGTCATACAGCAAAATTGGATGCACGTTCCCATCCCCCGCATGAAACACATTGGGAATCTTCAGCCCATATTTCTCCCCAATCGCCACAATCTTCTCCAGAACCATCGGCAACTTCGACCTCGGCACACACGCATCCTGTGTACAATAACTCGTCGAAATCCGCCCGATCGCGCCGAACGCGCTCTTTCGCATCTTCCACAACTGCGCCCGCCTCCCCGCATCCGCCGACGCCTCCGTTGACACCGCCTTATTCTTCTTCGACAACCCGACGATCGCCTCGGCCTGCTTGTCCAGCAGCTCATCAATCCCATCAATCTCCGTCAGCACGAGCGACTGCGCCGTCGCCGGAAATCCGAAGTGATACGCATCCTCGATTACCTTCACCATCGACCCATCCAGCATCTCCATCGCCGCCGGCAGATGCCCCTCGCGAATCACCTCCGCCACAAAACGCCCCGCATCCGCCGTCGCGGTAAAGATCGACACAATCGTCCGAAATCCCATCGGCTTCGGCGTCAGCCTCACCCACAGCCGCGTGATAATCCCCAGCGTCCCCTCGCTCCCGCAAATCAGTCCCGGCAGATCAAAATTCCCCGACTCACACGCCCCATCTTCTCCCCCGCAATTCAAAATTGTCCCATCCACCAAAACCATCTCCACCCCCAGCACATGATTCGACGTGACAAAATCCTTCAGCACATGAATCCCCCCGGCATTGGTCGCGGCATTCCCCCCGATCGTGCTCGCCCGCTGACTCGAAGGGTCCGGCGAAAAATGATACGCCCCCCCGCCAGGAATCACCCCCACCGCCTCCGTCAGCGCCGTATTCCTCACCCCCGCCTCCACATGCGCGACCCGATTCTCCAAATCAATTTTCAATATCCGCGTCATCCGCGAAGTCGACACGATCACCCCATTCTCAAACGCAATGCACCCCCCCGCCAGCCCCGTCCCCGACCCCCGCGGCACGATCGGCACATCCAGTTGTGCCAATAACTTCACCACCCCCGCCACCTCCTGCGTATTCTTCGGAAACACCACCGCGCTCGGCCTGGACCGCGCAATCGTCAGCCCATCCGCATCATAAACCAATAAATCCGCCGCCTCCGTCACGATCCGTTCCGGCGGCAGAATCTTCCGCAAATCCGCAATCAACGTCTCAGAAGGCATCATATTGAGCGTAACCCATCCCACCGATCCCGAACAGCCGCGTGCGCTCTCCTCGAAAAAAACCAAAATTTGGCACGCGCCGCCTTGTAGACTTCCGCCGAACTTTTGACAAAATACGCACCCTTATTTTTCAAAAGGAAAGGATACCCCAATGGCAGAAGAAACCAGCGTCACGTCCACTGATCCGTCCGGCCAGTCCCAGGTCCGCGTTCAACTCGACGAACGCGAAATGAAGACCGTCTACGCCAACGCCTACCGCATTCATACCGCGGCCGAGGAAGTGGTGATCGACTACGGCTTCAATATGCCCGACCCCAACGCCCAACAGACCCAGGCCGCCCCGCAGCTCCTGTTCAAGGTCACCGACCGCGTGATCCTCAGCTACGGCTCGGCCAAGCGCCTGGCGATGTCCCTCACCCAACTCGTCAAACGCTTCGAACAACAGTTCGGCGAAATCCCGGTTCAACCCGGCCAACGCCGCTCGTAAAAAAATCGAACCTCATAAAACGTTCAAAGCCCCACCATGCGAATGGTGGGGCTTCTTTTTCTTCTTCCCTGAACCCTGACAACTATCTCGTCCCCCCCTTCCCCTCCGTCCGCGGATGCCGCCGCTGCCGCGGATCACGAATATCCGTAGGCATCAAATCCTCCCCCTGCGGCTCCTCATCCAGCAGCGAATGGTCCGGCTGCTCCGCCCGATCCATATCCACCTCCAGCGGCTCCCGCGCCATTCGCGTCCCCTCCCGATGCACCTCATCCTCCGCATTGATCTGCCGCAACCCTTGCCTCTGCGGAACCGCCTGCTCAGGTTTGTCTGCCCGCCTCTCCGGTATTGCTTTATTATTATCCAATCTCCCCTGCCCTGACTCTTTGGCAGGATCATCCCGTCCATACACTGCGTCCGTGTCCGGTCCCTCGCGCCCCGTTCCCGCCTCTTTCTCAGTTGCAGCCATAATTCGCCTCCTTTTACAAATTCAATGCAAAGAACGCGCCGCCCTCAAATCTTCGCGCCCCGAATTGGTGGATCCATCAGAAAATTTTGGTGATCTGAAAGCAATTTTACGAATAAGCAACTGAAGCGTTGTTTTCGATAGGTTCGGGAATTCGACAAATAGTATTTATGGCTTGAGATGTTAGGCTCAAACGTCTTGAAATTTCTGCTCTTTATAGTTGTCTTGCTGCTGAGTTCGCTGCAACTCCATGGTGCCGATCTCGCTTTTAGCAATGACGATTTCAGCATGACCTTAACCAGCAACGGGGATGTGGCTGGTCTATCGGATAAATCAGCAAATGAGGAATGGGCGCGAAAGACGCCGCCCGTCGGAAAGGCATCATTTGCAACGGTGCATGTTGGAGGTCGCGTAATTGCCGCCAGCGATATTGTGCGTCATGACGATGTCCTGACGGTGCGATTTGGGAAATCAGGGATTGAAGCGGATTATCGCGTTACACCGCGAAAGGGTTTTATTCTTCTCGAACTTCTGCGTGTCCGCGGAGGAGACCCCGATGAGATCGTTTTTGCGCAATTGCCGGTTAAGAACACTCAACACGGCAGCGGCATTCTCAACGCCAAGTGGAACGAGCATTTCACGATCTGTTTGATGGCGCTCGATGACAAAGTTCAAGCCACCTTTGGGCCGGACGCGTCATTGCGATGCATCGCGCGGCGCGAGTTTGGCCTGAGCGGGCATAAGGTTGCGCTGATTGCTGTTCCAACGCCGCGATTCTATGAGGTTGTCCAGGAAATCGAACACGAATTCGGAATTCCTCATGCGTCGCTTGGCGGGCAATGGGCCAAGACATCGCCGGATGTGCGACGGAGCTATTTGTTCATCGACCTGACGGAAAAAAACGCGGATGAAGTCATACGACTGGCCAAGCTCGGAGGATTTGGTGCGATTCTCACATACTCCGGCACATGGGCCGCCAGCAATGGGTCGTATTTGATCAATACCAAGAACTTTCCCCGTGGAGAAGAAAGCCTCAAAGCCGTTGCGGACAAGTGTCACGCCGCGGGTTTGAAGATGGGCATTCACATGCTCACGAGCTTTGTTGCTAAGAATGATCCCCTGGTCCACCCGAAACCGGACCCGCGTCTCCTGTGCGATTCCAAGGCGGTGCTCGGCGAAGCCATCGACGCCGGAAGTGGTGAAATCGTCGCTGCGGAACCGTTAAAGAATTTTCCGGGAGAGGCGTCGTTTTACGGCGAGCGCGGTGGGATGGATGTGCAAATCGATGACGAGATTGTTCATTATTCGGCAGTGGGCGGCGTTCATTCAACGCACCTTCTCCGGTGCACGCGCGGCGCTCACGGTACGGTCGCGGCATCACACAAAGCCGGAACCCCCATCCGCCATCTTGCCGAAAGGTACAACAGTTACCTCGTCGATCTCCGGTCATCTTTGAAAGATGAGCTGGCCGATCGCATCGCCGGCGTCATTAACCGCTGCGGTCTGGACATGATCTACTTCGACGGCGGCGAGGTGAACGATGCCAACGGACCTTCCTGGTACTGGGTGGGAGTGCAACAGTCGGCAGTCTTCAGCCGGGTAAAACGGGACCTGCTTGTGCAAGGGTCGGGGATGACCCATTGGACGTGGCACTTCTACTCT
The DNA here is from genome assembly GCA_035656825.1 of Tepidisphaeraceae bacterium. Taxonomy (GTDB): domain Bacteria; phylum Planctomycetota; class Phycisphaerae; order Tepidisphaerales; family Tepidisphaeraceae; genus DASRRR01. Next base: position 1,559 of record DASRRR010000037.1, on the reverse strand, counting down.
CGCGGAACCTGCGATGATTTTGCAGCGCTGGCGCCAAAGGAGTTTCTGGACTACCACAAGATTGCCGATTCCTGGCAGAGCTACCACTCGTCGTTTCTGCCCGCTGAGCTGGGATGGTGGGGGTTTTTCAGCGCGACGCCCGATCACCCGGCGACCACATCAGATGATGTCGAGTTCTACGCCACACGCATGATCGCGCTCGATAGCGCTGTCTCATTGGAAACTACACTTGCAGAGTTGAAGACATGCAAACAGTCAGAGCAGTTGCTTGGACTTCTCGGCGATCTGGAAAAGCTGCGCCTTGGCGGGCGGGTCGCGCCGGAGCTTCGGAACCGGCTTAAGACTGGTGAATGGCACTGGTCTCGCGGCGACGGTGACGATTGGCAGGTGCAGCCGATCCGTTATGACACACAGCGCGTGATGCTTCCCGCGACGATGGACGTAACCAATGGCTGTGACGAACAGCCATTGCAGTTTCGCATGAGAGTGGAATCGGCGCTGGCACCGTTCGGCGACAAGCGGAATATCACATTGATGGCCGGCGATGGCCCGACGGATGTCCCGCTCCCGGCAGGCGGCGCCACGATGCCCGGGGCACTGGCGCATCGCGTCAGCTTTGCCGCTCCAATCGGTGATATATCAAGCGCATTGATGGTCGGTGCCGCCAAACAATCCGCAGGAAAGCTGGCGAAAGGCGCCCTGGACCTGACCCATCACCGCGCGCTGGCGGTGCAATTGGAGGTACAGGGAAGCGTAAGCGAAAAGCTCCCCGCCGTTTTGAATATTCAGTTGGAGTCCGAGGGGAAGCGCTATCGCGATTATTACATTGATTTGAATTTCAACGGCAAGCGCATCATCACACTGCCCGGCGCGACGCCAGAGCGCATGCTTCCAGAGTTTCGACCCAATGCCGCCAACTATCCGTTCAAACTGGCGGGATACACGTTTAACTATGGGAAGATCACCGCGATCAATCTCCGGTGGATGAGGTTGCCGCAGCAGGGATTAATCCAATGTCGAGTCAAGCGCATTGAAGCGATCGCGGAATCCGACGTGTCGTTACACAACCCCAAACTTTCCTTCGGCGGACGGGAATGGTCGATTACAGCAGATCTGCATACGGGGGATTATGCCGAATTCTACGGAGGTCAATCGATCCGAATCTTTGATGACAATGGCGCGCAAAAAGAAGCCATCCCCTTCACTGGTTCAATTCCGTTGCTAAAACGCGGATCATCGCAACTCCGAATCGATTCCGATGAACCGGTCCCGGTAGCGCTGACATCCATCACAGTCGGTGCGCCGATTCGGGTGAAGGCAGATTAATCCTTATGCGATCTGTCTGGTGGTTGCATTTTTCCCCCTCCGATCTGAACGATAAATAATTACCACCATAATTGAATTGGATCAAATCCATAGGGTCTGCCCAATTTTCCGGGAGGGCTAAATCAGGCACATAAGTTATTATGGCTGCGGAAGATTGGTGTTTTCGGGGCTGTGATTTAACTCCGGGCGATAGGAGCGTGGCTCATGGAAGGGCCCAATCAAGTTACTTTGGA
>DASRRR010000036.1:0-66488 GCA_035656825.1 Tepidisphaeraceae bacterium | reverse complement strand
CTTCCCCCCCTCCGACGGCTACCAACCCCCCGAAGACCCCCACGTCGGCGTCGCCCGGCAAATCCACACCCTCCGCGATCTTAAATCCGCCTGTCCGCAGTCCATCTTCGTCGGCACCGGCTATACCTATCTCCAGGAATACCTGCCCAACCTTGCCCAGGCCGTCCTCCGCAACAACTGGACCGACACCATCGGCCTCGGCCGCCTCCTCCTCAGCTACTGGGAACTCCCCGCCGACACCCTCGCCGGCCGCCCGATGCAGATCAAGCGCATCTGCCGCACATTCAGTGACTGCACCACCGCCCCGCGCAATGGCCTGATCTCCGGCTGCTATCCTCTGGACCCTCACTATAAAGATGCCCCGGAACACATCGAACTCAAACAAAAGAAATCCGCTCTCCGTAAATCCCTCACGATCACCCAATAGATGATCCATCATGAAAATTGACCAAAACCTAAAACCGGCCGATCTCACTTCCTCTGTCACGCGACTCTTCGAAATTGCCCAGCAAAAAATCCCCGCCCTCGACCAATCATGGGACTTCTCCAAAGGCGCACCGGTCATCACGGTCAATGGCCAATACACGTCGCGCGGCTGGACCGAGTGGACGCAAGGCTTCCAGTTCGGTTCGGCGCTTCTGACCTTTGACGCCACCGGCGACCAATCGCTCCTGAACCTCGGCCGTAAACGCACGCTTGAGCGCATGGCCCCTCATCTCACGCACACGGGTGTTCACGATCACGGGTTCAACAATCTCTCCACCTACGGCAACCTCCGCCGGCTTATGCGCGAATCGCGCATCCCCCACAACGAATGGGAGATGAATTTTTACGAACTCGCCATCAAAGCCAGCGGGGCGGTGCAGGCTGCCCGTTGGTCTGGCGCTCCGCCGATGCCTTCTCCGATTACCGCCAACGCGAGCGCCTTGGGCTACATCTATTCTTTCAATGGTCCGCATTCTCTGTTTATCGACACGATGCGCACGCTTCGCATCCTCTGTCTCTCCTGGCAGCTTGGTCACTCTCTGCATCATGAAAATGATCGTCGTGCCGACCTGCTGAAACGTGCCGTCCTGCATGGGCTGGCGTCGAATCAATTTCTGCTTTTTCATAGAAGCACATCGCACACCTACGATGTGAAAGGCCGAACTGCCCACGAGGCGGTTTTTAGCCGAAATGATGGATCGTTCCGCTGTCGTTCGACGCAGCAGGGTTATTCTCCGTTCTCGACGTGGACGCGAGGGCTGGCGTGGGCGATTTTGGGGTATGCCGAGCTGTTGGAATTCTTTGTCACGATCCCCGATGAGCGTTTTGAGCAGGCCACCACTTTGAAGAAATCGGCGGTGATCGCCGCGTTCCAGCAGGCGGCTACGGAAACCGCGGATCATTATCTCAACGACTGCACCGCTTCGGACGGCATCCCTTACTGGGACGACGGCGCCCCCAATCTCCACAAGCTAGGCAATTGGCAAAGCCAACCCGCGAATCCATACAACGACCACGAACCCGTCGACTCCAGCGCCGCCGCCATTGCGGCACAGGGTTTGCTTCGCCTGGGCCGACAGCTCACCCGTTCCAATTACACTCAATCCGGCCTGACCATTGCCAAAACACTTTTAAATGAGCCTTATCTTTCCACATCAAATACCCATCAAGGCCTTCTTCTCCACTCCATTTACCATCGCCCGAACAACTGGGACCACATTCCCCCGAATCGAAAAATCCCCTGCAATGAATCTTCGCTCTGGGGCGACTATCACCTGCTCGAACTTTCTTTGATGATCCATCGCCTGGCAAAAAACCAGCCATATCTCACATTTTTCGACCAGGCGTAAATCTCGTAGTTGCACATGCTATGGCAGCGCTTCGCCGCCTTGATCGACGTTCTCTTTTGTAAATAGCCGCGAACTGAGAACGGTTTCCTTCTCGACTTTTTCTCCGTTCAAAATCTTCAGTGCCGTCTGGATCGCCTCTGCTCCGCCGGTTGGATATTGGAAGGTCGCGTCGAGAATTCCTTGCTTCACATATGCCACTCCCTCCTGAGGCAGGGCGTCGATCCCCACAAATTTCATCTGCTTTTCTCTGCCCGCCGCCTGGGCTGCCAGATAGGCGCCGTGCGCTCCGGGGTCATTGTGCCCAAACACCAGATCAATCTGCGGATACCGCGCCAGCGCCGACTCCATCTCCTGCCGCGCCTCCGGCTCCAGCCACTTCATGTCCGCATCAAACACAATTTTTATGTCGCTCCCCGCGATGCCTTCCAAAAATCCCGTGTGCCGATCCTGCCCAGGCGTCGACGTCTGAAGTCCTTTCAACTCCACCACATTCCCCTTCCCTCCCAGCGTCTTCTTGATCCACTCCCCGGCAGCTTTGCCGATTTTCTTGTTGTCGGCGCCGATGAAACAAGTGTACTTGTCCCCCAGCACCCGCCGATCCAAAACGATCACCGGAATCCCCGCATCCATCGCCGCCGCCACAGGGTCAGTCAGTGGCTGGGCCTCTTTCGGGGAAATGATCAGCAAATCCACGCCTTGGTTTACAAATTCCTCCACCTGCCCACGCTGTTTGAGCGAATCATTGTGTGCATCTTTGAAAATCACTTCGAGATTGGCGTGTTTGTCCGCCTCCGCCTGGATATCCGCGTCCATCTGCACGCGCCAAGGTTCGCCCAGATTCGCCTGGGACATGCCAATCACGTACGAACTCTTTATCGGTTTCGAAGTCGCCGATGCGGCATTACTCGCGGATGGAGACTTTTCTTCTCCCTTCCCGCACCCGACGGCCAGTGTTAACAACGACAACGCCGCAAAAAGCAAACGATAGCGCATGGCTCTGGTTCCTTCCCGATGAAATGCCGAATCTATTTCCGCCCGCGGACCCGGCATTGTCAAATCGTCGGCGATTCTCGCTTCGAATTTTGGCCGCCTGCAACTATACTTGCCTCCAATTCATCTCGTTCTATTTGGAGCCAACATGCAAATTCGTTCCACTGTCTTTCTCCTGCTTACTCTATCCCTCCCGGTCTTTGCTGCCGACCCTCCCAAGAAAAATGTTCTCTTCATTGCTGTCGATGACATGAATTGCCGCGAAGCCTGCTATGGCGATCCGATCGCCAAAACTCCCAACCTCGACGCTTTGGCTAAGAAAGGCGTCCTCTTCCAACACTGCTACTCTCAATACCCGCTGTGCAACCCCAGCCGTGTCTCTTTGCTCACCGGCTTGCGCCCCGACACCACGCGTGTCTACGACCTCGAAACCAACTTCCGCTCCACTATCCCCGACGCGGTCACCATCCCCGAACTCTTCCGCCACAACGGCTACTTCGTCGCCCGCGTCGGCAAAATCTTCCACTACGGCGTCCCCCGACAGATCGGCACCGACGGCATGGATGATCCCCAATCCTGGGACTTCAAATTCAACCCCATCGGCCGTGACAAAACCGAAGAATCCAAAATCCATCTCCTCACCAAAGGCGGCTATAAAAAAACCATCGGCTTCGCCATGGCGTGGCTCAATATGGACGGCCCCGACGAAGACCAGACCGACGCTAAAGGCGTCACCGAAACCATCAAACTCCTTGAAGAACACAAAGACAAACCCTTCTTTATCGCGATGGGTTTTTTCCGCCCCCACACTCCCTGGATCGCCCCGCAAAAATATTATGACCTCTACCCGGTCGACTCGATCAAACTTCCCAAGCGAGATGCGGAATCGGACAAAGCCCTCCCGCCGATCGTTCGCGAAATCCACCCGGACGACTATGGATTGCCGCAAAAAGATCTCATCGACTGCCTCCGTGGCTACTACGCATCCATCTCCTTCGTCGACGCTCAGATTGGCCGATTGCTGGAAACGCTCGACCGCCTGGGCCTTTCCGACAATACCCTGGTCGTCTTCTGGTCCGACCACGGCTACCTCAATGGCGAGCACGGCCAGTGGATGAAACAACTGCTCTTCGACCCGTCCCCGCGCATGCCCTTTATCATTTACGACCCGTCGTCTAAAGGAAATGGAACCGCCTGCACGCGCACCGTCGAGCTCCTGGACCTTTATCCCACCATCGCCGACCTCACGCATCTGACGCCCCCGAAGAGTCTTGAAGGCCGTTCTCTTACCCCCCTGCTCGACAATCCCACCGACCCTGCCTGGACTCACCCGGCATACTCCCAGGTCACGCGCATGAAAAACAAGAAGCGTCTGATGGGTTATTCCGTCCACACCGAGCAATACAGGTACACGGAATGGGGCCAGGACGCCGCTGAAGGCTTAGAACTGTACGACCACACGACCGACCCTGACGAGTTCCATAACCTGGCCAATGACCCGGCTCACAAAGCGACCGCCGATGCGATGAAGCAGTTGCTCCACCAGCTTCCCAAGCCGCCGAATCCCAGCGCGGCGATTCCGCTGATCAAGGGGTTCCCGGAAGACCCGCAAGGCTGATTCCCGTCAAGCTTTGACGACGGGCAGAATCGGGAACTGCTGACCGAGGATCGGTTTGCTCGGAGTTTCCAGCCAGTTTTGCAGGATGGAGGCGTAGACGCTGCGGAAGTCGACGTTGTATTTGAGGTCGCCTTGATCAAGGTCGGTGAGCGAGGGGTGCTTGCCGATGACGCCTTGCTTGATGGAGTTGCCGATGACGAACATCGGGGCGGCCGCGCCATGGTCGGTGCCACCCGAGGCATTTTGCTGGACGCGGCGGCCGAACTCGCTGAAGGTCATCATCAGGACGCGGTCGTCGCAGCCGTTCTTTTTGAGGTCGGTCCAGAAGGCGCCGATGCCGTCGGACATTTGTTTCATGAGCGTATCGTGACGGCCGCGCTCGCCGGCGTGGGTGTCGAAGCCGCCCATCGAGACGTAGTAGACGCGGGTGGGAAGACCGCCGCGGATCATGGCAGCGACGGTCTGGAGGCTGTTGGCGAAGGAGTCGCGGCCATAGGCGCCGCCTGACTGATGGCCGGTGCCGCGGGTCATTCGAAGGATTTCATCGCTGGAGACTTGAGCGTCCATCGCGGTGCGGTGGAGGAAGTCGAGCTGGTCAGTTTCAGTGATCGGCTCCACTTTTTTCTGGGCGGGTTTGTAGAGATTGGAAGGAGAGGGCTTGACCGGGGCGGCAGAGGCGACCTGTTCAGACTCGGCTTTGTTGAGTTCGAGGTAATGGGCGACGTCTTTGCCGTTGTATTTGTAGCTTTCCGGGCGCTCGAAGCTGAGGGGGCGGATACGCTCGCCTTGCATGGCGAGCGGGAGTTGCCCGCCGATGGCAACGCCGACGTGGGGGTCAGAGCCGGTGCAGGTATTGTCAAAGTAGCGGCCGACCCAGCCGCTGGATGCCTGTGCTTTTTCAGGTTGGGCGCTGGTCCAGATGTCGGTCGAGCGGAAGTGGGAGCGGTTGGGATTGGGATAGCCGACGCCTTGGATGATGCCGAGATGGCCGGAATCATAGAGGCTCTTGAAGGCGGTGAGGTTCGGGTGCAGGCCGATGTAGTCGTTGATTTTGAGGACGGTTTTGGCGTCATGGCCGATGGCGGGACGGGCACGGTGGTAGGCGTCGTCGGCGTAGGGGACGACGGTGGAGAGGCCGTCATTGCCGCCGGCGAGTTGGACGACGACGAGGATTTTGCCGTCGGTGCCGCTGGCTTGCTGGGTCGAGTGGGAGTCGAGCGGGTTGGCCAGCGCCATCACGGTCTGATCCAGGAAAGCGGGGATGGTGGGAGCAGCGGCCAGAACGGTCAGGCCGCGTTGCAGGAAAATACGACGGGTTGAAACGTGCTTATCCATGACTTTTAGCCTCTCTAATAACGGTCAGTCTGTACTGGCGACGGACAACTCGCAACTCAAATCAGCACAATTGATAATCAGGCATTGAAACGATCAGTTGAACGACATCTTTGACGGATCTTTCGGTGACCCGGTCGCCGATGGCGTCGATGAGGATTTTGCGTTTGTCGTCGTCGATGGGGCGCTGGATCAAAAGCGCAACCCAGTGGTCGACGACGGATTCGGGGGAGCCGGTCGTCGGCGGGTCGAAGTTAACGGGTTGGGATCGCCCTTTATCGCGGCCGATGAATTTGGCGAGCTTGCCCGGGTCGACCTGCGGGAGAACCGCCCCGCCGGCGAGATAGACGGCGGTGTTGTAGCGGACGAAGAGCGTGCTGGTGGAGATCCACATGCGCCCGCCCGGCCATCCTTTGACGTTTGGCGGGGCGAAGGGGACTTGCCCCATTTGCTGGAGGGCCCCGCCGACCAGGCCGCGGGCGCGGGTGGAGTCGACGCCGAGCATACGGGTAGTGCCGACGACGAGCTGGACGGGAGATTTGATTTGAGCGCCGATGGCTTTGTCGCTGTAGAACGCTTTGGACGTGAGGATGGTGCGAAGGATCGGGCGGAGTTCCCAGTTGCCTTCCTTGAACGCGGCGGCGAGGTTGTCGTTGATATCAGGCTCAGGGTTTTCGTACGCGAACCAGATGAGGAGCTTGCCCGTGATGTAGCGCGACATGGCGGGGTTTTGGAAGATGATGGCGATGATGTCGTCGCCGTCGAAATTGCCGGTCTGGCCCATGAAAGTTTTCTGGCCTTGGTCGTGGTCGAATTTGCGGTAGATAAAATCGTCGCCGTCGTGTGCCCAACCGGTGAAGGCCCGGGCGGATTGCTTGATGTCGGTCTCGGTGTAGTTGCCGATGCCGAGAGTGAAGAGTTCCATCAGTTCGCGGGCGTAGTTTTCGTTAGGGTGGGCTTTGCGGTTTTCCTGGTTGTTGAGGTAGTCGAGCATGGCCGGGTCGCGGGAAATCTGGCGGACATACTGGAGAAAGTTGCCGGCGGCGTTGCGGCGGAGGACTTCGTTCTGCCGCCACATCAACCGGGCGCTACGTTCGTCGCGGGCGCTGGTAGTGAAGTGCCCGTGCCAGAGGAGTGTGAGTTTCTCCTGGAGCGGGTATGGACCGGTCGCCATGCGGCGCATCCACCAGCCGACGGTCGCCTGGATGGCTTCGGCGTTTTTGCGCTGAAGCTCCTTGCGAAGCTCCTTCTTTTCCTCTTCGGTTTTGCCGGCAAATTTTTTGGCGACGTCGCGGAAGCTTTTGCCATACCCTTCGACATCCGAAAGATCGGGGGTGTCGGATTCGCTCTCTTCGTCGGCCGGGGCATCGGGGAAGTCGAGGAGCCGGTCGACGGATTTATCCGGGCCGTCATCGAGGACGCGCTGGATTTCCTCGGCGGTGCCGCCGAACCCGGCGCGGTTCAGGAGATGGGCCGCCTTTTCCCAGTTCCAAGGGGAGTCATCGGACGGAGTATACGGCTGAAGCATGGGGTGCAGTTTGGCCATGTGTTCTCCTGACAAAGTCTATCGTCTGGAAAGGCGTTCCACCCGCTATAACGGCCAGTGGGGGTGGTTTATTATGGTTCAATATCACATATCCGAACGAACAATGTCGAATGGCGGGAAAATGTGCGTAAATGATGGGGGTTTCAATGGTTATTGGGCGTCAGGAATAGTTAAAAATTGTTGGACATTAAGGGTAATGAAGGCAACAGACGGCGAACCGCTGGGCGATTGGACGGGGATGCCTTATTGTGCGGGGATATGAGCCGTACATTGAAGCTGGGACATTCTCCCGATCCCGACGATGCGTTTATGTTTTATGCGCTGGCGCAGGATCCGCCCTTGATTGATGCGGGCGGGTATCGGTTTGAGCATGTGCTACAGGATATTCAGACGCTGAACCAGCGGGCGCGCAAGGGAGAACTGGAGATTACGGCGATTTCGATTCATGCGTATCCTTATGTAGCCGATAAGTACGCGCTGACTTCGTGCGGGTCGTCGATGGGGGACAAGTATGGGCCAATGGTGGTGGCGCGCTCGCCAATGAAATTGGATGACCTGCACGGGAAGACGATCGCGATCCCAGGGAAGCTGACGACGGCGTTTTTGGCGCTGCAGCTTTGCATGGGGAAGGGGCTTGAGTGTACGCCTGGGTCATCATCGTCAGCGCCATTTGCGCCGGACACGGCATTCTTTTACAAGGTCGTGCCTTTTGATCAGATTTTGAAGTTTGTGCAGGATGGCCACGCCGATGCGGGGCTGATTATTCATGAAGGGCAGCTCACTTTTGCAACGCAGGGGCTGCATTTGATTGTCGATCTGGGGAAGTGGTGGGATGGGGAGACGGGATTGCCGCTACCGCTGGGGGGAAATTGTATTCGGAAGGATCTGGGGGCGGAGGTCATGCAGGAGGTGACGGATGTGTTGAAGCGGTCGATCCAGTATTCGCTGGATCATCGCGAGAAGGCCGTGAAATATGCCCTGCAATTCGGGCGGGATCTCAATGCGAAATTAGCGGATCAGTTTGTGGGGATGTATGTGAATCATTGGACATTGGATTATGGGGAGCGCGGAAGGCGCGCGATTACGACGTTATTACAACGCGGGGCGGAGGCGGATTTGGTGCCGGGTGTCGGCGAGATTGAGTATGTAACGGCGCGGTAACTGATTTACCGGCGTGCGGTGTTCTTCATCGCCTGGATGACATCTTCGCTGACGCGGGCGTCGCGCATCATATTTTCGTCAGCAGCGGTAAGGTAAAAGACCTGCCGGCTCTGCTGGATGCGGTCGATGATGAGTTCGTTGTTGACGCCTTTGCGGGTCCATTCGATGACATCATCACGAGTAATGGAGGGCTGGGTAGGAGTGACGGTTTCCCCTTGGTAGGTCGGACCGGCGGTGTAATATTCGCGTTCACGCGCGGCTTCGGCGTCACGTTCTTGTTTCTCTTTTTTCTTTTCGGCGCTGTCGAGGGTCGTGCCGACGATCAGGCCGCCGATTGCCCCAGCCCCCGCCCCGATGAGTGCGCCGGCACCCGCACTGGAGTGTGAACCGCTCCCGATCAAGCCGCCGACGACAGCCCCGCCGCCCGCGCCGATGAGGGTGTCGGTGCCAGCGTTGGAACTGCAGCCGACAAGTCCGCCGACGGTGATGGAGGAGATCAGGATAGTTACGATCGCGGTACGCATGGAGCCGTTCTCCCAAATTTCTGCAATTACACGATCAATGATCGTGGTGCATGTGCAGTATAAAACGATCCTTGGCTGGGTTTCCAGACCTGCGTTTTCTTATACGCTTTGGTGGGCCAGGCGTTCGGAAGTGAGGTAAATTACGCCGTTTCGGGCTTGGGATCGCGGGTCATCAGGTCGGTGAGGGCTTCGAAGACATCCTTATTTTCAAAGAGGATGGCGTAGACGGAACGGGTGATGGGCATTTCGATATTATATCGGCGGGAGAGTTCGTGGACCGAGCGCGTGGTGGCGACTCCTTCAGCGACGCTGCGCATGCCGGCGAGGATGTCGTGGATTTTTTGGCCTTTGCCGATCTGCTCGCCGACGTGACGGTTTCGCCCTTCCGGACTCACGCAAGTCGTGATCAGGTCGCCGAGACCGGCGAGGCCGCCGAAGGTGGATTCGTCGGCACCCATCGCAACACCCAGACGGGTGATTTCGACGAGGCCGCGCGTGACGAGCGCTGCTTTGGCATTGTTGCCGGCACCTAATCCATCGACGATGCCAGCGGCGATGGCGATGATGTTTTTCATGGCGCCGGCGAGTTCGACGCCGAGGACGTCGGCGTTGGTGTAGACGCGGAACCATTGCGTGGAAAGGGTGGACTGGACGCGCCGCGCAAGGGCCGAATCAGATGAGGCGGCGACGGCGGTGGCGGGTTTATATTTGGCGACCTCGGCGGCGATGTTCGGGCCGGAAAGCGTGGCGAGGGGCGGATGAGTTTGCAAAACATCCGCGATGATTTGCGTGGGGGTGAGGAGAGAGGAATTTTCGATCCCTTTGGCGACGCTGATGATCGGTATGCTGGCGGGAACGTGGGGGCGGAGGCGTTGCCAGACGCCGCGCATATATTGGGTGGGGACGGCGGAGAGGATGAGGGTGGATTTGGTGAAGCAGTCGGCATCATTCGCGGTGAGATGGACGCCGGCCGGGATGCGAACGCCGGGGAGGAGTTTGCGCTGCTCGCGGTCTTGTTGGAGGCGTTCGATGGATTCTTCGAATGCTCCCCAGATGGTGACGTGGTGGTGGTTTTGCGTCAGGAGGATGGAGCAGACGGTGGCCATGGCGCCGTCGCCGAGGATGGTGATGCGTTCGGGCATAGGGTACGGTTCTACCGCTTGGGTTAATGAGGCACAACGCCCCGATGAGGTCAATTTTTCAGTTGAATGCCGACATCATATTGTGCGATGCTGGTGGGCATGAAACAGATTGCCTTGAACGCCGGTTTCTTTGCCGGCGTCATGTTCTGTTCGACGGTTCTGGCAGCTACATCACTGCCAACCACACAACCAACGGCGGCCGAGCTTGTGCGGGAGGTTCAGCAGTCGGAATTGTGGTTTGATAAGCTCAAGAGTTTTCATTTACGGGCTGAATCGCAATGGATTAATACACCTGCCGGGATCGAGGCGCGTCGCCGCGAGATCCAAAGGCAGTTCCCGGATCGCAACCCCACGACGCGAGACCACCCGGAATTGGCTGGCGAACTAAAAGACACATTCGAGCTTTCGTTCAACTCCAACCATCTACGGCAGGAAGAAAATAGTGAAACTCGTTATCGACTACGCCTATGGGACGGGACCAGGCAAGTCGATTACACCCATACGCGCAGTGGCCGCGAGTTTTATGCCATCAGTGGCGATATTCAGATGAGTTCATTCTTTCTACTCAATCTTATGTGGGGCCGAACCGCCGATCACCATTTTTGGTGGATCGACAAGAAGGAGCATGATCCCAATCTCGCGTTGGATCCGGACGATTTTGTGCTGGTCGGACGAACTGAGTATCGCGGGAGCAACTGTTATGTCCTGTCCTCCTCCATGGAGGCCAAAACCCTTTATGTCGGCGTCGCCGATCACCGTCTATATGGTTTTAAGGTCGATGCCTATTCATCCCAAGGCAAAGACAGCGTTGCAGTGCCGCAAGCCGCACTTGATGCGCTTCGCAAGCATTATGACAGGGAATTTCGCAATTGGGATGAATTCGACCAGTTTAAGGCAACCCTCTCGATGAGCAACCGACACGAGGCTGATCGAGTCGATGTGGACGCACGACGGCCATTCCTAAAACCATATCAAGAGCTGTGGATGAATCATTACGTTGAGCTTGTTCCGGGCTGCTTTTTTCCCATGCGCGAAGGCTATTCCCTCCACGACTTGGACGCCCCCGGCAATCCAGTTACAGGCACGCGCGAGGAGCGAATCGCCGTCGTTGAACTGAATCCTAACCTTGAAGATTCTCTATTTGTCGCCGCTGAGTTTCATGAAGGAGCCCGTGTTGACGACTGGATTCGCGGCATCCATTACGATGAGAAGAAGAATCGCACTCCTGCCGAATGGCAGCAGCTCATGAATGAAAGCGCCGACCGCGAAGCGGCGACGAAGGCATTCACCGATGCGGAGAACGCGCTGATCGGCAAGCCGGCGCCGGCGTTTCCGAAAGAGGCGGAATGGATCAACAGCGACAAGCCGCTGGCGTGGTCCGACTTTAAGGGGAAGGTGGTTCTCGTAGATTTTTTCGCCGACTGGTGCGGGCCTTGCCGGAACGATCTACCGAAACTGGCTGATCTGCACAAACAATCCAAGGGGAATGACATCACGATCATCGCGATCCATCCGGCCGGAAGCCAGCGCGCCAACATTGATAAGGTTCTTAAGAACTTCGGCCTTACCTATCCGATCTGCATCGACATACCTGATCCGACCAACGCTGCGTGGGGCATGCTTTATGCCGCTTACCACATTTACGGCATTCCTCACGCATTTGTCGTCGATCGGAGCGGCAATATCGTCGGTCACGGTACGCTTGCCGAGTCTCTTGCGATCGCGCGTCAGCTCGCTGCTGAGAATAAAAAAGACACGCGGGTCGAGTGAACCGCGTGTCTTTATTTTGATGAGACGATGAGATGGGGGATTATTCATCGCCGAGGTCGTCATCGTCGCCGCCCATGTCTTCCGGGCCGGCGTCGTAGCCGCGGTCTTCACCGCCGCCGCCGTCGCGACGACCGCGACCGCGACCCATTCCCGGGCCGCGCGAGGTGCGGACCATGGAGCGGACCAGACCATCAAGCATGCGGGAGACCTGGTCGCCACGGTAGCTGAGGTCTTCGAAGTTGATGTTGTACTTCATGTCCCGGCAGAGGATGAAGAGATAACGAAGCCCTTCCAGGCTCGACCGGGCCATGTCGTAGTAATGGGCCTTGTTGCGGCTGCCGCGGCGTTTGAAGCCTTCGGAGACGTAACGGGGAACTTCAATGGCGCTGCGCTCCATCATCAGCGCAATCCCTTCCTGCTGCTCGGCGGGAAGTTTGGGCGTCTCGCTGAGAACTTTGATGACAAGCTGGTGGGCTTCCTGCCAGACCTTCATATCTTCAAAGCTGCGGACCTGATCGCGCTGGTCGCGTTGTTGTTCGCGTTCCATGACAAATACCTCTAGGGTGAAACAAGGTAGCCGGCGCGAACATGGTTAACATTAACTAGGAGCGCGACCGGCTGACGGGTGAACGAGGGGAGATGCTACCCGACAACATTCCGCACGCCAAGTCAGGCGCGCTGGTATGTCCCGACGAGGATTCCGCGACCCAGGACGTGGCCGGCCATAGCTTTGAATAGTTCGGCGCGGCCGGCCTCTTTTTCGAGGGAAAGGCCTGTATCCAAGGCGAATATCTGGAAGACGTAGCGGTGAGGTGAATCACCTTTAGGAGGGGCCATCCCGGTCCAGCCAGGTTTTAATTTGGAGTTTTCACCTTCGACACCTTTCATGGCACCTTTGTCCGTCCCTTCGGAAAGACCTTTGGCGTCGGCGGGAATGTTGTAGACCAGCCAGTGAACGAAAGGCTCGGGGGTCGGGGCATCGGGGTCTTCGACGACGACAACGAGGGACATGGTTTTGGCGGGTGGCGTGGACCAGGAAAGCGGTGGGGAGACGTTTTGGCCGTCTGTGCCATATTTGAAAGGGATGGGCTCGCCGTCGGCGAAGGCATCGGAGTGGACAGGGAAATCCGCCGAGCCCATCAGCCCAATTTGCATCCAAGCCAATTTTTCATCGCCAGCCCGATAGGAGGGGTGACCACCGGTGAGGAGGGTGGGCATTCCCTGAACCGCACTTTTGATTGTGTCGCCGATGTTCATATGGCACCTCGGGGTATTGGTGCTGCAATGGGCGTTCCACGGTTCGTTCGATATGATGAGGCATTTTCAAATGGGAAGCGACGTTACAAATATTCAACTCGGCCCCGCATGTCCGGCGGGTTGAAATGCCGGGACAGGGCCGTGAGCTTCAAGATCATTTGCCCGATGGTTCGTGTGCGAAGGGTGCTGAAGGCGATACCAGCATGAGGCAAACCCTGGGAATGAAGAACAAGCAGATCATCATCGTAGGTGATGATGACACGTTCATGACGAGTGGCAAATGCCAGTTGTGACTCGTCGGGAATGCCGCTTAAATTTGATTCTTGTGTTGTTGTCGCATCAATGCCACGGTGGCGGAGGCCAATGGCGATGGCATGGTCAACATTTTCGTCGAGATGAAAGCGAAGCATCGGGAAAATTACCGGAGTTGATCCAAGAGCCCAGGACCGGCCTGATTTTTCATCTGTTTTACGAGTTCTTCGCTCTGCTGGATTTCCAGATCGATGGCGGTCTGATTGTCATAATAAAACATCAGCGCCGCATGAACATCCGCAAGAGTAATCCCCGGATATGCGCTGAGGATTTCATCTGGAGAATCTCCTAGTTCGGTACGGATGACGATGTCCTGGACGCGGATTCTTGTCCCGAGAATGCAGGGCTTACCACCGCATACGCCGGGGGTGCTGGAAATATGCTGCTTAGGTAGAGCGACGGTGGCCATCGAGCTTTATTCTATCATCTTCCGGAGCCTCTGGCCAAGCTTTATATCCTCTTGTCCTAAACAGGCAGCGATGTCAGACTTCCATTATGTCCTGGATCGAAAACCGTTTTGAAGAAGGATTGATGGTCACCAGCGTCGATTTTGCGATGAACTGGGCGCGGAAGAATTCGTTGTGGCCGATGACGTTCGGGCTGGCGTGTTGTGCCATTGAGATGATGGCGATCGGGGCGAGCCGGTTTGATCTGGATCGGTTCGGTGCTGGGGCGTTTCGCGGATCGCCGCGGCAGGCGGATTTGATGATCGTGGCGGGGACGGTGAATTATAAAATGGCCAGCCGGGTGAAGCGGCTGTATGAGCAGATGGCGGAGCCGAAGTATGTGATCGCGATGGGAGCGTGTACGGTGGGGGGCGGGCCATATTTCAAGTATGGGTATAATGTAGTGAAGGGTGTGGATCTGGTGGTGCCGGTGGATGTGTATGTGCCTGGGTGTCCGCCGCGGCCGGAAGCGCTGATGGAGGGGATCATGCGATTGCAGGATAAGATCGCGGCCAATACCATCGCGCGTACTGCGCAATAAAGAAGCCCGTGCATGGAACATGCGCGGGCTCACCCCGAATCTCCTCTCCGCTCGCCCTCCTTCATCTTCTCGGGGAACACCGTAGGACGAAGTGAAAGAACTGTCCAGAAGAAAATGCGAGATTCGAAAGTAGTTTTTTTCAGGCCGGTTTTATGATGCTGCCCGGCCCGCCTGGAGCAGGGAAAGCGGGGATCGCCGGGAGACGCCGATGGAAGGAAGGAGGCTAGCCAGGAACGCGACGAGCAGGACGGCGGCTATGCCGATGTTGATCATCAGCCAGGGGATGCGCAAGGGGGGATTGTAGCCAAGCGTGGCCGCTGAGAGACCGCGGGCGTCGATGGTCAGCAGTGCACCGGCAACCAGGCCGAGCGCGACACCGACCAGGCCGAGGAGGATGGCTTCAGCGGTGACCAGACGGAGGAGCTGTGACCGCGTCACGCCGATGGACCGAAGGATGCCGAACTGCCATGAGCGTGTGCGGATGGAGGCGAGGATGGTGTTGGTGACGCCCAGGCTGGCAATGCCCAGTGCAGCAAGCGGGATGACGGTGACCAGGAGGAGGAGGTCGTGCAGTCCAGTGGTGATTTTGTATTTGATCTGGCGGACGTCGTAGGCGGCCATGCCGAACTTGCCGACGGCTTCTTTGACGCGCTTGAGGAGCGCTTCGCGCTGCACGCCGATGTCGAGGTTGGCGACGAAGAATTCGGCACCTTGGATATCAAAGTCGCGGCGGGCGTCGGCGTAGGTGCCGAAGACGCTGGCGGCGGTGCGCTGGTCGAATTGCTGCCCGAGGTCATACAACCCGACCATGACATCCAGGCCCGGCGAAGTGACAACGCCGGCGATGGTGTAATCGATCGGACCGTGGGGGGATGCGAGCGTGAGATGGCCGCCGAGGTGCAGGCCTTTAAGTTCGCGAAATTCTTCGGTGACGATAAGGTGGTGCCCTTTTTTGAGAAGGGCTTTGGCGTCGTTTGGATTTCCTTCGAGGAAGTCGAGTTGCATCATGTCGAACGCTTTGTCGGGGTCGACGCCGAAGAACATAGTGGAGTCCGGAACGAGGGCTGCGCCGGCCAGTGCGAAGAAACCGTTGCCGAGTCCAGGGGAGATGACTGCCATCGGCATAAACTGGCCGGGACGAATGCCGGAGACTTTGGCGACTTTGGCGATTTCTTCGTCGTTCAAAGGCTTGAATGGACTGACGATGAACAGGTCGGGAAAGCGCGTCGGGAGCTGCCAGCCTTCGATCATGGAGTGTCCCTGGGTCTGCATGGCGACCAGGACGGACAGGCCGACCATCAGCGCGGCGCACGTGCCAGCGGCGCGCCAGACGGCGGTGGAGAGTTGCTGGCGGACGAGCGCCAGACGCAGGCCGAGCAGGACGGCGATAAGGGGTGAGAGCGCACGGTCGAGGGTCCAGACGAAGATGGGGGCCAGGAGGAAGAAACCCGTCATCATCGCGGGAAGTCCGATGGCAAAGTGGGCGTAGAATTGGAAGGAGCGCACCCAGATGATATGGGGATCGACATTGAACGCGCGGAGCAGGAAATCGGTGGGCCCGTCGAGGATGAAGGGGTCGACCGCCGTGAGGAGCAGGCCGACCAGAGCCGAACGCCAGGGAATGCCGGTCACTCCGGGAGAAGCGAGCGGGGACATGGCTTCGAGGGCGCTGGTGCGCATGGCCTGCCAGGCGGGGATGAAGCTGGCGATGAGCGCCGCCAGAAGCGAGCCGGCAGCGCCGAAGAGGATGCCATTCCAGGACGGGCTGACACCGGCGGAGAAGAGGGCTTTATATTTTATCGCCAGGATTTTGACCCAGAGCAGACCGAGCGGAACGCCGACGGCCACACCGATGACCGCCAGTAGAATGCCTTCAAAAATGACCAGCCAGCCGAGCTGCGAGCGATAGGCTCCGATCGCACGCAGCATGGCCAGGGTGCGCTGACGCTCGGTGACGCCCATCGAGAGCGTGGAGAAGACGATGAAAGTAGCGGCGAGCATCGATACCGCGCCGCCCATGGTGGAGAGGGCGCTGAGGCCTTCCAGTTTTTTGGCCATGTCCTGCCGGCGGTCTTTGGAGAGCGACAGTTTGTACTGGGGATTGATCGCTTCGAGCTTGGGCGTCCAGCGCTTGGCGAAAGCGTCGGCGTCGGTGCCTGGGTAGAAAGAGATGATGATTCGCGTGAGTTGATGCGGGTCTGTAGGGGACATGAACCGCTGCAAGGTTTCCAAAGGCACGTAGGCCGTCTGCATCTGGCGGGCGAGGAATTCGGGCTTGTGGATGATTCCGACGACTTTGAGCGACAGATGGCTGGTGACGCCGGGGAGATTGAATGTATCGCCAACTTTCACCTTGAGGATTTCGGCCAGCACCTGATCGATAACAGTGACGTTGCCCGAGGAAGTGTCGAACCACTGGCCCGATTCGAGATTGAGTTTTTCGACATCGCGGTCTTCGGGTCGGCGGATGCCTTTAACCTGGCTGCGGTGCATGGGGATGAGGTTGATTTCAGTCTCCAGCCGGCCGATGGCGGATTTCACGACGGAGTCCTGGTGAATTTGCGGGAGGAGGCTTTCGGATATGTGGCCGGCGCCCTGGCCGGCGAAGGTGATCTGCGCGTCGATGGAGCCTAGGTAAGTGTTCAGGAATTTGAACGCAGCGGCTTCGATGGATTTGTAGCCGGTGGTCACGCCCACCACCAGGCTGACGGAAAATGCAATCGCCAGCACAGTCAAAGCGACACGCGTCTTGCGGGTCGTCAGATTCGAGATCGTTAGTTTCAATAGCGCCATCGAGCGACCTACTTCGTGCATTCATGGTAGCGCATCGCCAGGCCTTGATGGCCATCGACGGATTCAACGGCGAATCGCTGCACCAGCCTGCCATCCTTCAGCACAGCCACATCCTGTGCATAGGCAGCCACGGTCGGCTCGTGCGTCACCATCACAATGGTTTTGTTATGAATCGCCGACAGATCGCGGAGCAGTTCGCAGACGCTGCGGCTGTTTGCGGAGTCAAGATTCCCCGTCGGTTCATCCGCCAGAATCAATGCCGCATCCGTCACCAGCGCCCGCCCGATGGCGACGCGCTGCTGCTCTCCGCCGCTCATTGCGTCGGGCCGATGGCCGCGCCGGTGAGCCAACCCCAGCGTATTCAGCAGTTCATCCACTTTGGCACGAATCTGTCCCGCCGGGCGATTGTCCAGCAGCAGCGGCAGTGCGATGTTTTCCTCGGCGGTTAGCGTCGGGATCAGGTTGAACGCTTGAAACACCAGACCGATATGCCGCCGGCGAAACAGTGTAAGCGCCCGATCGTTTAGCGTGCCAATATCCGTCCCCTGAATAATCACACGCCCCCCGTCGGCATAGACCAGCCCGGCCATCAGGTGCAGCAGCGTGCTTTTCCCCGATCCGCTGGCCCCCATAATCGCCAGAAACTGACCCGCCGCCACATCCAGGCTCACCCCACCAAGGGCCGATACGGAGCGATCCCCCTGACGGAACTGCTTCGATACGTTCTCCACAACCAGCGGCGTCATGAACTCCCTTTGTCCACCCGAAAATCCCAGTTGTCTCATCGATCGATGCACATCGACTATATCCGTCGCTTGAGCAAATGGCGAGCCGAACGCATGATGAGCCGTTGATGATCCTCTGCATTGGAACCACACCGACCGGGCAGCGATCGATGGTCTTCGATCGCCTGACCCTCGATGGCGTCAATCGCGCGACGGCTGTATCCGAATATGCCTCGGGAAAATCGATCAACGTAGCGCGAGTCCTGCAAACGCTCGGAAAGAGCGCGTGTTGCACTGGATTTGTCGGCGGTCCTCGAGGGAAAATGATTCGCGATCATTTGGATGCGCTCACCATCCAACATAATTTCGTCGATGTTCAACCTCCGACGCGCCTCTGCACAACAATCATCGATCACTCGACCAACACCGCCACGGAATTGGTGGAAGAATCCGCCGAAGTTGAACCGGGCGCATGGACAGAGCTCGATCAGCGGATCGCCAGTGCAGGCCAAGCCGCAGCCGTATGGGTGATGTCCGGATCACTTCCACCACATGGAGATTTAGACGCATACGCACGATGGACCAGAGCGGGTCTGGCCGCCGGGGCGCGCGTGATTATTGATGGGCGCGGCCAACCCGTTCGCCGTGCCCTGCCCATCGGAAAATTAATCCTCAAACTCAATCAAGACGAATTGGCGGCTACCCTTGAAACGTCGATTACCAATCAAATAACATTGAAGGCCGCCATGCTCAAATCCCTCCCGGCCGATGGCGCAATTGTCGTCACCCTGGGAAAAGACGGAGCGATTGCGACCAATGGACACGATTATTGGCATGTCACCACGCCCTCGGTACGCGTGATCAGCGCCGTAGGCTCCGGCGATTCATTCGCCGCCGGACTGGCAGCCGGATTTGCGGACCATCGAACACTTCCCGAATCGCTGAAGCTCGCCGCCGCCTGCGGTGCCGCCAACGCCATGACCGATCGCGCCGGGCAGATAAATCCGAGTGACTTGGATCACATTCTGGCAACCACGGTCGTTGCCCCGGCCTGATTTGTCCGATATAGGACGTACCCCTCTTTTACATGGGACGTCGGAATATTCTCGGCGTATCATTAATTAAGGGGAAAAACCGCTCTCCCAACCATGCCACGAAGATTTCTTCGTAAGTTCATGCCTCGACCCCGCCACGGCCAGACCACGCGCTGGGGAAAGCTCATCCACAATCCCAATTTATGGCACCTGAATCGCCATTCCGTCGCCCGCGCCATCGCGCTCGGCGTCTTCTGGTCCTTCGCCCCTCCCATCCCCTTCCTGCCCACCCTCGCCGCGACGCTGCTGGCCATCCGCTGCCGGGCCAACGTGGCGATCGCCGTCGCGTTCACCTGGGTCAATAATCCCCTGACGATCGCCCCGGCCTCCTATCTTTCCTATTCCGTCGGCCGCATGCTCCTCCGCCGCAATCCCATGCCCAACTTCCAACCCACCAGCGCCTGGATCCACGCCAACTTCCCCAACATCTGGCTCCCCTACGGCATCGGCTCCCTCGTCGTCTCCTTCACCCTCGCTGGCCTCTCCTACCTCCTGGCCCAGGAATACTGGAAATGGCGCATCACCCGCCGCTGGCGACAGCGAAAACACCGAATGCACGATATTCGTTCAGAAATTCCGGTCTGACTGCAAACGTAATTTTATGCCGATTTGAGATTGCGCTCCGGTGCCGGCAGCATCGCAAGCGCCTCATCCTCCGAAGCCCCCCGGCTCCAGTAATACCCCTGCCCATAATCACACCCCATCGCCCGCAGCAGCGCCACCTGCGACGCCTCTTCCAACCCCTCCGCGACGACCTCCATCCCCAAATGATGCGCCAGCTCAACCACCGCATGCAGCACCGGCGCATAATCCCGGCGCGTAGATGTATTGCGAATGAACGATCGATCAATCTTCAGCATGTCGATCGGAAAACGATGCAGGCACGACAACGACGAATACCCCGTGCCGAAATCATCCATGTGCAGACTGATGCCGAGATCCTTGATCTTCCAAAGCAGCGGCTCATCCGCGTCGCGCATGACGATGCTCTCGGTGATCTCCAGCTTCAGCTTATCCGGATCAATGCCCGTCTCCGCCAGAGTATGTGTCAGATCGGGAAGAAATCCCGGATCAATCAATTGCCGCCCCGAGACGTTGACCGAAACAAACGCATTGGCGTCCGGCCTGCTGGCATTCCATCGCTGCAACTGCTCGCACGCCTCGCGAATCACCCACGACCCGATCGGGACAATCAACCCCGATTCCTCAGCAATACCAACATGCGGCCCAAACGACCCTAGCCCCCCATCCGACTGCTTCCATCGCGTTAGCGCCTCAAATCCCACGACGGCCTGCCCGTTCAACGCCACGATCGGCTCATAGCGCAATTCCAGTTTATCCTGCGCAAACGCCCGGCGCAAATTCGCCTCCGCCTTCAATTCGCGCAGCAACCCTCCCGATCTCTTCCGCCCACCAGCCGACTTCATCCCCCGCCCCGCCCGGCGAATTCCCGATGTAGCAATCTCCCATCCATCTCGAATCGAACATCTCATAATCACCCTGCGCCAATTCGCCGAACCCGAGCCGGCTCAGCGACTCCCGCTGATCCGAACTGCTCTCAGGCCCAGTTTCTATCGACGCGCATACCGAGCCGCTTTACCACTTAAACCCCTGCAACATGACAGAAAAACGCCTTCTGCATCCCTTATCGGTCGTCACAGCCCGCACAACCCCCATTCCCATTCCAGCCTTCCTTCGCTACGTTCTTGACGCACGACCATCCATATACGAAAGGATCATCCGACCATGCCCTCCCCGCTGGCTGGCAAACCCCCCCCCGCGTCTCTGCTCATCGACCCCGCCGCCCTCGAACGCGCCTACTACTCCAATAAACCCGACCCCGCCAACCCGTTGCACAAAGTCTCCTTCGGCACCTCCGGCCATCGCGGCTCCCCCGACGACTCGACCTTCACCGAATCCCACATCCTCGCCATCACCCAAGCCATCTGCGAATACCGCGCCTCCAAAGGAATCAACGGCCCGCTCTACCTCGGCAAAGACACCCACGCCGCCGACCAGCCCGCCACCCGCACCGCCCTCGAAGTCCTCGCCGCCAACAACGTCGAAACCATCATCGCCAAAGACGACGATTACGTTCCCACCCCCGTCATCTCCCACGCCATCCTCACCTACAACCGCAATCGCACCGCCGGCCTGGCCGACGGAATCATCGTCACCCCCTCCCACAACCCCCCCCGCGATGGCGGCTTCAAATACAACCCCCCCCACGGCGGCCCCGCCGACACCGACGTCACCAAAGCCATCCAGGACCGCGCCAACGCCATCCTCGCCGCAGGCCTCAAAGACGTAAAACGCATCCCCTACGAACAAGCCATCAAATCCGTCACCACCCACGCCAAAGACCTCATCACCCCCTACGTCGAAGACCTCTCCAATGTCATCGACTTCGATGTCATCCGCCATTCCAACCTGCGCATCGGCGCCGACCCCCTCGGCGGCGCCTCCGTCCACTACTGGCAACCCATCGCCGACCGCTACAACCTCAACCTCACCGTCGTCAACCCCAACGTCGATTTCACCTTCAAATTCATGACCGTCGATCACGACGGCCAAATCCGCATGGACTGCTCCAGCCCCGACGCCATGGCCTCGCTCATCAAACTCAAAGACCAATACGACATCGCCTTCGGCAACGACACCGACGCCGACCGCCACGGCATCGTCGCCCCCTCCGTCGGCCTGCTCAACCCCAACCACTTCCTCGCCGTCGCCATCCAATACCTCTTCACCCACCGCCCCAACTGGCCCAAATCCGCCTCTGTCGGCAAAACCCTCGTCTCCAGCAGCATCATCGATCGCGTCGCTTCCTCCCTCTCGCGCAAACTCTACGAAGTCCCCGTCGGCTTCAAATGGTTCAGCCCCGGCCTCTTCGACGGCTCGCTCGGTTTCGGCGGCGAAGAATCCGCCGGTGCCTCCTTCCTCCGCCGCGATGGCTCCGTCTGGACCACCGACAAAGACGGCCTGATCCTCGGCCTCCTCGCCGCCGAAATCACCGCCGCCACCGGCAAAGACCCAGGCCTCCACTACAAATCCCTCGAATCCCAGTTCGGCACCAGCTTCTACAAACGCATCGACGTCCCCGCCACCAAACCCCAAAAATCCCTCCTCTCCAACCTCTCCCCCGAATCCGTCACCGACACCCAGCTCGCCGGCGAACCCATCACAGCCAAAATGACCAATGCCCCCGCCAACAACGCCCCCATCGGCGGCCTCAAAGTCTCAACTAAAAACGGCTGGTTCGCCGCCCGACCCTCCGGCACAGAAGACGTCTACAAAATCTACGCCGAATCCTTAACCTCTCAATCCCACTTGGATTCTCTGCTCAAAGAAGCACAATCCCTCGTGACCCGTGTCCTTTCTCCATCCCGTTCATAAGGCATCTATGCGTATTCTCTACATCGACATCGACTCCCTCCGCCCCGACCACCTCGGCTGTTACGGCTATCACCGCAAAACCTCCCCCAACATCGATTCCATCGCCAAACAAGCCATCCGCTTCGACAACTACTACGTCACCGACTCCCCCTGCCTCCCCAGCCGCACCGCCATGTTCTCCGGCCGCTTCGGCATCCACACCGGCGTCATCAATCACGGCGGTCTCGCCGCCGACCCCATCCCCGACGGCGCTCCCCGCGGCTTCCGCTCCTCCCTCGCACACACCAACTGGATGACCTGCCTGCGCCAACTCGGCCTGCGCACCGGCATGATCTCCTCCTTCCCCGAACGCCACTCCGCCTTTCACCTCTATGCCGGCTTCAGCGAAATGTTCAACCCCGGCAAAGGCGGCATGGAACTCGCCGACGAAGTCACCCCCCCGGCGCTCGACTGGCTCGCCCGCCACGGCCACGAAGACAACTGGTTCCTCCACATCAATTACTGGGACCCCCACACCCCCTACCGCACGCCCGAATCCTTCGGCAACCCCTTCAAAAACGACCCTCTCCCCGCCTGGCTCACCGACGAAGTCCGCAAACAGCACTGGTCCTCCTACGGCCCGCACTCCGCACAGGAAGTCAACGGATTCCGCCCTGCCGAACCCTGGCTGGCCGACTACCCTCAGCAACCCTCGCAAATGAATTCCATGGCCGACGTCCGCACCATGTTCGACGGCTACGACCGCGGCATCCTCTACGCCGACCATCACATCGGCATCCTTCTCAAAACCCTCTCCGACATGAACCTACTCGACGACACCGCGATCATCATCACCAGCGACCACGGCGAAAACCTCGGCGAACTCAACATCTACGGCGACCACCAAACCGCCGACCACATCACCAACCGCGTCCCCCTCATCGTCAAATGGCCCGGCCTGACCTCCACCAAGGTCGACACTTCCCTCCACTATCACTTCGACTTCGCCGCCAGCGTCATCGACCTCCTGGGAGGCAAAATCCCCGACAACTGGGACGGCCAATCCTTCGCCCCCTCCCTCCGCGCCGCCAAACCCGCCGGCCGCCCCTACCTGATCCTCTCCCAAGGTGCCTGGAGCTGCCAACGCGCCATCCGCTTCGACGACTACCTCTGCATCCGCAGCTACCACGACGGCTATCATCCCTTCCCCGAAATCATGCTCTTCAACCTCAAACAAGACCCCCACGAACAGCACGACATCGCCCTCTCCAACCCCGCCATCGTCGCCACCGCCATGACCCACCTCGACCACTGGCTCGCCGACATGATGCGCACCGCCACCCACCCCACCGACCCCATGTGGACGGTGATTTCCGAAGGCGGCCCCCTTCACACCCGCACCTTCCTCCCCGCCTACCTCGAACGCCTCCGCGCCACCGGCCGATCTGATCACGCCGACGCCCTGCACAAGAAACATCCAAATGAATAGTCTCATGACATTAACCAGCAAGGAATATTGGACTGCACTGCACGGCATGGTTCTGGGAGCCGGCTTCCTGCTCGCCTTCAGCGGAAGCGCCATAAGCCTCTGGACCCTGCGTGCCGAATGGACCACCTCCGCCGGCAGCGCCGCCAATCAACGTCATTTAATCCTCGGCTCATGGGCCATGGCGCTATTGGCCTGGCTCACGGTTCTGGTCGGAACCTTCATCGTCTATCCCTGGTATCGCGCCACCCCGCCCGTAGGAACCGAACCCTCGGCACTCGTCGCCTATCCCAAATATCGTCTGACAGCCTCTCCCGACACCGCCGATTGGCACACCTTCGGCATGGAATGGAAAGAACACATCGGCTGGCTCGCCCCTATCCTCGCTACCGCCGTCGCCGTCGTCGCCACCCGCAATCGCCGAACCCTCGCCACCCAACCCCGTCTTCGCCAGATAATGTTAATGCTCCTCACGATCTCATTCTTCTGCGCCGTCGTCGCCGGCCTATTCGGCGCATTCATCAACAAGTTCGCCCCGGTTCGATAGGAGTCGATGTGGAAGAAAAAGAACTGGACATCTCCTTCGCCTTCGGCATCCCCACCGGCACCCCCAATGGTCTCGCCTGGGCAGCACTCCTCTCCTCCGCCATCGGCTGCGCCGCCTTCGGCGTCGCCACCATTCTTTCCGAATCCTCCGCCAACCTATCTCAATCCCTCAACTGGTATCGTCCCTCCGGTAGTCTCTCCGGCGTAGCGGGATCAGCCGTCGCCATCTGGCTGGTGAGCTGGATCACACTCGCCCTCATTTGGAAAGGCCGCCGCCTCCAACATGAACGAACCTTGATAGCCGTGATCCTCTTTCTCGTCCTGGCGAGTCTGATCGCGACCTTTCCTCCCTTTTATGAGATATTCGCCCGCCATAGCTGATCATGAATCCCTCCGACCCAAACCATTTTACTTTTCCGCCTCGTTCTGCCGATAAGAAATTATCGGACTTATCCCGAACCAGCGGAGCCTCCATGCCCACTTTTTCCACCGGCCGCGCTATCACCCTCCTGGTCCTTATCGGAGTCGCTTTCACTGCGCTGGTCGGTCGGGTGGCGTATCTGGAAACCTACGGCCGCGAACAAACCATCCGCAAAGCCGAACGCCAGCAGCACATGACCGAAAAGCTCATCCCCCGCCGCGGGACGATCTTTGACACCAACGGCCAAGTCCTCGCCGCCACTGTCCAGACCCGCACGCTCTACGTCGACCCCCATTTCCTCTTCGAACAGCTCGCCGCCGAGGGAAAATCCGAAACCGAAGCCACCGCCGCCGTCGGCAAACTCGCAACCCTAATAGACAAACAACCCGCCGACCTGCAAAAACTCCTCGATTCCAAACGCGACACCCGCTACCTCAAGCTCTCCGAAAAAGTCGACGACGAAACCCAAAAAGCCATCGACGACATGGACCTCCCCGGCGTCGGTTTCTTCACCCAGACCGCCCGCTACTATCCCGCCGGTTCCCTGGCCGCCCACATCCTCGGCGGCGTCGGTAAAGAATCCAACGGCCTCGAAGGCCTCGAACTCAGATATGACAAGCTCCTCGCCGGCAAAGAAGGCTCCAAACGCACTCTCAAAGACGCCCGCCGCCACGGCATCGCCGTCGACGCTGAAGACTACGTCCCCCCCCAGCACGGCGAGCACCTCGTCCTCACCATCGACGCGACCATCCAGATGATCGCCGAAGAGGAACTCAACAACGTCTGCTCCGAATTCAAAGCCAAGCGCGGCGAAGTCGTCGTCATGAACCCCCTCACCGGCGACATCTACGCCCTGGCCAACTGGCCCAGCTTCAACCCGCAAAACCTCGACGACTCCCCCCAGGACGTCCGCCGCGACCGCTGTCTGACCGACCCCTACGAACCCGGCTCCACCATCAAGCCCTTCATCGCCGGCCCCGCAATGGCCTGGCACGTCACCCGCCCCAATGAAATCTTCAACGTTGCCTCCCCCTACATCCCCTACGCCAACCGCCACGTCACCGACGTCCACTCCTACGGCAAGCTCGCCATGTGGGATGTCCTGGTCAAATCCTCCAACATCGGCATGTCCAAGCTCGGCGAACGCCTCGGCAATGAACGCCTCGTCGAAGCCCTCTCCTCCTTCGGCTACGGCAAACGTACCGGACTCGAACTCCCCGGCGAAGACCCCGGCCTCCTGCGCCCCGCCAAAAAACTCACCAAGTGGGACACCGAATCCATCTCCCAAGGTTACGCCGTCATGATCACCCCCCTCCAACTCTGCCGCGCCTTCTGCGCCTACGCCAACGGCGGCAAACTCGTCCAGCCCCGCCTCGTCAAAGGCGTCCTCGACCCCGACGGACACGTCATCGAAAACCACCCCGCCCCCGCACTCGACTCTCTCCCGCAAATCGTCGATCCCGACACAGCCACCGAGATGGACCGCATCCTCGCCGACGTCCCCGTCCGCGGCACCGCCGCCGGCACCCGCAAGTTCTGCCCCGACTACAACTTCTTCGGCAAGACCGGCACCGCCCATATCTCCAACGGCAAAGGCGGCTACTCCGAAACCAAATACACCTCCTCCTTCATCGGTGCCGCCCCCAACGAAAACCCGCGCATGGTCGTCGCCTTCATCGTCCACGAAGTCCAAAAAGACGGCCACAACTACTACGGCGGCATCGTCAGCGCCCCCGGCGCCGCCAAAATCTTCGAACGCTCCCTCGCCTACCTCCAGGTCCCCCCCAGCCCCGACCTAATCCCACCCCCACCCTCCATCGCCTCCATCCTCTGGAACTTCCAACCCGCCGCCTACAAAAAAGTCGAAGCCGTCAAAGCCTCGGATCAGGAATAATCTCTGCGAACGTGCCACTGGCAGCTTGTCTGCCAGTGTCTTTCTACCCCCGCCGCTTCACTCCCAAATAATGCCGAAACTGCTCCGCCGTCACCAACCCCTCAATTCGCGCATCATCAACTGACGTCCCCGCCACAATCTCCGACACATCATAATCATCCTGAATCCGCCCCGCTCGCAGCTTCATCGCAATCAAATCATGAGGCTCAGCAATGCGAACCGTCCGCCCCGCCATCCCCACCATCTGCGCTCGCGCCACAATCGCATCGGAATGCTCATCTTTCCAAATATCGATATCCACTCCGCTCTCGTGATAAAGCTTCCATGTGCTCTCAGGATTGAAATGATGCTTGCGCATACTCGCTGGATGAGCAGCTAATATGTCTTGATGCCCGGCAATCGCGACAAAATCCACATCTTCCGTAAACCGTGATCGCCCGTAATACATCGAGGCAATCCCTTCGATCAGCGCGTAACCGATCCCCAATTCCTCAAACATCCCCACCGCATCCAAAAGCGGCCCCGCATATGGCAACGGCTCCCGTGGCAACTTTTCCATCAGCGACTCCCTTAACGCAACCCCCTGCTCCATCCGCCCCAGACAAGCGCCAAGATCACCCTTCGATTCTGTAATCCACCGCTTCGTCATCCACCCCCATTATACACCCGACTTCACTCCAAAAGTGAAGTATCCCCATAACTGAAAAACCGATACCCCATCGCAATCGCCTCGCTATAAATCCGTCGCTGCTCATCCAAC
This sequence comes from Tepidisphaeraceae bacterium, assembly GCA_035656825.1. Taxonomy (GTDB): domain Bacteria; phylum Planctomycetota; class Phycisphaerae; order Tepidisphaerales; family Tepidisphaeraceae; genus DASRRR01. The sequence continues at coordinate 38,920 of DASRRR010000036.1, read as the reverse complement.
CCCACCCAAGCCGCCACCAGCGCAATCAGCGTACTCCGCGGCAAATGAAAATTCGTAATCAACGCCCCCACATGCCTCCACTCATAAGGCGGATAAATCAAAATATTCGTCTCCCCACTCACCTCCACCACCTCCCCCGCCGGCTGGCTCTCCAGCACCCGCGTCGCCGTCGTCCCCACCGCCACCACGCGCCGCCCCTGGCGCTTGGCCCGATTAATCGCCCCCGCCGCCTCCTCTGAAAGCGTATACGCCTCCGTATGCATCGCATGTCCCTCCAGCGTCTCCGCCACCACCGGCTTGAACGTCCCCATCCCCACATGCAGCGTTACCCGCGCCACCTCCACCCCCCGCTCCGCCAAACGCTCCATCACCCCCGCCGTAAAATGCAGCCCCGCCGTTGGTGCCGCCACCGACCCCGCCTGATCCGCATACACCGTCTGATACCGCTCCCGATCCATCGCATCCCGCGGATCACCCCCCTTCCCCCGCTTAATATAAGGTGGCAACGGCATACGCCCCACCCGCGCTAGCACCTCCACCGCCGGCTCAGTCACCGAAATCTGCACTCGAAACTCCCCCTCAAAAACCCGCTCAACCACCGCCATGCTCAGCGTCGGGTCCTCCACGAACGACAACACCCTCCGCGAATCCCCCACATTTTTTAACAACACCCGCCACCGCCCCCCTCCTTCATCCGCAATAAACAACCCCTCGATTCTCCCCCCGGTGTCTTTCTGCAACATGATCTTCGCCGGCACCACCCGCGAGTCATTAAACACCAGCAGATCCCCCTCCCTCAGCAGCTCCGGCAACTCCCCGAAACCCCGGTGAACCACGGATTTATCGGACCTTCGATAATGCAACAGCCTCGCCGCCGCCCGATTCGCCGGTGGCGTCTGAGCAATCAACTCCTGCGGAAGGTGAAAATCCAAATCATCCGTATTCATTTTCGTAAACGTCCCGTCGCTGCCAAACACCATCCGTCATAAACGGAACAGACTCAAGCCATCCCGGCAAAACCACGAATTCCTCGTTTTCCCCATGATTTTCCACACTTTTGGCCCGTCGTCCACCCGCCGCTGGCACAGACTCCGCCCCCTTTGCTTTGGGGTCTGGCATGTCAGACCTCCTCATCGCAGCAATGGACCTCAGCCTCGTCAAAATGATCCGCTCTGCCATGCAGACCGCAGACGCTGGTGCCGCTGCTGCTCTTGGCGGTGGTGGTGGCGGCATCGGCCCCGCCGCGACGTACACCCCCACCCCCCACTTCAACCCCCGCATCGTCCTCCACCCCACCCCCCGCTTCGAAGCCCGCAAAGTCCTCCACCCCGAAGCCCGCGTTCAATTTCAGCATCAAGACCGCCTCGCCACCCGCGGCGTCGCCCCCACCATCTCTTCCTCCCACAGCAGCCACTCCACCGTCAACCCCGTCTGGAATCATCTCCCCTCCGTCCACCACTCCCACACCGCCTGCCATGTAAAGCCGCAAATCCTTCGGACCGATATCCGTAACAAGGGATCGCTGATCGACACGGTTATTTGAACCGCCCGCTCGCTCAGTCGTATCAGACCGTTGACCCCTGCCGGCAATATCCACACCGCCAGCAGCGTTCAACAGGCGATCCGGCTCCGGAGGCGGCGATCATGTTGCAGTCAGACCAAATCGAAGAACTCCTCTGTCTCATCTCCGCGCTCGATCGCGACGCGCTGACTCAACAATTCCAAAACTACCGCGGCCGCTTCCCCCTCGACTTCAGCCCCGAATTCCTCCATACCGCCCCCCTCGAACGCCTCCAACATATCTTCTTCGCCATCTGCCTCCAAAACCAACACCTCCCCCAAGCCTGCCAAGCCGCCTGATCACGCTTTCAATCCTGTTAGCCCGGTCGCTCGCGACCGGTTTCTCCCCGATGACCCAGATTCTTCCCAACTGATCCTCCCGCTACAATACCCCCATGCCCACCATCGCCGTCATCGGTTCCGGCGCCGTCGGCCTCTACTACGGCGGCCGACTCGCCCAGCACAACCACTCCGTCCACTTCCTCCTCCGCTCCGACTACGAACGCATCGCCTCCCAAGGACTCCACGTCCGCTCCTGCGACGGCGACTTCACCCTCCCCCCCTCTACCTTCCACGCCCACCGCTCCACCGACACCATGCCCCCCGCCGACATCATCCTCATCGCCCTCAAAACCACCTCCAACCATTTCTTCGAACCCCTCATCCGCCCCCTCCTCAAACCCAATACCTGCCTGATCACCCTCCAAAACGGCCTCGGCAACGAAGACACCCTCCACTCCCTCTTCCCCTCCCACTCCATCCTCGGCGGAATGGCCTTCACCTGCATCAACCGCCAGCCCAACGCATCAATTCACCACTCCTCCCACGGCCTGATCCGCCTCGGTCACTTCTCCCCCTCCGCCGCCACCCCCCATACCCCCGAAATCATCGCCTCCCTCTTCACCAGCTCCAAAATTCGCTGCGAACCCATCCCCGACCTGATCAAAGGCCGCTGGCAAAAACTCATCTGGAACGTCCCCTTCAACGGCCTGGGTGCCGCCCTCGACCTCGCCACCGACCAACTCCTCGCCTCCCCCCAAGGTGCCGAACTCGCCTCCAAACTCATGCACGAAATCATGGCCGCCAGCGCCGCCTTAGGCATGCCCTTCCCCAACCCCGACGAAATCGTCCGCCACCAACTCGCCACCACGCGCGACATGGCCCGCTACCAAACCAGCATGCAACTCGACCGTCGCAACAACCGCGAACTCGAAATCGAAGCCATTATCGGACAACCCCTCCAGCGCGGCCGCGCCGCCAGCGTCTCCATGCCACAAACTGCGCTGCTGTATAATCTATTATCCATTGTTAATACAACACTTACAAAAATTTAATTGCGTTTAGTCCCCATATAATGTACCTTAGCCTTGCCCCGGTAGGAGGGGGCAGGGCAATGTCTCAACGATTGATTGCGCATACCGGTTTGTGTGCTGTTTTTGCAGCCGTAACCCTCTCAATCTCCATCCTCGGCCGCCACGCCGTCGCCGCCGCCTTCGATCCTCCCGTCGAAGTCGGCAAAACCGCCCCCGGCTTCGTCCTCCCAGACACCGCCGGCCATAAAGTCTCCCTCGCCGACTTCCGCGGACACGCCGTCGTCCTCTTCTTCGGCTCCGACGCCTGCGCCGTCTCCGACCATTACGCCAAAGAACTCTCCGATCTGGCACACATGTACGCCAACGACCCGCGTGCCAAATTCATCGCCATCAATTCCAACACCCGCGCCCATGCCACCTGCACCTCGGACCTTCGCCTGATATCCGACAAACAAATCCCCACACTCCTCGACCCCATGGCCGACGTCGCCCGCTCTTTCGGCGCAACTGTCACCCCAACCTTCTGCGTCATCGACTCCGTCGGCACCCTCCGCTACGCCGGCGCCTTCGACGACGGCCAAGCCGATCCCACCCCCGAAAACGAATACGTCGCCCGCGCCATCTCCCGCACCATCGACGGCATCCCCTGCGAAATCACCTCCACCCAAGCCTTCGGCCGCTCCATCGCCTGGATCAGGTAAAAAATACGAGGATAGAGGATAGAGGATAGCAAAAACTCTTCCTCGCTATCCTCCATCCTCTATCCTCTACCCTCGCTTTCTCCTTATAATCCCCCCATGCACGTCGTCATCTTCGAAGGCATCTACTGGACTAAATTCGCCCCCCTCTCCCTCAGCCGCCCCATCTTCAGCCTCGTTACCGGGCGCTCTACCCTCCTCGAAAAGCAAATCCGTCATCTCGCCCCCTCGCGTCTGAGCCTCTGGGTGCGCCCCGAACTCGCCGACTATTGCAGGCAGCGCATCCTCCCAAAACTCTCCATCCCCGCCACCGTCAACCAGCCCCTCGACGACGAACCCGCCCTCCTCGTCGCCGGCCGAACCCTCATGCTCCAGGATTTCCAAACCCCTACTGAGCACTGCGTCCAATGCGACGACGAACAATGGGTCCGCAAAGCCTTCGTCCAAATGCCCGGCCTATCCCCCGACGACGCCATGCGCCGCTCCGACCTCTGGGAAAGCATGCTCAAACTCCCGCGCATCGCCTCCCATTCCCGCATCGTCGATTCCATCTGGGACCTCATCAAATGGAACGAAGAATCTCTCATCGAAGATTTCACCAGCCTCCGCGCCAAGCCCGGCCCAAAACCCACCGGCCCCTACCACATGCTCCACGATGACGAAATCTACCTCGGCAAAAACGTCTCCCTCGCCCCCGGCTGCGTCCTCGACGCCTCCAAAGGCCCCATCTTCATCGGCGAACACGCCATGATCGGCGCTAACTCCGTCGTCGAAGGCCCCTGCTCCATCGGCAACTACTGCCTCGTCAAACCCTTCTCCCATATCCGCCCCTCCACCTCCCTCGGCACCATGTGCAAAGTCGGCGGCGAAATCTCCAGCTCCATCCTCCTCGGCCATTCCAACAAACAACACGAAGGCTTCCTCGGCGACTCCTACCTCGGCAAATGGGTCAACTTCGGCGCCGGCACCACCACCAGCAACATGAAAAATACCTACGGCGAAATCAACGTCCAAATGGGCTCCGAAACCCGCCCCACCGGCCGACGCTTCCTCGGCGCCATCGTCGGCGATCACGTCAAAACCGGCATCCTCACCCGACTCATGGCCGGCTCCTACCTCGGATTCGGCTCCCAACTCTCCGGCTCCTCCATCCCCCCAAAATTCCTCCCCTCCTTCTCCTTCTGGACCGACAAAGGCCTCGAATCCTACGACCTCTCCAAATGCCGCCACGTCGCCACCCGAGCCTTCGCCCGCCACGACCGCCAATGGTCCGACGTCGACGAATCCATCCTCCAATACGCCGCTCGAACCGCCCCTGCCACCGAAAAAATCTGATGCTCAGTGCGCCGCTAACTTCCAAGGCTCCTTCTCCATAACTTCCCGCAACGTCGGCTGACCCGTCAACTCCACCGTCCGAACCCCCGCCGGCGGCGCACTAATCACCCCACTCGGCGGCATCTCCCACCGATCCAACACCACCACCCGCGACACCCGATTCTCCAAATCATTGATCGTAATCGGCCTCACCCCACCCCCCTCCGCCCCCACCGGCATCGCCCCCAGCGCCACCACCGTCGGATTCGCACTCACCAGCCACCGCGCCATCTCCACCGGCTGCCCAAACGAAACCCACCTCCCCGCATCCCACGCCGCCCCGCGCAACCACGCCGGCGAAAACGACACCGCCCACTCCGCCGTATCCACATCAAACTTCCGCACCTCATCCGGTATCAAATACGTATCCTTCACATGCTTACTGCTCAGCGCCGGCGAATAATCAATCTCCACCGGCCGAAGCGTCTTCACCTTCCCCTGATCCACCATCAACACCGCCTCCCTCTGCGGCGCCACCTGATTGTACGACCGACACCCCACCACCAACCACGCCGCAACAACCAACGCCAAACCCTTCAATGCTCTATTCATATATTCTTTCGATTAAATGATCCGCTTCATTATATTGATTGACACGTATTAGAGAAAAGCGGTAGTTCTATTTGTAACTGGAGGATGATCATGCCCACCCGCTTCGAAATGGAATGGATCGAGCCGCGTCTGTTGTTCACCTCCTACACCCCCGTCGCGATCACCACCTTAGCGCCAGCAACCAACGTCGCCGCCTTAACCGCCGACCCCGCCGGAAATATCTACATCGCCACCGCCAATCAACTTCTCCTCATTCCCGCCGGCACAACCACCCCAACCGAGCTATTCCTGAACGGCAATCCCCTCAACACCCCCCGCGGCCTGGTCGCCGACCCCTCCGGCGATGTCTTCGGCCTCATGACCATCCCCGGCATCCCCGGCAACGACGCCATCTTCGAAATCTCCGCCAACACTCACACCCTCACCACCATCGCCAACCTCCCAGGCCCCGCCGGCGACGCCGGCAACAACCCCCTCGTCCTCGACAGCTCCGGCAACATCTACGGCGCTCTCGCCAACGGCGGCCTCTATTCAAAAGGCTCCATCTTCGAAATCTCCGCATCCACCCATACCTTCCAAACCCTCGCCTCCTTCGACGGCACCAGCGGCCAATCCCCCACCGGCGCTCTCGCCCGCGATTCCGCCGGCAACCTCTACGGCGCCTCCCTCGGCGGTCCCGCCTCCAGCGACTCCTCCCTCACCCCCGGCGGCACCCTCTTCGAAATCCCCGCCAACTCCAACGGCTCCATCACCACTCTCCATACCTTCTACGGCGACTCCGACTACGACCGCATGATCCCCACCGGCTCCATCGCCGTCGATTCCAACGGCACCCTCTACGGCTCCGCCACCGACGCCATGGCCGCCGAACAATTCACCCTCACCTCTAACAACACCTTCAAAGCCAACTTCACCGGCGGCGACAACGATGTCGAAGGCTGGGAAACCACCGTCGGCATCCCCGTTGTCGACCCTGCTGGCCAGTACGTCTGCCAAGCCTATAACACCGGTTATGACCACGGCAATACTCCTCCCATCGACAACCTCATCCGCTTCAACGTAGCCACCGGCGACATCCAACTTTTCTCTGCCACCGTTGAAGCCGGCCCCGCTTTCGACGGCGCAGGCAAAATGTACTACGTTGACAACGCAACCCTTTACGAAATGACCCCCTTCCCCGCCGACCCCCACGATCCCGCCGTAAAATCCCTCACCATCGACCTGCCCGCCGCATCCACCATCGATGTCGACCAGGCGTTACCGCCGATCACCATCACCCTTACAAACGCCAGCGGCAGCGCCGTCCCCTCCGACGGTACATTGATATACGCCTCCTTAATCTATACCGGCACCGCTCCCAGCCCATCGCCGCTCTCCGGCGCAACGATCGTCGATACCGCCAACGGCGTAGCAACCTTCACCGGACTCTCTTTCTCAGACACCGGCTCATACCAGCTCCGATTCTCCACCGACAGCTCATTGCCTCTGACAAAAATCGTCACCATCAACGTGGTTGACCCTTCAACCAGCACGACAACAACTCCTCTGCCCACCGCTCATCTAAAATTCGACGCCGCCATCCTCAACACCGTCGTCGGCAAAAAACTCCCGAGCTTCCAAATCTCCTATCGCAGCGCCAACGGTAAAATCCTCAAAACCGCAGCCGGAACCGTCATCCTTCAACAAGTGGGCCAACCCCTCTCCGGCACCCTGCGCGCCAAACTGATCAACGGCGTCGCGACCTTCTCCAACGTTACCGTCTTACGAAAAGGCAACGACGCTTTCTTCGCCACCCTCGCCGGCAACACGGATATAACCGGCCAGTCCAGCATTTTTATCATCCGCCCCACTCCCGCCGCCCATCTCATATTCTCCCAGCAACCCACCACCGTCGACCAGGACTCACCGTTCAACGCCTCCGTATGGCTCTCCGATTCCTATCACGACGGCCTCGTCGGACAAGTGCAATTGTCCATCCTCCCCGCCAATGGCAACCGCCATACCTGGTCAACCAAAACCGGCGGCAACGGCATCGCCACCTTCAGCAACCTCCAAATCAATCGCCCCGGCTGGTACAGGCTCCTCGCCAAAGACGGCAAACTCACCGCCAAATCCAAATGGATTCACGTCCTCTGATCGCTGAATCAGTACCCCCGTTCGGTTACACTCCCGCTCCCTAGGGAGGTGCTCTTGCCGCAATACGCAATTGGACTGGATTACGGAACTGAATCCGTCCGCGCCATCGTCGTCGACACCACCACCGGCCGCATCGCCGGCCAATCCACCCGCCCCTACACCCACGGCGTCATCGACGAATACCTCCCCACCAACGCCCAAAAACTCCCCACCGATTACGCCCTCCAACACCCCCAGGACTGGCTCACCGATATGGCCGCCGCCTGCCGAAAAGCCCTCCGCGCCAGCGCCGCCTCCCCCGACGACATCGTCGGCATCGGCGTCGACTTCACCAGTTGCACCATGCTCCCCGTCCTCGCCGACGGCACACCCCTCTGCCTCACCAGCCGCTTCGCCAATGTCCCCCTCGCCTGGCCCAAACTCTGGAAGCACCACGGCGCATCCCGCGAAACCGACCGCCTCAACCACATCGCCCGCGAGCGTAAAGAAAAATGGCTCAATCAATACGGCGGCGTCATCGGCATCGAATGGTTCTGGCCCAAAGTCTACGAAACCCTCGCCGGCGCTCCCGACGTCCACCGCGCCGCCGACGTCTGGATCGAAGCCGGCGACTGGGTCATCTGGCAACTCGCCACCGGCCCCTTCCCACGCTGCCAAACCTCCCAGCTCATCCGCTCCACCTGCCAGGCCGGCTACAAAGCCCTCTGGAATCGCAAAACCGGCTACCCCTCCCCCGAATTCTTCGCCGCCGTTAACCCCAAACTCAAAAACGTCGTCGCCGATAAAATGCCCGGCACACTCCTCGCCCCCGGACAACGCGCCGGCACCCTCACCCCCGCCTCCGCCAAACTCCTCGGCCTCCGCCCCGGAACCCCCGTCGCCACCGCCATCATCGACGCCCACTCCGGCGTCCCCGGCGCCGGCGTCGCCGAAGACTCCACCCTCGTCCTCGTCATGGGCACCAGCTCCTGCCACATGCTCAACAGCAAAGTCGCCCGCATCGCCCCCGGCGCGTCCGGCGTCCAGGACGGCATCCTCCCCGGTTTCTACGGCTACGAAACCGGCCAGTCCAGCGTCGGCGACGCCTTCGCCTGGCTCGTCGATACCTTCCACCTCTCCCACTCCGAAATGACCCGGCGCGCCCAGCTCCTCCCCCACGGCAGCGCCGGCGTCATGGCGATCGACTGGCTCAACGGCTGCCGAACCCCCCTCATGGACGGCCGCCTCTCCGGCGCATTCCTGGGCCTCTCCCTCAACACCCGCCCCGAACAACTCTACCGCTCCCTCATGGAAGCCACCGCCTACGGCGTGCGCCGCATCGTCGACAACTTCCGCCACGCCGGCATCCCCGTCAAACGCTTCGTCGCCAGCGGTGGCCTCCCCGCCCGCTCACCACTCCTCATGCAAATCTACGCCGACGTCCTCGGCCAAACCATCTCCCTCGCCGAATCCGACCAATCCGTCGCCCTCGGTGCCGCCATCCTGGGATCAATCGCCGCCGGCAACAAAACCCTCCCCCAAGCCATCCACTCCATGGCCCGCCAACGCACCGACCTCCTCTACCGCCCCACCCCCACAGGCAAAAAACGCTACGCCCAGCTTTACCCCCTCTACCGCGACCTAACTAACACCAACGCCCAACTCCCCACTATAATGCGCCAGTTGCGCGACTTCGGATAACGCGCAAAACTCTAAACCAAAGCCCACGGACTGCTGTCCGTGGGTTCTTTATCTCAAACGAAAGGAACTCACGATGCCCTCAAAAATCCCCCCCGGCTTCAACACCATCACCCCCCACCTCCACGTCCGCGGCGGCCGCGACGCCATCGCCTTCTACAAAAAAGCCTTCGGTGCCGAAGAAGTCTCCGTCCTCCCCGGCCCCGGCAACTCCATCATGCACGCCCAGCTCCGCATCGGTAACTCCCCCCTCATGCTCGGCGAAGAATGCAAAGACCGCGGCATCCAATCCCCTCTCTCCCTCGGTGCTGCCAGCCTGACCCTCCACCTCTACGTCGACGACGTCGACGCCTCCTTCCAACGCGCCGTCGACGCCGGCTGCAAAGTCAAAATGCCCCCCGCCAACATGTTCTGGGGCGACCGCTACGCCATGCTCTCCGACCCCTTCGGCCACGTCTGGTCCCTCGCCACCCACATCGAAGACCTCTCCCACGACGAAATCCAACGCCGCGGCGCTGAAATGATGAAACAAATGTCCCCCCAAAAATAACCCCTCCCATCAACACAAAAAAAGCCCACCGACCGCGGTCGGTGGGCTTCTATTTTTTCACAATATAACCTACCCCACCTTAATAAACGACCCGTCCTTCTCCCAGTTCTTCTCGCTAAACGACGTCCCCGTATCCACGATCAAATGCTTCTTATCATCCTCCGCAATCGCAAACCGCGCCAGCGAATTCTTCGCCGGCCCCTTCGTCGCCGTCCCATACTCCGAGAACTTGCTCCCATGCTTCTTGCACAGAATCTCCTTCCCATTCACGCTCACCGCCAGCGGCGAATTCTTATGCGTGCAAATCGAACTGCAAGCATACAACTCCCCCTCATTCCGAATCACAAAGAACCGGTGCGGCTTAGCGAACTTGTCGTAAATGCCATCCTTCGCATAATCCGACAGCGTCCCAATATCCACCTTCTCCGCCGCCGGCGCACTCGCCGGTGCCCCCTCCGCCGCTGAAGCGCACATCGCGCACCCCGCGCAAGCCGCCACCGCCGTAACCGCAGCCACAAACTCCCGACGACTTAAATTCTCCATAAACCGTTCCTTTTCATATAAATTTGACGATCCATCATTAATCGCCCAGACACCGCCGATTATTCCCTTTACTGTACCGCGCGGCAACCGAAAACTTCCCCCTTATTGAAACCCGTGAGCAATCCGAAGATACTCGCCACACTTATGGCAACCGAAACCTTCCCCATCGACCTGTCCGCCCTCAAGCCCCTTAAGCTCGATCCCAAGGTCACCACCCTGACCGACGAGCAGAAGGCCGCGCTGAAATTCAACATCCAGCTCTGCCGCGACACCATCGTCTTCTTCACCGCCCTCGCCGGCGCACGCGGCCTCTCCGGCCACACCGGCGGCGCCTACGACACCGTCCCCGAAGTCACCATCATCCGCGCCTTCATCGCCGGCGGCGCTCCCATCCTCCCCATCTTCTACGACGAAGCCGGCCACCGCGTCGCCACCCAATACCTCCTCTCCGTCCTCAACGGCGCTATGCCCGCCGAAAAACTCCTCCACTACCGTGAATTCGACTCCGGCCTCCCCGGACACCCGGAAAAAGGCCTCACCCCAGGCGTCGAATTCGCCTCCGGACGCCTCGGTCACATGTGGGCCTTCTGCAACGGCGTCGCCCTCGCTAACCCTGGCAAATCCGTCGTCGTCCTCGGTTCCGACGGCTCCCAAATGGAAGGCGACAACGCCGAAGCCGCCCGCCTCGCCGTTGGCCGCCAGCTCAACGTCAAAGTCCTTATCGACGACAACAACGTCACCATCTCCGGTCACCCCCAAACCTACATGGCCGGCTACGACCTCACCCGCACCCTCTCCGGTTACGGCTACGTCGCCGACACCACCATGGGCGAAGACCTCGAAGCCCTCTACGTCGCCCTCTGCAAAGTCTTCCAAAACGACAAGCCCCACGGCCTGGTCATCAAACGCGAAATGGCCCCAGGCATCGAAGGTGCCGAAGGCTCCCCCCACGCCCACGAAGTCCTCAAACCCGAAGTCGCCATCAAATATCTCGAAAAACGCGGCGGCTACGAAAAAGCCATCGAACTCCTCAAATCCGCCGAGAAACAAGACAAATCCCCCTTCACCTACAAAGGCTCCTCCGGCGCCGGCAAAAACCGCGACGACTTCGGCAAAATCATCAACGAAATCCTCGACGGTATGAGCGAAGCCGACCGCCTCGCCTCCGTCCGCGTCTTCGACAACGACCTCATGGGCTCCCAAGGCCTCCATCACATCGCCAAAAAACACCCCGAAATCTTCATCGAAGCCGGCATCATGGAACGCGGCAACTTCTCCGCCGCCGCCGGTTTCGGCTACACCAAAGGCAAGCAAGGCATCTTCTCCACCTTCTCCGCCTTCCTCGAAATGTGCATCTCCGAAATCACCATGTCCCGCCTCAACTTTTCCAACGTCCTCGCCCACTTCTCCCACTCCGGCGTCGATGACATGGCCGACAACACCTGCCACTTCGGCATCAACTCCATGTTCGCCGACGGCGGCGTCAAACCCGGCCACGCCGACGACACCACCCGCCTCTACTTCCCCGCCGACCAGCACCAATTCGCCGCCTGCGTCAAACGCATCTACAACGACCCCGGCCTCCGCTTCCTCTTCTCCAACCGCTCCGCCGTCCCCGACCTCCTCGACGACGCCGGCAAATCCCTCTACCAAGGCCAGCCCTTCGAACCCGGCAAAGACTACATCGTCCGCGAAGCCGGCGCAAATGCCGGCTACGTCGTCGCCTTCGGCGAAACCGTCTACCGCGCCCTCGACGCCGTCCTCACCCTCCGCGAACAAGGCACCCAAGTCGGCCTCATCAACAAACCCACCCTCAACCTCTACGACGAACCCATGATGAAAAAACTCGCCGCCTCCCCCTACGTCCTCGTCGTCGAAGGCTGGAACGTCAAAACCGGCCTGGGCTCCCGCTTCGGCTCCGAACTCCTCAAACGCGGCTTCAAAGGCAAATACAACAACCTAGGCACCCACAAAGAAGGCCCCGGCGGCCTCTGGCAACAAATGCCCTACCAAGGCCTAGACCCCGCCGGCATCGCCAAAGCCATCCAAGCATTAAAATAACTCTAAACTCCAAGGAGAGCCGGGCCGTCCCCGGCCCGTCCCCTACCGCGCCGAAGCCTCATCCGTCTGCTTCGCCGCCACCAAAAAGCTCTGCAACATCTCCCGTTGCAACTGCTGGTGTCGATTCAAATTCTTATTCTCCGCCAGCGTCTGCACATACGCCAGCAGATCCGATCCATTCTTCGTATATTCCGAATGAAGCTGATCGCTCCACTGGATCGATTCCTTCTCATACGTCTCCGCCAGCGCCCCCAGCATCGACTTAAACCGCGCCACATCATCGCCGCCCTTAATCCCCTTCTGATCCGCCAGCGCCGTCTTCAGCGACTTGTACAACTCCCCTTCAATCTGCGGCCCCGCTGCATTCAACTCCGCCTTCATCCGCGAATCCAACTCATCCGCAAACTGGTCCGGCACCTGCTCCAGCCGCTTCGACAAATCCCCCACAAACTGCGGCGCATACGCCTTCAAACTCCCCTCCAAATCCGTCCCCGCCTGAGGCATATAGCTCGTCAGCTGCGCCTGCGCATAATCCGCCGCAAACCCCGGATCCACCGCCGCAAACCGCGTGTGTGCATGATACAACCACCCCGCAATGAGCCCCGCCGACAACACACACAACACCGCCGACTTCACATTCCGCTGCTTCGTCGTCCGGATCGCCCCGTCAATCTCCCGCTCCAACACCTTCAGCTCATTATTGATATTGCTCATGGTCATTCTCCAAAAAGGATTCGCACCAACCTCAATCCCGCGCCGACGCCTGCTCCAACCCCGACTTGCTCTTGGCATTCGCCGCATCCCCATTCATCAGCTCATAATCCACCAGCACCAGCAGCGAATGGAAAAACTCCCGCTGCAACTCCTTCGCATCCGCCGGCCCCTTCCCCACCACCTCAAACTGATCCAGCGACGACCGCGCCGCAATCAACTCATTCGTATAAATCCCCTCAATGTGCCCCGCAATCGCCTTGTTTCGCACCGCGATCTCATCCTGAAAATAATCCGCGAGCAGTTGCTGCTTCTGCCCATCCGTCAGCCCCGGAAACGCCTGCTTTACCTCCGGCTCAACACGCTTCAGCGCCCCATCAAACGCCTCCGCTAACTTCTCCGACATCATCTTCCCCGCCCGATCCGGCACCCCATCCAGTCGCGCCATCGCCTTCTCCGCCAGCTCCGGCTGAATCTTTGCAAACTGCTGAACCGCCAAATCGCGATACACCGGCAGCGACGCCAGCGTCGCCTTCTGCACCTGCGCCCCTGCCAGCGGCATCACCGCCGGCAAATGCTCCGCCACCGCCTTCTGCACCGCACCCTGATTAAAATTATCCTTCACCTTCCCCACCGTGAAATACGTAAACGCCCCAAACAACCCCACGAGCACCACCGCCATCCCCCCCAATATCTTCCCCGCCACCGCCTGCTTCCGGCGCAATTCCTCAAACCGCTCCCTCAACCCCGCAACATCCACCTCACTCGATCCCGCGGCTTGCTGTGACATATCGCTCTCCATCTCGTTAAATGCCTCACATGACATGACCCGCCAATCTTCATCGGCAACTTGCCCACCCCCTTTCACCTGTAACTCCCACCACAAAAAGTCCCCCATTTATCAGACCCCAACACCTTCTCACCACAGAGCCCACAGAGAACACAAAGAGCACAGAGAACAAAAGAATAAATTCATTTATCTCTGCATCTGCGCATAACCCACCACTCCTGATTTCCTCTGTGCTCTCCGTGCTCTCTGTGTTCTCCGTGGTAAAATTCTTATCTCCCCCGCGTCCGCAAAAACCCCCACACCGCCCCCTCCTCCGCCGTCAGCGACCCCCTCTTAACCCCCCTCTTCAAATTCTCCACCAGCGACCCATCCAGGTAAGCATCAATCACCGCCGGATGAATATAACACTTCCGACAAACCGCCTTCGTATTCCCCAGCCGCTTCGCCACCCGCTCCACCGCCGCCACCACATTCTTTTTCAGCCCCGCCTGCGAATCCGCTTTCTCCAACTCCCGCAGCGCCCCCGCCGCCAGCACCGTCCCCGCCCACGTCCGAAAATCCTTCGCCGTAAACTCCCCCCCCCGAAATCTCATGCAGATACCCATTCACATCCTCGCTCTTCACATCATGCACCTTCCCATCCTCCCCCACATACTGAAGCAGCTCCTCCCCCGGCAAATCCTGCGAAGCCTTAATCACCTTCGCCAACCGAGGCTCATCCAAATCCACCTCCCGATGCACCCCCGACTTCCCCATGAAATCAAAATGCACATGCTTCCCCCGAATTTTCACATGCCGATCCCGAATCGTCGTCAGCCCAAACGAATGATTCGCCTGCGTATACTCATCATTCCCCACCCGAATCAGCGTCTTCTCCAAACACTGCACCACCGCCGCGAGCACCTTCTCCCGCGGGAGTCCCTTCATCCGCAAATGCCTCGCCGTCACCTTCCTAATCCGCGGCAGCGCCTTCCCAAACGCAATCACCCTCCCAAACTTATCCCCATCCCGCACCTCCCTCCACTTCTCATGATACTTCGACTGCTTCCTCCCCCGCTGATCCCTCCCCGTCGCCTGCAAATGCGCATTCGCCACCGGCGCAATCCAAACCCCCTCCCAAGCCGGCGGAATCACCAGCCCCTTTATCCTCCCCAGCGTCCCCTTATCCCGCACCACCTTCCCCCCCCGCACATAATAAAACCCCTTCCCCCTCCGACGCCTCTCAATCCCCGGCCCCTCATCCGTCACATACCGCAACCCCGCCTCCCGCGCCGAACGCTTGCTCTCTTTTGACACATCCTCAATAGCCATAAACTCCTTTTGCCACCCTGCCTGAGCAACCCCCATACCCACCCTCAAAACCCCAATAATCATAAAAATTCATCTTAATTTCATTAATCTATTGACCCGCAGCAATCCGTCTATTATGCTCACGTCTACCAATCTTCCGGAGCGGAGAAAATGCGTTATTTATCTATTTTGTCTACCTTTATGGCGTTCTCGTTTGCCCCCATCGCCCACGCCGCCCTCCTCCCCGTCGTCGAATACGACATGGTCGATGGTGCCGAGGGCAACGGCTGGTACAACGACAATTCCTACACCGGCACCAACACCGCCGGCTATCTCACCGGCGGCGTCGGGCAGCTCACCGATGGCTCCAAAGGCAACGACATCGGTTACGGCTACTCCCTCGCCTACCCCTACCTCTACTGGCCCGAATTCAACCCGGAAATCATCTTCAACCTCGGCTCCCCCTCCACCCTCACCGCCATCAATACCTACTTCCTCATCCACAACCCCTCCGCCACCTACCTCCCCGACCACGTCGACCTCTCCTTCAGCTTCGACGGCTCATCCTGGTCCCCACCCATCACCCGCACCTTCACTCTCGACGAACAATACCCCGACCCACCCAACAACGTCGCCGAAACCAACTACCAACTCCTCTCCACCCCCCAAACCGCCCAGTACATCAAACTCACCTATATCCGCTCCCCCGACCACGAGTGGATGGCCATCGACGAAATAGAATTCACCGGCACCCCTCTCCCCGAACCCACCCTCCTCCTCCTCACCACTCTCACCCTCTTTATATCGCGCAAACGCCGCAGATAATTCTCAAGTTCCCCCCCTCCCGTTTCGAACTTCGGACTTCGAGCTTGTTTCGAATTTCGGGTTTCGCTCCTTAACTGCATTTCAACAATCAAACCCCTCCCAACTCTCCAACCTGCTCATCACCACGCCGCATGCTGCCCCTCGCTCCCCACCCAATAAACCCAATCCCCCCTAGCTCCAGCACATGATTTACTCGTACATGATCCAGCCCCACATGCAGCAGCCGATCAATATGGTGAAACGACGCTGCCCGAATAATCACAAAGCAGACCAGATAAATAATCCCTACCACCGCTGCCCGATACCGCCGCAAACTCCCGCGCAGCCACCACATCACCGCCACAACCCCCGCCACCCCCATTGCCGCCAGCACCGCAATAAACACCACCTGCACCGGCCGGCGATCCCCATACCACCCCTCACTCCTGGCCATATCCCTCCCCTCCTGCGTGAGCCATGTCTGCAAATCCAACTGCTTATTCACCCCGAGCAAAAACATCCCCACCATCATCCCCAGCCAAAACCCCGGCACCAACCCCCCCACTCCTTTCTTCTGCTCCCCCACCTCCCTACGCCAAGCCCACCCACACATCCCCGTCACCACCAGATAAGCCACGGTCGTAAACCACCCCAAAAAATCCGGATCCCCAATCCCCGGCCGCCACCTCCCATTCCCCGCCGTCACCGCCAACAACCAAACCATTTGAATCTCCGAATAAGGGGGACACTGCTGCTTATCTATCTTATTTTTTGAAATAATCTTATTTACTATAGATGAATTTTATATGATGTCATGAACCACACCAGTTGCTAAGAGCAAGAGCAACCTCATATTTTTTCTCATCTTACCGATTGACGCAAATGCCAATATAGATGCCAGGAACAAATGCCATTCGGTTAACCCATAACTCCGCGCGGTGACGCGTTAGGTTGCAGTCGCGCAAAACACGGCCTCCCGTCATAATGGTGGTGCTTAGTAAATCACCCTTACAGAGGCCACGGATAGCTCACATGTCGCAATTGCTTGCGCGCCTCAAGCGCGATCCGCTTGCCGATCTTCCCCTCGCCGATTGTCTGAATCAACTGCCCGACGAACAAAAGGTGCTCCGGCGTGGCCGCCTGCTCCCGCCGCTGGTGGCGCTGCGGTTGTTCCTGATCCAGATCGCCCACGGCAACTGCGCTATCGCGGCCCTGCCGCATCTGAGCGGCATCGCCTTCGCCGCATTGAGTTATGATCCTCCCCAAATCGGACGGCCGCTAGGCAGAAGGTGGAGGTGCGGCGGATCAGCTTCATCGACGCCATGCGTCAGGTGGCGGCGCGAATGATCGGGCTGGAAGGGGCCGACAAACTGATCGTGAATCCCGATCGCCCCGGCCGCAGACAACTCCATGTGCTCCGCCGGCGTCCCAAGGCCTATGACTGGCTGCTCATCTCCCGACAGGAAAAAGAGGCCGAAATCAGGCGAAAACACTCAAAAATCGCTTAACCGAATGGCATTCACTCCCGTTCCCTTTATTTGGGGCGACGTAGGAAGTAGTTTGAGGGCGAGATGGGTGTCGGCGAGTTGGCGCGGGAATTTTTATCTTGGGTGGTGTGGGCAACCGATAGATTTTTTCAGGATGTAATGGTTGATCGGGAGGTGAGAATGAGGGGGAAAGCCCTGCCCTTTGGGCCGCCGCTAAACTGGGGAGAATGGTTGCGTTGGGCCAGGTAGTTGGTTGCGTTATCGAATGGATCTGCGATGAAGAAGTTGATCTTTGCTTTTGGGATTGCGATTGCGTGTGGCATTGCGAGTGGGCAAACGTCTGTGTGGCAGCCGTCTTTGGGGCATGTACAGGTGCGGATATGGCCGGGGAGGGTGCCGGATGCGTTGCCGGTTTTGGGGGAGGAGAGTGTGACGAAGGGGGCGGGGAAGTCTTATTTGTCGGTGGCGAATGTTTCGCAGCCGACGATGACGGTTTATTCGCCGGCGGGGAGGAATACGGGGGCAGCGGTGGTGGTGTTTCCGGGTGGAGGGTATCAGATTTTGGCAATTGATCTGGAAGGGACGGAGATTTGTGATTGGTTGGTGTCGAAAGGGATTACTGCGGTGCTTTTGAAATATCGAGTGCCGCTGAAGAGGGGGGAGTTGTATTCAGAGCCGTCGCCGCAGGCGCTGGAGGATGCGCAGAGGACGCTTGGGCTGGTGCGTTTGCATGCGGCGGAGTGGAAGATTGATCCGCATAAGATTGGGGTGATCGGTTTTTCGGCGGGCGGGCACATGGTGGCGGCGGTGAGCACGCATTTTGAGAAGCGGTTGTACCGGGCGGTGGATGCGGCGGACGAGCAAAGCTGTCGGCCGGATTTCGCGATTGCGTGTTATCCGGGGCATTTATGGAGCGAAGATGAAGGGATGAAGTTGAATCCGAATGTGCCGGTCAGTGGCAAGACGCCGCCGACGTTTTTGGTGCAGGCGGAGAATGATCCGGTGGATAACGTGAATCATTCACTCGTGTATTACATGGCATTGAAGAAGGCGGGGGTACCGGTGGAGATGCATTTGTATGCTGAGGGGGGGCATGGGTTTGGGCTCAGGGCGACGACGATGCCGATTGGGGAGTGGCCGGAGCTAGTGGAAAGGTGGCTGGGGACGATTGGGGTGATTTCGAAGTAGGTGGTGCAGAGGTTGAGGGTTGGAGCATACGTTCCAGGGAAGGGGTCCGCGCACGCGTTGCGTGCGGGCTATTGAGGGGGGTTAGGCGTTACCGATGAGGATACCGGTTAGGAAGACGAGGAGACCTCCCAAAATGATTTGTAAGGAGGCGCGGAGGAGTGGGGTGTCCATATAGCGGTTGCGGATGTAGGCGATGGCGATGAGTTCGAGGATGACGACGCCGATGGCGAGGGTGGTGGCGGAGTAAAAATTGCTGATCAGATAGGGGAGGGTGTGACCGATGCCGCCGAGAGTGGTCATCAGGCCGCAGGAGAGGCCGCGGAGGAGGGGTTGGCCGCGGCCGGTGAGTTTGCCGTCGTCGGAGAGGGCTTCGGCGAAACCCATGGAGATGCCGGCGCCGATGGAGGCGGCCAGGCCGATGAGGAAGGCTTCATGGTGACGGTTGTGGGTGGCGAAGGCGGCGGCGAAGAGGGGTGCGAGAGTGGAGACGGAGCCGTCCATCAGACCGGCGAGGCCGGGCTGGACGATCTGGAGGACGAAGAGGCGGCGCTTGGCCTCGGACTCGGCGGAGCGGACGGCGGGAGTGAGCTGGTCGCGCGTGAGGTCGTTAGCGAGGGATTCGTGGTGGCGTTCTTCTTCGGAGAGGGAGAGGAGCAGGTCGCGGGTGGCGGGGTCGGTGGTGCGGGCGGCGGCTTGAGCGTAGAAGCGGAGGGTTTCGGATTCCATTTGGGCGGCGTGGCGGCGGACGACGTCCAGGCCGAGGGGGCGGATGAGCCAGACGGGTTTGCGCGGGAGGAAGCCGCGGACATCTTCGCGGCGGATCATGGGGAGGTGGTCGCCGAAACGCTGTTTGTAGAGTGCGGTCAGGCGGTCGCGGTGAGAGATTTCGGCGGTGTGCATCTGGTCAAAGATGGCGGCGGAGGCGGGGAAGTGTTCGCGCAGGCCGGCGGCGAAGTCGGAGTAGATGCGGGAGTCGGTGTCTTCGAGAGTAATGGCGAGGGAGAGGATTTCTTGTTCGGAGAGGGTGGAGAAGGGGCGCGGCATATAGGCAGAGTGTATGAGAGCGACTGGAAACTAGAAACTGGAAGGACATAGAGGCGATGTCATACTGAGCGTGTATAATGAAATGGTGGATGGATGACGTTATGGAACAGAGGCAGGCGATCGATGTTTGCAGGCAGGATGAGAACGGGGTGGATCTTGAGCAACTGGAATACAATTTTTCGTTGACGCCGGCAGAGCGGATGCAGCAGCATTATCGGTGGCGGTTGTTTGTGAAGCAGGTTCGGGAAGGGGCTGGGAGGGATAATGGATCCGCTGCTGGAGATTTTGAAAAAGCTGAATGAGGCGGGCGTGCCATTCGTGTTGGTGGGAGGGATGGCGGCGATTGCGCACGGGTCGCCGGTGGTTACGCAGGATGTGGACGTGTGCGCGCCGCTGGATCACGCGACGGCGATGAGGATTATAGAGGCGCTAGAGGGTGTGAATCCGCGGTATCGAATGAGACCGGACTTGCCGGTGGTGCGGCCGGACAATGCGAATCTGGTGGGGTTGAAGAATCTGTATTTACGAACGGATTTTGGTCAGATTGATATTCTTGGGGAAGTGTCGGGGGTGGGCGTATATGAGCAGGCGAAAGAAGCGTCATCGATGAAGGATTTGGGTGCGGTGACTTGCCAGGTACTGAATCTTGATGCGCTGATTTCGGCGAAGGTGGCAGCGGGACGGGAGAAGGATCGGCTGGCACTGGTGTATTTGAATCCGCTGCTAGAGATGCAAAAGCGGAGATTGAATCCATAAGAAATCAGGAATAGTTTTACAGGCTCCACGCGGGAGGCAGGGAGTTTGGCGCATGCTTGTGTTTAAAGGCAGCCGAGGGGCATGGGGTCATGAATAGTTGCAATTGAAAGAGAAATTAAGGACGTTTGCGGCGGAGGAAGAGGGCGGGTGTGAGGAGGAGGGAGAGGGAGGCGGGTTCGGGGACGGAGATGTTGAAGATGGCTTGGGTGTTGCCGCCGCCGAAGCCGGCGCCGACGTAGGCGTCGACGGTGTCGCCGGGGGAGAGGGATTGGTCGAAGGACCAGGAGTAGGTGTTGGTGGCGGGGTCGTATGTGCCGGGGACGGGGGTGCCGTTGATGAGGAGGCCGGCGTTTTGGGCATCGTGATTTCCGTAGCCGCCGCCTTCGCCGGCTTCGGTGCCGCCGATGTCGAGGGCGAAGTGGTAGGTGGAGGCGAATTGCGCGATGAAGCGGGCGTCGGGGGTGCCCCCGTCGGCTTCGAGGGCGATTTGGCCAGGGTCGATGCCGTAGCCTGGGGTGGCGGCGGTATTTTTTGAGATTGCGAGATAGCCGCTGCCGTAGCCGGAACCGCTACCGGTGCCGAAGGAGACGAAGGAGCCGGAGTCGCGATAGCCGTAGGACCAGACGCCGTTGGGGTTGTCGACGCCGTTGAAATCGTTGGCGAGGCTCCAGGATTGGGCGAAGGTGGTGGCGGCCAGGAACAGGGGCGCAGCGGCCATAATAGCGTGAAGCATTTTCATCGAAAAACTCTCCTTGAGAGAAAAAATACGCAATAGGCAAAATGAAGTCAAATGAGAAATGGACGATAAGAGCGTAGAAATTTGATGAATAGCACGATATTGGCGATTAGAGAAAAGCAGCCGGGCTTAGGGAGAAATGTTTGGCGAGGTTGCGGGCGTGAGTGGCGGTGAGAGGGCGGTCGCCGCTGAGAATCATGGAGACGGTACTGGGGCCGACGCCGAGGATTTTGGCGAGATCGGTCTGGCGGGTTTGGTGGATTTGCATGAGGTAGCGGAGGGCGTCCAGGGGAGATGACTTGGACGTATCCAAGGCATCGGCGATTTCGTCGGCTTCGTATTTTTCGGCCAGTAGGATGAGGGTTTCGAGGTAGTTATTTTGGTCTTTGGTGCGTTTGGTGAGAATGGCGAGGCGGTCGATGAGGTCGTGGGCCTGAGCGAGATCAGAGGCGCTGGTAATGGGGCGCAGCTGGTGCAATTCATTCAGCTCGGCGAAGGACTTGGGGAGTGTATCGAGCAGTGCAGATTTCATAATTCATCCTTCCATTGGTCTTTGTCGTATTCCTGATGGTCGAAGATACGCAGGACGAAAATACGTGGATAGTCGTAATGGATAGCGGTGATCAGCCGGTAGTTGTTGTTAGCGATGTCGAAGACGGCGAGAGTGTTCCCGCTTGCTACTTTGACGAAATCGACGCGAACGCCGAAATGGCGTTTGACGTCTGCCGGAGAGGACCATCGGGCCGCGCTGACGAGGCGAATCCAGGTTCGCAGTTCTTTTTCGGCATTGCGGTGACGCAGCCAGAAACGTCGAAGCGTGGAGGGCTTGATGATCCGCATTTCTGTCCTGGATTATATCTGGCTCGCAAGTGCTAGTAAAGAAAAACTTCACTAGGGGTGAAGTAAGACTATTTTAGCCACGACTCGACTGAGTTCGTCGAAGTCAGATGGGGCACGGATGGACACAGAAAAGAGGGGAGGGATTTATGGGTGCCAGTAGCCGGTGGGGGAGAAGAGGGTGTTGAGGGAGGAGGGGAGGAGGTTGGCGCGCATGACGAGATCAAGGACGGTGAAGCGGCGGCGGATGTAGTAGGCTTGTTGGTAGCTGGCGCGCAAGCGGTCCAAGGGGATGTTGATTTGAGAGGGGTGGGTGGGGGCTTGGGCGGTTTGGAGCATGGTGTGGAGGTCTTGGATGGGGGGGAGATGTGCGCGGAGTTTGGTGGAGAGGGTGGGCCAGATGGATTGGAGGGTGGTGAGTTGGGCGCGGAGGGCTTGGGGGGTGATGGATTTGGCTTTCATTTCGATGCGGGAGCGGGTGGCGAGTTCGCCGGCGGAGCCTAGGTGTTTTGTGATGTCGGCTTCGGTTTGTTCGGGGGTGGGGTAGGCGGCGACAGCCGAGTCGATGTCTAGGCGAGAGAGGTCTAACGTGAGGAGGTGTTCGTAGAGGGAGGCGACGGCGAGAGTGCCGATGGCGACTTTGAAGCCGTGGGAGGGGGCGTGGCCATCGGGCATGGTGTGGTGTTGCATGTCCCAGAGGTGGGAGAATTGATGTTCGGCGCCGGAGGCGGGACGGGAGGACTTGGTCCATTGCATGGCGAAGCCGCCCATCATGAGGCCTTCGGTGAGACGACGGGTGGCTTCGAGGTCGCCAGAGCGGACGCCGGCGGGATCGGAGAGAGAGTGGCGGAGAGGGAGTTGGACGAGTTGCCAGGCGGTGGGGTCGACGGGTTCGACGCCGAGGGCGTCGGCGAGGATCCAGTCTGCGCCGGCGGTGATTTTGGCGAGAAGGTCGGCGTAGCCGGCAGCGTTCATTTGCGTGGGGGCGCGGCGGATGATTTCCAAATCAGCCAGGACCGAGACGGGGGCGGGGCAGTCGAAGGTTTGTTTGACGCCGTTGAACGTGATGGAAGCGCCGAAGGCGGTGTAGCCGTCCATGGAGGCGGCGGTGGCGACGCACATGTACGGGCGACCCAGGCGGTGGGCGGCGAGTTTGACGAGGTCGTTGATGATCCCGGAGCCGATGGCGATGGGGATGGTGTTGTGGGTGGAGAGCCACTGCTGGACCTGGTCGACGAAGGTGTGTTCGGCGTAGAGGTGGGAGTCGGAGAGGATGAGGGTGGGCGGGTTAGCGTGGCCGGCGGAAGCGAAGGCGGATTGGATTTGTTTGCCGGCGACGGCGAAGGTGTTGGGGTCGCAGATGAGGGAGGGGGATTGGTTTGGGAAGGCTTTGGCGAAAGAGGCGGGGACGGTCGGGAGGATGTTGACGCCGATGTGGAGGTGTTTGGTTTCGCGGGCGGCGGAGAGGGCGCGTTCTAAAGTCGGGGCGGAGGGGGAGGCGAAGTTGGATTGTTCGATGGCGGCGAGTTTGTGCAGGCGGGCGGTGCGGCGTTCGTCGCCGGGGAAGAGAGTTTGGAGGAAGGTTTTGACGATTTGCAGGTTGGTTTCGATGGGGGTGGAGGCGGAGAGGCAGAGGAGGTTGGCGTTGTTGATGGTGCGGGCGTCGGTGGCGTCTTGCTCGCTGAGGCAGCGGGCGGCGTGGACGTGGGGGAATTTGTTCGCGGTGATGGAGATGCCGATGCCGGTGCCGCAGATGAGGATGCCGACGGAGGTGGCCGGGGAGAAGGAGATGCGCGCCGCGACGTGCTGGGCGACTTCGACATAGTCGGAGAGGTTGGGGTCGACGGAGACGACGTCGGTGACTGGGCCGAAAGATTGCAGGGCGGCGACGAGGTCGGTGCGCTGGGAGGTGCATTTGTAATCGGCGCCAAAGACGATGTTCATGGACGGGATTCCTTGAGTGGATTTTTGGTCGGACGAGTATAGCGGATGGGGGAGAGGAGGCGAAAAGGGGGAGGTTATATTTATGCGGAGGAAGAGAACCGGTCGCGAGTGACCGGGCTAAAGCGGGAAGAGATTTTGTGTCCAATTTGGGTTTGGAGGACCATATTAGGGTGATGAACGCGGATGAAGAATTAATGCGGTATGCGCGGGAGGGGGCGGAGGAGGCGTTTGCGACAGTGGTGCAGGAGTTTGGGGGGATGGTGTATCAGGCGGCCCGGCGGCAGGTGCGGGATGCGCATCTGGCGGAGGATGTGACGCAGGCGGTGTTTGTGCTGCTGGCGCGGCGGGCGGGGAAGATTGGGAAGGGGCGGGTGGCGGGGTGGCTTATCAAGACGGCGTACTTTATGTCGAAAGATGCACAACGGCGGAATTGGTGTCGTGAAAAGCATGAGCGGAAGGCGGGGGAGATGGCGGTGAGGGTGGTTGGGCCGGTGGAGATGGAGGAGAAAAATGGGATGCTCGATGGGGCGCTGGCGAAGCTCGGGCAGCGGGACCGGGACGTGGTGACGATGCGGTTTTTGATGGGGAAGAGTGTGGAGGAAGTGGCGCGGGCGATCGGGGCGACGGAGGGGGCGGTGCGGAAGAGGATTGAGCGGGCGCTGGGAAAGTTGCGGGAGGATTTGGCAGAGGTGGGCCCGGCGGAGGGGCTGGCGGCGGAGATGGGAGCGCGGGTGGCGCGGGCGGCGATGGGTGGGGTGATGAGCGTGCGGGCGAAGACGCTGGTGGAGGGGGCGGGGAGGAGAAAACTCGCGGGGACGTTGGCGGCGGGGGTGGGGGTGGTGCTGGTTGGAGCGGGATTGATTTGGTTTGGGGAGGGAAGCAAGCCGGTGGTGATGAAGAATCCGCTGGCGGCGGTGAAGACGATGGGGATGGGTTGGTATCCGGTGGCGAAAGGGTGGCCGGTAGCGGTGGCGGGGAGTGTAACTTCGACGCCGGGACTGGTGGATTTGGATGGGGATGGGAAACCGGAGATGGTGGTGACGTGTATGGCGCGGGCGGGGGATACGGGGTATGCGCATCCGAAGCCGAGCCGGGCGGCGCTGGTGTATGCGTTTCATGGGGATGGGAAAACGGTGGCGGGGTTTCCGGTGGAGGTGGTGGATGCGGAGACGCATGACAAGCTCGGGAAGGATGATCTATCTGCGGAGGCTTGGTTTTCCAGTCCGGCGGCGATTCCCGCGGGGGCGGATAAGAAGGAGAAGATTGCGCTGACGTTGCCGTTTGGACGCGGGGTGTGCGTCATTGATGGGGCTGGGAAGGTGACGAAGTATCCGGAGGGGAAGAAGTTGGATGGGTTTGCGCGGTGCATTGGCGATGCGCGGAGGGATGGGAAATTGGAGAGTTATGTTTTGCGGCAGGGCGCGGGGGTGGACGGTTTGGATGAGGCGGGAGTGGAGCTTGCGGGGTGGCCGAGGAAGGTAGAGGGGAAGGGAGGATTTTCGCCGGTGATGGGGACGATACTCGCGGGGAAGGAGAAGCAGGTGGTGGGGGCGTATGGGGATAAGATTTATGCCTGGACGTGGGATGGGAAGCCAGTGCCGGGGGCGGATGCGGAAGGTGTGCTGATTTCGGGGGTGGAAGCGGCGGAGGCGTCGCCGACGCTGGCGGATTTAGATGGAGATGGGGTGGCGGAGATTGCGGTGTATGACCGGAAGCGGGATGCGGTGCGGGCGTGGCATGGGGATGGAACCCCGGTGGGGGAAGAGAAAGATGGGACGATCGCGGAGTTGCATCTGCCAAGGAGTTTGCAGGAGACGAAGGGGCTCATGGGAGCGCCTTGGGCGGGTGTGTCGGCGGCGAACTTGAGCGGGAATGGAATCGTCGATCTGTTTTGCGGGGTGTTTTGGATCAAGTTTGATTCGGCAACCAGGCGGACGGTGATGCACGACAAGATGCTGCCGGAACCGATGGAGATGAATTGGAATCAGCCAGTGGTGGCGGATCTGCGCGGGGATGGGAAGGCGGAGGCGATCATGGGACTCCGGGATGGGAGAATCGTCGTTTATGAGACGGGCATGAAGTACAATGCGGCGGGAGCGCAGTGGGGGACATGTAATGGAAATTTTCAGCATACGGGTGTGTGGAGGGGATCGAAATAGGAGTTCACCACGGAGTAAACGGAGGGCACGGAGAGGAGTAAGAGAGGGAGTTATGAGTTAGCAACGCCTGTGGCGTGTAGGTTGAGCAAAGGACAAATGGAATTTCTTTTGTTTTCTCTGTGTTCTCCGTGGGCTCCGTGGTGAGGCTGAATTAGTCAAGCTAAGCGGCAAAAGAGGTATGACGATGGGATCGGTGGAAGATTTAAAACGGTGGCATTGGGTGGTGATTGGGGGAGTGATTGGGCTGGCGCTGGGGTGGGGAGGGATGACGGCGGGGGAGGGAAGGGATATGGGGTGGAGAGGCCCGATTTCGGAGGTGGATCTGGCGACAGCATTGGGGGAGGAGGGTGGCGTGAGGGGGCTGGTGATGGAGCCGGCGGAGGGGGGGAAGACGTATGTGACGGGAGAGATACCCGCGGGAGAAGGACGCCATCGGGCGTTCGCGGTGTACACGGGAAAGCCTTTCCCGGCGGCGGGAGAGGAGCAGGCGGGGGATATCAAAGAGTATATTCAACGACTCAAAGCGGAGGGGAAGAATGTCGATGTGCGCGAGGCGTGGTGGGACCGGACGTGGGTGAAGTTGGGTTGGCCGACGGCGGCGGGGGTGGTGTTGATCGGAGGGATTTGGCCGGTGGTGCTGGGGCTGATGGTGGGGGCGGGGTTTGGGAGGAAGAAGGAGGAAACGGAGTATGATTTGGAGCGGTTTGGAAAGGAAAAGGAAGTGAAGAACGAGCAGGCAACGCCGGTGGGGACACAGGCGGATGTGATGGCGGCGGTGGAACGGATGGAGGGAGAGATTCGGAAGGGTGGATTAGAAACACCGGTGGCAAGAGTGGCGGAGGTGGCAGCAGCGAAGCCCGTGGTGTTGACCGGAGGGCCGCTGGAGGCGGCGGCCGCGCGGGAAGAGGAAGAGAAGGAGTATAAAAAAGGGGAGTTCTATCCAGTCGTAAAGCTGGGGGGGAAGACAGAGCACAGCGGGTTTACGCTGGTTGAGTTGCTCGTGGTGATCGGAATTATCGGGGTGCTGGTGGGGATTTTATTGCCGGCACTCGCGGGGGCGCGGCGTTCGGCGGCGGTGGTTGCATGTGCTTCCAACATGCGACAGATCGGATACGCGATGCAGTCGTATGTGAATATGAACCGGGGGATGATGTTTTGGCGCGGAGAACGCCTGCAAGGGGACGGGATGGATTGGTACGCGTATGGAGGTCAGGAGACGGGGAACGCAAATCAGGATACGGGGGATTATTTTAATGAGATGGTGCCGAGGCCGCTGAATTCGTATGTGGGGAAGAAGGTTCAGATATTTCGGTGTCCGAATGATCAGGGGGCGCCTTGGACGCAGGATCCGTCGAGCTATTCGAGTTCGACGGTCTATCCGGCGGACAGCCAGTTTGAGTGGGTGGGGAATAGTTATAATTTCAATGCGAATGGGTATCCGCTGCGGCCATTCCCGCGACACGACGGAGGGTTGGATGGGGTGCAGATTAGTTCGGTAAAGGATTCGAGTCATATGATCGTGTTATATGAGGCGTGTTTGTATTGGGGAGGGGATTGGCATTTTCGGCATAAGGCAAATGTGGGGTATTTGGATGGGCATGTGGCGTTTGTGCCGTTTCCGGGAGAGGTGGGGGAGGATCATTGGAACCCGTCATAACGAAAGCTAAGATGCGCCTGTGGAGATGAAACGATGACCATTGAGCAGGCGATGGGCGCGGGGATGGAGCACCATCGCGCAGGCAGGCTGGCAGAGGCGGAAGGGATTTATCGGCAGGTGCTGGGGGTGGTGCCGGGATATCCGGAGGCGCTGCATTATCTGGGGGTGATTGCGCATCAGGTGGGGAAGAATGAGGCGGCGGAAGGGCTAATTCGGGAGGCGATTGCGAAGAATCCGGGGAATGCGGCGTATTGGAATAATCTGGGGCAGGTGCTCAGGGCGCTGGGAAAGCCGGGGGAGGCGGTGGAGGTTTATCGGCGGGCGGGGGAGCTCGGGCCGGGGGAGTTTGGGTGTCGGGAAAATCTGACAATTGCACTGCGGGAGTGCGGGCGATCTGCGGAGGCGGTGGAGGCGGCGCGGAAATTGGTGTCGATGGACGAAAATCGCGCGGGGTCATATTTGCAGCTCGCGGCGGGGCTCATGGGCGTGGGAGATGATGCGGGAGCAGTAGCGGCAACGGAAAAGGGAATTCGGCTGGGAGCGGGGGGAGGCGGATTTGAGATGCTCGGGGTGATTCATTTGCAGGCGGGGAAATTGGCGGAGGCGGAAGGGGCGCTTCGGCGGGGCGCGGAGTTGATGCCGGGGTCGGAGACGATGTGGAATCATTTGGGAATTGTTTTGATGCAGCAGGGGAAGAGGGTGGAGGGCGCAGTGGCTTTTCAGCGGATAATTGGGATCAATCCGCGAAATGTGGAAGCGCGGGTGAATTTGGGGAATGCGCTGCTGGAGATGGGGCGGGCGGAGGATGCTGTGAAAGTGTTGCAGGGGGCCGTGGAATTGGCGCGGACGACCAATGCGCTGATTGCGCTCGGAGCGGCATTGTCGGCGAGCGGAAGGTTGGAGGAGGCGGTAACGGCGTGGCGAGGGGTGGTGGAGCGGGAGCCGGGGAATGTGTCGGCGAATAATAATATCGCGGCGGCGCTGGCGACAATGGGCTTGGTGGAGGAGGGGCAGCAGTATTATCAGGAGGCGCTGAAGACGGGTGGGCCGGAAGTGTATAGCAATATGCTTTTGGACATGCATTATGTGGAGGGGATTAGCGCGGGGGAGATGCTCGCGGCGCATTTGGAATATGGGAGGAGATGGGGGAAAGTAGTCAGTAGTCAGGAACCAGTAGTCAGAAGGGGGAATGGAGGGAGGATTCGCGTCGGATACTACTCTCCTGATTTCAGGGCGCATTCAGTGGCGGATTTTATTGCGCCCTTAATTGCTGGGCATGATCGGGAGGAGTTTGAGGTGGTCTGTTATGCGAATGTGCATGGAGAGGATGTTTATACAGAACGGCTGAAGAGGCAGGCGGATTTGTGGAGGGATGTTTCGCGGATGTCAGATGAGGAGGCGGCGGGACTGATTCGATCTGATGGGGTTGATATATTAGTCGACCTGGCGGGGCATACGGCACGGGGGCGGCTGGGAATTTTTGCGCGGCGGGGGGCGCCGGTGCAGATTTCTTATCTGGGGTATCCGGATACGACGGGCATCAGCCAGATGGATTACCGGCTGACGGATGGGCTGGCAGATCCGGTGGGATCGACCGAGGGGAGTTATGTGGAGAGGCTGGTGAGGTTGCCGCGGACGGCGTGGTGCTATCAGGCGTGGGAGGGGACGCCGGGCGTGGGCGAGTCGCCGGCGGAGAGGAATGGGTATGTGACGTTTGGAAGTTTCAATAATTTGGCGAAGGTGACGCCGGGGGTGATCGGATTGTGGGCGCGGGTGCTGAAGGAAGTCCCGGGGTCGCGGATGTTGGTCAAGGCGGGTGGGCTTAATTCGGCGGCAGCGCGGGAGCGGGTGCTGACGGAGTTTGAGAAGCATGGCGTGGAACGCGAGAGGGTGGAAGTGGTGGGTAGGATCGAAGATCTCACGGGGCACCTGGGGGCGTATGGGAGAGTGGACGTTGGGCTGGATACGTTTCCTTATCATGGGGCAACAACGACGTGTGAAGCAATGTATATGGGTGTGCCGGTCGTGACGCTGGCGGGACAGAGGCATGTGTCGCGCGTGGGGGTGTCGCTGCTGACGAACGTGGGGATGGGGGAGCTTGTTGCCAAAAATCATGAAGAGTATGTGAGGATCGCGGCGAAAATGGTGGGGGATATCGAGCAATTGAAGGACATTCGCAGAACGCTGCGGGGGAGGATGGAATCGTCGCCGCTGATGGATGCCCGGGGGTTTGTGAGGGATGTGGAAGAGGCGTATGGAAGAGTTTGGGCGGGGGAACTGTTTTAAGAAGCCGGGCAAGGCAAATAGCGTGGGGCCGTGCGACAAATAGCGCATCCTTTATCGGATGCGAATGGTGGCACGGTATTCGTTCTGGGGTGTAGTAGCTGCATGAGACGCGGAAATATGCCTGGAATGAGTGCAAAGCCGGGTGGGAGTGCCGAAGGATCATGCAGTGATGGGAATCAGCAAAAGTTGTAAGGAGTAGATCTGTGTTTGGTTTATTTGTGCGAAATATTGATGCGGCGAGTCGAATATCCAAGGCGGCGGGGTGTTGTGCGCTGGGCGTTGGAACGGTCTGGCGCTGTTATGATCGGATTCAGGGGATGAATGAGATTTATGCCCTGGTCATCTGCATTTTCTTCGCGTTATCGCTGATTGGCGTGGCGCTGCATGTGATTGAAGAGAAAAATTGAATACTCAATATATTGCGTGATTGAAGAAGATACATGGATCACTGTCAGCTTGCGCGGTGGCGCAGGAAGTGGGTGATGGTGTCGAGGAGAGGGTGATCCGTCGTAAAGCGGTGGAATTCGATATTGAGGGCGCGGGCGGTTTGTTTGAGAGAGGCGGCGTGCGCGCGGAAATTTTTCAGGTAGGTCCGGCGCACCAGAGCCGGCTCGGCGACGCGGGAGGATTCGCTTTCTAATCCCCGGAAGCGCGTCCATGTTTTGAAAGGGAAGGTGAGTTCGTCGGGGTCGAGGATTTGCAGGCAGATGAGTTCGTGGCCGTCGTGGGCGAGGTGGGCGAGGGATTGTTTGAGAGAGGGGATAGGGAGGAAGAAGTCGGAGCAGATGACGACGAGCGAACGTCGGCCCAGGCGGGTGGCGAGAGTGTGTAGAGAGTCGGGGAGTGCGGATGGGCCGTGGGGGACGGCGCGTTCAAGGACGTCGACCAGGCGGGCAAGCTGGGGCGTGCCGGCGTGAGGTTCGACGTACGATTCGAGGGATTGGCGCACGAGGGCCAGGCCGACGGATTCGGTCTGGTTGAGCATGAGGTAGGAGAGGGAGGCGGTGAGTTTGGCGGCGTAGTCGAATTTGGTGGAAGGGGAGTGATTGCCGCGGAAGGCCATCGAGCCGCTGGCGTCGAGGAGGAGCGTGGCGCGCAGGTTGGTCTCTTCGTCGTATTCTTTGATGTAAGGACGATCCGTACGCGCCAAAACGCGCCAGTCGAGGCGGCGGGGGTCGTCGCCGGGGGTGTAAAAGCGGTGCTGGCGGAATTCGATGGAGGAGCCTTTGAGCGGAGAGCGGTGCTGGCCGGTGGTGGACCCTTCGACGACGCGGCGCGCGGAGAGGGTCAGGTGGTTGAGGGATTGGATGAGGTTGGGATCAAGAAAGCGGGAGACCATTGGAAGTGTCCGTGGTCAGTGGTCCGTTGTTGGGAAAAGAGCAGAGAGTGTTTGAGACGGCATAGGAGGGAGTGAGAGGAATGAGAGGGCGCTGGTGAGGTCGGTGGTGGTGTGGAGGCTCCATTGAGTGAATTGTTGCAAGGCTCGGGCTGGGGTGTGAAAGTGGTCTAGGGCGGATTGGCGGATGGAATGGAGAAGAGATTCGGGGGCGGGGGATGGGCCGGCGAGATCGAGGTGGTCGGCGTAGGCGTTGAGGAGGAAGAGGATGGCGCTGGAAGGATAGGCGGGGTTGGAGGAGGCAACGTAACGGAGGGCAGATTGGAGCGGGCGGGGATCTGGAATATCGGGGGTGGTGTGGCGAGTGGCGAGGAGCGTGAGGGGGATAGAGTGGCCGCACTCGGGACAGCGGGAGGTGGGGATGAGGCCACGGAGGTTGTAATGGCAGTGCTGGCAGGGAAGGTCGAAGTCCAAGGTAGATTCGCCGGCCGAGGAAGAGGAGACATCGGCGGTCGGGCGGGGAGTTTGGCACTTCCAGCATTCGGAGAATTGGCCTTCGATGAGTTCGGAGCAGTGGGGGCATTGCCAGGCGGGTTGCGTCGTGATGGGATGATTGTGCGAACGAGCATTGGCGATCAGGGGTGTGGCGCGGGAGGCGTCGGCGGAGTCGATCCAGAGTTGGGGGCGGCCGGCGGCGAGGGGGAGAGAGCCGATGAGTTGTTCGAGAGATTCGCCGACGATGGAGGAGGGGATGTCTTCGGCAGCAAGGAGGGCCTGGAGGAAGTGGGCTTCCAGGCCGTCGCGACATTGGCAGAGGAGAACGGGAGGCATGCGGAGAGGATAAAGGATGAAAGTCGAATTGGGAGGGAAAAATTCAGGACATTTATAATTGGGGTTTAGATGAAAGGTGGTCATGATAGGGGTATATGAAAACCGTATGGATTGTTTTGGGCGGATTGGCTCTGGTGGTTTTGATTGTCGTGATGAGCGCGATTGGGAGCTACAATGGGTTGGTCGGTGCGTCACAACGGGTGGATCAGCAGTGGGCGCAGGTGCAAAATGTGTATCAGCGGCGGGCGGATTTGATTCCGAACCTGGTGCAGACCGTCTCTGGATCGGCGAATTTCGAGAAGTCGACGCTGACGGCGGTGATTGATGCGCGGGCGTCGGCGACGAAGGTAACCGTGGATGCCAGCAAGGCGCCGACCGATCCGGCGCAGTTACAGGCGTTTGAACAGGCGCAGGGGCAGTTGTCCGGGGCGCTGTCGCGGCTGCTGGTGGTGTCGGAGCGGTATCCTGATTTGAAGGCGAGCCAGAGCTTTTTGGCGCTTCAGGCGCAGTTGGAGGGGACGGAGAATCGGATCTCGGTTGAGCGCGGGAATTTCAATGGTGCGGTGCAGGAGTATGACACGAAAGTGCAGCGGTTTCCGACGGTGGTGATGGCGCGGCTGTTTGGGTTCACGCCTAAGCCTTACTTTGCCGCGACGGCGGGAGCGCAGACCGCGCCGGAAGTGAAGTTTGATTTTTCTTCCACGCAAACGACGGGTAAGTAATGAAGTTTCGACTGGTTCTGGCGTTTTTGTTGTTGACGTGCGTGGCGCGCGGGGCGGAGGTGATTCCGCCTGCGCCGGCGCAATATTTCAATGATTATGCGAATGTGACATCGCCGGCGACGGCGGAACAGTTGAATGGGAAGCTGAAGGATTTCGAGGCGCAGACTTCGAATCAGATCGTGGCGGTGATTTATCCGAAGATGCAGTCTGACTCTTCGGTGGATGATTATTGCATTCGAGTGTTCAACAAATGGAAAGTCGGACAGAAGGGGAAGAACAATGGGGCGGCGTTGTTTGTCTTTGTGAATGACCGGAAGATGTTTATTGTGACAGGATATGGGCTGGAGGGGGCGCTGCCCGATGCGACGTGTAAGTTGATTATTGAGAATGAGATTAAGCCGCGGTTCAAGGCGGGGGATTATAGTGGGGGCATGAAGGCGGGGGTGGAAGCGATGATGGCGGCGACGAAGGGGGAGTATAAGGGGACGGGCAGGACGGTTGGGGGCGGGCAGGATGTGAATGGGGTGCCGTACTGGCTGCCGCCGGTGAGCTTTTTTGTGTTGATTCTGGTGATTCAGATGTTTCTGCGGCGGCATACGAGCTATGGAAGGTCTGGTCGAATGGGAGGGTGGTATATCGGTGGCGGTGGCTGGGGCGGAGGCGGGGGTGGATGGGGAGGCGGCGGGGGCGGAGGCGGATTCAGCGGAGGGGGTGGTAGTTCGGGCGGCGGCGGGGCGGGAGGGAGCTGGTGATGAAGACGAAAGCATTTCTAAACGGTGTCTCGGATCAGGTGGTGCTCGACGCCATTACGCAGGCGTCGCGGAAGACGTCGGGGGAAATTCGGGTGTTTGTCAGCCATCACAAGGTCAAAGATGCCGTCACGGCGGCGCATCGCGAGTTCGCGCGGATGGGGCTGCATGAAGCCGATGATCGGAATGCGGTGTTGATTTATGTTTCGCCGAAGTCGAGGAAATTTGCCGTGATCGGCGATCATGGCGTGCATCAGCATTGCAACGATGGATTCTGGACAACACTGGCGGGCGAGATGGAACAATATTTCCGCAAGGGCGAATGGACAGAAGGGCTCGTGCATGGCGTAGCAAAAGCGGGGGAATTACTCGGCGAAAAATTTCCGAAGACGTGAAAGCCCATCAACCGCGGTCGATGGGCTTTGAAATTAAAGATCCTCTCGACACGCCTTCATGTTTGGCAGCGAAGGGTAATTTTGATGATTTCCGCGGGGGCGTGCGTGCGGAGAGGGAACCAGTTGCCCACGCCGTTGGAGATGACCGTGGCCGAGCCGTTGGGTTTGGTGTAAAGGCCGGACCAGTAGCGGTAGAAGATCGGGCCGGCGCCGATGTTATCGGTAAGCATGAGTTGCCCGCCGTGGGTATGGCCGGCGAGAGTGATGGGAAATCCGCAGGCGGCGGCAGGGTCGAACGCGTGCGGATGGTGGGCCATGAGAATGGGAAACGCATCTGGGTCGCGCTCAGCTGCGAGGGCGGGAATGTAATTGTAGACGGCGGCGTCTTTGGTGGAGCGGGGAAGGTAGTCTTCAGGAATGGGCCAGCGGGTTCCGAAAATTTGGACGGCCTGATTGCGGATTCTGAGATGAACCGATTGGTTGGAGAGAAGAGTAAGGCCGGCGGCGCGAACACCCGCGTCAAATTGGTCGCGCGATTGGAAGCAGTCGTGGTTTCCCTGGCAGAGGAATAGGCCGGAGCGCGGGTCCATGCGTTTGACCATCTCGATGGCATCGGGCAGGTCGTGGAGGGAGTAGTCGATGAGATCGCCGGTGAGCAGCACCAGGTCGCAGCGGAGGGAGTTGGTGATGTCGGAAATGTTTTTAAGCTTTTGCCCGTAGGTGAAGCGGCCGACATGTGTGTCGGAGACATGAGCAATGGTCAACCCGTCGAGATTCGGGGGAAGCGACGGAAGCGGAATGGTAAATTCGCGGACGCGCAGGTCGTTGAGCTGCATCATCGCGGTCGCGACGGTGACGCCTGTGAGTAAAGGTGGAATCGCCGTCGCGCCGGCGAGGAGGAGTTCACGACGAGTGGGTTCAGGCTTTGTCGAGGAATCAGAGGCAGAGAAATGACTCGCGTCCCCTTTTTTTCCTGATTGAAAACTGAAAGCTGAAAACAAATAGCCAAGAGCCAGGCATACGGTAGTGAAGGGCAGGATGAGAATGTGCCAGAGGTAGATGGCGGCGAGTGCGAGCGTCGGGAGGTCTGCGACGATGTTGAAGACGCGCTGGAGGAAGATGAGGATAAAGCCAGTGGATTGAAAGGTCATGTAAGTATGAAGGAGGGTGCGCCAGAGGGCGTGATGGCGCGTCCGACCGAGGCGGCGATGGGCCCAGAGCCAGAAAAGGACTTCCGAACCGAGAACGAAGATGGCGATGCCGGCGAAAAGCATGGGTGATTAAAAACTATACGCTGGGACGCACGGACGGTTGCGGCGGGATTATAGGCATTCAATGGAGCTTGTCTTGCGAACGCAAGGGTCGGGTCTATACTTCGCGGAGCGCGATGGGCTATGAGGAGTGATTCGTGATGATGCGTGCTTGGCAGCGGAGTTTAGTGGCGGCGGGTTGCTTGGCGCTCGCGGGCTGCGGGGTGGAAAGAAGGCTCATCATTCATTCCGATCCCGAGGGGGCGCTGGTCTACCTCAATCATGAAGAAGTCGGACGCACGCCCGTGAGTTACGATTTTACCTGGTATGGCCAGTACGACGTGCAGCTGCGCAAAGAGGGCTACCAGACGGTGAGCCTGACGGAGTGGGTCGTTGCGCCGTGGTGGCAGTGGCCGCCTTTTGACTTTGTGGCGGAGATTACACCCGGCAGGCCTCGGGATACCCATCGGTTGTCCTACGCAATGAGGCCCGCAACCCGCCCCGCCGATCCCGCCGCGCTGGTGCGCCGCGCCGAAGGCATGCGCGCCGAATTGCGCTCCGGCGAATACACCCGCACCCCATCCACCGCCCCAACCACCCGCCCCACCACCAAACCAGCCAAAAAGAAACCGGCAGCAACCACGCGTAGTTAAGAAAACGCCGGAGTCCCGACCGGCCGGCCACTCATCGGCAGCTGGCTGGGAATGATCGGCTCGCGCCGGATCGCGGACTTGTTGTTGGAGATCACCACCGTCTCCCACAGATCAATGCTCTCCAGCTTAAACCGATAGTCCACCTGAATCCCCGTCCGCCGGACAAGGTCCTGCAGCGGAAGATCGCTCCGCCATCCCAGTTTCACGCACAACGGACAGAGCAGCTTTTCCAACATCGCCAAAAAGCGATTGGTCGACTGAAAGTGATTCACAATCACGATCCGCGCGCCCTCTTTGGCCACGCGCTGCGCTTCCTGCACCAGCTTAAACGGATCTGAAACCACGCTGATCACATGACTGATAAAGACATGGTCAAAAGTATCGTCGTCAAAAGGCAGATGCATCGCATCCGCCCGAAAAACCGTGGCATGATCCAGTCCGCGCGCCTCAATTTTCTTCCGGCACTCGCGCAACATCCCCTCCGACAAATCCACGCCAATAATGCGCCCCCGATTCGGATAATAGTTCAGCGACGCCCCCGTCCCAATGCCCAGATCAAGAACGCGATCGGTATCCGAGATATTCATATGCCGAACGGCTTCTTCGATCCGCCGTTTGACCAGCTTCCCGAAGGTCGCATCGTAGAAGCTGGACTGAACATCGTAGATCTTCTTAGTACTGGCTTCCTGCATTCCCTTCACGGCGGGGTCCTCGACAGAGAGTGGGACATGAGCAATCGCGTCCGTTGCGATACGCTGAGTTTTAGCAATGCATTACGATAATACGCCAGAGGGCGATTGCCAAGGGTACAAAGGAGAAATGTCTCCTGCCGTAGTCCATGCGAATTCCGTCATTTATCTCACACCATTCCGAGCAGTCATGATGGACAAAATAGCCTGGGGAACAGTAGCCGAGTATTTCATCTTCGATGGGAGCTGGCTCGATATCTACGTTTTCAACACCAATATTGACGACTGGCAGCGCGTCTTGGATCAACTTCGCCACGCGCAATACGATCTCGTCTATCACCGCAACGGCAACCCATGCGAACTCCCGCAGAACGCCACAGACGCATTCCCCGCACCTGAGATGCACGACCGCCTGCTCTGCGTTCAATTCGCGGAAATTGTCGCCAACTGCCATTTCTTCGCTCCTGATGAAATCGAGTTCGACATCGACCCCGGCCAAGTTCAAGGCCAGCGTCAATTGGACGCACTGCTGGCATTCATGAAGTTACTGTCCGACGCGACCAGCAAAGAATCTGTTCTTACGCCTGAAAATTTTCCCACGAACGTCCTTCTCCGATCCCATCTCTGACCAATAAAAAACCTCATGCCAATTACCGTCCGTCTAGCTACCTCGTTGGATGCTGAGTCCATCCATCACCTCACCGAAGCCGCCTTCGCTCCGCTCCGTTCCATCTACCTCCCCAACTCCGCCGCCTTAACCAATCTCGCTGCCTTGACCCCTTCCCTACATCGCCTCGTCGCCGAAGAATCCTCTCAACTTCTCGGCACCCTCCGCTACACCCCCCTCGACAACACCCTCCGCATCATAGGCCTAGCCGTCCACCCCCACTCCCGCCGCCGCGGCGTCGCCCGAACTCTCATTAGCTCCCTCCTCCCCATCGCCCGCGAGCACCATTGCACTTCCCTCTCCCTCTACACCATCACCCAAACCGGCAACATCCCCATCTTCCAATACCTCGGCTTCCACCTCATCTCCGAACTTCCCGCCGAATACTCCCTCAGCCCCACCGGCGATTCTCTCACCGAAGCCTATATGCAACGCCCCATCCCGTCTCAATAATTCATCCATACTGTAAGATTGACTCGCAATTAGGATTTCGTCATTCATCCTTCTTTCGTCATTCGGATTTCCTCATTCGTCATTCCCCCCCAATCTTCCTCCACCACGGCCTCCTCGGCTCCGCTAACCTCGGCCCGATCCGTCTCTCCTCCTTCCAATCCCTCCATCGCTCCCTCTCCGCCGCCGGCTACCCCGTCCATCTCACCCACGTCCACCCCACCGCCTCCATCGAACGCCGCGCCGCCCAACTCAAACGCAACATCCTCTCCCACCTACACAACTCCCCCGACCCTCACCAAAAAGTCCTCATCCTCGCCCACTCCCTAGGCGGCCTCGACGCCCGCTACATGATCTCCCGCCTCAACATGCACCACCGCGTCTCCACCCTCGTCACCCTCTCCACCCCCCACGCCGGCACAACCTACGCCGACTTCGCCCTCCGCAACCTCTCCCGCACCGGCATCCTCCGCCTCTTCACCCGCCTCGGCCTCGACCTCACCGGCGTCAAAGACCTCACCCCCTCCTCCGCCCAGCGCTTCAACGAGCAAACCCCCGACTCCCCCGAAGTCACCTACTACTCCATCTCCGCCTCCCAACCCTGGCACAAAATCCCCACCTTCCTCCTCCCCTCCTGGCGAGTCATCCACCAAGTCGAAGGCCCCAACGACGGCCTGGTCTCCGTCCAATCCTCCTCCTCCCACGGCACCCCCCTCCCCCCCTGGCCCGCCGACCACTGGCACCTCGTCAACCGCCACCTCACCCTCACCCCCCGACAACACAACATCCTCCCCCGCTACCTCACCCTCCTAAAAAATCTCCTCCCCTCCCCCGTTCAAAGTTGAACGTTCGAAGTTGGACGTTCGATGTTCGATGTTCGATGTTCGGCTCATGTCGGTTCTTTGGTGTTTGGTGTAAGCAGTGCCTGCAGGAATTCATCGGAGGCCTGCTTGAGGTTATGCGCCCACTCGAACATGGCCACATATTGATTCAAATACCTCTTGCTGACCCCGCGGAAAATACGC
>DASRRR010000035.1:0-57565 GCA_035656825.1 Tepidisphaeraceae bacterium | reverse complement strand
GTTGGTGATGGATCGGGGGGAGATGAAGCGGGTGGGGGAGGCGGCGCGGTCGGATTGGGGGAAGGAGCATTGGGGGGTGATTGAGGCGTATGTGGAGGAGGGGAGGAAGGAGACGCCGCCGGGGGAGCCGAAGGGGTATCCGGGGGGGAAGTGGAATGTGGAGGATTGGCGGCGGATTGTGGCGGTGGGGGATGATTATCAAACGCATATTCTGGCGGCGAGTTTGGCGGCGGTGGTGACGGGGGATGAGAAAGATGTGGCCGAGGCGAAGCGGTGGGCGCTGGCGGCGGCGAAATTGGATGCGAAGGGGATTACGGGAATCACTGGTGTCGATCATCCGGCACATGACATTTTGCATGCGATGGCGCTGAGTTATGACTGGCTTTATGATCGGTATACGCCGGAGGAGCGGGGGGTTTTGCGGGAGTGTATCGTGGCGCGGGGGAAGGAGTTGTACAAATATTTGAAGCCGTTGCGGGGGGATTCCTGGAATAATCATGTGTGGTTTCAGACGGCGGCGCTGGTGGAGGCAGGGCTCGCGGTGGGGGATGAGGTGGCGGAGGCGGATGCGTGGTGGAAGTATGGGAGTGAGTTGTATTTGACGGAATTTTTGCCGAAGGGAGGGCGGGATGGGGATTGGCATGAGGGGACGCATTATGTGTCGTATACTTTGATGTTTGTTTATCAGTGGGCGGATGCGCTGAAGACGGCGACGGGGATTGATGCGTATCAGGTGCCGTGGCTAAAGAAGGTGGGGTATTTTTGTTTGATGGTTTCGCCGGCGGGTGGGGCGGGGATTCAGTTTAATGATAATAATTTCACGCCGCCGAATTTGCTGGATAAGGTGAATGCGTATGTGTGTGCGCGGGTGACGGGTGATCCAGTGTTGCAGTGGTATGGGGATCAGATTCGGGTGGACAAGGGGGAGACGCAGGTGCGGCAACGGATTGCGCTACTGCTAGCGCATGATGCGAAGATTGCGAGCAAGCCGCCGGGGGAGGAATTGCCGCTGGGGGTTTGGTATCGGGATTCGGGGTGGGCGGTGATGCGGACGGATTTGGCGACGGATCGGGATGTGGAATTTGGGCTGAAGGGTGGGAGATATTATGGAACGGCGAAGGTGCGGGGGCATGATCATCCGGATCAGAATGCGTTTTTGTTGAATGATCTGGGCGAGCCGTTGGCGGTGGATTCGGGGTATTACGATTGGTATGGGTCGCCGCACCATAATGGGTGGACGTTTACGGGGAAGGCGCATAATGAGCTGCTGGTGGATGGGAAGGATGAGCTGGTGGGGAAGGATGGGAAGATCGTTTCGTTTGTATCAGATCGGGAGGGGTTTGATTTTGTGGAATCGGAAGCGGGAGGGACATATCCGGAGGGGTTGTTGCAGTCTTGGCGGCGGCAGGTGGTGTTTATTCGGCCGGATGTGTTTGTAGTGAGGGATGTGGTGAAACCGACGAAGCCGGTGGGGGTGTCGTGGTTGCTGCATGGGGCAAATCGGTTTGGGGTGAATGGGGGAAAGATTGAGGTGGCGAATGGAGCGGCCAAATTGGTTGGGGAGATGGTTCGGCCGGGGGAATTGAAAGTGGAGCAGTGGGGGGGATTTCCGAAGGATGCGCAGCCGGAGCGGAAGAAGGCGGGGGATTATCCGGATCAGTGGCATTTATCGATGACGACGCCGGGAGAGGTTGGGGAGGAGAAGTTTGCGTTTGTGATGAGAGTGGGCGGGGCGGATGTGAAATTGCCGGCGTTGAAAGAAGTGGAGTCGCAGGAGGGGGTGGAAACGTTTGAAGTGAATGGTGGATTGTCGCGGATATTCTTTTTGGGTGATGCGAAATTGCATGAGGTGGATGGGATGGAGGTGGCGGGGCGCGTGCTGGCGGTGGGGAGGGTGTCGGGGAAAATATCGATAATGGGGTCGGGTGTGACGGTATTGAAGGGGGATGGGAAGTTGTTGTGGGGGAGTGGGAAGCCGGCGGATATTTCGGGGGTGCGGGATGGGAATGGGTGGGTGCGCGTGAGTGTGCGATTGGATGAAGAAACGACGGTTCGGTTGAATGTTTCAAATAATGCGATGGTGAGCGTGGATGGAAAGGATGTGAATGCGGTGTACGATTCGACGACGGGAACGAAATCTGTGTTGCTGGAATCGGGAACGCATATACTTCGGGTGCATTAAGGAGATGATGTGAAGAAGGTGGCGGAGATGATTGGGTCGGTGGAGGAGCTCGAGGAGATGCTGAGCGAGCCGAGCGAGGCGGCGGTGGGGGCGATGTCGCGATTGAAGGGGGATATTTTGTTTTTGGGGGTGGCGGGGAAGATGGGGCCGACGTTGGCGCGGATGGCGGTGCGGGCATCGGAGATGGCGGGGGTGAAGCGTAAGGTGATTGGGGTGGCGCGGTTTAGTAATGCGGAGGAGAGGCCGAGGTTGGAGAAGATGGGGGTGGAGACGATCAAGTGTGATTTGTTGGATCGGGAGGAGCTGGAGAAGCTGCCGGACGTGGCGAATGTGGTGTATATGCCTGCGATGAAGTTTGGGTCGACGAATCAGGAGGCGCTAACGTGGGCGATGAATACTTTTTTGGCGGGGGAGTGTGCGCGGAAATATCGGAAGAGTAAGATCGTGGCGTTTTCCACGGGGAATGTGTATGGGTTATCGCCGGTGGTGAGGGGGGGATCTCTGGAGGGGGATGTGCCTGGGCCGGCGGGGGATTATGCGATGTCGTGTTTGGGGCGGGAGCGGATGTTTGAGCATTTTAGCCGGGTGAATGGGACGGAGGTGGCGCTGATACGATTGAATTATGCGATGGAGATGCGGTATGGGGTGCTGGTGGATGTGGCCAAGCGCGTGTGGGCAGGGGAGGTGATTGATCTGGCGATGGGGAATTTCAATGTGATCTGGCAGGGGGATGCGAATGCGATGACGCTGGCGGCGTTTGATCAGGTGGGGACGCCGCCGTTTGTGGTGAATGTGGCTGGGCCGGAGATGTTGTCGATGCGGGTGGTGTGTGAGCGGTATGGGAAGCTCATGGGGAAGGATGTGAAATTTACGGGGGGGGAGGCGGGGGATGCGCTGCTCAGCAATGGGCAGCTTGGGCATCGGTTGTATGGGTATCCGCGGGTGTCGGCGGATCAGATGATGGTGTGGATTGCGAAGTGGGTGATGGGGGGGGGGAAGGATATTGGGAAGCCTACGCATTTTGAGGCGCGGGATGGGAGATACTAGGGGAGAGAAGTCAGTAGTCAGTAGTCAGTAGTCAGAAGAAGAGATGGAAAGTTTATGTTGTCTAAAGAGATTCAGGCGATTTTGCATCGGGGGATAGCGATACCGGCGAATCCGTTGGCGTTGACGGCGGAACGTAAATTGGATGAGCGGAGGCAGAGGGCGCTAACGCGGTATTATATTGATGCGGGGGTGGGGGGATTGGCGGTGGG
Organism: Tepidisphaeraceae bacterium; assembly: GCA_035656825.1. Classification (GTDB taxonomy): domain Bacteria; phylum Planctomycetota; class Phycisphaerae; order Tepidisphaerales; family Tepidisphaeraceae; genus DASRRR01. The sequence goes on along the minus strand of DASRRR010000035.1, from coordinate 54,127 downwards.
GGTGCATACGACGCAGTTTGAGATTCGGGAACCGGGGGTGGGATTGTTTAAGCCAGTGCTTGAGTTGGCGGCGGAGGAGATGAGGAGGGGGGATGAGACGCGCAGGGAGCCGCTGGTGCGGGTGGGGGGGATTTGTGGGAAGACGAAGCAGGCGGTGGCGGAGGCGGGGTTTTTGCGGGAGGCGGGGTATCACTGTGGGCTTTTGAGTTTGGGGGCGATGCGGGAGGGGTCGGAAGGGGAGCTCGTGGCGCATTGTCGGGAGGTGGCGGAGGTGTTGCCGGTGGTGGGGTTTTATTTGCAGCCGGCGGTGGGGGGGAGGGTGCTGCCGTTTGGGTTTTGGAGGAGGTTTGCGGAGATTGAGAATGTGTGTGCGATCAAGATGGCGCCGTTTAATCGGTATCAGACGCTGGATGTGATCCGGGCGGTGGCGGAGGCGGGGCGGGAGGATATTGCGCTGTATACGGGGAATGATGACAACATTGTTATGGATCTGGTGACGCCGTTTCGGGTGAGGGTGAATGGGAGGGTGGTGGAGAAGAGGATCGTGGGGGGGCTACTCGGGCACTGGTCGGTGTGGACGAAGCGGGCGGTGGAATTGCTCGAGGAGTGTCATGCAGCGGTGCGCGCGGGGAAGGGGGCGAGTGAGGCGCTGCTGGCGAAGTCGATTGAGGTGACGGATTCGAATGCGGCGTTTTTTGATGCGGCTAATGGGTTTGCGGGGTGTATTGCGGGGTTGCATGAAGTGTTACGTCGACAGGGATTATTGGAGGGGGTGTGGTGTATTAATCCGAAAGAGACGTTTGGGGCGGGGCAGGTGGGGGAGATCGATCGGGTGTATGCGGCGTATCCGCATTTGAATGATGATGCGTTTGTGGCGGAGAATCGGGATCGGTGGTTGGGGGGATGAATCCAGGTGAAAAATACAAGATCACCACGGAGCCCACAGAGAGCACGGAGAACACAGAGAAAACAGAGAAAACAGGAGAGGATTCGCTTGGATTGGCGTAAATTGCTTGCGATAACAGTCGCGGGTTGACTCGATCATCCTTTGTTTTTCTCGGTGAGCTTCGTGTTCGCTGTGGTGAGTAATATGGGTTAGCGGGATTGTTTGCGGATGGTCATGTCGAAGTTTTTGACCATGGATTTGTACATGGACCAGACGACGAGGGCGTAGGCGGCGGCGGCGGCGTAGCCGAAGGCCAGGATGAGGACGCGGGCGGCGACGACGTCGGCTTCGTTTTCGAAGATGCGGCCGCCGAAGTGGTAGGGGTCGAGCATGAGGGTGAGGAGGGTGAAGGGGCTGAAGGAGCCGATGACCAGGAGGAAGGAGGATTGGGAGCCGGAGTTGGAGAGCATGGTGAAGCCGCACCAGCCGAGGGTGGCGCAAACGCCGACGACGATGCCGAGGGAGGTCATGACGGCCATAACGGTTTTGCGGAGGCGGAGGGACATTTGCATGCCGAGGATGGCGGCGAAGGCAACTACGATAGTGAGAGTGGCGGGCATGACGAGGATGGATTCGGGGAAGACGATCCAGCGGAATTGGGAGTCGTCGGTGGAGAGCAGGCGGATCAGATCCCAGATGACGAAGATGGCGACGCTGAGGACGGGGACGGCGATGAGGGGTAGGACGAAAGAGACGAGGCCCCAGAGTTTGCCCCAGATGTAGTAGCGGCTGGTGATGGGGGTGGAGAGGAGGAGGTCGAGGGTGCCGTCTTCTTTTTCGCGGGTGACGGTGGAGGCGGCGGCGTTGGTGACGATCAGGAGGATGACGGCGACTTCGACGAGGACGGCGCCGAGGAGCAACGAGCGGGTTTGATCGGCGCTGATGCGGCGGGGCATTTCGACGAGGTCGAGGGAGGTGATGAGTTTTCGGCCGGCGGTGTCGACAGAAGGGGGGACGCTGAGGGCGAGTTTGCGGGTGAGGACGGAGAGGTCGGCGGGTTTGCCGTTGAAGGTGACGGCGGTGAGTCCTGGGCGGACAAGAAAGACCTCGGTGGGGTTGCCGGTGCGGGAGATGAAGAGTTCGGATTTGCCGGCGTCGTAGGCATGGGCGGTGACATAGCGGTCGACGGGGAGGGGGGTGCCATAGGCGTAGGCGAGGGCGAAAGCGCCCAGGAGGCCGAGGGAGATGAAGCCGTAGCGGAGGAGCGAGGCGCGGGCGGCGGAGGCTTTGGTCCGGGCTTCGCGCCAGGCGATGGGGTTGGTCCAGACGGGGCGGGGTTTTTGCGTGCGGTCGCCGGTGGAGAGGTGGAGTTTTTGGAAGAGCCAGGATTTGAGGCTGAGGGTGGATTGGGCGACGCGGCGGAGGGCGACGATGGCGGGGAGGACCAGGACGAGAGAGAGCGTGAACATGAAGGTGCAGTAGAAGGAGGCGGGGCTGGAGAGGGCCCAGCCGATGGGCCAGGTTTTGAGGGAATCGGGGAGTGAGCCGTAGTCGGCGGGGAGGTAGTTGGGTTCGTTGAAGATGGAGCGAAGGGCGAGGAACGGGTGGAAGGCGGTGAGGATGGAAGTGTCGGTGGCGTGGTGGTCGAGGGGGTCGAAGGTGCGGTGGAAGTAGGGGAGGCGGTCGAGGAGCATGCCGCCGATGAGATAGATGACGATGAAGAGGTAGAAGGAGAAAATGGTACGGCGGGTGCCGACTTTGAAGGTGGCGATGGCCATGGCGAGCGCGCCGGTGACGAAGGCGGTGGCGGCGGAGATCATGAAGGAGCGGAAGATGGCGGAGATGGCGACGCCGCCGAACATTTGGGTGATGGAGAAGACGGGGATGCCGGAGATGAGGAGGGCGATGACGAAGAAGAGGCGGGAGAGGAGTGAGCCGAGGATGATTTGGCCGTTGGTGAGAGGGGTGGAGAGGAGGATGTCGTAGGTTTGGGAGTCTTTTTCCTGGGTGATGGCGCCGGCGGTGAAGATGGGAGCGAGGAGGGCGACGAGGCCGAGCTGGAGGTAGGACATTTGCTGGAAGAGTCGGGCGCTGGTGCCGGCGAGGGTGTCGAGGCCCATCGCGCCGTTGCCGGTGGCGGAGAGGACGGAGAGGATGACGACGAGGATGAGGAGGCCGAGGTAGGCGCAGCGGATGATGAGGTCGCGGCGGCGTTTGGAGCCGCCTTCTACGACGCGCAGAAGAATTGGGTTTGCGGGGATGAGACGCCAGAAATAATTGCCGATTCCGAGCATGGGGGCCTTATCGAATGAAGAGATCGCGAAGGGCGCGAAGTGAAGACGCGAAGCAAACACGCGAAGGAGGATGAAGGGGGATTCTTTTTGTCATCAAGATTTCCTTTGGGTTCGCATCAGTGTTATTGAACCATTCCTTTAGTGAGACGCATGAAGGCGGTTTCGAGGTTGACTTCTTCTTCTTTGAGCATGGTGAGTTTGAAGCCGGATTGGATGAGTTGTTGGGGGATGAAGGAGTAGTCTTCGATGCCGTGTTTGATGGAGATTTCTAAATGGGTGGGGGTGGGGGTGACGGATTCGATGTTGGGGTTTTGAGACAATAGCGCGGCGGCTTGGGTGGGGTTGGTGACGGTGATGTGGAGGATGGTGCCGGTGCGCGCACGGCGGACGACGTCGGTCCAGGGGCCGCTGTAGAGGAGTTCGCCTTGCTCGATGATTCCTACGGTGTTACAGAGGTCCTGGAGTTCGGGGAGGATGTGGGAGGAGATGAGGATGGTTTTGCCCATGCGGCGGAGTTCTTTGAGGAGTTCGCGGAGTTCGATGCGGGCGCGGGGATCGAGGTTGCCGGCGGGTTCGTCGAGGAGGAGGAGTTTGGGGTCGTGGAGGAGGACGCGGGCGATGGAGAGGCGTTGTTTCATGCCGCGGGAGAGGCCGTCGACGAGGGCGTCGCGTTTGTAGCCTAGGTCGGTGAGGTCGAGGACGTCGGTGACGACTTTGGTGCGGTTGGAGCCGTGGATGTTGTAGGCGGCGGCGAAGAAGTCGAGGTATTCCTGGACGACCATGTCTTCGTAAGCGCCGAAGTAGTCGGGGACGTAGCCGATGAGGGGGCGGATCTGGCGGGATTGGTAGCCGATGACGTAGTCGCAGACGCGGGCTTCGCCCCAGGTGGGTTGTAGGAGGGTGGCGAGAATTTTGATGGTGGTGGATTTGCCGGCGCCGTTGGGGCCGATGAAACCGAAGCAGTCGCCTTCGTTGATTTCGAGGTTGAGGTTGGAGAGGGCGACGAGTGTGCCGTAGCGTTTGGTGAGGTTGACGGTTTTGATGACTGCGGCCATGAGAAAATTCCTAGTTGGAGGGTTGGGAAGCGGGTTCGGGGGCGGGGCGTTTGAGGGGGATGATGGCTTGGTAGAAGGTGGTGCCGGTGCCGGGGGTGGGGTTGGAGTTGACTTCTAATGGGAAGGGGAGGGTGGAGTTGTCGGATTCTGCGAGGACGACGAGAGCGCCAGCGGCGACGAGGTGGGAGCAGTCGAGTTTGCGAGCGCCGCGGCGGAGGATTTCGAAGCGGTCTTTGCGCTCGGTGGTGATTTTGGCGGGGGGGATGCGTTCGAAGAGGGAGAGGATCGGGAAGGAGCGGGAGAGGTCGGAGAAGTTGTTGTCGCCGATGCCGGAGGTGGCGGAGTGGAGGAGGTTGAACCAGTAGGTATCCCATTGGAGTTCGCGGCCGGGCTGGCCGATGATGCCGCGGACGGATTGACCTTTGAGTTGTTCGACGGAGGCGACGTCGGGGGGGAGGATGGAGGCGGATTTGAATTCCTGAGAGAGGTCGATGGTGCCTCCCTTGGCGAGGTGGGGAACGTAGAGGACCCAGTCCTGGGACAAGTCATCGGAGGCGGGGAATTTGAACGCGAGATAGAGATTGGAGAGATCGTTGCCGGTGGCGTTGGTGACGGTGCCGGATAGGTAGCCTTGGTCGGCGGGTCGGAGTTCGGCGGAGCCTTCGATGCCGGTTTTGCTGATGCCGATCCAGCGGGCCTGGATTTTTTTCAGCGTGCGGCGGAAGGGGATGACGATGGACGGGTCGGGGTCGTCGGCACCGTCGTGGATGGGGACGGTGTATTCGAGGTAGGCGGGGTAGTCGTTGCCGGAGGCGAACTGGGGATGGATGGGGAAGGGGGTGATGTAGCTGAGGGTGTCGGGTGCGGTTTGCTGGAGGGAGATGGTTTGCGGGCCATCTTTGGGGATGTAGAGTCCGATGCGGGCGTCGGCGACGGTGGGGGCAGAGTTGCCGGAGCGGGCGACGGTGGTGTGGCGGATGACGGGGGAGCCGCTGAGGGCGATCTTGACGACGAGGACGGTGACGAGGGTGGCGGCGAAGGCGCTGGCACCGAAGATGAACCAGCTCAGGCGGGCGCGATCCTGGCGGAGGAGGACAAAATAGGCGACCGGGCCGGCGAGGACCCAGTAGGCGATGAAGAAGACGATGGCGACGAAGACCATGGTGGCGCCGCGCTGACCGTGTTCCATGCCGGCGAGCAGGCCGCGGCCGAGTTCGACGGCGGTGGAAGGGGCATAGGCGTCTTTAATTTCTTTGGGTGTGAGGTTGCCGAGGATGATCGGGTCTTCTTTCCAATCGAAGACACGGTCCCAGATGTTAGTCCAGTTGGAGCGGGCGCGAGAGACGACGTTGGGGTCGCCGAGGTCCTGGGCGACCCAGGTGACGGAGCCGACGCCGTAGAGGGCGCGGACGATGTAGGGGGTTTTGGGGGGGATGGGAGAGGAGGCGTTTTGCGGCCAGTCGATCCATTGGTCGACGACGGTATTGGTGTTGGCTTCGGCGACGGCGAGGCTGATGGGGCCTTTGAGGGAGTTCCATGTGGGGTCGTCGTTGGCTTTGGCGAGAGAGCGGAGGGGGCCGAGGTTGTTGCTTTCGACATTTCCCTGGACGTAGGGTTCGGCTTGGCCGAGCTGGGGGAAGCTGACGGGTAGGAGGTCGCCGTAGCCGGCCATTTTTTCCCATTGGGGGAGTTGGCAGATGACCAGGCGGCCGCCGGAGGAGACGTACTGGCGGAGGGCGCGCATGCGCTGGTCGGTGGGGAGTTTGAGGTTGGCGGGGTCGACGTGGAGGAGGATGATCGCGTCGACGGCGTCGTAGCCGCGCGGGTCGTCGGGGAGATCGGCGGGGGTGACCGGGATCATCGCGACGTTTTCTTGAATTCCCTGGATGAGGTCGGGCTGGGAGTAGTCGTTGGACATGGCAAGGGAGCCGGAGTCCTGGTCGGAGACGACGAGGATCATTTTGGTGCCGCGACCTTCGGCGAAGGAAGAGCGATAGCCGTCGAGTTTGTTTATGGTGGAGGTGATGGGGAGCTGGGAGATTTGCTTGGTGCCGGCGGCGTTAGTGACGAAGACTTTGAGGCGTTCCTGGAGGCGCGGTAGGCCGTCGGAGGCGTCGGGGAGGCCATGGGCGTTTTGCCATTCGGTGGGTTGGGGGATGAAGTACATCCAGAAGCGCTGGTCGTTGCTGGGTTGGCCTTCGGTGTTGCCGGTGACGGTGACGGTGCGGGAGTAGATGGGGTGGTCGCGGTCGAGGTCTTCCTGGACGACCTGGATTTGGTAGGTGGCGGTTTGTGCGGTTTGGGGCTGGAGGCGGACGACCATCGGGGTCCAGGAATCGGGGCGGTAGAGGGAGGAAAAGCCGACGGATTCGACGTCGCCGGTGACTTGGGCGTAGGAAAGTGATGTGCAGAGCGAGAACAGCACGAGGAGGAATATCCCGAGGGTGCGTCGCTGCATTAACGAAACTCTAACTAACGCTCAAGATTCGTCAAATTTAGGCCAATTGGATGTACGTTCGTGATATGATGGGAAAGACACATCCAATGGAGCGAGACGATGCCGAGGAAGAAGCTGGTTGTATTTGGCGTGGTGGTCCTCATGTCGGTGCCGGCGGCGCGGGGGACGCTGCGGATTGTTTCTTACAATATAGATAGTGCCGATCAGGGGAACGACAACAATATCACAGCGTCGTATGCGGGGCTGCCGACGGTGATTGAGGGGATCGGTGAGCATCACATCGGGACGACGGCTCAGCCAGTGGATGTATTTGCGGTGGAGGAGATCAATACCACGACGCTGCCGAATCTGGTGACGGCGATGAATAACATTTACGGGGCGGGGACTTATGCCTATGTAAATATCAGCGACCCGGCCACGAGCGCCAACTATGATGGATTGATATACAACACCAAGACGGTGCAGATCCTGGCGAGCAAGGTGATCGGGACAGTCAGCGGATCGGGGGCGGCACGAGCGCCGCTGCGATTTCAGATTCAGCCGCTGGGATATGGGACAAACGCGGATTTTTACATGTACGTCGACCACTACAAGGCTGACAGCGATGCGACCAGCGCGAATCGGCGGAACATAGAGGCCCAGGAGGTTCGGGCGGATGCCGACACGCTGGGGAGCAGTGCGCACATCATTTTTGCAGGGGATTACAATCTGACCGGGGCGAGCAGCGAGGCGTCGTATCAGACGCTGGTGGCGGCGGGTGGATCGGGGCGGGCGTATGATCCGGTGGCGGCGAGCTTCGTCTCGCCTTGGGTGAATTCGAGCAGTACGTGGAAATATCTTTACAGCCAATCAACGACGTCGCTGGGGTCGCGCATCGACTTGCAACTGGTGAGCAATCCAGTGCTGACGCAGCCGGGGCTGCAACTGGAGAAGGATACCTCGGACCCTTATACGGGGAATTTTCCATCTTCGCAGTATGGGTATGCGTATGAGGTGTTCGGGAACAATGGGTCAACGGCGCTGCACGCGGCGGTGAATAGCACGAGCAATACAGCGCTGAATGATTTGACCGATCCGATGAAATATTTGAACGCGCTGAAGAATTTTGACAGCAACGATGATTTTGTGGGGAGCGATCATATGCCGCTGGTGGCGGATTATGATCTGGTGGGGATTACGCCGTTGTGGCTGGCGTGGAAGGGGGGGAATGGGAATTGGAGTACGGCGACGCAGTGGCATGCGGGGTTGGTGCCGAATGATGGGACGGTGGAGGCGCGGCTGGATTACACGATCAGCGGGGCGGCGTCGGTGATTACTCTGGATCAGAATGCGACGGTGAAGGATGTGCTTTTAGCGCCGGGGAACACGTTGGATATTAATGCAGGGCAGACGCTGACGTTAAATGGGCCGACGACGAGCGTGTTGAATGGGAAGGTGAATAATGCGGGGACGTTTGCGCCGGCGAGCAGCGTGCCGGTAACGGTTGTGGGGACATTTACCAATTCGGGGACGGCGACGTTTGGGAGCGGAGTGCAGTGGACTGGGCCGGGGGCTTTTGTGAATAGTGCGGGGACGGGGACGTTTAATGCGGATACGGGGAGTGTTTCGTCGACGCCGCTGACGGTGAATGCTGGCGGGGGGAATGTGGTGTTTAATTCGTCGCAGCATCTTCAGGGATTGAATTTGTCGGGAGCGACGCATGTGAGCGTGGCGGCGGGCGGGGCGGTGAAGACGATTTCGGTGAAGGGGATTTCGATTTCTGGGACGGGGACGCTGGATATCGCGGGGAATACGCTGGTCGTGAGTTATGTCGGCGGATCGTCGGTGGACAGCATTCGCGGATATCTGAGGAATGCGTCAATTTTTTCTTCGACCGCCAATGCGGACGCTCAGCATCGGCTGGCGATTGGGTATAGTGACTCGGGTTCGGCGATTACCACGCAGATTACTTATCTGGGAGATGCGAATCTGGATGGGGTGGTGAATGCGGATGATTATGCGCTGGTTGACCGGACGTTCGCCAAGCATCTTGCTGATCCGCATTGGGTGGATGGGGATTTTAATTATGACGGGGTGGTGAATTCGGCGGATTATCTGCTGATGGATCGAGTGTATGGGGAGCAGACGGGGGGGTTGTCGCCGGAGTTGTTGGCGGAGCGGGAGGCGATATTTGGGGCGGGGTATGTGAGTGAGCTGGTGGCAAGCGTGCCGGAGCCGGGGGTGATTGGCGTGGCTTGTTTGGGATTGCTTATGGCGCGGCGGAGAGTGCGGACGCAAAATTATTTGTGACCTTCGGGGGGCTTTTCGCCGAGGTATTTGCGGTGGATGGCGGTGGCGAGGTCGATGTCGCGGATGTTGGCTAATGTGCAGAGCCAGGCGATGACGTCGGCGAATTCTTCTTCTAGGTTGGGGCGGTCGTCGGAGCTGAGAGCGGTGGCGAGTTCGCCGATTTCTTCGATGAGGTAGGGGAAGGTTTTGGGCCAGCCGCGCTGGCGGTCGACGGATTCGTAGCGGTCGGAGATGTGTTTTTGGAAGGCCTGGATGGTGAGCTGGTCGGGGGTCATTTGATGGTCCTTATTGGTCGGAGATTGCGGATTGCTTGCGATTCTGTTCCATCCACTTGGCGAGGATGGGAATGACGCGCTTTTCGCGGGCGAGGTCTTTGGTGTCGTTGGTTTTTTCGCAGAGCTCGGCGAAGAGGTCGTGGGCGTCGGGGTCGTAGGGGTTTACGTAGACGGCGCGCCGAGCGTAGGACATGGCGTTGGGGAGGTCGCCGATGTCGCGGTAGATGCGGGCGACGCGCTTGGCGTAGCGGTTGTCCTTGAGATCGACTTTGCTCAGGGCGACGAGGTGGTCGGCGGCTTTGCGGGGTTCGTTGACTTCTTTGGTGAGATAAAGGCCGGCGAGTCGCTGATGGGGGAGCGGGTCGACGGGGCGGATTTGGGCGATCTGTTCCCAGATGGCGACGGCCTCGGGGTATTGGCGGGCTTTGATCATTGCTTCGCCTTGCGCTCGCAATTCAGCGTATTTTTTACTGGTGGCTTCGTCGTAGCCCCAGGTGGCGACCTCGGCTTCGGTCCATTTTTGGAAGTCGGTGAAGAAGTCGGTGGTGGATTTGCCGAGGGAGTCGAGGAAGACCTGGTCCTGGGATTTGCCGTCTTTGAAGCCCTGGAGCATTTTGAGGATGGCGTCGTGGTTCCAGGTTTGTTCGATGTATGTGCAGATCCAATAGGACTCGGCGTAGGCGAGCTGGCGATCGATGGGGCGCTTGGGGCGGATGAAGGACCAGGTGAGCTGGTCGAGGGGGAAGAGGGATTTATTTTTGACGGAGTTGTAGAGCATGGGGACCCAGTCCCAGGGGATGGGGGCGTTTTCCTGCTGGACGGCGAGGCCTTCGGTCATCCAGTGGGCGATGCGGTTGTCGGTGGCCGCGAGGGTGACGGTGTGGGTGAATTCGTGGTGGAGGACCTGGGACCAGTTGAATGGGCCCATGGTGTTGGGGCCTTTGCGCGGGGAGACGATCGCGATGACCGGGCCGGTACTGGCGCCGACGGTGCCGATCCACGGGTTGCCGGTGGTGCGGACGGAGAACGCGTCGTGGGTGGGGAAGACTTCGATGATGGTTTTTTCGGGAGGTTCGCAGTGGAAAGTGCTGGTGACTTGAGGGTAGATGGTTTCGAGATATTCGCCGAAATATTCGGGGATGATGGGATCGACGGTTGCGTTGTAGACGACGCGGAAGTGGGCGGTTTCGGATTTGGCGAAGGTCGCCATTTGGTCGAGCAGGCGGAGGTAGTTGGTGGTGCGGAGATTGTAGGGGTCGACGGCGTGGGCGGCGTCGAGGACGGCGTGGGCCTGGTCTTCCTGGCCGGACTGGGTGTAGAGAAGACCCAAGGCGTTTTGGGCTTCGGTCCACCAGGGGGCGCGCTCGATGGCGATCTTGTACATGGCGGCGGCGCGGGGGTATTGCCGCATGGAATCGAGCTGGTCGGCGACTTCGTAATAGGCGCTGGCGTTGCCGGGGTCGATGGATTCGACTTGCTTGAGGATTTGGTGCGCTTCGTCGTCGCGGAGTTGGAGCATGAGGCTGCCGGCGAGCAGGCCCATCGCTTCGAGGTCTTTGGGTCGGGCGGCGATAACGCGGCGGGCGAGGCCTTCGGCGTCCTGGGGGCGACGCTGTTTTAAGAGGCTGCGGCATTCGAGCAGGTCGGCGTCGAAGGAGTTTGGGTCGGTGTCGCGCAGCGCGGAGATGACTTTGTCGGCTTTGTCGAAGTCGAATTCGCTGAGGGCGATGGTGCCGAGCAGGTCGAGGGTTTCGGCGTCGTTGGGGTTGGCGCGTAACGCGGCGAGGAGTTCCTGGCCGGCTTCTTTGGTCTGGTCATGGGCGAGGAAATAGCGGGCGGCGGCGGTGTGGGCGGGCCAGTAGCCACGGTCGGTGACGTCGTAGGCGTGGACCATCATGTTGAGGATGTCTTCGTGGAGCTGGTGGTTGTCTTTGTATGAGCCGTTGAGATTGGCCAGGCGGTCGAGGGCGCGGGCGATGAGGACGGCGTTTTCGGCGTTGTCGAAGGGAGGGCGGTCGGGGCTGCCTTTCCAGTGGTCGAGGAAGCGGTGCTGGTCGTCGTTGAACCAGGCGTATTCACGCTGGGCGGCGGTCATGTCGCCGAGGGTGTCGGAGAACTGCGCGGAATAGAAATGGGCGGGGATGGATTCGGGGAATTTGGCGAGGTGGGTTTTGAGTAGGACGCGGGCCTGGTCGAGATTGCCGGACTGGGCGAGGATTTGGGCGCGGAGGACCTGGGTGGCGGGATCAGTAGAGTCGTTGAGGGCAGTGAGGGCTTCGGTGTAGCGGCCTAAAGCGTAGAGGGAGGTGGCGCGGAGGGTGGCGGTCTGGGCGGCCGGGACGTTCTTGATCGAGCGGATGGCGATGAGGGCGGCTTTGTAGCGGCCGTGGAAAGCGAGGTCGCGGGCTTTGTCCAGGTCCTGAAAATAGGCCGGGGTGTCGAGTTTGGGAAGGTCTTCGGGGAGGTAGCGTTCGATCCAGCGCTCGGGCGGGGAGTTTTTGACAAAGTCGTAGGCGTAGCACGGAATCGAAGAGAGCGTGAGGAGAGTGAAGAAGAATCCGGCACGGATCATGGAAGGATTATATCCTTTGGGAATTCAGGTGGACACTCAATAGAATGATCATATGCGGCCGATTGCGGAACTGGTGGGCAATGAGGAAGAGTTTCCGGTTTTGCGGAACTGGGTGTTTCTGAATCATGCGGGGGTTTGCCCGCTGCCACGCGTGGCGGCGGAGGCGCTGCGGACATATGCCCAGCAGGCGGAAGCAGCTGGGTATCTCGGGGCGGCGTGGTATCTCGAATTGGAAAAACTCCGGCAGGAGACGGCGGCGCTGATCAATGCGCATCGGGATGAGATCGCGTTTGTGAAAAATACGTCGGAGGGATTGTCGATCGTGGCGCGGGGGATCGACTGGCAGTGGGGGGATCGGATCGTGACGACGAATGTGGAGTATCCGGCCAATGTGTATCCGTGGATGGATCTGGTGCATACGCGGGCGGTGAAGCTGGTGATGGCGGAGGAGGTGGAGGACAACGGGGTACGGCGTGTGCCGACGGAAAAGATCATCGAGGCAGCGTCGCATCCGCGGACGCGGATGGTGTCGTTGTCGCATGTGCAGTTTGCGTCGGGGCAGCGGATGGATGTAGAGGCGATCGGGAAGTTCTGCCGGGAGCGGGCGATTTTATTTTGCGTGGATGCGATTCAGACGATGGGGATTTTGCCGGTGGATGTGAAGGGGATGAATATTGATTATCTGGCGGCGGACGGGCACAAGTGGTTGCTCGGGCCGGAGGGGGCGGGGGTTTTTTATTGTCGGAAGGAATTGCAGGAGCATACCAGGCCGCTGATGGTGGGGTGGTTGAATGTGGTGAATGCGATGGAGTATGGGTCGTATGATTACACGCTCAAGCCGGATGCGGGGAGGTTTGAGTGCGGGACGTATAATGTGGCGGGGCTGCTTGCGCTGCGGGCGAGTATGGGGTTGATCCGGTCGGTGGGCGTGGAGGCGGTCAGGGCGCGGATCAAGCATCTGACGGATGATCTGGCGGCGGGATTGGCGGGCCGGGGGTTTCGGGTGGTGTCGCCGCGCGGGGAGGGGGAGTGGTCGGGGAGCGTTTGTTTTGTCTTGCCAGGACAGGATCATTCGCGGATTGTGTCGGATCTGCGGAAGCAATACCGGATGGAGATAGCCTTGCGGGAAGGACGACTGCGGGCATCGCCTCATTTTTATAATACGGAACAGCAGATTGACGCTTTAATTGCGGCGTTGCCACAGCATGTTGAGTGAAAAAGTCGCAATTGGCGCGAGAAATTTGTTGTTGACATTCCAATGCGCGGGTATCTTCCCATATATCTGTTTGGTCGTTGTTGCAAACTGAACTTGAGGTTGTTTTGTCCATTCGATCTGTTGCCGAACGAGCTTGTGCGCCGTTCATTCTGCGCCGACGAATGCCCATGACATTTGGGGGCGGACGGATGTACGTCTGCACCCGCAATGGTGGATTGCGGTATCTGCGGCGAAATTTGCAACTGATCGATCCCGCGCTGCTGGACGTGGTCGATGAATTCGTCAAACCGGGCATGACAGTCTGGGACATCGGCGCCAATGTCGGACTATTTACATTTGCAGCGGCGAATCGTGTTACGCAGGCTGGCTCAGTCCTGGCGGTAGACGCGGATATCGATAATGTCCGGCTGTTGCTGCGCTCGCGCGAAGCGATGAATCTGATCGGCAATGGGCGCGTAGATATCTTGCCGGCAGCAGTTGCCGGGGAGCGGATGCCCTTCGCTACGTTTGAAATCGCCCGTCGCAGCCGATGTACAAATGCGCTGACCGGCTTAGGGGGAAGCCAGATGGGAGGCGTGAGGGAAACGCGTACAGTGCCGGCGTATACTCTGGATCAACTATTGGAATCTTTCCCACAGCCGCGTTTTGTCAAAATTGATATTGAAGGCGCGGAATTGATCGCACTCCGCGGGGCAACCCGTCTGCTGGCGGACATCCGCCCGATATTCTGCACCGAGGTGTCCGGGTTTAATCAGGCAGAGGTATCGGAGTTATTCAAACGCCATCGATATCGACTATTTGATTTCGACAAGCCGCGCGCTGACCGCAAAGAAGAATCTCTCGTGCCTTGGAATGCCCTGGCAATTCCTCAGTAGATGAGATCACGCAGCGGAAAGATCCTGCTGAAGTTTGTCTGCTAGTCGGTGCCCGGCGAGCATGACGCGTTGGTCGGCGATGGCGTGGGCTTTTTCCATGTAGCCGTTGGGGAGTGCGGGGGGTTGTGAATCCCGGGTCATGAGTTCCTTGCTGGCACCGGCGAGGTGGGCGTTGTCATAGACAATCGAGACGGCAAGATCGTAGCTCTCCTTGGCCCAGGTCTTGACATCTTTTTCGGCGATCTGGTCTTTCATGGCATCGCGGCTGTATTTGGGATTTTTTTGCAGGGCGGCAATATTTTTATCGATGGTGAAGGGGCTCCGGCTCGTGCCGAGCATGTTGTCCCAGAGCGAGTGAAGACCGACGCTGCCATTGGCGCCGTTGGGGTTTTTGATGATGAAAGAGTTGCCGCCTTTGTCGCCTTTAGGGAATTGTTTGCCGAAGAGAGAGGTGGCGTGGAGGGGTTGGTGGATGTCGCCGGTGAGGTGAATGACCCAGCAGAGCGCAATGGCGCGGCGGTCCGGAGCGGTGGCGGGATCGGTCAACTCCTTTTCACATTTTTCCATGGCCTGAAGGAGATTGGCTGGGTCGCTGTGTCCGTCCCAGTGTTCGATGGGTGATTCGGCGGGGACGTTATCGGGGTTCACGGGATAGTCGATGTAGTGCCAGTTGCCGTGATGCTCGGAATGGGACGGGTGGCTTTCGGAGCGGATATTGTCCGGCCATGTGGCGGCTTCCATGAACGCAAAAGCATCCGTGTCCGTGTAATCCTTGGGCATGTGTGACAGGAGCAGATCGTAATGGGGAAGATGTTTGAGGATTTCGGTGGCTTTGGCGCGGTCTGCCGGGGACATGTCATCCCAGGCTTCTTTGGCAACCATCATGTGCCCGGTGGCGTTCCACGCCAGCGCCGCGGGCGCGGAAACCAGCCCGGCGAACAAACCAGCCATGACAAGCAGGAGAGAACGTTTCAGCATAAATAGACCTCGTGGTGATGCAGCGGGAAATCCGCGGTGGATAGTAGGAGAAAAAAGGCGGGAAGGCTATGACTTTTACGGCGCGATCCAGGATTGCGTGCGGAAGGCGTAGCGGTGGACAAAATGCATTGCGACATCGTGGGGGGTGCTGAAGCCGCGCTCGATGTAGTTGGTGACATCGCGCTTGTAGTCGAGCATCAGAGGCTCAACGGTTTTGGAGGCATGCGAAGTGGTAACTCCGATGTAGATAGCACCGGTGTCGTTCTGGATAATTTCAAACCCGTGACGGAAGAGCGTCAATTCCAGCTCGGCTCGGCGCTGTTGGCGAAGCGTGGCGGAATTGGCGGTCTCTTCGTGTTTCATACGGGCGTCTCTTGTTTTTGCGAATGCTGGCTTTGCGAAAGGATCTGCTGGCAAACGCTGCGATACTGAGCCAAGAACGCAGTAAGCGGGAAAAAGTCGTAAGCTTCAGCCCGGGCGCGATCTGCGATAGACCAGGCAAGATGGGCATTATCGTAGAGATCGGTGATGCGTTTTGCCAGCAATTTCGGGGAGGGATTTGCGACCAATAATCCGGTGTGGCGGTCTTCGAGGAGTTCGCTGGTGGTGTAGGTTACAGACGAGACAATTGGCACGCCCGCGGCCATCGTCATCGCGATGGAAAGGGTCGGAATAAGCCCTTTGGCGCAGATTAGCGCCACGTCGGCGACGGCCAGAAGTTTTTCATAGTCCCATTCAGGTGCGAACTGGATCATATGGGACTGCCGGACTTTAGGGGCCAGGCGGTTGAGGTGCCCGACCTGCTTGCCGCGTCCCCAGAGAAGGAGTTTATAGCGCGGGTCCAGAACGTGCAGAATCCCGGAGGCCCAGACGGCGGCGACGTGATGGGATGCGCGACTCTGCTCGCCGACGGCGAGGATCACGCGATCGTCGGCGGAGAATCCAAGGCAGGCCCGCAGGTCTGAATCGGGCCGGTGGCGCGGTAGGCGGGAGAAATCGACGCCGGGGCGTAATAAGTGAGTGTTGCCGATCGGGATGCCGGCTTCGACGTGCAGACGGCGCAGTGTGGATGTGGGGCAAAGGAATTGCACGTTGCGGTAGTTCGAGATGGCGCGGGTCCATTGGATTGTGTGCCGGCTGGTAACGGGCAAAGGAGAATAGAGCAGGGGGAGGCGCGTCGCCATCGCCGCCAGGGAGAGCGATTGCGGGCCAAAGGCGTGGATGAGATCGAAATCATTCCGCATGCCACGGAGGCGATACAGGGCAGCGGGTCCGTTGAGATAGGAGCCGCCGGGACCGATGGTGCGAGTGGTGATTTGGAAATCGGCGCCGGGGTTTTGCGTGAGAACATCGGCGCAGCGCGTGGTTTGAAAATCGGCAACAGAATCCAGAAGCAGAAGAATCCGAGGCATGGCGCAAAGAATAAAGGATGAATGAACAGAAGAGGAGTGCTAGAGTCAGAAAGATGAGCGTGACGCTGGAAATGATTCGAGAAGCGCGGGAGCGAATTCGCGGGGCTGTATATGAGAGCCCATGCGTGCATTCGCTGTTATTGAGCCGGTTGTGTGGGTGTGAGGTCTATTGCAAGCTCGATCACTTGCAGATGACCGGCAGTTTTAAGGAGCGCGGGGCGCGGAATAAATTGATGCTGTTGCCGGCGGGACAAAAGCATGCGGGGGTGATCGCGGCGTCGGCGGGGAATCATGCGCTCGGGCTCGCGTATCATGGCGAATTGTTGGGCGTCCCGGTGACGGTAGTCATGCCTAAATGGGCGCCGATCGTGAAGGTGAGCAAGACGCGGACGTTTGGAGCTGAAGTGATCTTGTTCGGGGAGTCGTTTGATGAGGCGCATGGCCACGCTAAGAAAATGGCGGCGGAGCGCGGGCTGACGTTTGTGCCGGGGTTTGATGATGAGGATATCATTGCCGGGCAGGGGACGATCGGGCTGGAAGTGATGGAGCAGGTGCCGGGGGTGGATGCGGTGTTTGTGCCGGTGGGGGGAGGGGGATTGCTGGCGGGAGTGGGGACGGCAGTGAAGGGGATTCGGGCGAGTGTGAAGGTGATCGGGGTTGAGCCGGCCAATGCGCCGACGCTGAAGGTGTCGCTGGAGAAGGGAGTGCCTACGGGTGTGACGGCGAGCGCGACATTGGCGGATGGATTGGCGGTTCGGCAGGTGGGGACGATCTGCCTGGAGACCGCCAAACATGTATTGGATGATTTGGTTTTGGTGGATGAGGCGCAGATTGCGCGGGCGGTATTGCAACTGCTGGAATTGGAGAAGATGGTGGTGGAAGGATCTGGGGCCGTCTCGCTGGCGGCAGCGGTGCGGGCCAAGGAGATGGGATTGGCGGGGAAGAAAGTGGTGTTGCTGCTGACCGGGGGAAATATTGATGTGACCATGCTGGCGCGCGTCATCGAGCGTGGCATGGCGGCGGAGGGGAGGTTGTGCCGCGTGCGGGCGCAGATCATTGATCGGCCGGGGTCACTGGCACATTTCACGGCTGTCTTGGCGACGACGGGGGCGAGCGTGAAACAGGTGGAGCACGACCGGGACTTTGGGCCGGCGGATGTGTCGCTGGTGGGGGTGGTTTGTACTCTGGAGACGAAGGGTTTTGAACATATCGAGGAGGTCAAACGGGCGCTGGAGGAGGCGGGGGTGCGGTTTTCGATGGAGAAATAAATTGTTTTGTTTTGGATTCAAGGTTGGGACATGCTAGTATACACATTAGAGGTGTATATGGCGCGCACAAATATTGTATTGGATGAAGCATTGGTGGCAGAAGCATTTAAATATGCGAGCGTCAAAACCAAACGGGATCTGGTGGATGTGGCATTGCGCGAATTCATCCGGCAGCATCAGCGTGCTGATATCCGGAATTTACGGGGAAAAGGATTGATCGATCCGGCATATGATTATAAAGCCGCAAGGCGGGGGAAATGAAGTTTGATTCTTGTTGATACTTCCATCTGGATCGATTACCTGGGGCCGAAGCCGGGAACCGCGGCAGGGCGTTTGGATCAATTGATAGAGCAGGGCGAGGCTTTTGCGCTAACTCCTGTGATTTTGCAGGAGATCCTTCAAGGAACGCGGTCGGAAAAAGAGTTCACGAAGCTCCAGCGAAATCTTCTGACGCAACACATTTTATTTCCATTGGATTCAATCGAATCACATATTGCGGCAGCAGATATTTATGCAAAGTGCAGGCGTAAAGGTGTTACACCGCGCAGTTCGATCGATTGTTTAATCGCTCAAGTGGCGATTGAACATGGGGTTCCGTTATTGCATAACGATGGAGATTATGAACGGATTGCCGGTGTGATTCCCGAACTGATTATTTATGAATGAGAGAGGCCTCTCGCCGGCTAAAGCCTCTCATCGGCCGGGGTGGTTGTCGGGGCGGGCTGGGTTGTGGGTTTGAAGCCTTCTTCCTTCATCATCTGCCGGATTTTGGCTAGTTCGCGTTCGGTGCGTGAGTGGAGATATTCGCGGATGTCGGAGGGGACTTGTGACTGTGGGAGGATGAGTTGCATCCCGTTGTCGAGTTGAATGATGCCGATGGCGGGGTCGCGGGCGGCCACGGGACCGGTTGTGCCGGTGGTGGCGCCGGCGTTCCAGATGTAGACGCCTTTGTCATTGGCGGTCCAGGTCAGGCCTGTAAAGCCGGCCAAGGAGTCGAGGGCTTGTTTAACGGTTACGTTGTCGAAGAGCAGCCGGACCGTGCGGAATTCCTGTGGCACGGACTGGATCGAACCGGGTTGCAGATCGAAGTCCACGCCGGCGTGTTGGGAGAGTTCCATCAGGACCTGCGAAAGTTCGACGCCGTTGTATCGCAGTGAGACGGTTTTGGACTGGAGCAGATTGCGGATCTGGTCGGCCTTATTGAGGATAACGATGGATTTGCCCCACGGATACCACGTCGCGGGGGTGGTCAGCGTAATTGCATCGAGCGCATCAGCGAGCGTGGCGTTTCGCGCGACCGAAATGACCTGGTCGGGCTTAAGCGAATCGCCGGCTCGATTTTCAATCGCAAATGGTGCTTTCGCGTCGGTGAGCTTCTGATCGATCAGCGTGAGCAGTTGTTGAACATTGGGCGCCGCGACTGGACCCAAGGGAGTGGAGTAAAGAATATCGAGCGCCTGCAACTCGGTTCGTGTGGCGCGTTTGCCGAGTCGTTTCAGAGCAGCCAGTGGGCGCAGTTCAAGGGATTCGTCTTGAAGCACGCATGTCAGTCCCAGTGACCGGGTGATGATGTCGAGCGATTGGCGGAGGTTTTCGTTTTCGATGTTGGCGGTGAATGTGGTCTGCTGGCCCCAGGGGAGCAGGTCGTACGTGGACTGGTCGACGCGGATGGGGACGCCGGTGTCATTCTTAATCTTGTCTATAAACGCCTGGATGGTCACATCTTTGACGGCAAGCCTATAGGGTCGATCGAGGGCTTCATTGATGAGAGCGGAGGTGTTTTGCGCTAATGCCGAGGCGCCATTCAGCAGCGTGCAAATCAACAGCGTGGCGATGGCAATCGTGCGATGACGATGCATGTCGTGGTCTCCGGCAGAGCAGGGTGCGGAACGCTCAATCAGTAGAGCGACTGCGAGGTATCTTGCGCCGGTTGGTCGGCCTTGGCAATGAACAGCGTGTTAGGTCGGCTGACGATCGCCTCGCTGAGGATAGGAGAATTTGATTGATTCACAGGCGGCCCAACCGAAACGCGCTGAAGCGCCGGGCCAATCTCCAATTTAGCATCTTCGGGCTGCAAGACGGCGACTTCAATGTGCGGCGCGGCAATCGCGGCGACAGTTGGCACCACCGAATGCCTGATCCCAGTCGCCGGACGCATCCACAGACCCACGGCAAGCATCATACAGGCTGCCATCGCTAACCCCGATCCAATCGCGGTCCAGTTCCAATTCAGGCGAATCGGCGGGGCGGCGTACTGATTGTCAATCGCATCATTAATCCGGCTCGCAAGTGCCCTGTAATCGATGGCTGGTACAGGCGGAAAAGATTTCAGCAGCGAGTTGAGATTTTGATATTCATCGGCAAGCCGGCGTGCGCCGGGAGCTGTCGCGAGATGCGCTTGCAGCGCGGACGAGTCCTCCGCCGACAATGTGCCGTCGAGCTGTTGGGAGAGCAGAAATTCAAATTGCTCGGTGTTCATGACAAATCAGAGGTAATCTTTGAGCAGTTCCTTCAATTTCTTTCGGCCTTGGAATACGTGCCATTTCACGGCTTCCACACTGCAATTCAGCGCCTCGGCGATATCTTTCTGAGCCATCTCTTCGATCGTGAACATGGTAATCGCCAATCGCTGCTTTTCCGGTAACTGACTTAACGCCTGTTGCAATCGTCCGCCCATCTCCCGGCTTTCCATCGATCGGGACGGATCACCAGATTTGGACATCCATTCGCTTCGTCCGCTGGCTTGTGTTTGTCCCGAATCGATCGGGCCCAGCACATCATCCAGCGGCAATTGTGATCGCGTTTTTCTTCCTCTTCTGTAGTTCAGGGACAAATTCGACACAATCCGCAACAGCCAGCCGCCAAACGCCTCGGGTTTTTGCAGGCTCGTCAGACTCGAATAGGCTTTGAGAAAAGCATCCTGAGTTACTTCGGATGCGTCGTGGGTATTTCCCAGGAGCCGATACGAAACTGCGATGGCCTGTCGCTGGTAGCGTTGGATCAGCTCGTCGAAGGCGCTGCGCCGTCCGCCGAGCGTTTCCGCGACGAGCATTCCGTCGGAGGGCGACAGGGTTTCTGTCGGTTCGGGATCGTCTGTCGCCTGTCGCTCCATAGGTAATGACACTGTACCGGGAGTGGGGTTAGACCGCTGATCGTTTTTTATAAGGAAGTTAGTTAAGGCTAATTAGGTGGATAACCAAAGCTGATCCAATCATAAATCCATTGCATGAAAGGTGTAATGGATTATCGAACCTGGGATAGCAGTTCTTTGCAGAAATCGCCGGCGACTTTGCCGATCTGTTGTGGCGATTCGGATTGGTGCTGTTTGAACCGGCGAACAAACGCCGTCCCGACGATGGCGCCGTCGGCGTAGGGAGCAAGCTGGGCGACGTGCTGCGCTTCGGAAATGCCGAAACCTACACAGATGGGGCGATCGGTTAATGAGCGGAGATTTTGCAGGCTCTGCGTGATGTCCGGGGGGAGGGATTTGCGCTCGCCGGTGATGCCGGAGATTGATAAGTAGTAAATGAATCCGGTGCAGAGGTCGGCGATTTCTTTGCGCCGCTGGGAAGTCGTGGTGGGAGCCACAAGCAGAATGGTATCGAGACCGGCGGCATTCACTTTGGCACAGATCGCCTGTGCTTCGGGCGGCGGAAGATCCGGGAGGATCAAACCATTAATCCCGCATGAATTGCACTCGGCCAAAAATCGTTCCAGCCCGAAGCGGTAGACGATCGAATAAGAAACCATCGCCACCAGCGGGATCGTTACGGTTGCGCGGGCCTGCTTGATTGTGCGGAAAATGTCCTTGAGTTGCAGGCCGGCCGACAGGACTTGAGTGTACGATTCCTGAATCGTCGGGCCGTCGGCGATCGGGTCCGAGAATGGAAATCCGATCTCCACCAGCGACGCTCCGGCACGTTCCAGCGCGGGCAGGATTGCCAGAGTCGCGTCCAGAGATGGATACCCCGCGGTAATGAATGGCATCAGTGCGATCTGCTTGCGCGCCCGCAGGTCGGCGAAAGTGCGTTGAATCGGTGACAGAGTCTTGGTCGTCATGAGACCGGCGATGATAGGCGTTGAGGCGGTTTGGTCAATTCGCGGGCATTTTCTTATATCTGGAATAAGACGGCGTGGCATAAGATATCCCATTAGAAGAAAGGGTCTGCCGGGTGCCGCACAAAACACGCGTGGTTATTACGGGCATGGGTGTGGTCAGCCCCAACGGCATTGGCTGCGAGAATTATCTCGCCGCTTGTCTGGCGGGGCGCAGTGGCGTGTCGGCGCTGGATGTCATTGATACGACCAAACTGCGCTCATCAGCCGCCGCGATTGTGCGAAATTTCGATCCATTGACCGTTATGGATAGTGCGGAGGCGCGACGGGTTCCGCGTATGGTCCATCTCGCGCTGGCTGCCAGTCGGGAGGCGATGACTCAGGCGGGTGTGGCTTTCGATCCCGAAGACCTCGATCGCCAGCGAACCATGGGCGTTGCACTTGGCACGGGAGCCGGCGGCTTGGCGTTTGTCGAAGAGCAATACAAGATTCTCTTTAATGATGGCGCTCCCTCTCTGTTCTCCATCACGGCGGGCACGCATGGAAATCTTTCCAGCGAACTCTCCATCGCTCTTAAACTTCGCGGCCCATCCCATGTGCTTTCCACTGGTTGCACCAGCTCCACCGACGCCATCGGCTACGCCGCCATGCTGATCCGCGCCGGCACCATTCCGATGATGTTCGCTGGCGGGGCGGATGCCCCCATCGCTCCCGGAATTATCTCCGCGTTTGAAAAAATGCGTGTCATCTCTACTCGCCGGTGGGATCCTCCTTCGCGGGCGTCCCGTCCATTCAGCAAAGATCGTGATGGTTTCATTCTTGGTGAAGGGGCGTGGATGTTCGTCCTCGAAGAGCGCGAGCACGCGATGAGCAGGGGGGCAACGATTCTCGCGGAGATCGCTGGGTATGCCTCTACCTGTGATGCTTATCATCGCGTGCAGATCAAGCCGGACGTGATCGAACCGGTTCGTGCTATGGAACTGGCGATTGCCGACGCTGGCGTTAACAAAGACGACATCGCATACGTGAATCTCCACGGCACCGGCACTGAACTGAATGACCGGCTGGAGACCGCCGCGTTGAGGCGCTGTTTTGCCAGCCGGGCCGACTCGATTCCGATGAGTTCCACCAAATCGATGATCGGCCATCCCCAAGGTGCTTGCGGCGCGGCCGGCTTGGCTGCAACGATCCTGGGCATGCGTGCCGGATTCGCTCATCCCACCATCAATCTGGAAATCCCCGATCCGCAATGCGATCTCGATTATGTCCCCGCGACTGCTCGGAAAACTCCTGTCGATGTTGCGCTGTGCAACTGCATTGCGTTCGGGTCAAAAAATAGTGCGCTGGTCGTTACGACTGGGCGTTAGGCGGATCGGACGCGCTGCTCCACGCCGTTCTCCGTGCCGATCAGCACTACATTTGCCAGACCGATGAACAGGCCATGTTCCACAATGCCCGCCCGGTGTTTCAGCGCGACATCGAGCGCCGCCGGGTCATTGATCCGGGCAAATCGCGTGTCGTAAATAAAATTATGGTTGTCCGTCAAAAACGGCGTTCCATCAAAATTCATCCGCAACACCGGCTCCCCGCCCAGCGACCGAAAAAACGCCACATGTGATTCATGGCAGAACGGCACGACCTCTACCGGCAGCGGCGACTTGCTTCCCAACGCCGGCACCGATTTGGTCGAATCGGCCACGATGATCAGCTTCCGGGAATTCTGCCCGACGATTTTTTCACGCAACAACGCCCCGCCGAGACCTTTGATCAGGTTGAGCTGCGGGTCTACTTCGTCCGCTCCGTCAACGGTGATGTCCGTGGCCGGATATTGAGCCAAAGTCGAGAGGGGTATCCCCAGCCGACGTGCCCGCTGTTCTGACGCAACGGAAGTCGGTATGCCGGTAATGGATTTCAACTGGCCTGCGCGCAGGGCCGCGCCGAGTGCATCAATGAAATAATCCGTTGTCGACCCGGTCCCGAGTCCAACGATCATTCCATCTTTGATAAACGGCAGTGCAGCTTCAGCGGCGCGTTGCTTGGGGTTCATGATTTATTTCACGTACCCTTTTTGCTTGAAGTACTCCATCGCCTCGCCTGTTGAGCGGAAAACTTTGGAAGCGGTCTCGGTGATGAACGGGCTGGGAATGCCTTTGCAGGCCCAGACGACGTAGACTTCCTTGCCGCCTTCGAAGGCGTGGTGTAGTTCGCGTTCGACGCCGCTGGAAAGGCCGGGCTTGCCGTTGGGGAGTTGCGGGACGTAGCTGACGATCATGTCTGATTGATCGACCATCTTGAAATCGCGCATGTAGATCTGCCCCATGATGTCGCCGGAGATTTGCTCGACTTCGGAAGTCTTCAGCGTCACCATTCCATCAGCCGCCTGCACTTCGATGGTTTCCTGCCCTTCCATCGACGCTTTCTGCGCGGTCGTGTGCAGAACGAATTCATCGACGTCCCCCGGGTCAAACGCGATGAAATTCTCATTGATGATCGCGCGGAATTTATCAATCTCCGCCAGCGTGTCCGGCAGATCCATCACATGGCTCATCGGAAAGGACGGATAAACTTTTTTCTTGGAATTCTCAAACATCAGTTTGTAAATCGTCTGCGTCGTCATGATGTTTCTGCCGCGCGAAACCATGAAGAAATGCCCATATCCCTTAAGGATGTTGGCGAGCATCTCCGTCGCCAGCAGTTCTTCTTCACGCCAGACCATGATGTCCTTGAGCGTGTGGTCGATCTCGTGATCGCGCATCAGGCGCTGATGCACGCTCTCGGCGTTATCCAGAAGCGTGAGATACACGTCGGCGTTGAACGTCTTGATCTGGTCATAATCAAACGCGGCAAATAGCCCGTGCCGCCAGCGGAACGTGGCGTGCGTGTTGATCAGCACATGCTCGTGCTTGTCAGCGATCTTCATGATCTCTTTGAACACCGCCCGGCGCAGCGTATTCAGCCGCGAGATCGGCAGATTCAAAATCCGCCCGGCGGGTACGTCCGGCGCTTCTTCGTACATCATGCGCCCGACATGGCAGACCACCAGGTCATGCCCATTTCTCTGAGCTTCCTTCTGAACGGCCTCAAGATAAGGCCCTTTATCGACACCAACTTGTCCAGTCACGATCGCGCGCATGAAATTACTCCCGCTAAATTGAAGAGTTCAATTGTAGCGGAACCTTTTCACCGCGACCAGCAATCGATCACCTGAAGGCGCCATTTTCCAATAAGCGATTGGCTGCTGTGTAGTCATTCATGAAATGCGTAAGCAAATGCCCCAGTTCAACCCGCATGTTGTGCCGCAGCTCGTGGCGATTCGACACCAGCGAAGCGCTGCGCCGCCAAGTCACGGCCTGGATCGCGTGCCCGTGCGTCTGGCGGGTCAGCCAGACCCGGTCCCACAATTCCACCGACAGTGAAATGGAATACACATCAATCACCCGCTTGGCGGCAATCGTCGTTCGCAGCGTGGGCACATCGGCGGCATCGTCGTGCCGGACGACGTCAACTTTCGCCAGGCGCAACATCCCCTGAATAAACAGCGTCAATTCCCGGGCATTCATCCCGAATTCCAACGCCGATGATTCGATCTGCGAGATCGTGACGCGCAGCCCCTCGATTCCCGCGACCGCCTGCAAATGCGGCGATCCTTCCTCCTGCTCAGCCTGGTACGTTGATCCCATGAATGCTCGACCTCGTTACAAATGAAGCGCGAACACGTCTTACGAAAGCAAACACCATAAGTTCGTTCACGGAATCTTCGGCAACTCCGACGTCCCGACGCAGAGCGAAAAATAGCTCTTCTTCATCGGCACATCATTGTGTGCGAGCTGCGTCGAGATAAACGTCACGCCTCGCGGCATCAATGTTTCGGCTGAAATATCTCCTTCCGCCAGGTCGCGCATCGGCTCATGTGTCTTGTCAAACAACCCCTTCAATTCCAGATTTTCTTTATCCAGGTGCTGGGTGTGAAACGAAATCAGCCGCGCGTTTTTGTTCTTCATCACATAATTATAAAAATCATCCAGGTTCCCATACGACGCATCCAGCAGGATTACGTCCGTGATGTGCTCCGTCATCCCCCCGATATCCAGTATGCGTGCAGTGACCTTGTATCCACCCGAATGCGCCGTCAGCACGATATGCCCAACCTTGGACGTATGAATTTTCCCCTGGGCATTCAAAAACGCAGTGACCTCTTCAATCAAATGCTTGAATCCGTCTTTATCCAACTCCAATTTCCCATCCCCCGAATCCTTCGCATCTTTTGGCCCCTGCGGCACCAGCAAAATCGCGTTCACCTTTGCGGCCGCCAGTTGCTCGGGCAATTGATAAAAACTCAGCACTTGCGACACATGATTCGACCACCCGTGAAAATGCACGACATAATCCACTGTTTCCCCCGCCACATACCCCGGCGGAATGACGATCCCCACCGTTGAATCCACATAATTGGGATCGCGCGGAAACGTCCCGTTGCTCGACGTCAGCCCGTTGGCTCGTGAGGCATGGGGATAGGGTGCTGACGCAAACGGCCTGAGAATCACATCCCCCGTCGGCGTATGCGACCACGTCGGCGCCGTCGCCGGTTCACCCGCCGCCATGCACAACACTGCCGCCACGATCGTAAGACCAAGAACCTTCATGAATATCTCCAGAAATGAATTCCCGCCCGAGATTGTAATCCCGTATGCCCTAATAAAAAAAAGAGCCCGTGCATTTGAATCTACACGGGCCCCGCTGGGGAGGGAAAATAGATTTGTCTCGTGGCGCGCGACGGCGGCAGCCATGACTCAACATCGACTGACACCACGCGCGGCTACACCTTCCCTCCGGAAGCAGCTAAAAATGGAGTGACAAAATCCCTAAGCTTCCCCAGCCCGCCCTTATTCCCCAAAATTCCATCTCCCTTGGTGACGAGCCGGGCTGTCCCCAGTCCGATTCCCATATCTCCTGATCCCAAAACGAGATAAACGTGCGTCTAACGTCCGGGGTGCTATATTGTCTTATACATCAGTATTAGGAGCGAATGTTCGATGCGGCTGATTTTTACAGCGATCGCAGTTTTGTTCTCTACGGCGGCGCTGGCTGTCGCGCAGAGTGCCGACGCGCGCAAATCCCAGGTCGACGCCGCCGTTTCCAACGCCGTTACCGGCCTCTATACCGACATCTCCCACACGTCCCTCTCCTCGCGCCTAACCGTCGCCGACCTGCTCGACAAAGTCGCCGGCCGCGACGATCTCATCCACACACTACAAACCGCTCAGGAAATTGGCGGCCCGCGCTGGCTCGACGACCAGACCGCCCAGGTCCGTCTCGAAATCGCCGGCGGCAATGTCGCGCGCACGCTCCTGCAACTCGCCGCCTCCAATCCCAAAAAGACACCCATCA
The DNA here is from genome assembly GCA_035656825.1 of Tepidisphaeraceae bacterium. Lineage (GTDB taxonomy): Bacteria > Planctomycetota > Phycisphaerae > Tepidisphaerales > Tepidisphaeraceae > DASRRR01. The sequence goes on along the minus strand of DASRRR010000035.1, from coordinate 27,105 downwards.
GTGCCAATGCCCTGGCTGCCATCCTGGCCGACTGGGATCGTCGCACCTTCGCCGCTGTTGGCACCAGCACCGGATCGTCCGCCCTGGTCAACATCCAACCCGCCCAGACCAACCGCGCCTGGGCCGGCGTCCCCGACGCTGACCGAAAACAAGCCATCTCCGCCGCCCATGCCAACGCCGCCCAGCAAACCATCGATGCTCTTCGGTCCATCGACCTCAAACCAAGCCTGACCATCGCTCAATCGATGGACCGCACCGGCTCACCCATGCGTGCCGATCTCGATCGCTTTCTCCGCGCCCGCCCGGTCAACAGCGTTAGCTTTCGCGACGACGGCCAGGTCGAAGTAACCATCTCCACTCCCGCCGGCGATCTAACCGACTTGGTCCGCGCTTCGGTCAACGCTACTCACGATCCCCATTTGATTGATATCGATTGGCCTCACGTTCGCCAGCAGATCGATGCCAAGACTGGCGCTGGCGTCGCGGGCATCGCGCTCATCCGCCCCCCTCAAACTCCCGCCACCGCGGTCAGCAACGTAGCCGTCGTTGTCCCTGTGAAACTCCCGGATCAACCCCCGGACTGGGTTTGGAAGCAGCTTGACGCCGACGGAGCCGCCCGGGGGGGCGATTCTCCGCTCAAATGCGCCCGTGTCGCCGAACGCTCTGCCGTCGAAAAACTTCGCACGCAGATCGATGCCTTACCCATCGGCAGCATCACCCTCGGAGACGCCGCCCGCAAAGACCCAAATCTCGCCGACGCCATCACCCGCGGCCTCTCCCACGCCCGCGTTTTCAAATCCGACTACCATGCCGACGGCACCGTCGTCGTTTCTGTCTCCCTCGACCTCCGCGAATTTTGGGCGGAAATCCACCCATTTTAACGCGATACGACAAAAAAAATTAAAATATAATGAACCGACAATAAAAATTACGGCCACTCCGTTTATACTATCGAACCAATTTGAAGTCGGCCATCTGCCCTCGTGCGAATGACGCGTCACCATGTTGGTGCTCGCGGGATGGCTCGGCTGCAAGACAGAAGGAACGTGTTTATGCATCGTATGGTCAAGTGGATGGCTCCGGTCGTTGCAATCGGTCTGTTGGTTGGTGTCAGCGCAACCCGCGCAGCCGATGACGCGGCCAAGACCGGCACCGTCAGCGGCACCGTAATGGGCACCGATGGCAAGCCCGCCGAAAACGTCACGGTTCGCCTGATGAAGCCCCATGTCAAAGCGGACCCTGCGGCCGACAAGACCGCCGCCGCCCCGGAAAAGCCCGTCCCGGTCGCCACCGCGACCACCGACGACAAGGGCAAGTTCGAAATGAAGGACGTCCCCGTTGGTGACTACAACGTCGCCGCCGGCAGCCGCAAGGTCGGCATGGCCCATGACAAGGTCTCCGTCACCGCCGACGCAGCCGCCGACGTTTCGCTTACCCTCAAGGCCGGCGACACCGGCGGTAAGAAAAAGAAGAAACATGCCGCTGATGCCGGCGCCACCGACACGAAGTAATCCTTCTCGGAGCACTTCTTTTCAGTGATTGAATCACCAAGCCGGGAGCGCAGTAAAAACTGCGCTCCCGGCTTCTTCTTGCGCATCCGCCTCAAGTACCCCTCCACCCCAGCCCGATACTTCTAATGTTCTGATTCACCCTTTGCGGAGCAAACACTGATGTCCTGCTGGGTTGTTCCATCCATCGCCGCCGAATTCTGGGGAATCCCGCTCGAACAGGTCATGGACCGCATCAATCGCTTCGCCGTCCGCATCCGCCGGGAGAACGGCTTCACCTTCGTTGACGTCCTGCCCGATCCCGCGTCCGATAAACCCCTACCGACCTTCACCGCTGCCCAGGCTCAATCTGAAATCATCGATTCCGACGAATTCGTCGAAATCGATCCATCATCCGAAATCCTCCCAGTGACCCTCCACCCGATGCGGATGCAAACCGCTACTCAGCGCCGCGCTCCGATGGCCGCCTGATCCCGCACTTCTTGCCCCATTTTCGTCCCTCGCTACGATGGCATCCCCTATCTTGATGCCAACTGATGCGAAAGGACGATTGCATGACGCTCGCCAACTGGGTTCTCGTGGCCGGCACGCTCGCTGGTCTTCTCACGACCGCCGGCTGTTCCTGCTTTTCCCATGACGCCGGCTACGCCGCCACCGGCTCCCTCAAGCCCGACACCCTCCGCGTCGAATACCGCAAAGAGCCTTTAGGCATCGGCGAACAACATCCGCGCTTCTCCTGGACCCTCTCCGCCAAAGACCCCGCCGCCCGCGCGCAGGCTCAATCCGCCTACCAGATTCTCGTCTCCTCCAGCAAATCCAAACCCACCGGCGACATCTGGGACACCGGCCGCGTCGCCTCCGACGCCACCGCCCAAGTCGCCTACGACGGCCAGCCTCTACTGGCTGATCACGACTACTTCTGGACCGTCAAAGTCTGGGACACCGCCGGCCACGAATCCTCCTGGTCCCCCGTCCAGCGTTTCAGCGTCGGCCTGCTCGCCCCAGGCGACTGGACCGCCCAATGGATCGGCTACGACGCGCCGTGGAAACCCGTCACCTCCGCCGATCCCAGCACCTCACTTGCCGGTATCAACTGGATCTGGTTCCCCGAAGGCGATCCGCTCAAGGACGCTCCCGCTGCTTCACGCTTCTTCCGCAAAACTTTCACGCTGCCTGCCGATCGCAAGGTGCGTAGCGCCACCATCACTCTCGCGGCGGATAACAGCGCCACCGCCTACGTCGACGGCCACACCACCGTCACCGCTTCCGATTTCCTCACCTCCCACAGCATCGACGTCACCTCCCATCTCAAGCCCGGCCAGACCAACATCGTCGCCGTCGAAGCCAAAAACACCGGCGGCCCCGCAGGCCTTGCCGCCAAGCTCACCATCCACTTCGAAACCGGCAACCCGATGACGCTCGCTGTCGACGACACCTGGAAATCCTCCACAAAGTCCCCCGCCGGCTGGAAAGGTGCCACCTTCGATGATTCCTCCTGGCATAACGCCAAAGTCATCGCCAAAGTCGGCGACGCCCCCTGGGGCACCCCAACCGCCGGCAGCCAGCTTGTGCTTCCGCCGACTCCTTACCTCCGCTCCGTCTTCTCCGTCCACAAACCCGTCAAACGCGCCATGGCCTACGCCAGCGCCCTGGGCCTGTACGAACTTCGCCTCAACGGCACAAAAGTCGGCCACTACGAACTCACCCCCGGCTGGGAAGACTACCGCCACCGCGTCTACTACAACACTTACGATCTCACCAAAGAGATCGAGCAAGGCGATAACGCGATCGGCGTCCTCCTCGGCGACGGCTGGTACGACGGCTATGTCGGTTACACCGGCAAACGCCACACGTATCTCGGCGACCCCCGCGCCCGCGTCCAGATCAACATCGAATACACCGACGGCACCACGCAGACCGTCTCCTCCGACAACTCCTGGCGCGCCACCTACGGCCCGATCCGCGAAGCCGACCTCCTCATGGGCTGCACCTACGACGCCACCCTCGATAAAACCATGAAGGGCTGGGACACCGTCGTCTATGACGATTCCAAATGGCACAAAGTCGCCACCGGCACTGATGGCCCGTTCAACATCCCCTGCCAGGCCTACATTGGCGATCCGACCATCCGCCACGAAACCCTGCACGCTAAAAAGATCACCGTATCCACCCCCGGTGCCTATGTCTTCGACCTCGGCCAAAACATGGTCGGCTGGGCACACTTCAAACTGAAGGGAAAGCAGGGCCAAAAGATCACGTTCCGCTACACCGAAATGCTCAACCCCGACGGAACCCTCTACACCACTGCGCTGCGTAGCGCCCGCGCCACCGACGCCTACACCCCCGCCGCCGATGGCACGTTTGAATGGGAACCCCACTTCACCTTCCACGGCTTCCGCTATGTCGAAATCGCAGGCCTGGATGCCAAGCCCGACCTCGACGCCGTCACCGGCGTCGTCATCGGCGCCGACATGCCCCGCACCGGCTACATCGAGACCTCCAACCCGCTGGTCAACCAGCTTGTCCACAACATCATCTGGGGCCAAAAAGGCAACTACCTCGAAATCCCCACCGACTGCCCGCAACGCGATGAACGCCTCGGCTGGACCGGCGACGCTCAATTCTTCGTCCGCACCGGCTGCTACAACTTCGATATCTCCGCCTTCTTCGATAAATGGCTCATCGATCTCGTCTCTGATTCGCAAATGCCCGACGGCGGCTTCACCCACGTTGCGCCCGCCGTCGTCACCACCGAAGGCGGCGCCACCGCCTGGCAGGACGCCAGCGTCATCTGCACCTACGCCATGTACAAGTTCTATGGCGACACCCGCAACATCGAACGCCACTGGGACCACCTCACCCGCTTCATGGATTACCTCCATAACACCAGCCACGACTTCATCCGCAACGACAAACCCTTCGGCGACTGGCTCAACCAGGGCGCATCGGCCAAATCCGAAGTCACCGGCACCGCCTATTACGCCTACGTCTCCCACCTGATGTCCGAAATGGCCGCCGCCCTCGGGCACAACGAGCAATCCAAGCAATACGCCGAACTCGCCGACCAAATCCGCGAAAAATGGCAGAAAGAATTCCTCAAACCCGACGGCTCCATCCTCGAATCCAGCCAGACCGGCTTCGCCCTCGCCTTCACCATGAACCTCCTCCCCGAAAACCTCAAAGCCGCCGCCGCCAAACAATTCGCCGAAGAAGTCCGCAAACGCGACTGGCATCTCGGCACCGGTTTCATCGGTACGCCGCGTCTGCTCCCCGGCCTGCAAGCCGCCGGCGAAACCGACGTCGCTTACAAACTCCTCCTTCAGGACACCTTTCCCTCCTGGCTCTTCCAGGTAAAACTCGGCGCGACAACCATGTGGGAACGCTGGGATGGCTATCGCCCGGACAAAGGCTTCCAAGACCCCGGCATGAACTCCTTCAACCACTACGCCTTCGGCTCCGTTGGCGAGTGGATGTACTCCAGCATGGTCGGCATCGATCAGGCTGACGCTGCCTTCAAACACATCATCATCCGCCCCCACCCCGGAGGCGCCTTCACCCACGTCAACGGCCGCTACGACTCCATCAACGGCCCGATCGTCTCCCACTGGTCCATCGAAGGAACCTCCCTCAAACTCCACGTCGAAATCCCCGTCAATACCACCGCCACGATCTACGTCCCCGGCAATGGTCCCATCACCGAATCCGGCAAACCCGTCGAATCCTCCCCCAACATCACCTTCGTCCGCCAGGACGGCGACGCGATGGTCTATCAGGTCGGCTCCGGCCACTACGACTTTGTCAGCACTTACAAATAATCATGCAACGCATCTGTTTCCTATTAAAAGTAAAAGCCGACCGCCTCGACGAATACAAACGACGTCACCAGCATGTCTGGCCGGACATGCTCGCGGCGTTGCATGAAACGGGCTGGCACAATTACTCCCTCTTCCTCCGCGACGACGGCCTGCTGATTGGCTATCTCGAAACCCCCGACTTCGAAAAAGCCAAATCCGCCATGGCCTCTACCGAAGTCAACGCCCGCTGGCAAAAAGAAATGTCCCCCTTCTTCGAACAACTCGAAGGCCAGCGCCCCGATCAAGCCATGTCCCCTCTTCAAGAAATTCTTCACCTGGACTAAATGTTGATGCCCGCAGTTGACAACATAGTCATCCAGGCGACCGGCCTCTCCAAATCCTTCGCTGGTGTCCCCGTCGTCACCAATGTCTCCGTCGACGTCCGCGCCGGCGAAGTCCTCGCCCTGATGGGTGAAAACGGCGCCGGCAAATCCACCGTCCTCAAAATCCTCGCCGGCGTTCACAAAGCCGACGCCGGCACCATCCTCGTTGCCGGCCAGCCCGCCGAACTCGGCACCGTTCAATCGGCCCAGCGTCTTGGCATCGCCCTGATTCACCAGGAACCCCTCAGCTTCCCCGACCTCACGGTCGCCGAAAATATCTACCTCGGCTCCGGCGCACTCGCTGGCAAACTGGGTCTCATCGACCGTAAAAAAATCCGCACCGACGCCCAAAATATCCTGACCTCCCTCGGCGTCAAACTCGATCCAAACGCCAAAACCAGCGGCTTATCCATCGCCGACCAGCAGATGGTCGAACTCGCCGCCGCCCTCTCCCAAGAGACCCGCGTCCTCCTCATGGACGAACCCACCGCCGCCCTGACTCCCGCCGAGGTCAAAGACCTTTTCCGCATTGTTCGCCGCCTGAAAGAGCAGGGGACCGCCATCGTCTTCATCTCCCACCGCCTCGAAGAGGTGATGGAAATCAGCGACCGCATCACCGTATTGCGCGACGGCCAGTTCGTCGCCACCAAACCTGTCGCAGAAACCTCCACCGCCGACATCATCTCCATGATGGTCGGCCGTCCGCTCGCCGACCTGTTCCACAAAGAATCCGCCCCGCAGACTGGCGAGCCTTATCTCAAAGTCGAAAATCTCTCCTCCCCCGGTCGTTTCGAAAACATCTCCCTCGAAGTTCACCGCGGCGAAATTGTCGGCATGGCGGGCCTCGTCGGTGCTGGTCGCACGGAAGTCGCCGAAACTATCTTCGGCCTCCGCCCCCGCACCACCGGCCGCATCCTCTTGGGCGGCAAAGAACTCTCCATCAATTCTGCTCGCGACGCCATCGCTAATGGCATCGCCTACGTCCCCGAAGACCGGCAAAAGCACGGCCTGCTCATGCCCTTCTCCATCCAGAACAACACCACCCTCGCCAGCCCCTCCCGCGTCTCCAAATTAGGCTGGCTCTTCCGCTCCGCCGAACGCGCCGTCGCCAATAAATACCGCGAACTCCTGCGTACGCGCTGCCGCGACGTCTCCCAGCCCGTCCGCGAGCTCTCCGGCGGCAACCAGCAAAAAGTCGTCCTCTCCAAATGGCTCACCACCCACCCCGAAGTCCTCATTCTCGACGAACCGACCCGCGGTATCGACGTCGGCGCCAAAGCCGAAGTCCATCAGGTCATCGGCGACCTCGCCCGCCAAGGCAAAGCCATCCTCATGATCTCCTCCGACCTCCCCGAAGTCCTGGGAGTTTCCGACCGCATCCTCGTCATGAAAGAAGGCCGTCTCACCGGCACCTTCCCGCGTTCTGAAGCCACCCAGGAACGCGTCATGACCGCTGCCACCGCCGCCTCTTCCGACCCACGGACCGCGGACCACGGACCACGGACCTCCCGCTCTCCCTCCGTCCTGCGCTTCCGCGAATTAGGCATTTTACTCTTCGTCCTCCTCGCCATCCTGATCTCCATTGCCGTCGACCACTCCTTCGCCTCCTGGACCAACTTCCGCTCCATCCTCCTCTACATCCCCCTCATCGCTGTCATGGCGATGGGCCAGATGATGGTCATCATTTCGCGTAACATTGATCTCTCCGTCGGCTCCATTCTCGGCCTCTCCTCCATCATTATCGGCTTCATCTTCGTCAACCACCCCGGCTTCCCCCTCTACGCCGCGGCGCTTCTCTCCATCGGCATCGGCGCCGCCCTAGGCCTTTTCAACGGTGTCCTCGTCGCCTACCTGCGCATCCCCTCCATCATCGCCACCCTCGGCACACTCTCCGCCTACCGCGGCCTGATCTTCATGTACTCCGGCAGCAAACAAGTCGACACCAACTTCATCCCCCAACGCCTCATCGATCTCTCCAATTACCCCACCCCCGTCCCCTGGATCGTCCTCTTCGCCGCCTTCCTTTCGCTAGCTACTTATCTGTTCCTCAAATACACCCGCTTCGGCCGCGAAGTCTACGCCATCGGCTCCAACCCCTCCGCCGCCCTCCTGCGCGGCATCAAAGTCCGTCGCGATCTCGCCCTGATCTTCACCATCACTGGCGCTCTCTCAGGACTCGCGGGCCTCATGTGGGCCAGCCGCTTCCCCACCATCAACCCCGGCTCTGTCGGTTCCGGCTACGAACTCATCGTCATCTCCGCCGTCATCATCGGCGGCACCAGCGTCTTCGGCGGCTCGGGCTCCGTCCTCGGTGTCCTCCTCGGCTGCATCCTCATCGGCACGGTCAACATCGCCCTCCCCGCCCTCAATATCTCCGGCTTCTACCAACTCGCCATCTACGGCCTGGCCATCCTCGTCGCCGCCGCCATCGACCACTTCACCCAATCCCGCCAGAAGCAGGGGGGTCATTAACCCATGAGCACATCTCCAAACAAAAGCGAGGATAGAGGATCGAAGATAGAGGATAGCGCAGGAAATTCCTCTTCCTCCATCCTCCATCCTCTATCCTCTATCCTCGCTTTAATCATCCAACCTGAAACCATCACCGTCCTCCTCTTCGCCATCGTCTTCGCCATCAGCGCCTCCACCACCCCAGCCTTCCTCGACTATAAATTCCTCCTCAATTCCACCAGCCTTTACATGGAAGTCGGCCTGCTCGCGCTCGCCTCCACCTTCATCATCATCACCGGCAATATCGACCTCTCCGTCGGTTCCGGCACCGCTCTCGTCGCAGTCTCCTCCGCACTCCTCTACTCCCGCGGCGTCCCCATGTCCCTCGTCATCCCCATCTCCCTCCTCATGGGCATCCTCCTCGGCCTATTCAACGCGATCCTCATCACGCTCCTCAATCTCCCCTCCCTCACCGTCACGCTAGGCACCTACGCCCTCTACCAAGGCCTCGCCCAGGTCCTCCTCGGTGATCGCTCCGAAGGTCACTTCCCCTCTTGGTTCGCTGGCATCAACTACCGCACCATCGGCCCATTCCCGCTCCCCCTCATCATCTTTCTCATCGCAGCCATCCTCCTCGGCATCCTCCTCTCCCGCACCGTCTTCGGCCGTCGCGTCTACGCCATCGGCACCAACGAACCCGCCGCCCGCTACGCCGGCATACCCGTCAACCGCATCAAAATCCTCGTCTTCTGCCTCTCCGGATTCATGATGGGACTCTCCGCCCTCATCCTCAACAGCCGTCTGACCGTCGCCCGCTATAACAACCTTCCCGCAGCCGAACTCGCCGCCATCACCGTCGTCGTCCTCGGCGGCACCGACATCTTCGGCGGCCGCGGCACCATCTTCGGCACCGTCGTCGCTCTCTTCCTCCTCGGCATCGTCAAAAAAGGCATGGGCCTGCAAAACGTCCCCCCCGAATACCAACTCACCGTCAACGGCGGACTCCTCATCCTCGCCGTCCTCCTCACCAACCTCCTCTCCCGCTTCACCACCCGCCGCCGTACCTGACCCGTCGCGATAAGTGGTAAGCGTTCAATGGAATGCCCCCATCGCACAACCCGCCCCTCCCGGTTAAATTATCCCGCGATCCAACAGACCACCTCCGCGACCCTCAACGCAAAGGACACACACATGTACGGAAAATGGCTCACCCTCACCGCCGCCCTTTTAATCGGTCTCAATTTCACCGGCTGTAAAAAATCCGACTCCGCCTCCAGCACCGGTGCGTCCGCCTCGACCAAAATCAAAATGGTCTACATCCCCAAAAACACCGGCAACCCCTACTTCGAACCCGCCATTGACGGCTTCAAAAAAGCCGCTGAAGAACTCGGCGCTGACTTCCACTCCACCGCCCCCGCCACCGCCGACGCCACCAGCCAGCTCCAGATCATCGAAGATCAGGTCCAGGAAGGCGTCAATGTCCTGGCCATCACCCCCAACTCCCCCGATGCTCTCAACGCCGCCCTCTCCCACGCCATGAGCAAAGGGATCATCGTCATCTGCTCCGACTCCGACCTCACCGGCAACGAATCCAACCGCAACGCCGCCATCCTCCCCAGCGAACCCACTCTCGTCGCCAAAGGCCAGGTCGAACTCCTCGGCTCTCTCATCGACTACAAAGGCAAATTCGCCATCCTCAGCTCCACCACCGATGCGCCGAACCAGAACACCTGGATCGCCATCATGAAAGACACCCTCAAGAACGACGCCAAGTACAAAGACATGCAGCTCGTCGACGTCGTCTACGGCAACGACGAACCGCAAAAATCCCTTACCGAAGCCGAAGCCCTCCTGACCAAATACCCCGATCTCCGCGGCATCATCGCCCCCACCACCGTCGGCGTCGCCGCCTGCGCCCAGGCCGTCGAAACCGCCAAAAAAGCCGACCAGGTCGCCGTCACCGGCCTCGGCACCCCCGACCAGATGCGCCGCTTCATCAAAAACGGCACCGTCAAAGCCTTCGCACTCTGGTCCCCCTTCGATGAAGGCTATTGCGCCGGCCAGGCCGGCATCCAAATCGCCCAAAAGAAACTCGAAGCCAAACCCGGCGCCACCTTCACCGCCGGCACCCTCGGCCAGCGCACCCTCGGCGACAAAAACGTCATCATCGTCGGCCCCCCCGTCATCTTCACCAAAGACAATATCGACCAGTTCCATTTCTAACTCACCCACTTCGTCGCAGGGGCGTCTCACCCCTGCTCTTCATCTTTCTTCGCCCCTTCGCGCCCATCGCGATCTCTTTCTCTAATCTCAACATCCGCGCCGCCGCCCACTATATATCCATACTTCATTCCCTACTGATCAGGAGCTAATTCGTGACCATCTTCGCCAAATCCGCCCTAGCTCTCGCCTGCCTGACCACCGTCGCCTTCTCCGCGCCGCATGTGATCCTCATCACCCAGCAAAAAGGCTTCGACCACCCCATCGCCGACGGCTCCTCCTCCCTCATTCAACAAACCTTCCAATCCCTCGCCCACACAAACTCATTCGACCTCCAATACCTCTCCGACGCCCATACCCTCCCCGCCCACCTCGCAGGTGCACGGGTCGTCGTCTTCTACACCACCGGCGAACTCCCGCTCACCGACCCCGACCTCGCCGCCCTCGACAAATGGGTGAAGCAGGGGGGTTCCATCCTCGCCATCCACGGCGCCTCCGACACCCTCCGCCTCAACCCCGTCTGGCACAACCTCATCGGCGCTACCTACGACGGCCACCCCTGGAACGCCTCCGACACGGTCACCCTCAAAATCCAGGACCCCACCTTCCCCGCCTGCAAACCCTTCGGCCCTTCCTACACTCTCCCCGAAGAAATCGACCAGCAAAAAAACTACGACCCCAAATCCGTCCACGAACTCATCTCCGTCGACATGGAGCGCACCGCGCACAAAGCCACCCTTCACATCCCCGTCGCCTGGTGCCGTGACTACGAAAAGGGAAAAATCTTCTACACCAACCTAGGCCACAACGAATCCACCTGGCAGAATCCCGCCTTCCAGCAACACCTTGCCGGGGCGCTCAACTGGCTGCTTAACATCGACAAAGCCGACGCCAAACCCAACCCCGAAGTCTCCGCCCGCGAAGACGCCATCACCAAAAAACTCGCCATCCCTGGCACCGGCCTCCCCGCCGTCCCCGAAGGCCTCACCCTCTCCACTTTCGCCCAGGCCCCGCAATTCCACAGCCCCTCCAGCATGTGCGTCTCTCCTGATGGCCGCGTCTTCGTCGGCGAAGACGAATACAACACCTCCAACACCGACCGCCGCATGGGCATCGCGCGCGTTAAAATGCTCACCTCCACTAAAGGCGACCGCAAAGCCGACAAAGTCACCATCTTTGCCGACAAAATCTGCGCCCCACAGGGAATGACCTACGTCAACGGCACCCTCTACGTCGTCAACGCCCCCTTCCTCACCGCTTTCCGCGACACCAACGGCGACGGCGTCGCCGACGAACGCCACGATCTCATCACCGGTTTCGGCCCCATCCCCGAAGGCCTCGTCCACCACATCCCCTCCGGCATTCACATGGGCATCGACGGCTTCCTCTACATCTCCTGCGGCGACAAAGGCATCGTCAAAGCCACCGGCACCGATGGCCGCACCATCTCCCTCCACGGCGGCGGCGTCGTCCGCGTCCGACCCGACGGCTCCGAACTCGAAGTCTTCTCCTCCGGCAGCCGCAACCCCTTCTCCCCCGCGCCCGATCCCTACATGAACATCTTCATGCGCGACAACACCAACGACGGCGGCGGTTGGAACTCCCGCCTCTCCCAGATGCAACGCTCCGCCCAGTACGGCTACCCCTCCCTCTTCGTCAATTTCCCCGACGAAATCATCCCCTGTCTCGTCGACTACGGCGCCGGCGGCGCTACCGGCGCTGTCTTCGTCCACGAACCCTCCCTCCCCAAACCCTACGGCGATTCCCTCTACACCATCGACTGGGGCCGCTCCTTCGTCTACCGCCACAACCTCACGCCCAGCGGCGCGACCTTCATCCCCACCCAGGAAGAATTCCTCTTTGGCAACTTCCCCACCAGCATCGACGCCGACGCCCGCGGCCGCCTCTACATCTCCAACTGGGGCCGCATGAGCTGGGGCGACGCCCCTCCCACCGGCTCCATCTACGAACTCCAATCCGAAAATTGGAACGTCCCGCCCATGCCCGAGATGTCCACCCTCACCGATGCCCAGCTTCTCCACGAAATCATCTCCCCCAGCGCCGTCACCCGCCGCGAAGCCCAATCTGAAATCCTCAAACGCAACAACGCCTCTCTCGCTCCTCAATTACTATCTCTCGCCAAATCTCCCGGCCATCTCGACGCCCGCGTCGCCGCCCTCTTCACCTACGCCCAGCTCGCCCGATCCAGCGCCATGCCCGGCCTGGCCTCGCTCTGGCGCGATCCTTCTCTCCGCGAGTTCGCCCTTCGCGCCATGGCCGACCGCCCCACTATAATCTCCTATGCCAACGCCTCCCTCTTCGCCGCCTCCCTGAATGACCCGAGCCCTCGCGTCCGCACTCAAGCCGCCATCGCCATCGGCAAATCCAACCGCCCCGACCTCGCCCCCTATCTCATCCCCCTCACCGCCGATAAAGACATCATGGCCCGCCACGCCGCCCAGCAATCCCTCCGCGAATTAAACGCGATCGACTCCCTCTTAACCGCCCTCGATTCTCGTGTCGCGGGCGTCTCGCCCGCGTCCCCCGAAATGCTCTCCGGCATCCTCCGCACCCTCCGCACCCTACACGACCCCCGCGTCATCACCGCCCTATCCCAATTCATCCCCACCGCCTCCCCCGCTCTCAAAAAAGACACCCTCAAAACCCTCGAACGCCTCTACACCGTCGAAGCCGCTTGGGACGGCTCCTGGTGGGCCACCGTCCCCGATACCCGAGGCCCCAACTACAAACCCGCCCGCTGGTCCGGCTCCGAAGCCGTCGGCAATCTCTTCATCCCACTCTTAAACGATCCCAATCAAGACGTCGCCAAATCCGCCCTCGCCGCCGTCTCCCTCGTTCGCGCCACCGAAGCTGCCCCCGCCCTCGCTGCCCTCATCCAATCCAACGGCCCCCTCAAATCCGACGCCACCCGCGCCCTCATCGAACTCAAAAGCTCCTCCCCCGAATCCCTCGCCGCCATGGAAACCGTCACCACCACCCCCGGCTGGGATGACGCCCTGATCAATGACTCCCTCAACGCCCTCGGCTCCATCGATTCCCCCGCCGCGCAGCTTACCCTCCTCCACATCCTCAAAAAATTAGACGCCGAGGAAAAGCCCCGCCCCGCCATCCTCACCCACGCCGCCGACACCCTCGCCGCCCGCCCCGCCACCGGCGACCTCGTCCCTCCCACCACCGACCTCCTCAGCGCCCACACCCCCGCCGCCCGCATCGCCGCCGCCACTTCGCTGATGCGTTCGGCCGACCCCGCCGCCAAACAATCCATCACCCAAGCCTGGCAAACCACCAGCGACGCCGAGCTTGAAGCGTTATTGATCGCCACCTCGCGCATCACCCCCGACGCTGCCAAACCCTACGCCTCGCAGGTCCAATCCTTCCTCAAAGACCCGCGCATTTCCATCCGCCACGCCGCCATCACCGCCTCCGCCCGCCCCGGCGACACCTCTGCCGTCGCCTCTCTCCTCACCTCCGCCAAATCCTACAAAGACCGCGACACCGCCGCCTTGGCGCTATCTGACATCGACCCCGCCAAATCCACCCCCGAGCAAATCCTCCACTCCACCGGCCTCATCGCCGACACCGCCTCCTCCTACACGAGCTCCCCCGACAAAGACGCCTACAACAAACTCCTCGCCGCCGCGCAAAAATACCTTGCCGACCCGCGCGTCCCGCGCGACCGCGCCGCGACCTGGATGAAATCCCTCAAACAGACCGGCGTCATCGCCGAATACTCCCGCACCGACCCCATCCCCCTCGACCCCGCCAACGTCTTCACCTTCCCCCTCCCCCCCGATAAATCCCCCGCCGGACCATTCGCCTCCTTCCCCGCCAACGGCAAAACCTTCGACTGGAAACCCACCCTCGTCACCGATCCCACCGGCCTATTGCCGATCGACATGCCCACCAACTCCGTCGTCTTCCTCACCGCCACCCAAACCGCCCCCACGTCCGGCCCCGCCGTCCTCACCACCGGCTTCGATGACGGTTGCCAAATCTGGCTCAACGGCAAGCAAGTCCTCTCCCAAAACCTCGACGGCGCCCTCAAGGCCGACCAATACCGAGTCCTCGTCCAACTCCAGCAAGGCACCAACACCCTCCTCTTCCGCCTCGACAATCACCTCGGCGTCGCCGGCGTCCAATCCCGCCTCCGCCAGCGCACCACCGACTTCGACCCCGCCGAACTCGAACAACTCGCCAAGGAAATCCCCGGCGACCCCGCCCGCGGCCGCGCCGTCTTCGATTCCGCCGGCTGCATCAAATGCCACGCCACCGCCCCCGGCCAATCCCCCAAAGGCCCCTATCTCGGCGAAGCCTCCACCCGCTTCCAACGCTCCCACATCATCGAATCCATCCTCCGCCCCAGCGCCAAAATCGCCCAAGGCTACGCCACCACCAAAATCACCGCCACCTCCCCCGATGGCACCCCCAATGATTACCTAGGCTGGGTCACCAACGAAGCCGCCGACTCCGTCACCCTCTCCAACATCCTCGGCCCCACCACGATCCAAAAATCCAAAATCACCTCCCGCACCGAACTCCCCCAATCCATGATGCCCGAAGGCCTGATGACCACCGTCCCCCTCCAGGACTTCTCCTCCCTCCTCGCCTATCTCTCCACCCTCAACAACAAACCCTGACCAACCCCAATAACAACGCCGCCCGCAGTTTAAACTGCGGGCGGCGTCAATTTCTCAACTAACTTTACAAGTTACTTGATGAACAACATCTCGCGATACGTCGGCAGCGGCCAGAGATCATCCGCGATGATCGTCTCGAGCTTATCGCCCGCCTTGCGCATCTCCAGCATCGCCGGCAGCACGTCTTCTTTCATGTGCTTAGCATGATCAAAAGGCCCGCCTTCCGCATGATGCCCCGCACTCTTCTCCAGCGTCCCAATTGCCCGGATCAGATCGTTGATCGTGCTGACCAGCGTCCCAAACGATTCGAGCCCGGCCGGGCTGCTCGCCCCGGCGTTCTTCGCCGCCGCGATCGACTCGCCCACTTCCTTCTGATATCGCAGCCCCGCCGGCAGAATCAGGTTCTTCGCCATCATCAGCATCGTCATCGCTTCGATATTCACGGCCTTCACATACGCCTCGGACAAGATGTTGAACCGGCTCGAAAGCTCCTTGTCCGTGTACACCTTGTATTTATTGAACAGCTCAATCGTGTCCTTCCGGTTGATCACCGGCAAAACGTCGATCGTGCTCTTGAGATTCGGCAGGCCGCGCTTTTCCGCTTCCTTGTGCCAATCTTCCGAATAGCCGTCACCGTTGAACAGCACGCGCTTGGATTCCTTGATAATCCCCGGCAGCAAATCCTGAATCGCTTTGTTCAGGTCTTTCCCGCCCTTAACCGCTGCTTCCAGATTCGTCGCCACAAAGTCCAACGACTCCGCCACGATCGTATTCAAAACAGTGTTCGCACCCGCGATGTTGTTGCTCGAACCCACCGCGCGGAACTCGAACTTGTTGCCCGTGAACGCAAACGGCGAAGTGCGGTTCCGATCCCCCGCCTCGCGCGGAAGCTTCGGCAGCACGCTCACGCCGACTTCCATGAACCCGCCCTGTTTCGAGGACTTCGGCGTCCCCTTCTCAAGCTGTTCAAACACATCGGCAAGCTGATCGCCCAGGAAGATCGAGATAATCGCCGGCGGAGCTTCGTTCGCTCCCAACCGGTGATCGTTGTGCGCCGTCGCCACCGACAAACGCAGCAATTCCGGATACTTCGCCACGGCGCGAATGACCGCCGTGCAGTACACCAGGAACTGGGCATTATCGTGCGGATTATCGCCCGGATTCAGCAGATTTTCCCCGACATCGGTCCCCATCGACCAGTTGTTGTGCTTGCCCGAACCATTGATCCCCGCGAAGGGTTTCTCATGGAACAAGCAAACCAGGCCGTATTTGTCGGCCGTCTTGCGCAACACTTCCATCGTCAAATTCTGATGGTCCGTCGCCAGATTCGAATTTTCGAAAATCGGCGCGATCTCGTACTGGCTCGGGGCCACTTCGTTATGCCGAGTCTTCACCGGCACGCCGAGCTTGAACAGTTCCGCTTCGCAATCCGCCATATACGCCAGAACACGCTCCGGAATCGCCCCGAAGTATTGATCTTCCAATTCCTGACCCTTCGGCGGCTTGGCCCCGAACAGGGTCCGCCCGCAGGACATCAAGTCCGGCCGGCCATAATAAAAATTCTTGTCGATCAGGAAGTATTCCTGTTCCGGCCCGACTGTCGTGATCACCCGCTGCGCCGCCGTATTGCCAAACAGCTTCAGCACGCGCATCGCCTGAACGCTCAGCGCGTCCATCGATCGCAGCAGGGGGGTCTTCTTATCCAGCGCCTCGCCGGTCCACGACACGAATGCCGTCGGAATCACCAGCGTCGACCCGTTCGGGTTCTCCATGATGTACGCCGGCGAAGTCGGATCCCACGCCGTATACCCGCGCGCCTCAAACGTCGCGCGCAACCCGCCCGATGGGAAAGAGCTCGCGTCCGGCTCGCCCTTGATCAGTTCCTTCCCGCTGAACTCCGCAATCGCCCCGCCCGAATCCGTCGGAGCGATAAAGCTGTCATGCTTCTCCGCCGTCGCCCCCGTCATCGGCTGGAAGATATGCGTATAGTGCGTCGCGCCCTTCTCCAACGCCCAATCCTTCATCGCGTTGGCAACCGCATCGGCCACCGTGGGGTCCAGCATCACGCCCAGCTTGATGGTCTTTTGCAGCGCCTTGAAAACCGCTTTGGGAAGTCGTGCCTTCTGCACGTCTTCGGAAAACACGCTCGAACCGTATAGGTCTTTTATGTGCGTGGTCTTGAAATCGACATGGTTGAGTTGGTGCTTGGCACCGGCAATGGCTCGAATCGCCGCCTGGCGAATGTTGGACATGGCAAAGACTCCTCAGAGATTAAAAACAGGTGGGTATGGGAAATGCTTCGCCAGCGCCGGTGGCGATCATTCCTCACGAATTTTCGTTGGTACAAAGCCGGGGCGCGCAAATATTTATCTGCCCAAGCACCTTAACAGCAAAGCCCGTGCAACTCCAATTATAGGTAAATTTCTGATCCCGGACCGCGCGATTGATATGCACAACCTCCCAAACGCGAACCCTCTGCACAGAAATCGCGCGTTCACCCCCAATCTGGCGCAACAGCGTTGCTTTTGACCCTGTTCCAGCCGCAAGATAGATTACTTCCTGCGCCCGGCAAAAACATCCTCAAGGAGTCCACTGTTCATGACCCCGCAAGACGTCATTAAGTTGTGCAAGGAAAAAGGCGTCCAGTTCGTCGACCTCCGCTTCATGGACTTCCCCGGCCTCTGGCAGCACACCACCGTCCCCGTCACCGAACTCAGCCCCGACTCCTTCAACCACGGCTTCGGTTTCGACGGCTCCTCCATCCGCGGCTGGCAGGCCATCAACGAATCCGACATGCTCCTCGTCCCCGTCGCCGACACCGCCCGTCTCGACCCCTTCATGCTCCACACCACCCTCTCCATCATCTGCGACGTCCGCGACCCGATCACCAAAAAAGAATATTCCCGAGACCCGCGCTCCATCGCCCGCAAAACGATGGCCTACCTCAAAAAATCCAAGATCGCCGATACCGCCATGTTCGGCCCGGAACTCGAATTCTTCATCTTCGACTACGCCTGGTACGACCAGGGCACCAACTTCGCCAAATACCACGTCGGTTCCAACGAAGGCATCTGGGGCCGCGGCGAAGAATCCACCAATAACCTCGGCCACAAAATCCGCCTCAAAGAAGGCTACTTCCCCATCCCGCCCACCGACCAGATGCACAACATCCGCTCCGAAATGGTCGCCACCCTCATGGAGATCGGCATCCCCGTCGAAGCCCACCACCACGAAGTCGCCACCGGCGGCCAATGCGAAATCGACATGCGCTATCAGGACCTCGTGAAGATGTCCGACAACGTCATGACCTACAAGTACGTCGCCAAAAACGTCGCCGCCCGCCACGGCAAGGTCGTCACCTTCATGCCCAAACCCCTCTTCCAGGACAACGGCTCCGGCATGCACGTCCACTTCTCCCTCTGGAAAGGGGACAGACCCCTTTTCGCCGGCAATAAATACGCCGGCCTCTCCGAAATGGGCCTCTACGCCATCGGCGGCATCCTCAAGCACGCCCGCGCCCTCTGCGCCATCACCAACCCCACCACCAACTCCTACAAACGTCTCGTCCCCGGCTACGAAGCCCCCGTCAATCTCGTCTATAGCAGTCGCAACCGCTCCGCCGCCATCCGCATCCCCATGTACTCCGAAAATCCCAAAACCAAACGCATCGAATTCCGCTCCCCCGATTCCTCCTGCAACCCCTACCTTGCCTTCAGCGCCATCACCATGGCCGCCATCGACGGCATCCAAAACAAAATCCATCCCGGCGACCCCCTCGACAAAGACATCTACAAACTCTCCCCCGAAGAATACGAAAAGATCGGTGCCGCCCCCTCTTCCCTCGAAGAAGCCCTCAACGAGCTCGAACGCGACCACGACTTTCTGCTCGCTGGCGATGTCTTCACCGCCGATGTGATTCATTACTGGATCAAATACAAACGCGAAAATGAAGTTGAAGCACTCCGCGTCCGGCCGCATCCGTACGAGTTCTGTATGTATTTTGATATTTAACTCATGGATGTCAGCGTGGCTCGCTGATTGCAGTGCTTGATTGCATCGTTGAGGTGCGCAGGCATGGCTCTCAAAATCGAAGATTACGCCATGATCGGGGATTGCCAGACCGTCGCGTTGGTCGGCAAAGATGGCTCTATTGACTGGCTTTGCTTTCCTCGTTTTGATTCCGGTGCATGTTTCGCTTCATTGCTCGGGAAGCCCGACCACGGCCGCTGGTGCATCTCCCCAACTTCCAAAATCCGCTCCACCAAACGCCGCTACCGTCCCGGCACCCTCATCCTCGAAACCGAATTCGAAACCGAAGATGGCGGGCTTGTTCTCGTCACCGACTTTATGCCTCCCCGCGCCGGTGCCCCGGACCTCATCCGCATCGTCGAATGCAAACGCGGCACCGTCCGAATGCAACTCGAACTCGTTATCCGCTACGACTACGGCTCCATCGTCCCCTGGGTCCGCCAGCTCGACAACAATCGCGGCATCCGCGCCACCGCCGGCCCTGACACCATGTACCTCCGCACCACCATCCCCCTCCACGGCCAAGACCTCACCACCGTCGCCGAATTCGATCTCGCCGCCGGCCAATCCGTCCCCTTCGAACTCGTCTGGATTCCCACCCACCGCCCCGAACCCCCCCCGCGCGATCCCTACGCCGCCCTGCAAAGCACCCACGACTGGTGGACCGAATGGTCCAACCGCTGCACCTACGACGGGCCCTGGCGCGAAGCCGTCCTCCGCTCACTCATCACCCTCAAAGGCCTCACCTTCGCCCCCACCGGCGGCATCGTCGCCGCACCCACCACCTCCCTCCCCGAATGTCTCGGCGGCGTCCGCAACTGGGACTACCGCTACTGCTGGATCCGCGACGCCACCTTCACACTCCTCGCCTTCAACGTCGGCGGCTATCTCGACGAAGCCCTCGCCTGGCGACAATGGCTCATCAACGCCGTCGCCGGCTCACCGGAAGACATGCAAATCATGTACGGCGTCGGTGGCGAACGCCGCCTCACCGAACTCGAACTCCCCTGGCTCCCAGGCTACGAAAACTCCTCCCCCGTCCGCGTCGGCAACGCCGCCTACCGCCAGCACCAGCTCGACACCTACGGCGAAGTCATGGACGCCCTCCACCAGGCCCGCAAACTCGGCCTCCCGCGCAGCGAAGAATCCTGGCGCGTCCAGACCGCCCTCCTCCGCGTCCTCGAACGCGATTGGGAAAAACCCGACGAAGGCATCTGGGAAATTCGCGGCCCACGCCGCCATTTCACCCACTCCAAAGTCATGGCCTGGGTCGCCATGGACCGCGCCGTCAAAGCCGTCGAAGACTTCAACCGCGTCGGCGACGTCGCCCACTGGCGCTCCGTCCGCGACCGCATGCACGAACAAATCTGGCGCGAAGGCTTCGACCCCGAACTCAACTCCTTCGTCCAATACTACGGCTCCAAAGACCCCGACGCCTCCCTCCTCATGCTTCCCCTCGTCGGCTTCGTCAGCGCCAAAGACCCCGCCATGCGCGGCACCGTCGACTTCATCCAGAAACGCCTCCTCCGCAATGGCTTCGTCGACCGCTACCACACCGAAAATAACGTCGACGGCCTGCCCCCCGGCGAAGGCTCCTTCCTCCTCTGTACCTTCTGGCTCGCCGACAACCTCGCCCTCCAGGACCGCTTCGACGAAGCCCGCGAAATCTTCGAACGCCTCCTCTCCCTCCGCAACGACGTCGGCCTCCTCGCCGAAGAATTCGACGTCCACGCCAACCGCCTCGTTGGCAACTTCCCCCAGGCCTTCTCCCACGTCGGTCTCATCAACACCGCCCGCAACCTCTCCAACCACGGCGGCCCCGCCGAACAACGCAAAGAACGCTAATATCCTTTTCTTCCGCCCCGTCTGATATTACAACTTCCTCAGTCAATTTTTCGGGAGTTCCAAATGAATCGCAAACTCATTCCCATCCTGCCTATCCTGCTCTTATCCTGCCTCGCCGCCGACCCCGCCTCGCAGCCCGCGTCCATCAAGGTCTCCGACAAATCCGCCCTCGACGCCAACAAGGACAAATCCGTAATCGTCGACGGCACCATTACCACCGCCGCATGGAGCAAATCCGGGCGAGTCTTCATCCTCAAATTCGCCGACACCGAAGACACCGGCTTCACCGCCGTCGCTTTCAAGGACAACAAAGACGCCTTCGACAAAGCCTTCAACGGCGACGCCGCCAAAACCCTCACCGGCTCCAAAGTCACCCTCACCGGCAAACTCAGCGCTTTCCACGACAAACCCCAGATCGTCCTGAACAAGCCG
Source organism: Tepidisphaeraceae bacterium (assembly GCA_035656825.1). Classification (GTDB taxonomy): domain Bacteria; phylum Planctomycetota; class Phycisphaerae; order Tepidisphaerales; family Tepidisphaeraceae; genus DASRRR01. The sequence goes on along the minus strand of DASRRR010000035.1, from coordinate 5,785 downwards.
GAACAGGTCAAAATTCAGGACGCCAAATAAATTATTCCCGACCCGCTTCGACGATCTTAAACTCCGCCGTCCGCGTCGCATCTTCCGTCGCCACGTTCACCCCCTTCGGCAAATCATCAAACGCCACCCCCTTCACCCGCGTCTCACCCGCCGGCAAATCCGCATTCGACACATCCAGCCGCGCCTTAGGCTTAGGCCGATACGACTCTTGCTGCATCGCACTAATGATCTCCGCCGGCCCCGTCAGATGCACATCCTTCATCGTCTGATTCGTCAGCACCACCTTATATTTATCCCCAAACCCCGGCGGCATGTTCACCCACACCGGCATGTACGGCCACACCACCGTCACATCCGCAGGCCTCACCTTCAACGTCACATTCACCTTCGCCGGTGATACCGTCACATGTTCCCCGCGCAATTGCGTTATCACCGCAACACCCTTCTCCTCATGCACCCCCGGCGTCTTTAAACTCTCCCGACCCGCTAAATCCGCAAACGCATCCAGCATCCCATCCGACCCCGCCTGATCCAATTCCGACCGCGGCCCACGCACCTTCACCCGCGGTGGATCAAACACCGGCTTCCCATCCAGATTCATCACGTTCGGCGGCGCCTGAACCGTCACCTCACGCTCCACGATCTGATCCAAATACACATTCAAAGTCTGCGGATCCGTGTCATCCACGCTGATCCCGTGACTCCTGAAAATCGGATCATTCAATATCAACGACGTCTGAATATCATGTGCCCCAGGCCCCAGCGACGGTTCAATCGGGATCGTCACCGCAGGTTTGTCATCGGCCTTCTCCCACAACTGATCCTTGATCGTCTCCAATTGCGCCGCCGGCCCTCGCAGATTCGCCGTGATCGTCCGATTCGCCGGCCCTAATATCACCCGGTCCGGCGTGTTCAACACCAACTCCACCTGAAACTGCACCTTCTGATGCCTCTCCTGCTGACGCTCCGCATAAATCCAGATCAGCAGCGTCAGCGGTGCCACCCACAACAGCCTCTGCACCACAAACAGAACATTCTCGCGCGTGATCTTCCGCCGCATCCGTCGCGCCGTCCGCATCACATACCCCGACCCATGCGACTGCAACATCACCGGCTTCGGTCCCTTTTCCGATAAATTTGTCATCGCCCATCCCCCCTCATGCCGCCACCCTCTGCAACGGTGCCGCCTCCGGCCTCCCCAGCAATTCCAACAACAACCCCCTCAGCGCATCCGGCGTCAACTTCCGAATCAACTGCCCCCGCTCCGCGATCGATATATCCCCCGTCTCCTCCGACACCACCAGCACAATCGCATCCGTCTCCTGACTCAATCCCACCGCCGCCCGATGCCGTGATCCCAGCTCCCGCTCCAATTCCCCCGATTCCGCCAGCGGAAACTGCACCCCCGCATACGCAATCCTCCCCTGCGAAATAATCACCCCCAGATCATGCAGCGGCGAGTTCGGCCAAAAAATCGCCTGCAACAAAGGTGCCGTCAAATCCGCATTCAACTTCGTCCCCGATTCCGCGATCCCGCCCAGTCCGATCTCTCTCTCAATCGCAATCAATCCCCCGATCTTACGCCGCGATAAAAACACCGCCGTCTCCACCACCGCATCAATCTCATCCGAAAACTGATGCGACCACGTCCTGAATAACCGCGTCTCCCCCAGCCGCATCAGCGCCCGCCGCAACTCCGGCTGAAACACCACCACCACCGCGAACGACACAATGATCAAAAACTGCCCATACAAAAACGCGATCGCCTCCAGATGATACCGATCCGCCAAAAGCGTCACGATCAAATACAGAGACACCAGCAAAAACCCAATCCCCTTCAGCATGCGCGCCCCGCGCGTCCCCTGCAAAAACCCCACCACCCACCACACCACCGACCCGATCAACAGCCATTCCAACCCGACGCGCCACCACCCATATGCTCGGATGGCATTAAAAAACGTCGAAATATTCAGGAAATCATACATCGTCGCATTGCAGGAACATGTGGCTAGTGCCTCTTCACTATATCGTCGTCCACCTTATTCGACCATCATAAAATACAGTCTTCTCCTTACCAACGCTAAAGTTACATCCCGCGCAAGATTGCCCGCATCATCCGCACCACCATCGCCATCTCTCTAACATCATGGACACGCACCACCGCCGCTCCGTTTGCCACCGAATGCGCCACCGTCGCCGCCGTCCCAAATAGCCGCTGCCCGCTCTCCCCCGTCACCTTCCCAATAAACCCCTTCCGGCTGGTTCCAATAACCACCGGCCCCACCTCCCGCACCATCCGTCCCATATCCCTCAGCAACGTCAAATTATGCTCCACCGTCTTCCCAAACCCAATCCCCGGATCAACCATCACCCGCCACCGCTCCATCCCCGCCTCCACCGCCGCCTCTACTCGTGATTGCAGATAACTCACCACTTCCCCCGTCACATCCCGATACGTCGGATGAACCTGCATTGTCGCCGGCGTACCCTGCATGTGCATCAAAATGATCCCCTTCGCCCCCCCCCGCGCCACTACATCCAGCATATCCCGCTCAAACGTCCCCCCGGAAATATCATTCACAATATTTCCCCCATTTTTCAACCCCTCCAACGCAACTGCCGCACTCGTAGTGTCGATAGAAATCACAACGGATGGCAGACGTTTGCGAATCCCGCTTAACACCGGGACCAGCCGCCGCAACTGCTCTTCCGCCGGCACCCCCGCCGACCCCGGTCGGGTTGACTCGGCGCCCACGTCGATCATGTCCGCCCCATCGGCCACCAGCCGCTCCGCGTGCTCGATCGCCGCATTTTCTTCCAGATAGCTTCCGCCATCGCTGAAGCTGTCCGGCGTCACGTTCACCACCCCCATCACCAGTGGCGGCCGGTGCTCGTCTCGCAACCACGTTTCCAGCTTGTCCACCGTCATGATCAACACCACCACCTTCTCCATCCCCGACCAGCGCATCACCTTTACCGAGCGCCTCACTCAACTACTCTACCTCTTCGTCTTCTTCCTCGCATTCACCACCCTTTACGCCATCGCCGAAACACGCTCACTCGAATCCCGCACCGCACACTATGTCCCGGCCGCTCCCATCCCCCCGGAAATGTTCGCTCAGATCGCCAGAAACAATTAAGCCCCGATCGATCGCTCCACTTCATCCAGCGTCGTCACTCCCTCCGCCACCAACTGATACCCCGTATCCATCAGCGTCATAAACCGCGTCGGTTCCAGCGCCCTGGCAATCTCCCCCGGGCTCGGCGACTTCATCATCACCTCTTTTAACACCGCGCTATTCAGCAGCATCTCAAACACCACCCGCCTCCCCGCAAACCCCGTCTTCAAACACCTCCTGCACCCCCGCGACGTAAACAATGTCGACACCCCCTCCGCATATTTCCCCATCCGCTTGAGCTGCTCCTCCGTCGGTCTCACCGGCACCTTGCAGAACGGGCACAACTGCCTCACAAGCCTCTGCGCCACCACCAGATGCAACCCCGACGACACCAGATAAGGCTCCACCCCCAGATCAATCAGCCGAAACACCGTCGACACCGAATCCTTCGCATGCACCGTCGAAAACACCAGATGCCCCGTCATCGCCGACTGCATCGCCGTCCGCGCCGTCTCCTGATCGCGAATTTCCCCGATCAAAATCGCATCCGGATCCTGCCGTAACACCGACCGCAGCAACGCCGCAAACGTATTCCCCTGCTCCTCATTTACCGGCAGCTGCGTCACCCCCTCAATCTGAATCTCCACCGGATCTTCGATCGTCACCACATTCCGCTGCCCCACATCAATCGACCTGAGCACCGAATACAACGTCGTCGTCTTCCCGCTCCCCGTCGGCCCGCAAACCAGCACCATCCCGCTGTCGAGCTGTACCGCCTTCTCCAACTCCTTAAACATCCAGTCCGGCAGTCCCAGATCCCAGATATACCGCGGCGCATTCGCCTCATCCAAAACCCGCACCACCAGCTTCTGTCCATAGACCGACGGTGCAAAACTAATCCGGTAATCCACCCGACGATCCGGCAGCGTCACCGAAAACCGCCCCTCCTGCACCGTATTGCGATACTGAATATCAATATCGCACAGAATCTTTACCATCGCCGTCAGCCGCGTCCCCAAGTCCTTATTCAGCCGCAGAATATCCACCATCTGCCCATCCGCCCGAACCCGCACCGACCAGAAATCATTCTTAGGCTCAATATGGAGATCCGAAGCATGCAGCCGAAAACACGTCAGCAAAATCATCCGAAACAGCGTCACTGTCTCGCGCCCCTCCACCACCTTCCCCTTCTTCCCCGTCGTATCGGGAGGCGCCTGCGCCAATTTCCCCCGCGCATTTAGCACCGTGATATCCGCATCCGTGATCGACTTATCGGGAAGCGACTCCGCCACCTCCGACAACATCCCAATCGGATCTCCGATCGACCCTTCCGCATCAAAATCCATCCCCCCCTGATCCCGCCCGATCCGCTCATGCTCCTCGTTCTTCCCGCGCGCCATCGCCCCCACCGCCGCCGGCACCTTCTTACTCACCACTCTCTCCCCCACGATCCGCATCGTCACCGCCCCCACCGTCACATGATCCCCCGGCAGCATGATCGCGCTCTTCATCATCTGCCCATTCAATTTCGTCCCATTCCGCGAATCCAAATCCCGCACCCGCCACCCCTCCGGCACCTTCTCAATCACACAATGAAACCGCGACGCCTCCCCATCCTCGATCACCAACACATTGTCCTGATGCCTCCCAATCGTCACCGCCTCATCCGACAACGGCAACTTCCGCGTCCCCTCCCGCGCAACAATTTCCAAATACGCGTCACCCATGGCCGCTAATGTACCCGGAATTCAAAAACTAAAAACTACAATTCCACCCCGATCTTCCATTTCCCGCTTTGCCCAAAGAACCTGCACGGATTATTAAAAAACACCTCCCGCGCCTCTCCCTCGCTATGCCCCCTGCGCAAATACTCCAAACACGTGTCCGTCAACATCGACGGCGACGACTCCCCCCAATCCGCCGCACTATTCACACAAATCATCTCCCTCCCAAACGTCTCCAAAATATCCACTCCCCGCGCCGGCGTCACCTTCGACACCGGATAAATCGTCAGCCCCGCCCAAAACCCATTCTCCCGCGCCAATCGAATCGTGTGCTCCTCACAATGATCAATCAACACCCGCTCCGGCTTAATCCGCTTATCATTCTTCAAAATATCCACAATGATATTCGTCCCCTTATGCTTATCCGCTAAGTGAGGCGTATGGATCAAAATCATCTGCCCATACGTCGCCGCCACCTCTACCTGCTCCTCAAACACCGTGATCTCATTTCGCGTGTTCTTATTCAGCCCAATCTCCCCCACCCCCAGCACCCGCGGATGTGAAAGCAGCGGGGGGATCAACTTAATCACCTCCCGCGATAACCCCACATCCTCCGCCTCCTTGGCATTAATGCACAACCAGCAGTAATGCTCAATCCCATACCGCGCCGCCCGCAGCGGCTCCACTTCCATCAAGTGCCGAAAATAATCCGCAAACGACGAAGCGCTCGACCGATCATACCCCGCCCAAAACGCCGGCTCACTCACCCCCACCACCCCCGCCCGCGCCATATACAAATAATCATCCGTCGTCCGCGACACACAATGAATATGAGGATCAATATACTTCACAATCCATCCACCTAAATTGAACTAAACCCACACTCCCCGTGGCACGGGTTTTCAACCCGTGCATTCCCATTTACTTCTCCACCCCCGACCG
>DASRRR010000034.1:0-33498 GCA_035656825.1 Tepidisphaeraceae bacterium | reverse complement strand
GGGACGAAAAGGAGACAGCCGGCCAGGCTGGAAGGCCATCTGGACCGGCTGGCACGATTTACAGCAGATGGTTGAAGGCGCCGAGCTGGCAGCATCATTCCCCCCGCATTCCCATAAATGTGGGTAAGGGTGAGGACCGCGGTCCGTGGGCTTTTGAATTGGGCGCTTTTCGGTTTCAGGGGGTGGTTAGGTGGCGGTGGAGGGCCATGGAGAGTTGTTGGAAGGCGAGGGGGATGTTGACGTTGGCGTCGAGGAGGTTTTCGGTTTGCGTGAGTGCTTCAATGGCGGAGCAGAGGCGGTCGAGAAGATCGGGGTTGTCGGTCTGGCTTAGCTGCCGGCGGAAGAAGAGGGCGGCGAGGCGAAGGTAGAGGGTGAGGCCTTCGCGGGTTGCCTGGTCTTTGCTGGCGAGAGGGTCGTGGTCGAGTTGGTGTTTGGCGTAGGCGTCGGCAGCAGTTTTGAACCAGGATTCGAGGGAGATGGGGATGGAATATCCTTGGGTGAGGGTGAGGAGATGGGCGTGGAGGTCCGTGGCGGCGGAGAGGGTGCCGTCTTCGATCCAGCGGAGGGCTTGGCCGAGGGAGCCTTCGGAGAGGTCGGCGGCGCGGGCGGCGGTGGCCGGATCGATTTGGTGTTGTTGGATGAGCTGGTCGCGGACAAGTTCGGGATCGAGGGGGGAGAAGGTGATGAGCTGGCAGCGGCTGCGGATGGTGGGGAGGAGGGAGTTGGGCTGGTCGGTGAGAAGGATGATGAGGGTTTGGGCCGGGGGTTCTTCGAGGGTTTTGAGCAGGCCGTTCTGGGCCTGGGGGTTCATCAGGTCGGCTTCTTCGACGACGAAGACTTTGCCGTGGTTGAGGGTGGGTTTGAGATTGGCGGGGGCGACGAGGTAATCGCGGATGACGGCGATGGGGAGGTCGCGGGCTTTGGATGTGTCTTTTTCCAAGCGGATGAGTTGGCGGTAGACGCGGTGGTAGTCGGGGTGGGTGGCGGAAGACATGAGGGTGCAGGAGTCACATTTTCCGCAGGGGGAGACCCACGGAGCGCGGTCCGTGGGCTTTTGACAGAGGAAGAGGGTGGCGAGGGCGCGGGCGGTGAGGGATTTGCCGACGCCGATCGGGCCGGCGAAGAGGAGGGCGTGGGGGAGGTGGTTGGAGGTGTAGGCGCGCTGGATCGTGGAGAGGGCGGCGGGTTGGCCGAGGATGGATTGGAAGGTGGGGGTCATCGGAAAGAAGAAAGGATGGACCAGAGTTCTTCGTGGATGACTTCGGCAGGGCGGCTGGCGTCGAGGACGCGGTAGTGGGAAGGGTCGGCGGCGGCCTGGGCGAGGTAGTTTTGGCGGACTTTTTCGTGGTAGTCGAGGGGGCGCTGTTCGATACGGTCTTTTTCCATGCCGGCGTCGGGATCGTCGGGGAAGAGGGTGAATTTGGGGCGCACGCGCGAGCTGGAGAGTTGGACGGGGAGGTCGAAGAGAATGGTCAGGTCGGGCCAGCGCTGTTTGATGGCGATGTCGGCGACCTGGCGGATGTCGGCGGCGGAGAGAGAGTCGCCGTGGAGCTGGTAGGCAAGAGTTGACGAGACGAAGCGGTCGCAGAGGACGAGTTTGCCGGCGGCGAGGGCGGGGATGATTTTTTCGGAGATGAGCTGGGCGCGGGAGGCCATGTAGAGGAGCATTTCGCAGCGCATGGACATGTCGGTGTTTTCGGGATTGAGGAGGATTTGGCGGATCTGCTCGCCGATGCGGGTCGAGCCGGGGTCGCGGAGGAGGAGGACGTCGACATTGGAGGAGAGGAGGCGGGAGTGAAGGAGGTGGGTCTGGGTGGATTTGCCGGAGCCTTCTGGGCCGTCGACGACGAGGAATTTTCCGTGGAGGTGGCGCATTCGGAGGCGCATCTTACGCAAACGGATTGTGGTTGCCACAGGGAGGGAACGGGGTGGGGACGGCCTGGCTCTCCTTTGAACTTGAGCGTTATTCTCGATGAGCTATTGGAGGTTCTTGACCGGTGTTGGGGGCGTTCTTACAGTCGCGAATTATGGAAGCATGGATTGGTGAATTGCGGGCGAAGTTTGAAGGGGTGTTTGGGGCGGGGGGGAAGACGTTTCTGGTGCGGGCGCCGGGGCGGGTGAATTTGATTGGGGAACATACGGATTATAATGATGGGTTTGTGTGCCCGATGGCGATTGAGCCGGAGGTGCGGATTGTTTGCCGGCTGAATGAGTCGGGGAAGGTGCGGATTGCATCGACGGTCTTTGCGGGGCAGGTGGCGGAGTTTTCGGTGCAGGAGAAGATTGAGCGCGGGGAGCCGAAGTGGGGGAATTATATGCGCGGGGTGGCGGCGGAACTCATTGGGGCGGGGATTCCGCTCTCGGGGATGGAGGCGATGTATGACAATACGTTGCCCGTGGGCGGGGGATTAAGTAGCAGCGCGGCGATTGAGGTGGGGACGGGGATTGCGCTGCTCACGCTGGCGGGGCTGAAGATGGATGCGATGCGGCTGGCACTGATTTGTCAGAAGGCGGAGCATGAGTATGCGGGGGTTCCTTGCGGGATTATGGATCAGATGATCGTGGCGACGGGGAAAGCCGGGCATGCGACGTTGTTTGATTGCCGGTCGATGGAGAAGCAGTTTGTGCCGATGGATGAGAAGGAATTGCGGGTGGTGATTGTGAATTCGATGGTGAAGCATGAGTTGTCGGGGGGGGAATATGCCGAGCGGCGGAAGCAGTGTGAGGAAGCGGTGGCGTATTTTCATCGGGAGAATCCGATGGTGAAGGCGCTGCGTGATGTGTCGATGAAGCAAGTGGAGGAGGCGAAGGGGAAGCTGGATGACTTGGTGTTTCGGCGGGCGCGGCATGTGGTGGGGGAAAATGCCCGGGCCGTGGAGGCGGCGGGGGCGATCGGACGGAAGGATTATGAGCGGGCGGGGGAATTGATGGTGCAGAGTCACAATTCGCTGCGGGATGATTATGAGGTGAGTTGTGAGGAATTGGATTATCTCTCGGCAGAGGCGATGAAGATCAAGGGCGTGTATGGGGCGCGGATGACGGGGGGAGGATTTGGCGGATGTATTGTGGCGCTGGTGCAGCCGCGGGCGGTGGAAGGGTTTGCGGCGCAGCTGGCGAAGAGTTATCAGGGGAAATATGGGATTGTGCCGCAGGTGATTGTGACGCGGGCGATGGGGGGGGCGGGGGCGATTTGATTATGGGATGCCGATGATTCGGCCGTCGTTATTTATTAATGAAAGCGGCTCGAGGATTTTGAGTTGAGGAAGCCGACGCCGGACCCATTTGGCGGCATCGGTATGGCCGCTGGAAAGAGAAAGCAGGTCTTTGTCCGAAGTCACGAGATGGGTAGCTTGCCCGGCGATGGCCAGATCGATGAATTTCTCGTCCAACGGATCTCTGGGATATTTGAATGTTGATTTGACTTTGCGCAGGTATTCGCCGCGATAGCGAAAACGGCGTAAGGCGATCTCCACTTTTTCCGGGGTCAACTCGGGAAATTTCTGGATGATTTCGGGATCGCTCAGAACCGCTTTGTATTCGGCGAGAATCTGTTTATTCAGCAGCAAGGCTGCCATGTTCTGATCGGCGGCGTCCATAATTCGACCCGAGGCGGATCGGATATTCACCAAGCCGCGCAATATGACATTGGTGTCAAGAATCAGGCGGAATTCTGACCTTGGCATGCGAGCCTATTTCTTTCGTCGTGGAGCGCGACGGCTGTGCCGTTCCCGGGCTCGATCCACCAATTGATCAAGCTCTTGTTCGTCGACTTCGCGCCCGGGGCCAACCAATTCAGCCAACGTGGTGGTTCTGGCTTTGTGTTCCAGTTCCAAATCCTGCTCGATGAGAAGCCGCACGTATTGTTGAGGAGTCATGCCGACACTTTTGGCTTTACTGGTCAATTCAGCCAATTGCTTTCGGCCTAGTTTTGGAAATTGTAACGGAGTGCTGATCGTGGTCATGGCAGACTTCCTCTTGTCCTATTCTATCTTTAGGGATTTGGCGAGGACAACAGAAAAGCCTGCACTCCGGCGAGATTGTCGGTGTTGATCAGATCAACGCCGTCGGCGCGGAGTTCTTTCCAGGTGTTTTCATTGTCGGGGGCGTCCCAGAAACGGAGGAGGCGGTGTTGCTGGTGGGTTTTTTCGACGATCTGGCGGAGGAGGGTGCGCTGGTCGTCGGGGATGGAGCCTTTGCCGTTCCAGGTGAAGGTTTTTTTCCAGTCGCTGCTGATCCAGGGGACAAGTTCGGGGGAGAGTTCGGGGTGGTTGAGGTCGGGGAGGGTGCCGTCGCTGGCGGCGTAGCGGATGGGATCGCCGGCGGCGGCGACGATCGAGTGGGTGTGGTTGCCGGAGATGATGACGGTGACGGCGCGGGTGTGGCGGCCGACAGAGTCCCAGGTGGTGAGCATGGGCTCGTACTGTTTGAGGGTTTGGGTGAGGAATTTATAGGCGACGTCGGCGGGGGAGGCTTTCATGTCGATCAGGAGGTAGATGCTGGGGACGTCGGGGTAGATGCGGCCGTTGTTGGCCTGGGCGCGCTTGAGCAAGGGGTCGAGGTAGAGTGTTTGCAAGGTGCGTGCGGGGGAGTCGACTTCGGTTTCGGCTTCGTGGCGGTCGTGGGCGACGAGGATCTGGTTTTTGATGATGTGGATGTCGGCTTCGACACTGGTGAAGCCGTGGTCGAGGGCGTCGAAGAGGGGGCGTTTGTGGCGATAGTCGTTATGAGCGTGGGCGTGGAGGATCGGAGTGGGAAAGTCTGGGCGCGTGGTCGCGGCCAAGAGCGGAATGAGTAGTACAGAGAGGACGAGATAGCGCATAGACGAGTTATCCTAGCGTGAAAATGGAGGGGTGATACACTTGGGGACGATGTCGAATGTTACGCCGCTGCGCGAGATATTGTTGAAATTGTGTCGACGGGAGGATTTAACGCGGGATGAGGCGCGCGGGGCGTTTGCATACATCATGTCGGGCCAGGCGACCGAGGCGCAGATCGGGGGGTTGCTGGTGGGGCTGGCGGCGAAGGGGACGAGTGTGGATGAGCTCGTCGGGGCGGCGGTGGTGATGCGCGAGAAGGCGCTGGCGATCCCTTGCGAAGGGGATGGGGTCATCATCGATACCTGCGGGACGGGCGGGGATGTGCGGGGGACGTTTAATATCTCCACGGCGGCGGCGATCATCGCCGCGGCGGCGGGGGTGCGGGTGGCGAAGCATGGGAATCGGTCGGCAAGCTCCAAGAGCGGGTCGGCGGATGTGCTGGAGAAGTTGGGGGTGAAGCTGGAATTGTCGGCCGAGCAGATGTCGCGCTGTTTGCGGGAGGCGAATATTTGTTTTGCGTTTGCGCGGTATCACCATCCGGCAATGAAATTTGTCGGAGGAGCGCGGTCGTCGCTGGGGATACCGACGATATTTAATGTGCTTGGGCCGCTGACGAATCCGGCGCGGGCAAAGCATCAGTTGCTGGGGGTGTTTGCGGCGGAGTTGACGGATCGGCTGGCGATGGTGTTGCGTGAGCTGGGGAGCGAACGGGCATGGGTGGTGCATGCGGATGATGGGCTGGATGAGTTGTCGACGCTGGGGCCGACACGAGTGAGTGAATTGAAAGGGGGACATGTGCAGACTTGGAAGCTCGACCCGAAGGAGCTGGGGATTTCTTATGCGCGGTTGTCGGATTTGCAGGTGGATTCGGTGGCCGAGGCGGCGGAGAAATTGACGCGCGTGCTGGGGGGGGAGAAGGGGCCGCTGCGGGATATTGCGCTGTTGAATGCGGCGGGAGGACTGGTGATCGGAGGGAAAGCGGAGGATATGCAGGCAGGCTTGAAGATGGCGTCAGCGGCGATTGATTCGGGGCGAGCGCGGCAGACGATGGAGGCGCTGGTGCGGTGTTCGAACGGGTAAGGAGTGAGCCATGATGGGACTCGGGCGGTGGCGGGTGGCTTGGGCGGTATTGGCCCTGGCGCTGGTGGGGTGTCAGGGGTCGGTGCCGCCGGAGCGGGAGGTTTTGCGGTCGCTGGGGGAGACGTGGCGGCCGGATTTGTTGTTTGTGCGGGCGCGGCCGTATCCGCGGTTGGTAGTGGAGGTGGACGCGGTGGAAGGGTGTGAGCCGGCGGCGGAGACATTGGCGGCGCTGCGGGAGTTTTTGGTGCGGCATGTGGATAAACCGGGGGGAGTGGAGGTTGTGGTGCGCCCGAGCGTGCCGATGGAGGTGGCGCGGGGGATGCGGCTGAATCAGTTGTTGCTATCAACGGTGGAAGTGCCGGGGGATTGGAAGACGGTGCGGCAGGACACGGCGACGATTCGCGTATTGTTTTATGACAGCCGGCAGTTGCAGGGGAGGTCGGACGAGGAGATCAAACCGCATTCGAACGGTGTGCCTTATCCGGCGCAGATTTATTTTGATCGTGCGTATGAGCCGGTTGTCAATCGGGGGATAGAGCGGGTCGCACTTCAACATGAGGTTGGGCACGTGCTGGGGTTGGTTGGGGATCCGGTGCGGGGGGATGGGGCGCACTGCCGGAATGAAGCGTGTTTGATGGCGCCGAACATTCAGGTGTCGTGGGTGCGGATGGTATTGCTGCAGCGGGAGGCGGCGCCGAAGGTGCTTTGTGCGGAGTGTGAGGCGGATTTGGCGCGGTCGCGGGCGTCGATGGCGGATGCGCGGGTGCGGTTTGTGGGGCCGTCGACGCGGCCGATCGAAGGACCTACCGGGGGATCGCGTTGATGATCCCGTTTTTTTCTCGGCCAGATCACTTCGAACCGGGGCGGGTCGTTGGCGTTGCGGCAGGGTTCAACGCGACGCTTTGAATCGTCCGCCATTCTTGCGGGCGTGATCTCCAGACGATCTTGCTGACCTTGGCGAGCGGGGCTGGGAATACCTGTCTGTTCCGGCCGTCGGGCAATCCTTGACATTCCGTGCAGTAGACGTCCGTTCCGTCATTCAAGACGGCGACGACGCAGCTATCGCGATCTGCGGCCATCGGATCATCGCCTCGCGTTTCAATTACGAATTTCCCATTCGCTTCGTGTACGGAGCCACTGACGAGAGGAGTGGTCGGACTTGAGGTCACGAATTTGCTGGTCTGGGGAGTGTTGATTGGGGCGGTTATGTCATCGCGCCATGGGCCGGCCGCTCGAGCGAGCTTTATGGTTGTGGTGTTTAACGTATTGGGAAGCGATACCACGAAGTTCGTGCGCGTCTCGTTGTCGATATGCATCGCGGATTCTCCGAAGGAGGATGAGCCTGGGATGTTTATGGAGAGCGATCCGGCGCGGTGCGTGGGGCTGGTGGTGGCAAAGATGAAGCGAAGGTTCCGGCGCCCGGGCTGGTCACCGACGGAAAACATTGCGAATCCGGTCAGGTTCAGCGGCGATCGCGGTGAACCATCGGCGGTCCACCAGGGGGTCGACTGAGGCTTCGACTGCGGTTTGGTGAGACCGAAATAGTTCATGGCATCGCTCGCGATACCGCTCATGCCGGCGCTCGGAATTTCGGTCATGCCGAGGATGCGAACGGTCGTTCCATCGGAGAACGTGGCGGAATCGCCTTTGACGGCAGGAGCGGTTTGCAAGAAGGTTGGTTGGCCGCGCGGGGCGGACGCGGTGGAGCGAACCATCAGGACGATCGCGCCTGAGCCGAGCAAAAGAAGGAGAGCGATTGCGGTTACGGCGGCGGTTTTATGGACGGTCATGGCCATGACGGCTCCTTTTGCCAAAGCTGCCGCGGGGGCGGCGGCGGCGGTTGTCGCGACGTGCGTCAGCAACGCGGGGGGTGCCGCCTCGAGGCTGCGGTTCGCCATGAAGACCGCCAGTGTGGCGGCGGACGCCGTCGCGAAGCCGCGACGATGGAAGAATGCGCGCAGACGTTCGACGGCGCGGTGGATGCGCTTCTGGGCAGCGTCTTCGGAGATGCCTAGCATGTCCCCGATTTGACGCAACGTCTTTTGCTCCATGAAGCGAAGCGTGAGGGCATCGCGGTCGCTGACGGCGAGCGTTTGCATGCCTTCATCGAGCAGCGGGGCCAGAGCGTCCCAGTTCGCGGGGTCGTTGTGGGTGATGGGGATCATGGCGGCGGCTTTCCGTTCATAGATTTGGCGCCGGCTGCGGGCCCGCCGGGCGTTTGCGGCGCAATAGCGTGTGACGTTGAGAAGCCATGCAGATAAGGGTCGATCAAGCGGGATGGTTTTTGCCCGCTGTGCGAGAACGAGGAAGACGGCCTGGGTGATGTCCTCGGCGGCGTGGGCATCGCCGCTGCTTTGGCGCTTGGCCGCGGAATAGACCAGATCGATGTAGCGACGCGCCAGGCGGGTGAAAGCCGGCTGAGAGCCGGTGGCGATAAATTCGCGTAGCCAGGTTTGTTCTTCGTTTTCGTTGATGAGCATGTCGGGCATCACTGGGATATGTGCGGCGGTGGTGGCGATCCGACTGGAAATTGTGGCGGAAGGGAGGTTGGACGCAAAGAGATCCCGGCGGTAGCTTTAAAAATCGGCGATTGCCGCTGACTTGGCGGCATACGAGAAGAAATATGCTTGAGGATGTTAATCGAATTGCACGCGCGCCCGATCCTTCAATCACTTGAGTCGACCCGTGTCGAGCGGGAGCAACTGCTAGCGCGGATTCATCGCGCGGGGTATCGAACACTTGTCGATCACGTGACGGTTGGGCCGTTGAAATTGTCGTTTACGCGGATTGAAGATCCGAATCGGGTGCTGGATGAGGTGGCGGCGCGGGAGGATTTGCGGGAGAGGCTCGCGGAGAAGCGGACGCCGGGGGATGCGCTGGGGCTTCCTTACTGGGCGGAGTTGTGGGACAGCTCACAGGGGGTCGGGCAGTATTTGACGCAGGTGCTGAATGGGGGGCGCGCGGCCCGGGTGATGGATTTGGGGTGTGGGATGGGGTTTACAGGGATGGTGTCGGCGGCGCTGGGGGCGGAGGTGTTGATGGTGGATTTGGAGAGGCCGGCACTGTTGTTTGCGCGGTTGAATGGGTTGCAATATTCAAAGTCGGTGCGGGCGCGGCAGATGAACTGGCGGGTGGATCGGCTGGAAGAGAAATTCGATCTGATTATCGGGGCGGATATTTTGTATGAGAAGACGCAGTGGGTCTATCAGGAGCCATTTTGGCGGCACCATTTGACGCGGGAGGGGACGGTGCTACTGGCCGAGCCGGGGAGGCAGACGGGGGATCTATTTTTGAATTGGATCAAGGGGAAGGGGTGGGAGCTGGAGCGTTTTGCGGAGATAGTGCCGACAAGGGCGCAGCCAATTCGGCTCATGCGGTTGAGGATGGTTTAGGGGAGCATGTCAGCGACGGGGAAGGAAATTTCCGGACGTCGAAGCGACATCACATTCTGACCGATCTCGCGATAGGTCACGGCGGCATAGCGCCAATCTTTTTCATGACCAGAGACCGCAACCGGATCGCGATAAATTTCAACGCGCTGTAATTGCAGATTCACGATCCAATAATCCTCAATTCCGGCTTGTGCATAAACGCGTAATTTACTGCCACTGTCTCGGCGATAGGTTTGGTCGCTGACCTCAATGACTAGAAAAGGTTTGGGCTTGGCATGTAAAGGCGTTTGGCGTGGCACATCAAACAGATGAAAATCCGGCTCGGGTGCGCTATTGCAATCGGGAAGGTAGAGCGTGCCTTGAATCACAACATCATCTTTGCGAGTAGTGGACTCGATCAGGAGGCGGGCGATCGCGCTGATGGAACTCATGTGACGCGATTTCTGCGGAGCCATTCTGACGATCCTTCCGTCAATGAGTTCGGTGCGTTTTCTGCCCAAGACATCAAAAATGCCCGCATCAGACATCTTTACATAGTCCGCTACACTAAACAGATGTTGGCTCGAACTAACGCGGGTCATTGAATGGATTATAACACTTCGGGCGATACAGATTCAAAAAAAACACGGCCCGAAGGCCGTGTTTTTAAAGGGGTATCGGAATCCACCTGTGCCGTGTGGAGCGGTTTAGTCAAACCCTCATAGTAAGTCGGGCTCTCGTCGATCGGGAGGGTTCTCCCGTCTATCCCGCGTTTCGCTTCCCGTCTTGGTCTGACGAATCAGACACTGCGGTCGTGCGGCCGGCGAGCGACGCGCCCTAAGGGTTGATTATAGGTTTAACCAAATATGTGCTCCAAACCTCGAACACTGCAGACTGCCGAAACCACATGAATCGTATCGGCCGGAAGGGCCGTTGCAATCGAGAAATTATACAATGAAACAAGTCCGCAGGTTGGCGAAAAATTCGCGGATGTGCGGTTTTGTTCCATTCGCAGATCGCTTATGCGAATAGCGTGCCGGGAGATTAGAACGGGGGGGCTTCGCCGCGTTTCCACCAGTCGGCGTCAGATTTGCGGTCGGGTTCTTCGCTGGTGCGTTCGGGGTTGTCGGAGTCTTCTTCGTGAAGAGTGTCTTCGCCGGGGAGCGGGTCGGAGATCGATTCGCGGACGATGGCGGCGAGCGTGCAGGCGAAGACTGGGCCGATGGTTTTGAGGGCTTCTTCGTCTTCGATCGTGAATGGTTTGGTGCTGTCGCGGAAGAGAATGACCGAGGCGAGCGGCTCGCTGAGGTAGGTGCAGTTGACTCCCAGGACGGCCTGGTCGGAGAGGTATTCAAGTTCGGAGGGCGTCAGGCGTTCGTCGGCTTCGTCGCCGGTGAGGCGGACGACGCCTTCGCGCTGGACCATCGGGACGAGGCCATTTTTCATGGCGGTCGTGAGAGGAGGCTCGCCGGGGATGGTGTACTTCATGTATGCGCCGAGCTGGAACTGCTGTTCGTCGGCGGCGAGCCAGATGGCGACATTGCAGTAGCCGATCTGGCGGAGCATCCAGTCCATGGCGTGGCAGAGGACTTGTTCCATGTCCTTGGCGCTGCCGATGGCGGCGCGGAAGCTCTCCTGAGTGCGGACGGTGTCGAACTGGCGAGAGAGTTCGCTGTAAGCGCCGACGAGATCGTTGCAGAGGAGATCGACTTTTTTGCTGACGACTTTGCGGGCGGCGCTCAGGCGGCGGACCGCGTCACGCATGCGTTCAAGACGACGCTCAACTTTGGCGGCGGCGTCGTGGCGCGCCAGGGCGGTGCGCACGCGCTCGGTGATCTGATCGGCGGAGAAGGGCTTGGGGATGAAATCGAGGAAGCCCTGCCGGATGGCCTGGACAGCGCCGTCGACGCTGGGAGCACCGGTGATGACGATGGCGCTGGCGTTGGGATGGTGTTCGCGGAGGGAGGGGAGCAGAGAGAGGCCGTCGCCGTCGGGGAGCTGGATGTCGGCGACGAGCATGTCAATGGATTGGGTGGCGAAGATCTTCTTGGCCTGTTTGATCGAGCCGGCGGAGAGGATGCGGCAGTTGATGTTGCGAGCGACCATGTCGTCGACAAGCTCGATCATCGACGGTTCATCGTCGACGATGAGCAGCGTGGACTGGCCGGGTGTGGCGGGCGGGTGTTTAGACTTGGATTTCTTTTTGACGGGTTGCATTTACAGGCTCCCTCTCTCATTGGGCCGCGCGGCGCGCGGCGGCGTTTTGTTTTTGCTCGGCAGCTTTGTCGATGGCGGCGGGGAGCAAGATCAGCGCGCGGCATCCTTGTTCGGGTCTACTCTCTAAACGAATCGATCCGCCGCTGCTTTCCACCCAGCGCATGGCTTTGGCGAGCCCCATCCCGCGGCGCCGGCCGGCGGGCTTGGCGCTGAAGAAGGGGTCGAACGCCTGGCGGAGGGTCTTTTCGTCCATGCCGCAGCCGTCATCGGCGACGGTAACGGCGATCCGGCTGGAGAATGAGTCGTAGGCAGCGTGGATGGTGACGTGTCCTTTGACGGGGTCGGTGGCCTGCAATGCGTTTTCGATGACCTCACGCACGGCGTCGGTCACCTGCGGAACATCGATCATGACGGGGGGCAAATCGGACATCGTCAGCTCTATCGTCCTATCGGCCGGATCGACGTGCTGTTTCGCTTCATGAAGAGCGCGCTCCAACACGTCGGGCAAGTCGGTTTTTATTGGCTTGGGCGGGACCGGGCGGGCGAAGGCCATTAGTTCCGTAATGATTTCGCTCAGACGGTGGCTTTGTTCGAAGACGAGTTTGGCAGAGTGTTGCAGTTTGGCGTCGGTGAGCTGCTGGGAGAGGAGTTGGGAGCGGCCGCTAATGATGGCGAGCGGGTTGTTCATTTCATGGGCAGCGCCGGCGGCCATTTCGCCGACGCTGGAGAGCATGCGGCTGCGGAGGATTTCGCCTTGCGCGTTTTGCAGTTGGCGATTGGCCTCGGCGAGTTGTTCGGAGAGAGTGCGGGATTCTTCGCGGATTTGTGAGGTACGAAGGGCGAGGGCCCAGCCGTTGGCGATGGTGGTGATTTCCTGGATTTGCGGGCTGAGGCGTTGGGATTCGCCGGCGGCGGAGGCGCCCCAGACGATGCCGCCGATGCAGGCGCCGTCGGCCTGGAGGCTGATCCAGAAGCGCTGATCGCCGGTCAGGCGCGGGGAGATCGCGGAGACGAGCCATTCGAGATCGGGACCGGCGGGGAGGACGGGGCCGTCGCCGCCGGCGGGTTGCGGGGGTGGAGTATTGCAGTCGACTAAGGTGCTTTCAAAGGCTTCGCCGGTTTCGTCGAAGAGCATGGCTTCGGCGAAATTCTGGCCGGGCTGGAGGGAGAAGACGCAGCAGCAGCGGACATCGAGAGAGGTGACGGCGGTTTGGCCGATGGCGCGGAGGACGACCTGTGGGGCGGCGTCGGGGCGGAGTTCGCCTTGAAATTGGCTGAGGGCGTCGAAAAATTTGGAGCGGATGTTGAGCTTGCGATTTTTGGCGACGAGCTGGCCGCTGAGGCGACCCAGTTCGACGTTGGCGCGGGAGAGGGCTTGTTGGTATAGCTCTTTGGAATCGGATTGACCCAGGCCGAGGGCAGCGGCGCGTTCTTCAAGGCGTTCGACGAGGTCGCGGGAGGCGCGGGTGAGGTGCTGCTCAGTGACGCCGACGGCGAGGGAGAGTTGTTGCTTGGGGATGTTGAAGACGTAGTTGCCGCTGTAGCCGATGTGCTGTTCGCGGACCAGGACGTCGGCGAGCGTGATGAGGTTGAGGAGCTTGGGGGATTTGACGGTAGTGGGGAGGGATTGCGGGAGTTGGCCGTGGAGCCAGACGCAGTCGCGGATGACGGCGGGGAACTGCCAGCGCTCGGCCAGGCGTTTGCCGATGACCATGTGATCGACGCCGATGACCTGGCGTTCGAGGTCGGCGATGTTGGAGCGGAGCAGGTCGGCGGCTTCGACGACGCGGTCAAAACTTTTGGGGAGGGTCGCGTCGAGAGCGACCTTGCCGATGTCATGGAGCAGGCCGCAGACGAAGGCTTCGCCGGGGTCGATGATCAGTTTGTTGGCGGATTGGTTGAGGGCATCGGCGAGGAGTTCGGCGCAGCAAGCGACGGCCAGGGAGTGCTTCCAGAATTCTTCGCGGACGAAGTTGCCGTCGCGTTTGCCGCCGACGGATTCGAGGGTTTGGAAGACACTGACGGCCAGGACGGCCGAGCGGATGGCGTCAAAGCCGAGGAGGACGACGGCGCGTTCGACGGAGCTGACTTCGCCGCGCACGCCGGCGTCAGCGCGGTGGCAAAGCTGGAGGATGCGCGAGGTCAGCGACGGGTCGGAACTGATGAGCTTGACGACGTCGCGCACGTCGGCGGCGTCCTGGCCGGTGGCTTCGAGCACTTTGACAGCGACCGTCGGGAGCGTGGGCAACTGCTCGAGTTGCTGGAGGATCAGCTCGATGCGCTTTTGCGAAGATGGTTCGGCGGTCTGGGTCATGGCATGTCCGTGGTCCGTGGTCCGTGGTCCGTGGTTGTTGTTTTACGACGGACCACGGACTACTGACTACGGACTGCATTTTGCATTTTAGACTTCCATCAACTCGCCGATGCGCTGGATGAGCTTTTCAATATTGAAAGGCTTTTTGACGAAGTCGTCAGCGCCGGATTTGAGAAGGTCGTTGATCTCATCCTGATTCACAACGCCGGAGACGATGATGATCTTAGTATGTTCGAATTCCGGCCGCTGGCGAAGGGTGCGGCAGACGACATTGCCGTTCACGTCGGGGAGCATGTAGTCGAGGATAATGAGTTCGGGGAGGAATTCCTGCGTCAGCATGCCGGCGTCGTAGCCGGTATTGGCGGTTTTGACTTCGAAGCGTCCGTCGCGGTCGAGGACGTCGACGAAGAGTTCCACAATTTCCGGGTCATCATCGACGACGAGGACTTTGCGTTTGCCGGAGTCGAGGTTGTCGGTGGGGATGCCGTTGTCTTTCATGAAGGCGATGAGGGCTTCGCGCGGAATCCGCCGGAAGCGGGACCCGGGGACGCGGAAGCCTTTCAACCGGCCAGAATCGAAGCACCGGATAATTGTCTGTTGCGAGACCTTACAGATGTCAGCAGCCTCGCCGGTGGTAAACACAGTCTTCATTCGCCTATCCTTCCTATATCCCCAAAACAACTTAAGTATTAGGGGACGTATAAGCCACAGGGATTATCTGTCTTCCCTATCTTTCCTAATTGAACATCGGCGCGACGTTTTTGCAACTTAAATAAGGAATGGAGAACCTTAGATACAGACTACTCCATCGGCAGATTGTGCGCGATTGTAGTCTCATAACTTACACCATAAAGGTAAAGCGAGTTCTAGGGAGGGTGCTACTTGCATCAAACAGACACGGGCTTAGGCTGCTGGCATGGCTGGGCAAAGACTTTCTCATCTGGATAAGCAAGGACGCGCCAAAATGGTGGACGTGGGGGGGAAAACGGTGACGGCCAGGCAAGCGGTGGCAGAGGGGTATGTGACGCTGCTCACCGAGACGCTGGCGGCGATCAGCGAGGGGCGGGTGGCAAAGGGGGAGGTGCTGGCGGTCGCGCGGGTGGCGGGGATCATGGCGGCCAAGCGGACGGGGGAATTGGTGCCGTTGTGTCATGGGTTGTCGCCGGATGCGGTGGCAGTGGAGTTTGAACTGCCGAGACGTGGAGGGAAGTTGTGCCGGATTCGTATCCAGGCGACGGCGAGCGTTCATGCCAAAACGGGGGTGGAGATGGAGGCGCTGACAGCGGTGTCGGTGGCGGCGCTGACCATTTATGACATGTGCAAGGCGATTGATCGGGGGATGACCATTGAAGGGATTCGGCTGCTGTCCAAGACGGGTGGGAAATCGGATTACCGGGCGAAGGCCTAGAATAATTTTGTGGATCTGAATCGAATTTTTTCGTTGGTCATGCCTGACCCGGAAGTTTGTCGGCGGGCGGCGGAGGCGCTGCGGCTGGAAAATCCTGACGCCACGGCAGAACAGGCGGCCGAACGAGCGGTCAAGCAATCGCGAAAATGGGCGGCGTCAGTCGGAGCGACGACAGGAGTGGCGGCGAGCCCGCTGACGATGTTTCCGGCGGCGATCGCGGATGCGGCGGCGATGTTGCGATTGGAAGGGCAACTGGCGGGGACGATTGCGGCGCTGCTTGAGCCGGAATCGCTGGGGAACGCAGAGGTATTTCGGCGGGATGTGTTGCGCTGCGTCTTTCCCGGAGCAGTCAGTCAGGCGCTGCGGCGGCTGGGGGTTCGCGCGGCGGAGCAATCGACCAAAGCCGCGATGCAGAAGCTGGCGACGCGGGCGGGGAGTAAGGAATTAACCGAACGGGCCACCCGGCTTTTGGGCGTTCGACTGGCTGAGAAGGCGGTGGCGTCAAAAGCCGTCCCGCTGGTCGGAGCGGGGATCGGGGCAGCGTGGAACTGGGTGGAAATTCAGGGCGTGGGGAGGCGGGCGATTGATTATCACATGGGACGGGATGGAGAAGGGAAAAGAGCGGTTAAACGCATTGAACAATATTTACGGGGCAAATTAAGCGCCCGAAAAAAAGGGGCGGAGAAATAATATCTCAATTTGTGATTTACTTTTTAAGTTGGGTATCATAAATTGTGATATGTGGAGTTATTGAACGAAGTCGTGCTGGATCGGTTTGCGCGTAAGCATCGGGACGCTGCGCAATGGCTGGCGGATTGGGCCGCGACTGTAAGGGAATCGGCGTGGCATAGCCTGATGGATGTGCGCCGGCAATATCCCTCGGCCGATGGGGTGAAGCTGAAAGGGGGCCTGGTTATCACGGTTTTCAATGTCAAAGGGAACGAGTATCGCCTATTGACGTTCATCAGTTACGCGATGCAGCGAGTAACGGTTTTTCAAGTGCTGACCCATGAGCAATACAGCCGGGGAAATTGGAAAGGTAAAACATCATGAGTATCACCAGGCGAACGAAAATGCGGGATTCGTACTTTGAGCTCGTGCGTGATTTCCCGCTGCGAGCGATCCAGACTGAAGCGGATGCAGTGGCAGCAGGAGATGCACTTACGCGACTGCTGATGAGCAAACCTGAGGATCGGATGGACGCTGGGGAGCGCGCATATATGGATGCCATCTCCGTGCTGATTCAGGATTATCAGGCGAAAGCGAAATTTGCCGGGCTGCCAAAGACGTCGGGGATTGGCGTGTTAAAGCATCTTATGGCCGAGTCGGGCATGAAGGGAATTGATCTCGGACAGATCATTGGAAGCCAGCCGGCGGCGTCGGAAATCCTCAATGGAAAACGCTCATTGAGTAAAAATCACATCATGAAGCTGGCGAGCTATTTTAAGGTTTCGCCGGCTCTGTTTCTTGATGTTCAATAGCGAATGATCGTTCCGTTTACGGAATAATCGCGTCGGCTTCGATTTCAATCAGGGCTTCTTTATCAATCAGCTTGGCGACTTCGACGATGGTGGTGGCGGGGCGGATTTCGGCGAAAACTTCGCCGTGGACCTTGGCGACTTCTTCCCATTTGCTGACTTCGGTGACGTAGATGCGCGTGCGGATGACGTGTTCGACTTTGCCGCCGAGGGCTTCGATGGCGGCCTGGACGATCTGGAGGGAGCGGCGGGTTTGATCGCCGAGTTTGGAGGAGTAAGTGCCATCAGCATTGATGCCGACGGAGCCGGTGACAGCGATGGTGTTTCCCACACGGACGGCGCGGGAGTAGCCCATGAGGGGTTCCCATTTGGACCCGGAGCTGGCGGTTTTGCGTCCGGCGCGGTCGGTGACGGTGATTTTGATGTCGCTGGCGGCCATGAATTGTTTCTCCTTACATGATTTTTTAATCGGGGACGCATCATAGCCCGTCCGGCGGCACACGCAAACGCATCGGCTGGGCACGCCGCTTGCACTTGCTCACATCAATACGGAGGCATTTATGGCTAAAAAGATGGCACAGAAATCGGTCGGCACGAAGGGGCGGGGGAGGACGAATATTACGGGGTTTTCATCGAAGGAGATGGGGCCGACTTCGAGTAAGCCTAATCCGCCGGTGGATGTGAAGGCGGATGTGAACCGGGCGACTAGTTCGGGTGGAAAACATCGAGGGGATCGTCGTGATATGTCGCCGACGTATACGACGAATCGGAAGCATTCGGCGCGCGGGAATACGCCGCGGAAGGATGTGACGACGCGGGCGCGGTGAGTTTACAGGCCGAGAATGCGCCGCATGTTGCCGCCGAGGATGTTTGCTTGGTCTTCGGCGCTGAGGCCGAGGTTGCGGATGGTTTCGATGCCAATCTTGGTATGTTCTTCAAGGTTGTAGGGAAAATCTAAACCGAAAATCATTTGGCGAGCGCCGACCTGGGCGACGAGTTCCAACAGGCGTTCGCGGCTCTGATACCAGAATCGCAAGTGGTCCTGCGTGAAGATGCTGGTCAGGCCGGCGAAGACGCGGCCTTCTTTGGGGTTCCAGGGGGTGGGCATGTGATTGAAGATCACAGCGAGAGCTTCGTTAAAGAAGTGGTAGCCGCCGACGTGTTCGAGGCTGAAACGGAGTTCGGGGAAGTTCCAGGCGATTTCGTCGAAGTCGATGACGCGGTTGTCTTTGAGCCGGCTTTGATGCACGCCGGAGTGGAAGGTCAGGAAGAGATTGTGCTTCTGGGCGGCTTCGTAAAGTTGCAACGCCTTGGGGGAGAGAATCGGAAGGCCTTGCCCGTTGGGGTGGACTTTGATGCCGCGCAATCCCAGGGAGGCGATTTCGTCGACTTGATCGGAGAGGTCATCGCGGCGCG
Source organism: Tepidisphaeraceae bacterium (assembly GCA_035656825.1). Lineage (GTDB taxonomy): Bacteria > Planctomycetota > Phycisphaerae > Tepidisphaerales > Tepidisphaeraceae > DASRRR01. Next base: position 15,397 of record DASRRR010000034.1, on the reverse strand, counting down.
GGTCGATGGTGCCGAAACCGTAGAGGCGTTTGTGCCTGGGTAATTCTTTGGCCAGCCAGGCATTGGGGGAGATGGATTTGCCGTCGCATTGCTTGGCGAAAGGGGCGAAACAGACGCAGCGGTCGATCTCGCAGGCGTCGAGCAATTTCAACAGCCGATCGATGGTCCCATTGGGATTGATCGATTCGGGAAAGACGTGTGCGTGATTTGCGAGGGTGACAATTCCCATGAGTGGTTCACCAAGGAGGGTATCCCTTTGTTATTTTATTGACAAGCCTGAGGGGGGAGTGCTGGAAATCGAATGTTGGCAGAAAGTATCGGAGGCGGGTCTAATATATGTCTACATGTCTGATGTCGCGCCTGTTGCTGATTCGCTGGAGCAAATACTCGGCGTTCTCCAATCCCTGAGTTGCGGGGCGTCGGTGCTGGATCGGTCGGGGCGAATCATCAGCGTGAATGAGCGCTGCTGTCAGATGATGGGGAGGCACCGGGACCGGATCGAAGGGCGGCTGCTGGAAGATTTTTACGATCAGGACCCCGAGGCGCGCGCGAATATTCGCAAGGGGATGGAGACATTTGAGTTTGCGCGGGACATGGAATTTTATCTGCCGCAGCCGGATGGGACCCGGCGGCCGGTGGTCAGCTCGGCGCGGCCGCTACAGGTGTATGGGCCGCTGGCGGATTTTCGCGTGGTGACGATGTTTGACATCACGGCGCAGAAAAACGCCGAGGAACAGGTCCGAGAGCAGTACAACCACATTGTCGAACTCTCTAACACGGTTATCGATCAGGCGCGCGAGCTCAAGGCATACGCGACGAATCTGGAAAAGCGCGTCGAGCAGCGGACCGAAGATTTGCGCGTGGCAAATTTGCAGGCGATCACGATGCTGGCAGTGGCGGCGGAGGCGAAAGATACGGATACGGGTCTGCATGTCCGCCGATTGCAGCATTACGCGGCGCATCTGGCGCGCACGCTCGGGCTCCCGGATGCGGACGCGACGGAGATTGGATATTCGGCGATTCTGCATGATGTGGGCAAGCTGCATGTGCCGGACCAGATTCTCAAGAAGCCCGGGCCACTGACCGCCGACGAACGGCTTGAGATGGAGCAGCACACGATCATCGGGCATCGGATTATTTCGCCGGAGCCGTTCTTTGACGTGGCGCGCGACATTGCCCGGCACCATCATGAAAATTTCAACGGGACCGGGTATCCCGATCGGATCGGCGGGGAGAATATTCCGCTGCCGGCGCGGATCGTTCACTTGGTGGATGTTTACGATGCGCTGACGAGTGTGCGCCCCTATAAAGCATCGTGGGCACCAGCGGAGGCGGCGGCGTCAATTCGCGATGGAGCGGGGCGCATGTTCGATCCCCGGCTGGTCGAAGCGTTTTTAGGGACTTATCAGCAGGAATCGTTTAAGCCGCCGGTCTTCACGACGGATCCGGCGCTGGTTTGAAGCGTGGTTTGCCCTTGTCTGACAAAGTTGCAATAATTCGCGGCGGGACAGGTGCTCATGCCGTTGAAAGATGTGTCACAACTTCAGGCTGCGCGCGATTTGCCGGGCGGGGCGGACTTGTCTGTTTCGCCGGAGCAGATGAAGCAGGTTCTGGACGTCAGCCGAATGCTGGCGGTGACGACGGATTTGAATCCGCTGCTGCTGCGGATTGCCGAAGCCTGTACGAGCCTGCTGGGGTGCGATCGCGCGAGTATTTTTGTCCACGATAAAAAATCGGATGAGCTTTGGACGAAGATCGCGCTGCATACGGAAGAGATTCGCATTCCCGCGGCCAAGGGAATCGCCGGGACAGCGTTTACGCAGAATCAAATCCTGCATGTCTCCGATCCATATGCTGATCCACGATTCAATCAGGCGACCGACAAAAAAACCGGCTACACGACGCGGAACCTAATGACCTGCCCGATGGTCGATCTGGAGCGAAAACCAATTGGTGTTATCCAAGCGGTGAATAAACTCGGAAGCGATTTTCATGACGGCGACCGCGCGCTGATCCAGCTCCTGGCGGATCAAGCTGGCGTGGCGATTCAGCGATATCATCTGCAAGCCGCCGCGATTGAAATGATCACGATGCGCCGCGAGATGGATTTGGCGCGGCAGGTGCAGCAGGCGCTGATTCCGAAGAAGATGCCGGAGATTCCGGGGATTATTGCGGCCGGCTGGAACAAACCCGCCAGCATGACGGGGGGAGATTGCTTTGACCTGTGGAAAACCTGCACCGGCGATCTAGGGATGTTCGTCGCCGATGCGTCCGGGCATGGCATTGCGCCGGCGCTGGTCGTCTCGCAGACGCGCACGCTGATTCGCTGCCTGTGTGAATCGGACCCTGATCCGCATGAGTTGCTGACGCGGGTGAATCGTCGGCTGGCGGAGGATCTGGACCCCGGGTGGTTTGTGACGGCGTTTCTGGCGTTTTTGACGCCTGCGGGAAAGTTGACCTGGTCGAGCGCCGGGCATGGGCCGGTGTTTATTCGGACGGGTGCCGGGCCGGCGCAAGCGCTGGAGCCTTTTGTGCCGCCGCTGGGGGTGCTGGCGGAATTGCCGCCGGAGCATCCCGAGCCGGTGCAATTTGCGCCGGGCGATACGCTGTTGATCTCCTCCGATGGCCTATTCGAATCCACCAACCCTGATGGAGAGCAGTTCGGGATTCAACGCATCGCGGACCTGCTCGATACACACCCGAACGCCACCCCAGACCAGATCATCGCCATGCTGCGTGACGCGGTCATCCAATGGCACACCAATGATGATCCGATCGACGACCAGACGTTGATCCTCGCCAAGCGGGTTTAGTTTTGAACGCGCAGCAGCGCGCCTTCGCCGGCGGTTAGCCAGAGCGAGCCATCTTTTTCGAGATCGATCAGGCTGCCATCAACAGGGGAAATCCGGCGCAAATTATCTTTGGAAAAATGTCCGCTCAGGTGGACTTTGGCCGAATGTTCGAGACTGAGATTGACGAGCATAACGAATTGCTCGCCGGCGGGGTTGGTGAATTCACCCGCCATCATCGGTGCGGTTGACTCCATTTTCTGCACCACCTTACCGGGCAAATGGGGCAAGCCGGCGATCGGGGTTGAATTGGTAAAATAGACGCCTGTGTTCTGCAATTTTGCCATGATTGGCCCGAGCATGCGGACCTGGTCATTAACCAGCCGGAGATAGGACCACGTCGCGGTGCGATGGCCTTGATGGTCGACCGGGGCATATCCGTAGCCCCCGGGATAATAGGTGAACCAGGTCACTCCGCGCCCGCCGGCGGCCAGCGTGGTGTACGCCTGCAACAAGAAATTCGCCGGTGACGGCGGCGGCGTCACATTTCGAATCTGATTCGACGAAACGATATTCCAGAACGGCAACCCATGCTCCAGCGCCACCTGCCGGACCGCCAGCAGATTGTGAAAATAGCTCTCGGCGGCAGCCGGGCTGGCCAGATCATTGGAGAACTGAATCCGGTAATTGTCGTAACTGATGAACTGCGGTTTCACTTCGGCGACGTATTTTTCCAGATATTCCGTATAGCTTGCCGTGCCAAGCTGCGACAGATTCGGCGCGCCCAGGGTCGCGTAATCGGGAAACAGATTGATATACGCGAGCTTGCCCGGCGCCAGCCGCTTGATTGCCGCGACGGCTTTGGCCAACGCGGGGAAGACCCCGACGCCGGGTTCATCCTTCAGAAAATAACCCAGCACGGTCGGATCATTGGCGGTGCCTTTGATCAATTCCCGCACATACGCTTCGATCTGAGCATCGGTGATCGCATTCCACTTCACCCGCAATGGTTCAGAGTAAACGATCGCGTGCATTCCCAGACGCCTGCACTCAGATAAATCCTCGGGGCGCACAAAAGACGCCGTGTTAAATCCGCATTCGGCGATACTCCCCAGCCCGGCATGGGGGTCGCGGATCAACGCCGACCGCGGCGGCAATTCCCAGGTCATAATCGGGAAGAAGTCTTGCGGCACCGGCTGTACCTTGTGACTGGCACACCCGGCCGCCGCCGCCAAACACAACAATATCCAAATTCGACTCATTTGACCTCCCATTTAGTCAGTACGCTTCCGCCTTGATCCAACATGTCTTACACTGGCGGCTTTCCCGTGTCAGGAGTACTCGTCGAATGAAAGTCCTCGTTATTGGTGCCGGCGGCCGCGAACATGCCCTCTGCTGGAAGCTGGCCGACTCACCTTTGGTCACCTCGCTGTTCTGCGCCCCGGGCAATCCCGGCACGGCCCAATTCGCCGACAACATCGAAATCCCGGTCACGGATTTCGACGGTATCGAAACCTTCGCCCGCGCCAAAAACATCGACCTGGTCGTTATCGGCCCGGAAGACCCGCTTGCCGCCGGTCTGGCAGACCGCCTGCGTGCCGTCAACATTCTCGTCTTTGGTCCGAATCGCGAGGCCGCCCAATTAGAGGGAGACAAATGGTTCGCCAAAGAGCTGATGCGCCAGCAGTCCATCCCCACGGCCGAGTCGCGCTCATTCACCGATCCGGTTGCCGCTGAGGAGTGGCTCAAAGTCCGCGACGAGCCGGTGGTGATCAAAGCCACCGGACTGGCTAAAGGGAAAGGCGTCACCGTCTGCTATCGCACGTCTGATGCGCTGGAAGCGATTGACCGGATCATGCGCAAGCGCGAGTTCGGCGCGGCCGGGGCGCGAGTGCTCATTGAAGAAAAACTCACCGGCCCGGAATGCTCCATTCTCGCATTCGTTGCGGGCAAAACCATCTACCCCCTCGAACCCGCCCAGGATCACAAGACCATCGACGAAGGGGACACCGGCCCGATGACCGGCGGGATGGGGGCGTATTCCCCCACGCCCATCGTCACTCCCAAGCTCATGACCGAGATCGAGCAGAGCATTTTCATCCCCGTCATCGACGGCTTGGTCCGCGACAATATCGATTATCAAGGCGTCCTCTACGCCGGCCTGATGCTCACGCCCGCGGGGCCGCGGGTATTGGAATTTAATTGTCGTTTTGGCGATCCGGAGACGCAGCCGCTGATGATGCGCCTCAAAGGCGACCTCGCGGAAATCATGACCGCCGTCGCCAATAACACTTTGTTTAAGCTCAAGACTTTTAAGTGGGATCCGCGCCCCGCGCTGACGGTCGTCGCCACCAGCAAAGGATATCCCGGCAAATACACCACCGGCGTGCCGATCACCGGCGTCGACAAGGCCGACGCACTCAAAGACGTCAAAGTCTTCCACTCCGGCACAGCCATGAAAGACGGCCAGCTCGTCACCGCCGGCGGGCGCGTGCTGTCGGTCACTGCGATTGGCAATACTCTTCAAGACGCCCACGCCCGCGCATATGAAGCGATGAGCCTGATCCATTTTGACGGCATGCACTTCCGCCGTGATATTGGGTATCAGGCTCTCCACTAATGGTGCGCCGCCATGCCGGTCATTCCCATTGATGATTTTTCCGATCCCCGACTTGCGCATTACCGCAACCTCAAGGACCACGAGCTTGCCGCCGCCGGCGATTTGTTTATCGCCGAAGGCCTCTTCGTCACGCAGCGCCTGCTGCGATCAAAATATCCCTGCCAGTCGGTTCTATGTACCCCGCGCAAGCTCGACTCCGTTCTGCCCGATCTGAAACCCGATGTGCCGCTCTATCTTGTCCCGGAAGCGCTCATGCACGACATCGTCGGGTACAAATTCCACACCGGCGCTCTGGCCATTGGTCAACGTCTTCCCGCTCCGCCGCTCGCTTCACTGGTCCCTGCCGCCGGGCCAGCGACCTTTGTCGTCCTTCCACAAACCAACAACTTGGAAAACCTTGGAGCCATCGCGCGCCTCTGTGCTGGCTTCGGCGTCGATGCCTTGATCGTCGGCGAGCAATGCGGCGACCCCTTCTACCGCCGTTCGCTCCGTGTCTCGATGGGGACACTCTTGTTCCTCCCCGTCTTCTGCTCCACAGACCTCAAGCACGATCTGGCGACGCTGCGCGACGACCACCAATTCGAATTATCCGCCACCGTTCTCGACCCCGCGGCTGAACCGCTGGCCGGCGCCCGGCGCACGAATCCCCGCATGGCCTTACTCTTCGGCTGCGAAGGAGAAGGCCTCTCCCGCGACTACATCTCCCTCTGCCCGCGCCGGCTGACTATCCCCATGCCCGCGCACATCGATTCGCTCAACGTCTCCACCTCGGCGGCGATCTTCCTCTACCACTTCACGCAGTTCGCGGCTCAGGCCGTCAGATCCACATGAGGCTTGTCGTCCTCTCCGTCCTTGCGCTGCTTCTGTTTCCCCGGCTGTCCTTCGTCATCCTGGCGATCATGCGTCGGGGTCAGCTCTTCGCTGCTCTCGACCTGATGCTCCATCTCGTCATCGCGCTGCGCGACATTGCGCTCAAGCAGCTGCGCCCGGCGAATCTGCGCCGACTTCGTCGCCGCCTGCTGGCGCGCCACCTGCGAACTCTGGAGAATGGACCCGGCCAGCGGGTTAAACTGTGTCATGACGGCGGACCGCAGAAACTGCGCTTCCATCTATCACATCGGCCAAATCGGCCCGAATTCATCACAATAAATTGGCATATCCAAATAAAGAAGCCCCGGATGCATATCCAGGGCTTCTTCAAAGGAGGTCTCATGGCCTTTTTACTTATCGTTCGTACTGGCCGTGTTCTTTAGGCTGAGCGGCTGAATTTCTGCCGCCGCGGCATTTATTTTTGTCGGATCGAGCGTCTCGATACTCTTGGGCGTGATAATCTTCACGTCGAGCTGCGGGTCGGAAACGATATCTCCTTTGACCCCTACAAACTGACTCAACATCCCCGGCAGCGACGGGTCGGTCCCGCGGATATAGACCAGCGTCCTCCCGTTGGCGGGATCGGTCAGGCGATAGATCGGCGTGTCGCCGGCTTTCAAGGTCGAGGTGGAGAGCTGACCCATCGCGGCGTAGATCAGCACGCGATTGCCATTGAGCTTCGCCTCAAGCTGCTGCTGCTCGGCGCTCAAGGCCGCTTCGCGCTGCTTGGCTTCGTCCTGCGATTTGCGAACAGCGGCAATGCTCGCCTGGGCGTCGCCGCGAATCTTCAGCGTCGCCAGTCGGATATTCGCGTTGGACCGCATCGAAGCAGGCAGCTTCTCATTGGCCGCCAATGCCGTGTACGTCTGCGTCAATTGATCAATCGGCTGCTGCTCGATCGGCTGGGCGCTAGCGGCGATGAAATCTTTTTCCGCCTGCATATATCCATCGATTGCCGTGGACACTTCGCTGCTGGGCCGCGTGGTCGCGGTGGAAAGTTTCTCCGCCGTCGCGGCATTGGGATCATTCGAGATCGCGGGAGGCGTCGTCGGAATCGTCCCCTCACCTGCGGGCGTCGTTCCGGTGTCCGTTGATGCAACCCCGCTCGAGGCGGTCGCCGGCTGCTTCACAATCTGATCCGTCGGGCCGAGCATCTTCGTGGCGTCGACATACTGCTTGTTGATGTAGAGATATGCGCCAGCGGGCGGTTTGATCTTGTAGTACTCCTCGGCCTCACCGAGGATCTCGACCTTGTCATCGGTCTGCAACTGGCATTGAATCGTCGCCTTGAGTGGGGTCAGCGTGCTGCCGACGCGCACATTCACATTGGCCCGCGTCGCCTTGCCGGTCGTGTCGCCGGTCTTTTCGATGTACTGCTTGGCGACATATGAAAAACTCCCGTCCGGCGGGAGTATCTTCAGCCATTCAAACTTCACCCCCAACACGGTCACTGACGCACCCTTATCCAGGTGCGCCGTCGGATAATAATTCTCCCCCGGCCCGCTATGCACAGCCACCGCGTCGGCGTTCACCGTCCCGGTCGCGCCAAACTTCGCGTTCTCCACCGGGGGCACTACTTGCGCCAGCGCCGCTGGAACCACCCCGGCCACGGTCAGCGATAACGTCGAAAGCAAAACAAATCGGCGAGCTTGATTTTTCATGGAAGCACCTCCGTGTGCGGATACGGATAGCAAATGGTTAATTGAATGTCACACAGGACGGCACCGAAAGCATGGGAATACATAGTGGAACACCCGATTAGCCGAAGCCGCCCCAATATCAGCACGCCTTGTAAGAGAAAACCCCGAAAAAGTAAAGCAAACTCGTGAATTTTGGCGGCTATCGCGAGCATGCATCCGAACACAAACCGTTTTCACGGAGACTTTGACAATTCGTAGACATGGACGGCATATCCATCGAAATGATCACGTAACTCGCCCTCCTTGATTGCTACTTCGCGTGCCTCTCCCAGCACGCGGCCTGACCCGACAACCATCGGCAGATGAACCACCTCATCCTGCGCCCGCCGGTCCCGATTGGCCGCCAATAGCACCAGTCGACCCGACGACTGCCGCAACGACAACGAGATCGGGGCATTCGCCGGCTCAAATTTTGGCGTCGCCAGTGCGGGTGCCATCAGAACATCGGAAAGTCCATGCAGTTCTTTCGCCAATGCCGCCAGAGCGGTCCAGTGGCTCTCCGTCGGCGGTGCGGCAAACACCCCTCCGTCGACATACCCACCATACCACATGAGCCCCTTGGCTCCATGAATGATCGCGATATACGCCTGGGCGCGATACTCCGCCGCTGTCGGATAGCGCGCCCAGTCAAACTCCTTCTTATACGACTGCACGCCCACCCAAATAGGCTTCTTCGTCGTCGCGCGCGTCAAAAAGCTCGGCGGCGTCAACTCATACGCACTAGTGGCATCATCCCCATTCAGCAGCGACCCCGCCCCCGGCCGAGGCGGAATCGGATACCACCACCACATCCCCAGATCCATCAAATCCGCCGGAAAGAGCGTTGCCCGGTCCGCGATCTTCGTAATCTCATCGCGCGCATCGCCAATCATAATCGGATGATGCGGATCTTCCTGACGAATGATCTGACACATCTTCGCCAGGCTCTTCAAATCCATGTCCCCGCGTGCCAGCCCCTCTTCTTCGTCCCACGCCAGCAACGCCGGGTGATTCTTAAACATCCGCACGCGCCGGCGAAACGCCTCCCAATCCTCGGCAAAGACAAACCCGCGCGGGATCAAAAACAGACATTTCAATCCCGCCGCCTGCGCCTTGTTCAAAAACTCCAGCGCCCCCTGATCGTTCGGCCGCTGCCCTTCGATCACATCACATGCGTTGTACGCATGTTGAACCGTAAACCCCGCCGCCCCCATCTCCGCCGATTTCCCCGCCCCGTTAAAAATCCCCAGCGGGAAGATCGCCTTCCCATCCTGAACCAGATACCCGTCCGCATTCAACGTCGTCTCCGCCTGGGCGCGGTGAATCACCGCAAAAGGCTCGGACAAAGAAATGTGTAACGGCATGATCGACGCTTCCACTGTATATCCCCCGACCGGTAACGCACCCGCATCAAGATGAAATGGATTTAATCCATCCTTCAACGCCCCGCTCTCCCAGCTCGCAACCACATGCTTCCCGCCATCCTGCAATTCCACCCGAATCTTCTCCGCCGCCAATTCCTCCGGCGACACCGCCAGATCGATCTCCCCATCCACAGTCGCCGCCCCATCCTCGACCGCCCAGTGCGTCGGAATCGCCGGCGACATTGTCACTGCCGCCGGCACGACCATGTCGCGCTGATCCTTCGCCACCACATCCCCTTTTTCCACAATCTCGCACGCCAGCCGACAAGGGCCTCTTTGCACCGCCGGGGTTTCCACCTCGACTCTCTGCAGCGCCGCCCCGTTCAGTTGAATCTCCTGCCCCGTGCTCACCTTCCCAGCCGACAATCCAATCCTCACACCCGCTTTTTCCCCCGCCCGATTCACCACCGTCACCGGAATCGTCGTCATCCCCGGCGTCAATCGCGGCGTCGCCAGATCAATCCGGCACGACACCGACGTCAGTGCCCGCAACTCCACATCGTCAAACCATGCGACCCCCCGGCTATTCCAAATCCCCACCCGAAAATGCATCGTCTTCGCCTGCGCCGGCACGGTGATGACGCCCTCAATCCTCTTCCACCCCCCTGCTGCTTCCTTAGGCGCAACCGCAAACCGCGCCGTCGCATCCGAATGCCCATCCACGTTCAAAAAATCCGCCATCAACACCGCCCCCACGCCACCAACCAGATGATCCGTCCGCACCCACGCCGAGGCATAGAACTGCTCGCCGGGCGCGACCTCCATCCCCGCGGGCCTCAAAAAAATCTGCGTCACCGGCTGAATCCCCTCGATCCGAATCGCATGCTTCCCCTGATGCGTGACTTGCTCATCGACCGTGACCTTCCCCTCCCCCCATGCCGTAAACGCCTGCCAAGACTCCGGCAGGCCATCCCGCCCGACCTCCTCAAACCCCGGATTTGCAACCAGGTTCCCTCCGATCGGCGCTGGCGCCGGCCCCGCCGCCAACAGAATCGGCGCAACCAAACCGAGAATGAACCGTCCTGCCCTACAACCCATTACGCCTCTTTCGGAAGCAGCCGGATATCCACCACCATCATCCCCGCCGCCGTCGCCGATTGCACACCCAGATTCGCATCTTCAAACGCCATGCAGAGCTTCGGATCGACGTTCAACCGCCGCGCCGCCTCCAAAAACACATCCGGCGCCGGCTTACCATGCGCCACATCCTCTGCTGCCACAATGGTTTCAAACGAATCCCGAATCCCCAGCTTCCGGAGGATATTATCCACCACCCGCCCAAACCCCCCCGTCGCGACCGCCATCGGCAGCTTGCCGTGATACCTCCTCACCACCTCCACCACGGGTTCGATCGGCATCACATTCTCAATGTGCTTCTCAAACAGCGATTCTTTGTAATTGGCCGTCTCCATCACCGGCATGCTCCGCCCATACCGCTCGTTGAGATATTCCACAATTTTATGCGTCGGCGTCCCCCCCAGCTCATAAAACAGCTCCTCCGAAAACTCCACCCCATGCTGATTGAACGCCTCCGTCCACGCCTTGAAATGGGCCGGCATGGTGTCCGCAATTGTCCCGTCACAGTCAAAAACCAACCCTCGAATATGCTCAGGAACCAAAATCATAGTCCCGCATTATATTCCCCCCTGATCAAACTTCATCCCACCGGCAAGCAAGCCGAACCGCTCCCATCCGAATAAACCGTTAATCCCCACCCGAACAGCAATTATATTACAGAATAATAATAGAATATATTTGACCCCACCCTCTGGAAAAGATACAAATTTCTGAGTGAAATCCGCCATCTTTGGATGGCAACAGGTGCCTACACCCTACTAATGCTCCGCCCTCGTGCATTTGGAAAGTACAATCTGTATGTCACTTGCTTTGACTGACCGCGAGATGGGCGTGCTTCTCCGACTAGGTAGCGAAGTCGCGAGTCTGCCCATGGACAAGGCTGTCCGGCGCCGACACATCATCCACACGCTGCGCGAAGTGGTCGGTGCCGCCACCGCCTGCTGCTTCGAAGCCAACCGCACCGGCGGCCCGGGCCTCGCCCAGCCCGGCACCATCGTCTATTCCGACGGCACCCCTCACATCGACGACCCACGCCAGAGCTATCTCCTCCGAGGCACCCCCGCCAACCCCGCCGCCCGAAAGATTCTTCAATCCACCGAATCCTATGTCACCCAGCGCCGCAGCGCCGTCCTCGACGACGCCCACTGGTATGGCTCCGAACATTTCCACATCGTCGCCCGCCCGCTCAACCTCGACGACTCCATCTGCTCCCGCCTGCGCCTTCCCGACGACCAGGTCCTCTACATGGCAATCCATCGCGAGATCGGCGACGAACCCTTCAACGAACGCCATTGCCAGCTCGTTCAGTTTTTTAATTGCCACGCCTTCCGCCTCTACCACATCCCCGGCAAAGCCGAACCCGCCCGCGACGACCCGCGCATCCAGTCCCTCCCCCCCCGCCTCCGCCCGGTTCTCTTCGGCTTCCTCGACGGTGACGGCGAAAAACAAGTCGCCACCAAATGCGGCCTGAGCCCGCACACCGTCCATCAATACGCCAAACTCCTCTACCGCCACTTCGCCGTCTCCAGCCGCGGCGAACTCCTCTCCCAATTCATCGCTGTCGCCAATTAATTAACCCCAAAAAAGAACCTCGACCACCCATGTCGATACGGTTAGGACTTGATTCGGACCCGTCACACTGATCCCCGGTGTGCATAGGCCGCTCGGCGATCAGAATGCTTAAGCCCGCCGTCCTCCTACCAGCCCCTTCAACCCCGCCCGAATGTCCCGGCGGAGATGCACATTTGTCGCCGGCACCAGCTTCAACTTATACCCATACCGCCGTCGCACAAACCGCCCATCGCGCACCAGCACCCTCCCCACCGTCAGCCATACTCCTGGTAGCGCCCGGCTGATCGCAGACGCCACCCCCTTCGCTTCCTCCAATTCCTCCATTCCAAACGTCACCGCAAACCAATAATCCCCCTCCGCTGGCCAGTGCATCTTCCCCGCAAACCCCAGCCGGTCCTTCGCTTCCCGCCAAACCCGTTCGACTCTTTCCCACTCCTCCGCCCCCAAAATCTGCTCCCCGCACACATGCGCAATCTTCCCCTTCGTCCTCTCATTAGGCTTCATCAGCGCCTGCATCGCATTCAGTTCATACTCCGGCGACACCCGCGGGCAACTGATCAATCCCGCCACCCTCTTCACTGCATGACGCCTCGGCCCGCGCGGCTGGATCGGTAACGGTCTTCCCATGCCGCTACTCTATTCCCGCGCAACAAAAACAGGGACGGCTGTTCTCCACAGCCATCCCCGCTCAAAATCGTTTTAAGCAAGCCGTCAATTACGGCAGCTTCAGAACTTGCCCGACCTTCAAGGCATCTCCCTTGAGGCTCGGATTGGCCTTCTGGATCTTCCGGATATTCGCTGACGAGCCATGCCCGTATTTCCGCTTGGCGATGCTGTAGAGCGTATCGCCGGTCTGCACGGTGTACTTGTGCCCGGTGATCGAACCCTTGCTGGCATTCGATTCCTTCATCGGTGCCGCCTCCGGAGCGGTCGGCTGCACTTCCACCGGCGCGGCCGTCGGGGTCGGTGCCGGCGTCGGCATCGGAGTCAAATCCGGCGTCGTCGCCGCAGGCTCTGACGCGGGCGGGCTGTTATGTTTGCAACCCACCATGCCTACAGTCAGCAAAACGGCGGCAACCGTGGGAACAACGGCAGCGAATTTCACAAGCAAGCTCCTTCCGGGCAAAGAACGCCTCCGGGTCGTCTCCAACGTCCCGGGCATCCTTCGCGAGGTCTATCCTTCATTATCGGACGCCCACGCCCGATAACTTCAGATAATCCCAAATCTCGCCTCCCGCTCTTATGATGTCAAACCCATGCCCCCGTTCATCACCCTCCCGATCATCCTCCTGGCCGTCGCCGTCCTCCTCTATTTTCTCATTCCCCTCCCCATGGCGCGCAAACTCCTCCGCCCCCCGCGCATGTCCGACGGCAAAGCCATCTACCTTCTCAAACGCCTCTCCCCCGCCGACCTCGACATGCCCTACGAGCCCCTCTCCTTCCCCATCCGCGACCAGCAGACCGGGAGCCCCCTCACCATCGCCTCCTGGTGGATCCCCAATCCGAACGCCCCCAACTCCCCCCGCACCGCCCTCCTCATCCACGGCTACGCCGACGCCAAAGTCGGCTCCATCGCCTGGGCGCCCCTCTTCCACACCCTAGGCTACCACGTCCTGGCGATCGACCTGCGCGCCCACGGCGACAGCACCGGCCTCAACGTCACCGCCGGCTTCTGGGATCGCCACGACCTCTCCCAAGTCATCGACCAACTCCGCCACCAACGCCCCCACCAAACCCAGGAGTTGATTCTCTTCGGCATCAGCCTCGGCGCCGCCGTCGCCATCGCCACCGCCGAGCTGCGCGACGACCTCACCGCCGTCATCGTCGAAAGCCCCTTCGCCGACTACCCCACCGCCATCCTCTCCCACGCCAACCTGATGGGCATGCCCGGCCCCTCCTTCGTCCGCCGCGCCATTTCCCACGCCCAGCGCCTCAGCCAATCCGACTTCCAATCCGTCACCCCCGCCCGCCTGATCCCGTTGATCCACTGCCCCATCCTCGTCATCTCCGCCGGCAACGACCCCCTCGTCGGCACCTCCCTCCCCGAACTCCAATCCGCCATCAACCAACGCCACGACCACAGCCAATTCTGGCAAGTCGACGGCGCCTACCACGTCGAATCCCTCCTCTCCAACCGCGAAGAATACCTCCATCGCATCCAATGCTTCCTCTCGACTGCGCCATCATCTCCTCCCACGCCGCATCCTTAGCACATTGCGACCACCCTTTGAATTTCCTTATAATGATTCCCAACCCCCTCGCTTCGCCCCGGCACCATCTTTTATACCTCTATTTTCTACACCTAAAAAATAGAATTATACGACGAATATGTTCTGACATAATTCCAATGATTATTACTGCCAGCAGTGACAATAACGCTGTTTGAGTGATGTGTAACCATAAAGATTCTGTTCGATGCCATAATGTTTCTATGCCCCAAATTACCAAGCCAATTCCAATCCCCGAACAAATCATCATTAATGTATTAAACATTATCCACCCAATAAAATGCTCGCACCAACGGATCAAGATTCAATCGCCGACACCACGCTGACCAGCTTAAAATTTACCTGAACGCCTGATGCGGGGCCGCTCCATTGCAGCGTTGGCTACGCGATTGTTGCCGCCTTGTCCTTGATGACGTCTTCAATTCGACGGCGCTTCGAAGCCTTGTATGACTCGTAAAATCCTGTTGCCGCACCCCACTTCGTGAGAATCGTTTGGAGTTCGGTCATCGAATAATCGCGAAGGAACTCATCAAATGATACCAAGTCGATGGAAATGCCTTCACTATCGCATTCTGGGCAGATTGACATTACTGCATTCACCACCGACAGCGGGTAACGCGTAAAACACAAAGGACAAATACTTAGTTCACCGATAGGTCGCATAACTAGAAGCTTTTTAAAACCCTCGTCACGCGGGCGTCTCGCCCGCGTTTCCCTTCGAATTTTTAGAACCCTCAATCATCTAAATTAAGTTTTGAAACAGCTTCAAATAACCCGCCAATGGCTCATCAAAATCATCCGAC
The DNA here is from genome assembly GCA_035656825.1 of Tepidisphaeraceae bacterium. Classification (GTDB taxonomy): domain Bacteria; phylum Planctomycetota; class Phycisphaerae; order Tepidisphaerales; family Tepidisphaeraceae; genus DASRRR01. Next base: position 335 of record DASRRR010000034.1, on the reverse strand, counting down.
ATCGTGATCAACCCACGCGCGCTACCAAACTGCGGATGGCCCTCTTTGACAACTTCCTCAACCGGCACCAGTCGCACCGTTGGATGATTCTCATCAGAAAGCAGGACCACTTCCTCACCGCCAACTGCCGCCGTGACCAGTTCGGCCAACGAACCACGAGCTTGTTCAAGGGTAACCTGCTTCATCTTCCACGATTATACCACGCTGCCGAGCTAAAATTTACGCTTTTTTCCTCACCGCCAAAACCCGATCCCTCCCCCCATAATCCTTGAGAATTTTCGCATCTTCAAATCCCTCAAACCCCCGCGCAATCTCCAGCGCCGCCGCCCCCTGAT
>DASRRR010000033.1:0-41406 GCA_035656825.1 Tepidisphaeraceae bacterium | reverse complement strand
TTGGAGGCGGTGGGGAGGGTGGAGACGGGGGTGGCGAGTCAGATTAAGGTGACGGATGAGAAGTGTTTTTTGGGGTTTGATGCTTATGAGAAGGTGATTGGGGCGGGGGTGGATTATGTGTTGTTGTGTACGCCGCCGGTGTTTCGGGGGGAGCATTTTAAGGCGGCGGTGGGGGCGGGGAAGCATGTGTTTGTGGAGAAGCCGATCGCGGTGGACCCGGTGGGGGTGAGGGGGTTTTTGGAGACGGCGGCGGAGGCGGAGAAGAAGAAGCTGGGGGTGATGGCGGGGACGGTGTTTCGGCATCAGACGACGCATCGGGAGGCGATTGCGCAGATTCATTCGGGGGAGTTTGGCGAAGTGCGCGGGGGGACGAGTTATTACAACGTGGGGTATATCCGGAATTATCCGCGGCAGGCGGGGTGGTCGGATTTGGAGTATCAGATTCGGAACTGGTGGTATTTTACTTGGTTGAGCGGGGATTTGATTGTGGAGCAGGCGATGCACCGGATGGATATTACGAATTGGATTATGAAGGGGCCGCCGGTGAGCGCGTATGGGATGGGGGGGAGGCAGGTGCGGGTCGATCCGGCGTTTGGGAATGTGTATGACCACTTTGCGGTGGAGTATGAGTATGCGGGGGGAGTGAAGGTGGCGAATCAGTGCCGGCAGATTGATGGGTGTGATCCTCGGGTGACGGAGTATTATGCGATGAGCGGGGGGGTGATGTTGGAGCCTAGCAAGGGGGCGCGGACGGGGGAGAGGAAGGCGGGGGAGTCGTTGGGGTTGGCGTATGTGAGGGAGCATCGGGATTTGATTGAGAGTGTGAGGAGGGGAGAGCCGGTGAATGAGGGGAGGCAGGTGGCGGAGAGTACGTTGACGGCGATGATGGGGAGGATGAGTGCTTATACGGGGAGGTTGGTGACTTGGGAGGAGGCGATGGGGTCGGAGTTGGATTTGCGGCCTAAGGGGGAATTGAAGTTTGGGGCGATGAGTGTGCGGGGGGTGGCGATGCCGGGGGAGAGGGGGTAAGAGATATGAACACCGAGGCGCAGAGGCACGGAGTGAAGAATACAGAGGAAAGATGATGAAGATCAGGGTTTTGATTTTGGTGTTGGTTGTTTTTGGTGGGGTGGCGCGGGGGGAGGATGTGTTGAAGGGGTTGCGGGAGGGGCATCCGCGGTTGATGGTGTTGGAGGGGGATGTGGAGCGGGTGAAGGGGCTTATTCAGACGGATGCTACGGCGAAGTTGTATTTTGATCGGATTCGGGAGATGGGGGAGAAGGTGATGGGGGAGCCGGTGTCGGAGAGGGTGATTGTGGGGCCTCGATTGCTGACGATTAGTCGGCAGGTGTTGGGGAGGGTGTCTACGTTGGCGGGGTTGTATCGGTTGACGGGGGAGAGGAAGTATGCGGAGCGGTGCCGGGATGAGATGCTGGCGGCGGCGCGGTTTAAGGATTGGAATCCTTCGCACTTTTTGGATGTGGCGGAGATGACCAATGCGATGGGGATTGGGTATGACTGGATTTATGATGTGCTGACGCCAGGGGAGAGGAAGGAGATTCGGGAGGCGATTGTGGAGAAGGGGCTGAAGGAGGGGCTGAAGATTTATGCGAAGCAGAATTGGTGGGTGACGAATACGAATAATTGGAATCAGGTGTGTAATGGGGGGTTGGCGGTGGGGGCGCTGGCGGTGGCGGATGAGGAGCCGGGGGTGGCGCGGGAGGTGATTGAGGATGGGAGGAAGTCGCTGCCGGTGTCGCTGGGGGAATATGCGCCGGATGGGGGATGGGAGGAGGGGCCGACGTACTGGTGGTATGCGACGCGGTATTTGACGTTTTATTTTTCGGCGATGCAGACGGCGCTGGGGACGGATGGGGGGCTGGCGGAGATGCCTGGGGTGAAGGAGACGGGGATGTTTCGGATGGAGTCGGTGGGGACGACGGGGAAGACGTTTAATTATGCGGATGCGTCGGAGGAGCCGGAGGGGGCGGCGCAGATGTTTTGGATGGCGCGGGCGTTTGGCAGGCCTGAATATGCGGCGAATGAGCGGGCGCTGATTGCGCGGGTGGGGGTGAGCCATGTGGATCCGTTTCATTTGTTTTGGTTTGATCCGGAGGGGAGTGAGAAGGATTTGGAGAAGCTGCCGATGGGGGTATTGTTTAAGCGGATCAATGTGGCGTTTTTGCGGACGGGGTGGGGGAAGGGGGATGCGTTTGTGGGGGTGAAGGGTGGGGATAATGGGATCAGTCATGCGCATCTGGATTTGGGGACGTTTGTTTATGATGAGGGGGGAGTGAGGTGGGGGATGGATTTGGGGCCTGATGATTACAATCTGCCGGGGTATTTTGGGAAGCAGCGGTGGAATTATTACCGGCTGCGGACGGAGGGGCATAATGTATTGACACTGGATGAGGGGAATCAGGAATTGAAGGCGAAGGCGGATATCACGGGGTTTTCGGCGGGGGGGAGGCGGGTGGTGGTGGATTTGAGCCAGGCGTATGCGAAGGTGGCGACGCGGGTGAAGAGGGGGGTGGCGTTGAGGGGGGATGGAGGGATGGTGGTGGAGGATGAGGTGGAGGCGGATGAGCCTGTGGAGGTGGTTTGGAATATGCAGACGGGGGCGAAGATTACGGTGGGAGAGGATGGGAGGGAGGCGGTGCTGGAGCTCGGGGGAAAGAAGATGGGGGTGAGGGTGATTGAGCCGGCGGGTGCGCGGCTGGGGGTGGAGGATGCGGATGAGCCGACGGCGGTGAAGTCGACGGTGCCTGCGGGGAAGAAGAGCAGGAAGATTACGGAGAAACTGGTGGTGAAGTTGGAGGGGAAGGTGAAGGAGCTGAGGTTGGTCGTGGAGATGACGCCTGGAGGAGGGAAGGGTGGAGAAGAGAAGGTGGCACCATTGAATCAGTGGATGGAAGGGCAGTAGGTGTGTTGGTAGTAGGAGATTAAAGGCAACCACGATGACGCGATGAGCACGAAGGAAGACACGAAGAAGAGGGATCAGGGAGATATTTGTAATGAGGTTAAGGCTTGTGAGAGAAGTTGGGTGGAGGGGGAGTGGTTGGAGTCGTGGAGGTAGTGGTAGGCTAGAGGATAGTTGAGAGTGAGGTGTTGGGTGGTGAGTGGTGTGGTGGGAGGGGGTTCATTTTTTGGGGGGGATGAGGGGGTGGTGGAGAGTTCGGTGATGGAGGGGAGGGTGGAGGCGAGGTGGGAGAGGGAGGCGCGGTCGGCGGGAGGGAGGAGGGCGGGGGGGGAGAAGGCGATGTAGATCGCTTTGTAGTGGGTGAGGTCTTCGGGGAGGTTGTCTTCGCAGATGATGCGGACGGGGAGGTGCTGGTCGGTGAGCATTTTCCAGGCGCCGAATTGGGCGTCGTGGAGCCAGGGGGTGGGTTCGCGGTAAGAGTAGTTGGCCCATTTGGAGATGAAGAGGAGGATGGATTGGTTGGCGGGGGGGTCGGTGGGTGGGGGGGCGGTGGAGCAGAGTTTGGCGAAGTTGAGGAGGGCGGGCCATTCGTGGGGGAGTTTTGGGGAGCCGGAGTAGTTGGCGGCTTTAAGGCCTGCGCCTTGGGACATGGCGGATTGGGCGAGGGTGGTGACGGTGTCGGTGGTGTAGTGGAGTTGTTCGAAGAGGAAGGGGCCGTCGAATTCGAATTGGATGGGGAGGCGGGTGATGCCGTGGAAGGCGGCGACGGAGGCGGCGGCGTACCAGGGGGCGTCTTTGTAGTGCCAGAAGAAGTCGTAGCTGTGGACGATTTGGGAGGCGCCGAGGGAGAGGCCGAAGTAGTCGAGGTTGGACATTTCGGCGGATTGGGAGCGGTAGGATTCGCCGAGGGGGACGCTGATTTTGGCGAGCGGGTCGCCGGCGTGGATAGCGGCGACGAATTGGGCGACGGCGTTGCGATAGGAGTGCTCGCGGAAGGCGATGTGGGCGAGGGTGGCGGGGGAGGTGTCGGGGGTGCCTTTGGTGTGTGGGGCGATGGGGGGAATTTCGGGGAGGGGGGCGTCGCCGACGACGCGGGAGAGCCAGTCGGGGCGGGGGGCAGCGTGGATGGCTTGTTTCCAGAGGTTTAGGCTGGCGGGGTCGTATTCCCACCAGTCAGACCATTTGAGTTCGGCGTGCATGCCGATGAAGGGGTTGAAGAGGATGTCGTGGCCTTTGAACTGGCGGGCGATGGCGGTGCAGAGGGGGGCGTAGGAGGACCAGAAGGCGGGGTCGTTGATGGAGGGGATGATCCAGGAGCCGAGGGGGGGCTTGCCGGCGATGTCGAGTTCGTGGGCGCATTGAAGCCAGGAGGGGGTAGCGCCGGAGTAGAAGGAGTTGATGCGGACGCGGAGGCCGAGGTGGTGGGATTCGGCGATGGCGAGGCGATCGGCGATGTAGGAGAGGTCGTAGTGCTTGGGGGTGGGTTCGAGACGGTTCCAGGGGGCGGAGATTTCGATGCGGGTGACGCCTATGGATTGGAGGTCGGCGGCCCATTTGGTGAAAGTGGGGAGGTCGGAGCAGGGGGTGGTCCAGTCCCACATGTCTAAGGAGAATTCGCGCTGGGCGAAAGTGACGTGGGAGAGGAGGAGAAGCAGGAGGGGGGAGAGAAGACGTTTCATTAGTGTGACATACATGAGGGTGCGACGGATGTTGTGGGCAGATTGTCGGGATGGTCCGACGATTTTTCTGCCAGAGGCGCCTGGCAGGCTCATCACTGTGGAGTAAGGGGTGTTACAGATCAAGGCACGGAGGTTGCTATGGATCAGTCAGCCGATTCAGGAGGTCGTCATGACCCGCTGATGTTCATTGGTGCTTTTGATCGTGTGCTGGTATGGGCGCGATCGGAAGCGAGATCAGCGGTCGTGGCGGCTCTGAGGTTGGATGAATTTTGTGGTGCGTCGCCGTGGTGCGAGCGCTAGATAAAGTTTTAAATTGTATGGAGGCCGTCATGGTTAAGTGCATTGCGATATTGTTGCTGGGCGTTTTGGCGCTGGGTGTGGTCGGGTGTCATGCGTCGGGGCATGCGGATGACACGGGTGTAGGGGCAAATATTTCGCCGAATCACTGAATAGTGGTTTGATATTAAAACCAATTGAGGTCCGCATAGAGATGCTTGTAATGACTCTATGCGGGCCTTTTTATTGTTTGGTGAATGCGCGTGAAAAAAATGGCCTGGCCTTGGCTTAACAACCACCACCCACAGTGGTTGTCAGCCCAGGGACAGGCCATCGGTTTTTTGGGGATGGGTTTGGGGTTAGGGTGCGGTGATGGAGGTGGTGCTGCCGATATCGGCGGAGGCATGGCAACCGATCAAGCCGGCGCCGAGAAAACAGACAATGAGAATAAAAGTGAGGCGTTTCATATTCGACTCCTTGGTTGAATGGCAGAGAACAAGCAATGGACGTGCCCGATTAATTTGGACGCGAAATGGTTGAGTTCCCAATGTGCATGGTGCGCTAGTATCATTGGGGAGAATCATGGCAAAAACACCGGCGCAACCTGACGTGTTGATTTTGGGGGAGCATCCAGCGGCGTATTTGGCGGGGATTGCGTTGCGGACGGGGAGTAAGCCGCTGCGGGTGGTGCATGCGACGATACCGGGGGAGCGCGTGCGGGATCGGCTGGTGGCGATTAATCCGGAGTTTTTTGAGCTCCATAAGGCGATGGAGCCGCTGCGGAAGACATTGCATTTGTGTCCGATTTACGGGCTGCGGTTTTTGTCGTTGGAGGTGGGGACGGCCAGTGAGTATCGGGATAAGCAGGTGATGGGGTATGTGGGGTCGTATGCGGAGATTCGGGATGCGATGGCGGAGTTGGCGGGGGAGGCGGGGGTGGAGATGGTGAAGGCGAAGACGATGGAGGTGCATACGCCGGATGAGAAGGGGGTGGAGGCGGTGTTGGGGAAGACGACGGTGCGGGCGACGGCGCTGGTGTTGGCGGGGGAGCTGCCGGCGGGGGATCAGAAGAGGTTGGGCTTGCCGGAGGCGTGGGAAGCGGAGGTGGTGCATCGGTATAGTTTTATTCGGCTGGCGGGGAAGAAATTTACGGGGGAGGATGCGAAGTCGCTGATGCCGATGTCGCTGGATTTGAATGGGGATATGTGTTGGGGGTGGTTTTTGTGCCGGGAGGATGAGTGTCAGTTGGCGGTGGAGCAGCCGATTGAGCAGGTGGGGAAGATGACGCCGCAGCAGTTGCTGACGAGGTGGGCGGGGATCTTGCAGAAGCAGGGGGTGTTGAAGGATGTTCCTAATGTGACGATGAATTCGATTGAGTCGATGGATTTGCCGCTGGCGGGGGCGCTGGCGCATGAGGGGGTGGCGGATCGGACGCTACTGGTGGGGCCGGCGGGGGGATTTTATTCGGCGACGGGGGAGGATATTTATCCGAACTGCTGGTCGGCGATGTATGCGGCGGAGGTGATCAGGAAGGCGATTAAGGAGCCGCATTTGCAGGATGCGATTAATTCGTTTCGGCATGTGTGGCGGACGACATTGGGGGAATATTTGAGGGGGCCTCAGCAGAATTTGAGGTTTTTGATGCCTCTGGTTTATAGAAATCCGGTGATGACGGAGCGGCTGGCGGAATCGATTCTGCAGGGGAAGAGCGTGGTCCGATAAATAGGGCGTAAGTCCTGTAAATAATGGGTCCAATAATCGGGAGTCCTATAAAAGGTGGGGATAACGGGCTGGGAAGTATGCCATTTAAGGGAAATGGATAAAATGGGTAATATGGGTAAGATTGTGATCGGCATAATTCGAGAGGAATGTCGGAAAAATCTGCGCGGGAGAGGTTTGTGATGTACCTAAGCATAGATGGGGAAAGATGATATGAGCGAGAGGGGGGAATGATTCCTCTTTCAAGGTTGGGGGAAAGAACCGTCGATACGTTTTGTGTCGAGATGAACGAAGGTAACGGGATTGCGGCCGCCAAGCGTCAGGGTGGCTGCGAAATCAAACCGCCAGAAGTTGGGAGTCAGTACCATGAATTTGAACGGCGTTGGGAATTCGTCTCCGGTGCAGAAACTTGTCAACCAGCCGGTCTATCGCGAGGTTTCGACCGATAGCACGGATGGGACGGTCTCCCGGTCGTCGGATCGGTTGGAGTTGTCGGGGACATCGCATTTGATGCAGGCGTTGAAGCGCAATGACATCCGGACGGATAAGGTTGCGCAGATCAAGTCGCAGATCGATGCGGGGACGTATGAGAGCGATGACAAGCTGGATGTGGCTGCGGACCGGATGCTGGATGATCTGAGTAAGTAAGTTTTAAATGTGCTAACCATCTGATCGAGGGTGGCCCGCGAAAGTGGGCCGCCCTCGGTCTTTTTGAGGGGGGGACTGAACCGCAGTGTTTATTGATGGGAAAACTGACGGTGTGATTGGGAAGGTACATTTGACGGTGCGTACAATTTTTGGTACATCATGGGTGAAATAGAATGAAAGCTCGACGCCGTATTTTTTAAGTCGGACTGTTAATATGAAGCAGAAACATTTGGGGTCGAAATTCGAGGATATTCTGGCGGAGGAGGGGATTTTGGAGGGTTGCCGGGCGTCGGCGATCAAGTTCAAAATCGCGAGAGAGCTGGAGAAGGCGATGAATGAACGCAAAATCACCAAGGCGGAGATGGCAAAGCGATTGAAGACAAGTCGGACGGGGGTGGATCGGTTGCTTGATCCTGAGAATACGTCCATCACGCTGAATACGATGGCGAAGGTTGCACAGTTATTGGGTAAGAGAATTGAGTTCGCGCTCCGCTGATTTTGAAAGGCATATATGTCGTTCACTGCTATTTTTCGTCGGATTGTATGCGTTGGTGTAGTTCTGAGTGGTTCAATGGCATGGGGAAGGCAGCCGAATGTATTGTTTATATTGACGGATGATCAGGGGTCGGTGGATGTGAATTGTTATGGGTCGAAGGATTTGGTGACGCCGGGGATGGATAGTATTGCGAAGAGGGGGGTGCGGTTTACGCAGTTTGAGGCGGGGGCGCCGATTTGTTCGCCGTCGCGGGCGTCGATTATGACGGGGATGGTGCCGCAGAAAGCGGGGTTGCCGACGATGGCGAGTTCGCAGCGGGGCGGGCATGGGATGCCGGGGGATCGGGTGACGATGGCGGAGATATTTAAGAGCGCGGGGTATGCGACGGGGCATGTGGGGAAGTGGCATTTGGGATATGTGCCGGAGGAGGAGCCGAACGCGCAGGGGTTTGATTATTCGTTTGGGAACATGGGGGGATGTTTGGATAACTATTCGCACTTTTTTTATTGGGAGGGGCCGAACCAGCATGATTTGTGGAGGAATGGGAAGGAGGTTTGGTATGACGGGCAGTTTTATGGGGATTTGATGGAGAAGGAATGCGAGGGGTTTATAGAGAAGCATCGGGAGGAGCCGTTCTTTTTGTATTGGGCGATCAATGAGCCTCACTATCCGTTGCAGGGGGTGGGGAAGTGGCGGGATGTGTATAAGGATTTGCCGAGCCCGCGGAATATGTATGCGGCACTGGTATCGACGGCGGATGAGCGGATTGGGATGGTGCTGGCGAAGCTCGATGAATTGAAGTTGAGGGAGGATACGATTGTGGTGTTTATGTCGGACCAGGGGCATTCGACGGAGGTGCGGACGTTTGGGGGAGGAGGAAATGCGGGGCCTTATCGGGGGGCGAAGTTTAGTTTGTTTGAGGGGGGGATTCGGGTGCCGGCGATGATTAGCTGGGTGGGGCATTTGCCGGAGGGGGAGGTGCGGGGGCAATTAGCGACGGGGTGTGATTGGTTGCCGACGCTGACGGAACTTGCGGGCGTGAAGGTGCCTGATGAGGTGGCGAAGAAGTTGGATGGGAAGAGTTTGATGGGGGTGATTCAATCCGCAGAGGCAAAGACGCCGCATGAGCGGTTTTATTGGGCGAGCGGGAAGAATCAGTGGGTGGTGCGGGAGGGGGATTGGAAGATGATCGGGAATCCGTATGACCCGACGAATAAGGGGCCGCTGGGGAAGGGGGATGCGTTTTATCTGGTGAACTTAAAAGAGGATATTGGGGAGATGCATAACGTGGCGGCGGCGCATCCGGATTTGGTGCAGCATTTTCGAGAGCTGCATCAGGCGTGGATGAAAGAGGTGAAGGGGGAGGAGCATGCGGAGTTGGATATTGATCCGTGAATGAAAAATGTAAGGAATGAGAGGGTGGCAGAAGATCAAAAATGAGGGACTGATTTAATTTATCTAAGTCATTTGCGGGGAAAGTCCGATAAGAAATAGGTTGCAATGAGTAGCAGTCGCCGGTTTAGCGTGTGCGACTGCTGTCATTAATTTATTTCTTTATCGAGGAACTGTAATGAAATACGGGATGATTTTGGCATTGGTCGTGTTATGTTGCGGGATATTTTCTAATTCTGTTCGCGGCAGCTTCTTTGTAATGCCTATAGGTGGGACGTTATACGCTTCGGCGGTGGGTGGAACCGGGGCAGCGGTGAGCGAGTTTGGAACGGGGACATCTATCGCGGACTTTAACCCGCTGCTTACTGGCTTGCCGGCGACGCCCGTACCCACAGGAGAAGTGGTAGTGGGCGCTTTCGCGGCAGGAACCTCGGTGAATTTTGGGATGGAAACCGCATTCGGCGGAACATATTTTGCATTTTCTGACGATACGACCAGTGCCTCTGCGCGAACGGCGTATATGGATCTTGGCAATAAACTAGGAATGGGTGGAAATGTGGTGGAGTCGTTGGGATCAAACGAATATCTGCTGCATCTTGATGATGCAGCATCGTATATGATTGATGATAACAACAATGATTTTCTGATTCAGTTGCGGATCGTGCCCGCAGTGCCTGAACCGACGGCTGCATGTATCTTATTAGGATCAGGATTGGTGATGATGCGTCGCCGAAATCGCTGAAGTGCAAATAAGCTATAGGATTCATGTATGTCAGACCAAAATTTTCGATCGGTGACCGAGCAGACAGCAGTGTGCAAATGCTGTGGAGATGTAGCGCGGATTTATGGGGTAGTCGATTTTAATAAGAACTGTGAGGTCATCCATAATCGGCAGGTATTGGGGATGTCCGGGGTGCCGGTGTATTACCATCGATGTCCGCGGTGCGGGTTTATTTTTACGACTTTCACGGATGCATGGTCGAAAGAGGATTTTGGAAAGAATATTTACAATGCCGAATACGGGCTGGTTGATCCTGAATATGCGGATAAGCGGCCAAGAAATGTAGCCGGGATGATCACGCAGCTTTGGGGTGGAAATAAGGATCTACGAGTGCTGGATTATGGTGGGGGGAATGGATTGACCGGACGACTGTTGCGGGAGGCAGGATTTAAGCATGTGGAGGTGTATGATCCTTTTACACCAAAATATTCAGTGAAGCCGACTGGAAAGTTTGATTTGATATTAATGTTCGAGGTTTTGGAACACTCGCCGACGCCGAAGCAGACAGTGTCAGATCTGGCATCAATGCTGGAGGATGTAGGTTTGGTGACATTGTCGACGCTGTTGCAGCCACAGGATATTAATGCGCAGGGGTTGAACTGGTGGTATGTAGCTCCGCGCAATGGGCATGTGTCGATGCACTCGCGACAAAGCTTGACTGAACTGGCTAAGCCATTTGGACTGATGGTGGGATCATTTAATGATGGGCTCCATTTGCTCGTTCGTGGGAGGCCGGAGTTTGCCAAGCATGTATTAAAATTTAGTTAGGACATAGCAGCTTGAGGTTTGAGTTGGGGGGGGACTTGGGGGCGGAGGTTCAGGAGGCGGAGGCTGCGGTCGATCCAGAGTTTGGTGAGTTTTTCCTGGACGCCGTTTTGGGAGAGGCGGGAGCGCAAGGTGTCGAAGCGGACGTGATCGAGGGGTTGGTCCTGGTTGGCGCAGGAGAAGACGACGGTCTCTTTGCCGGTGGCGGGGTCGCGGTGGGTTTGCAGGCATTGGGCGCAGATTTCTTTCATCATGCACTGCATGGGGGAGTTGATGGAGGCGATGGCGTGGTGATTGGGGTGGAGATAGGGTTTGAGGAGGGTGTGGCGGGCTTCCTGGACGCCGCGCATCATGCCGTCGGAGCCGATGGCGATGAGGCGGGTGGCTTCGGAGAGAGAGATAGGTGGAAGAGATGGGGAAGTGGGGAATGAGGAAGTGGGGAGAGGTTGGGAGAGCTGGCCGGTGGCGTAGGCGAGCATGGCTTGGACGATGTTGCCGACGAAGGCGGAGTCCTGGGGGCGGGAGGGGGTGAAGCCTGGGGGTTCGTCGCAGCACCAGGTGATGACATCGGCGGCTTTTTCGATTTCGGCGACTTTGTAGCGGTCGATGATTTTTTTATAGCCGGCGAAGTAGATGACGCGGGAGCCTTGGGCGCGGAGGCGCTGGCCGATGGAGAAGAGGACGGCGTTGCCGAGACCGCCGCCGACGAGGATGACGGTTTCGCAAGGGGGAGTTTCGGTGGGTTCGCCGGTGGGGCCCATGAGGATGATGGGCTGGCCGGGTTTTAATAAGGCGCAGAGGTCGGAGGAGCCGCCCATTTCGAGGACGATGGTGGTGAGGAGCCCTTTTTCGGTGTCGACGGCGGCACCGGTGAGGGCGAGGCCTTCCATGGCTAAGGTCGTATCGCCGGCGCGGGGGGCGGAGGATTCGTAGTTTTGCAGGCGGAAGAATTGGCCGGGCTGGAAGGCGCGGGCGGCCAGGGGGGCGCGGACGATGATTTCGACGATGTTGGGGGTGAGGCGGATGACGTCGTGGACGGTGGCTCTTAGTTCGTCGTTGAGTTTGGCGAGGAGAGAGGGTTCAGTTTTCAGAGGTTCAGGGTTCAGGGAAGAGGAAGAGGGGGGGGATAAATGACTCCCGTCCCCTTTCTTTTCTGAACCCTGAAAACTGAACCCTGAAACCTGCCTGGCAAGGATTCGGGAGACGATGGGGTAGCCTTGTTTGGCGGAGCCCATGGCTTTGACGACGTTGCCGGCGAAGGAGGGGTGGAGGTCGCCGAAGAAGGAGATGGCGCGGCCGTCGGGGCGGAGGGACATGAGGACGTGGACGTCTTTGGGTTTGCTGGTGCGTTCGGGTTTGACGGGTTGGCCGGACTCGTCGATGGCCTGGAAGTAGCGGCCGTCGAGTCGGACGTTGAGGGGGTCTTCGCGGGCGAGGACGGTGTTGGGCTGGGTGCCGGCGGCGACGAGGATGCTGCGGGCGGGGAGGGTGATGATCTGGCCGGTCTTGGTCAGTTCGTTGGCGGTGGGGTCGTAGTGGAAATGGTCTAGTTTGAGAGCGGCGGCAGCGCCGTACTGGTCGAGTTCGACTTCGTCGGGACTGAGGCATTCGGCGAAGCGAATTCCCTCTTCGAGAGCTTTGTGGACTTCTTCGTGATTGAGGGTGTAACTGGGAGAGTCAACGAGGCGGCGGCGGTAAGCGACGGTGACGCCGCCCCAGGACTGGAGGAGTTCGGTGATGTGGGGCGCGCGCATTTCTTTGGCGGCGAGGGCGCGTTCGGCGCGGATGGCGCGGGCGTGAGAGAGGAATTCCTGGGCGGTGGAACGTTCTTCGGGATTCCAGAGTTGTTCGACGCGGTCCTGGCCGAGGTCGGCGACGAGGGTTTCATAGCGTTGGAGGAATTTTTCGACCTGGACGGGGTAGTAGGCGAGGGATTCGGTGGCGGTGTCGATGGCGGTGAGACCGCCGCCGATGACGACGACGGGGAGGCGGACCTGGAGGTTGGCGAGGGAGTCGGTTTTTGCGGCGCCGGTGAGTTGGAGGGCCATGAGGAAATCAGAGGCTTGTCGGACGCCGCGGGCGAGGCCGTTTTTCATGGGGATGACGGTGGGGCGGCCGGCACCAGCGGAGAGGGCGATGTGGTCGAAGCCGATGTCAAAGGCGGAGTCGACGGTGAGTGTGCCCCCGAAGCGGACGCCGCCGAACATGGCGAATTGGGATCGGCGTTCGAGGAGGAGGCGGATGACTTTGAGGAAGTTTTTGTTCCAGCGGACGGTGATCCCGTATTCGGCGACGCCGCCGAAACCGGCCATGACGCGGTTGTCGAGGCGTTCGTAGACGTCGGAGATATTGCGGATGGGGGTGAACGGGTGACGGTGGCCGAGGGGGTCTACGCCGGAGAGGTGGGGGGGAAGGGGTTCGATTTTGAGGCCGTCGACGGCGGCGACGGTGTGTCCGTCGTTCATGAGGTGGTGGGCGAGCGTGAAACCGGCGGGGCCGAGGCCGACGACCAGGACGTTTTTGCCGGTATCGGGTTTAGGGAGGGGGCGGGAGAAATTGAGGGGGTTCCAGCGGGTGAGGAGGGAGTAGATCTCGAAGCCATAGGGGAGTTCGAGGATGTCTTTGAGGCTGCGGGTTTCGACTTGCGGGATGTCGACGGGCTCCTGCTTTTGGTAGATGCAGGATTTCATGCAATCGTTGCAGATGCGATGGCCGGTGCCGGCGCACATGGGGTTGTCGATGATGACGATGGCCAGAGCGCCGATGGGCTGGCCGGCCTGTTTGGCCTCGTTCATTTCGGAGATTTTTTCTTCGAGGGGGCAGCCGGCGAGAGGGACGCCGAAGACGGTGGCTTTGGGCTTGCCATCTTTTTCGCGGAGGCCTTTGGAGCAGGAGTCTTTGTGCTGGTGATGGCATTTGACGCAGTAGCCGGCCTGGTCCATGGCGCCGGTGAGGTCGGTCCCGGCGTCGGTGAGATGGAAGCCTTCGCGGCGGCGGAGGCGGTTTTCGTGGAAGGTGAATTGAGATGTGCCGTGGATGGTGAGGGATTCGAGGGGGACGAGGTGGTAGGGGTCGAGCTTGTGGGGGAGTTTGAAGAGGACGCCGGCGTGGTGTTTGGATTGGCCTTCGGGAGTGTGGACGGCGTAGGCGGCGTAGTCGGCGGCGAGCTGGAGATGGCGGGCGTGGGTTTTGTCATCAGTCATCCAGCGGGCGACGTGGTCGGCGTAGGATTGTTCGGTGAGGGGGGATTGAAAGAAGACTTCAAGCTCGGCGGCAACGGCGGTGGCGTTGATGGCGGCGGCCTGGGCGGGAGTGACGCGGTTGGTCTTGGGGAGGACGAATTTGCGTTTGACGGTTTGCTGGGGGGCGAGGATGTTGTGCTGGGATTGCAGGAGGCGCAGTTCGGGTTCGATGCTGAAGAGGTGGGCGATGAAGTCGTCGACGTGAGGGGAGAGGGAGAGGATCAGGGTGGATTCGGCGTCCTGATTCAGGGCGCTGGGATGGGCGCGGGCGGAGAGGAGTTGGGTTTGGAGTTCGGGGGGGAGGGAGGAGAGGAAGGCGGCGTCAACGCGGAGCAGGCCGTCGCGGGTGTAGAGGTCTTGGAAATTCAGGCCGTGGGGAAGGGACAGCGTTGCGTTAGTGGTGGTCACGTTCTTTTGCTCTTCGGTTCGGTTGGGTTTGGGGTTCAAGTTCTGACGGGATTATACGGCGGCGCGGCGGAGAAGTCAGACGCGAGGAGAAAGGAGGGGCGTTTTGGCTCCGCATTCCGGGCATTTGGGGAGAAGGTGAGCGAGATCACGCTCGGGCGTGGCGCGTAGGTCGTAGCCGCAACGGGGGCAGCAGTCTTGTTGGGTATGTCGGCGGCTGCGGAGGAGGGAACGGAGCCACAGGAGAGGAACAGGGAGGCAGAGCAGCACAATGATCCAGAGGCGAATTTCGGCGCCCCAGGTCAAGTCGAGAAAATTGGGTTCGGCACCCTGTGAGTTGTTGTTGGCCCATTTGAATCTGAAATAGGTGGGATGCGGCCAGTCCAACCAGGTAAAATCTTTTTCGCTGAAATAATTGATGTGCCATCCGGGGGTGAGCGTATTGAAGTCGTCGGAATCCGTTTCGTTACGACCTGTCTCTCGGACGTAGGCGAATTCGACGTAGCCGGTGGAGAGATTGAAGCTGAAATAATGGGCGGTATCTGAGGGGCTTAGATAGGCGCAGCCGATATGGTCACGAGCGATATAACTGCGCAGCCAGGCGCCGCCGGTAAGGAGAAGCAGGAGGAGGGAAAAGAGTGCTGCCAGGAAGAGGCGGCGGTGCATAGATGGGAGTGTAACCGTGTGATAGAGTTTTATGCTTGGCAATACACAAGAATGGAGAGGTCATGCGGTTTTCAGCCAAGTCGATGGTGGTGATGGCGGGCATCTCGCTCATTGCCGGCCAGACGTTTGGGGGCGACGGCGCTGCGACGAAGCCGAGCGTGCGGGTGGTGGATGGGGTGGTGCAGCCGCGGCGGCCGATTAGCGAGGCGATTGGGGAGGCGATGCGGTTTTTTAAGAAGTCGGATGAGGGGTATGTGCCGGGGCATATTGAGGGGGCGCTGGCGGGGTATTTTTTGAGTGCGCATGTGATGAAGGATGGGTCGCCGTCGAAGAGGCAGTTTGCTTTTCCGGGGAGGCAGCATGCTTATTTCATCAATACGTTTTTGCTTTATGGGAAGTATTCGGGGGAGGCGGAGTGGTTGCAGCGGGCGCGGGATTTGGCGGATTGGAATTTGGCGCATTCGACGCCGGGGGATGCGGTGTATGGGAATATTCCTTGGTCGGTTTGGACGGAGGGGCATGGCGGGGGGTCGGGGGATAAGGAGGCGACTGAGCCGGATAAGGCGGCGTTTTTGGGGACGTCGTATTTGAAATTATTTGATGTGACGGGGGAGCAGAAATATCTGGATGGGGCGAAAGCGATTGCCAGGACGCTGGCGGCGCGGCAGGGGGAGGATGGGAGCTGGCCGTTTCGGGTGGTGCCGGGGGATGGGACGGTGAAGCAGGCGTTTGGGGGGGCCCCGGTTTTTTATGTGCAGTTTTTTGAAGAGATGTTGAAGCATGAGAAAGATGGGGGGTATGAGAAGGTTTATGAGAAGGCTCTGAAGTTGATGCTGGAGCGGAATGTGGAGAAGAATTTGTGGGGGACGTATCACGAGGATATTAAGGAGAAGGCGGAGGATTATCTGTCGGCGGAGCCGATGTCGTTTACGGCGGATTATTTATTTCGGCACGCCAGGGAGCATCCGGAATATGTGGAGATGGGGAGGAAGGTGCTGGGGCGCATGGAGGCGCGGCTCGTGCATACGGAGGGGCATCCGGCCGCGCCTGCGCCGGCGGTGTCGGAGCAGGAGGGATTTCAGCACATGATGCCGGGACATACGGCGAGATACTGTCTGGCGTTGACGGATTTGTATGTGGCGACGGGGGATGAAGCGGCGAAGAAGAAGGCGCTGTCAGGGTTTAATGCGCTGACGTACATGCAGTCGCCGGCGGGGTTGTTTGAGACGATGTTTCAGTTGGTGGGAGAGAAGAAGCCACATCCGAATCGGGAGGATTGGTATTCGCAGCATTTATATACGGTGTGCCACGTGCTGGAGGCGATGCCTAAGCTGCCGGAGTTGAAATAATTCAGGTGTGGTAGTCGGCGTTGATGGTGATGTAGTCTTTGGAGAGGTCGCAAGTCCAGATGGTGAAGGTCGATTTGCCTAGTTTGCAGTCGAGGAGGACGTGGACTTCGGGTTGGGCCAGGGATTTGCTGACCTGGGCGGGGTTGAACTGGGCGAATTGGCCTTTGTGGAAGACGATGGTGTCTTGCAGCGTGAGGGTGGCGCGGGCGGGGTCGAAGGGGGCACCGGCGTAGCCGGCGGCGGAGATGATTCGGCCCCAGTTGGGGTCGTTGCCGTGCATGGCGGTTTTGACGAGGGGGGAGTTGGCGATGGAGCGGGCGATGGCGCGGGCGGATTGGTCGTCCTTGGCGTTTTTGATTTCGATGCGGACGACTTTGGTGGCACCTTCGCCGTCGGCGGCGATCTGGTAGGCGAGGGATTGGCAAACTTCGTCCAATGCAGAGGTGAAGGTCTTGATGGATTTTGGGGAGTCGATTTTGGCGCCGGACGCGCCGCTGGCGAGGAGGCAGGCGGTGTCGTTGGTGGACATGTGGTCGTCGATGGTGACGGCGTTGAAGCTGGAGTCGGTGGTGGTGGAGAGCAACTCGCGGAGAAGGGAGGGAGGTAGCATTGCGTCGGTGGTGAGGTAGGCGAGCATGGTGGCGTGGAGGCCTTTGAAACGATCCACGGAACGCTGTCCGTGGGCTTTGGTGGGGAGGGCCATTCTCGGGCCGATCATGCCGGCGCCTTTGCAGATGCCGGAGAGGGTGATGGTTTCTTTGCCGATTTTGAATTGGGCGCTGGCGGCTTTGCGTTTGGTGTCGGTGGTGAGGATGGAGGCGCCGAAGTCGAGGGCGTGTTGTTCGGAGGAGCCGAGCTTGGGGACGACGGCGCGGATGCCGGCGGTGATTTTTTCCATGGGGAGGAGATGGCCGATGATGCCGGTGGAGGAGGGGAGGAATTCGTGGGGGTCTGTGCCGGGGATGAGGGAGGAGGCGAGCTTGCACATGGTGACGGCGTCTTTGAGGCCTTGGGGGCCGGTGCAGGCGTTGGCGTTGCCGGAGTTGAGGACGACGCCGCGGAGTTTACCGGCGGCGACGTGTTTGCGGCCGATGGCGATGGGGGCGGCGAAGACGCGGTTGGTGGTGAAGACGGCGGCGGCGCTGGCGGGGCGGTCGGCGACGAGGAAGCCGATGTCGTGGTTGGGTTTGGATTTGATCCCGGCGTAGAGGCCGGAGGCGCGGAAGCCTTTGGGGGAGAGTAAGTGAAGGTTGGGCATGTTGTGATCTCTTGTAGTGAAATTGTGAGGGGGAAAGATTAATAGCGGAGAGGGCGGGTTACAACTTGGCGAGGACGTGGCCGGCGATGATGGGGTGGGTGATGTTGCGGCGGTCTTTGAGGAGGAGGCGGCCGGTGTCGTCCAGGCCGATGCATTTGCCGGTCAGGGGTGGGTCGGAAGGGGAGCCGAGGATGGTGATGGTTTGGCCGACGAGGGCGTGGTGGCGGTCGTATTCCTGGAGGAAGGTGGGGAAGAGTTGGGAGTGGCGCGCGGAGAGCGTGCGGCGGAGGTGGGAGGCGATGGTGAGGAGGGTGTCGGTGAGGTCGAAAGGGCGGCCGGCGATGGTGCGGAGGCTGGTGAGTTTGTCGCGGAGGGATTTGGGGGCTTTACGGGGGTCAAGATTGACGTTGAGGCCTAGACCGATGAGGTCAATGTGGTCGAGGCGTTCGCAGAGGATGCCGGCGAGTTTGCGGTGGTGGTGGAGGAGGTCGTTGGGCCATTTGAGTTGGATATCGGGAACGCCGGTGAGTTCGGCGGCGGCGGAGCGGATGGCAAGGCCGGCGATGAGGGGGAGTTGGTGGGGTTGGAGTTGGGATTCGACGGGGAACGCGAAGGTGACGGTGAGGTTGCCGGGGGGTGACGACCAGGAGTTGGAGCCGCGCCCGCGGCCGGCGGTTTGGCGGGGGGTGAGGACGATGGAGGGGGCGAAGAGGTCGCCGCGTTTGCGCAGGACGGCGGCGTGGGAATTGGTGGAGCGGAGGGTGGGGAAATAATGGAGGCGGAAGGGGGACAGGCTCGCGCGGAGACGCGAGAGGTCGAAGGAGGATGCGATTTTACGAGCCACGAGAGCGGGAGTGTAACCCGCGGGAAGAAAACAGGCGCGTCAGGCGACGGCTTTGGTTTCGTTCATGGTGATCCAGGTGACGGCGCGTTCGATTTCGTTGCGGAGGGAGCCGAGGAGGGGGATGGCTTCCTGGAGGCTGTTGGCACGGCCAAGGGCTTCGATTTGTTTGGCAAGTTCGACGGCGCTGTCGGCGGCCATGTAGGCGGCCATGCTTTTGAGGCTGTGGGCGGCGCGGCTCATGGCGTCGGCGTCGTTGTGGGAGAGGGCGGATTCGATTTTGCCGACTTCGGCACCGGCCTGGGAGCGGAAACGCTGGGTGATGGCGGCAGCGAATTTGGGGTCGCCACCGCAGCGTTTGAGAACAGCGGCGGTGTCGATGGGCGGGGTGGCAGGATCGGGGTGCGAAATGGAAAGGGGGGGGGCAGGCTGCTGTGATTCGGTCATGGTCGGTTCTTGGAGGGGAGCTTCGGCGAGTCGGACGACGTGGCGGCCGGCGTCCTTGGCGGCGTAGAGGGCCTGGTCGGCGGCTTTGATGAGATCGGGCAATTGCGCCATAGCAGGGATGCGGGTGGCGACGCCGATGCTGATGGAGGTTTTGATCCTGGAGTCTGAGATACCCAGGCCGCCACCTTCGATGTCGATGATGCAGCGCTGGGCGCAGACGCGGGCTTCTTCGATGGTCTGGGAGGGGAAGATGATGAGGAATTCATCGCCGCCGACACGGCAGATGGTATCGGTCCCGCGGGTGTGTTTACGGAGGACGGTGGAGAGGCGGCGGAGGATGTCGTCGCCGACATCGTGGCCGTGGGTGTCGTTGATCTGTTTGAAATGATCGATGTCGATCATGGCGATGGAGAGCGGACGGGTCTGGCGATCAGAAAGCTGCCACTGTTCGGCGAGTCGGCCCATGCCGTGGCGGCGGTTGGAGAGGCCGGTGAGTTCGTCGGTGATGGCCAGGCGTTCAAGGCGGCTGTTCATGGTGGCGAGCTGGGCGTTGAGCGCCTGGGAGCCGCTGGCTTTGCGGATGAGTTCATCGCGGAGTTTGGCGGCGCGGATGCCGGCGCGGACGCGGGCGAGGAAGACTTCGGGTTCGAAAGGCTTGGAGACGAAATCGTCGACGCCGGCGTCGAAGGCGTCGAGGAGCTGGGTTTTGTCGGAATGGGCGGTGAGCATGATGAAATGGGTGGCGCTGGGCTCGGGGCGCGAGCGGATGCAGCGGCAGAGATCCACGCCGTCCATCTTGGGCATGACCCAGTCGGAGATGACGACACGCGGGGATTTTTCGTAGAAGACGCGGAGGGCGTCTTCGCCGTTGGTGACGGGGTAGACCAGTTCGCCGGTGACGGAGAGGAGCTCGATGAGCTGGTCCATGACGAGCGGATCGTCTTCGGCGACGAGGATGCTACAGGCGAGCGGGCCGCAGTGGACGAGCGGGGGGGTGGAGGGAAGGGTGACGCGCTGGATTTCGGCCGGCTCGGGAGAGTCGGAGAGAGCTTCGCGGGCTTCGAGGATTTGTTTTTCGGCGCGCAAGAATGCCTGGACGATTTCGGGGTCGAAGTGAGTGCCTTGGTCGCGGAGGATGATGTTTTTGGCGTGCTCGTGGGACATTGCGCTTTTGTAGACGCGACGGCTGCTGAGGGCGTCGTAGACGTCGGCGACGGCGACGATGCGGCCGCAGAGGGGGATTTGCTCGCCGGCCAAACCGTTGGGATAACCGGTGCCGTCGAATTTTTCGTGGTGGGTGGCGGCGATTTCGCGGGCGATCTGGAGAAATCGCGCATTGGGGAAACGGCGCAGGGCGGCGTCGAGCGTTTCAGCGCCGATGATGGTGTGGGTTTTCATGACCGCGAATTCGTCGGCGGTGAGTTTGCCGGGCTTGAGGAGGATGGCGTCGGGCATGCCGACTTTGCCGAGGTCATGGAGAGGACTGGTTTGGTAGAGGAGGCGGATGTATTCGTCGTCGACGCCGTAGCAGGTTTTGACTTCGTCGGAGAGATGGCGGGCGATCAGGCGGCTGTAGCTTTGCACGCGCTCGACGTGAGCGCCGGTTTCGGAATCACGGCTTTCAGCGAGCTTGGCCAGCGCGAAAAGGGCAACGTCGCGAGTTTCGAGCGAGAGAATACGTTCGGAGGTTTTCAGGCAGACGAGAAGCTCTTCGGGGTCGAGGGGTTTGTTGAGGAAGTCGTCGGCGCCGGCGCAAAGGCCTTCCATGCGTTGTTTGGTGCCTTCGCGGGCGGTGAGCATAATGACGTAGACGTAGCCGGAGAGGTCTTCCTTGCGGATGGCGCGGCAGAGATCGATGCCGTTCATGCTGGGCATGTCCCAGTCGGTGATGACCAGGCGGATTTCGCCTTGACGGAGGATTTCCATGGCTTGCTGGCCGTCCTTGGCTTCGACGGCGGTGTAGCCCATGCGCGAGAGGGTGTTGCTGAGAACACTGAGCGCGAAATCATCGTCGTCAACAATTAATACTTGCATGATTTCAGCCTGCTTTGTTGGATGAAGCAGTCAATGCGGGATTGAGCTGTTTCATCGCATCGGGAACAAATGACGCGCACCGCCGAGCTTCGAGATCCAAGGCGGTCAACTGTTCGGACATGAATTGCAGGTCGCGGCGGATGCCGGCCTGCTCGATTTCGAAAGCGATTTTTCGCAACGGGCCGGCACCGGTGTGGGCGGCGACGGATTTGAGGTTGTGAGCCAATCGCGTGGTTTTATCGATGTCGCCGGCGGCGATGCCTTGGCGTAACAGCTCGACGTCGCCGATGGCGCGTTGCTGGAATTTCTGGAGGGTTTGGATAGCGAAAGCCGCATCGCTCATGCAGCGAGAGAGGAGCGATTCGACGTCGATCGGGGTGGTTTCGACGGGAGTCGGCAGAGGCGCAATGGCAACCGGAGCCGCCGCTGCGCCGGCCAGGACGGTGCGGATGGCTTCGAAGAGTTCTTCGGGGTTGATCGGCTTGGTGACGTAGCCGTCCATGCCGGCGGCGAGGCATTTTTCGCGATCTCCCTGGATGGCTTCGGCGGTGAGGGCGATGATGGGGATGCGCCGCGAGCCGGGGGTGGTGGCTTCGCGCTGACGGATGTGGCGGGTGGCTTCCAGGCCGTCCATGCCGGGCATTTGGCAGTCCATGAGGATGGCGTCGTAGGATTGGCGCTGGGAGGCGTCGACGGCGAGTTGGCCGTCGGAGACGATGTCGCAAGTGCATTCGACGCGGCGGAGGGTCTCCTGCGTCACAAACTGGTTCATTTCATTGTCCTCGGCGACGAGGAGGTTCAGGCCTTTGAGAGCCATTGGAGCATCAGAAGTAGTAAGGGAAGAAGAGTCGGCCATCAGGGCGTTAGACATGGCCGATGCGAGTGTGTCGAACAGGCG
Source organism: Tepidisphaeraceae bacterium (assembly GCA_035656825.1). GTDB lineage: Bacteria > Planctomycetota > Phycisphaerae > Tepidisphaerales > Tepidisphaeraceae > DASRRR01. The sequence goes on along the minus strand of DASRRR010000033.1, from coordinate 19,590 downwards.
CGACTGCGTGAGCGGGCGGTGCAGCCGGGCGAAGAAGCCCGCCTGGGTGATGTCGGAGGTTTCGGTGCGGTCGTCGATGTCCAGAACAGCGATGAGTTTTGGATTTTGCAGGCGCGCATCGGCGTGGATCGCGTTCGCCAACTGGACACCTTCGGGCGTGCCATAAGGGAGCAGGAGGATCGAGAAGGGTTTGCCTTCGGCGGCGGCGTTTTGCAGGGCGGGGAGGGAATCTTCGATGCTGAGGACGGCGCTGGCGGGAGAGAGTCTGCCGTCGAGTTGTTCGGCGAGGATGCGGCGATAGGTCGGATGGGATTCGACTGCGAGGACGCGGACGTTGCGCAGGATTTCGGAGGGTTGTTCGGCGGTTTGGGCAGGGTCGGAAGTGGAGGGGGCAAATTTGAGGGTGAACCAGAAAGTGGTGCCGCGACCTTCCTGGCTTTCGATGCCGATCTGTCCGCCCATGAGTTCGACGAGTTGTTTGGAGATGACCAGGCCGAGCCCGGTGCCGCCGAATTTTCGGGTGGTGGAGCTGTCGACCTGGGAGAAGCTTTTGAAGAGGCGGTCGAGGCGGTCGGCGGGGATGCCGATGCCGGTGTCTTCGACCTGGACGCGGAGGGTCGAACCGTGGTCGTCCTTGCCTTCGAGAGCGGCACGGATGGTGACGGAGCCTTCTTTGGTGAATTTCATCGCGTTGTTGATGAGGTTGGTCAGCACTTGACGGATACGGTTGGGGTCGCCGACGGCGCGGCGGGGGACGTCGGGGCGGATCAACGAGGCGAGGGCGAGATTTTTCTTGGCCGCGACGGGGCCGAGCAGTTCGGTGATGTCTTCGACGAGCTTGTGGACGTCGAAGTCGATTGATTCAATTTCGACTTTACCGGCTTCAATCTTGGAGAAATCGAGGATGTCGTTGATGACAGTCAGTAGCGAGCCGGCGGCTTCGCGGGCGAGGTGGACGTAGCGCTCCTGGGCCGCGGTCATCTCGGTGCTCTTGAGCAGGTCGATCATGCCGACGACGCCGTTGAGGGGTGTGCGGATTTCGTGGCTCATGCGCGCCAGGAACTGGCTTTTGGCTTCACTGGCGGCCTGGGCGGCGAGGCGGGCTTCCTGATCCTCGGCGGCGCGTTTGATATGGCTGATGTCGAAAGCGATCCCCTGCAAATAGATCGGGCGACCGTCGTCATCGCGGATGATCTGGCATTCTCCCTGAATCCAGACGATGTGGCCGTCGCGCGCCAGCAATCTGTATTCGGCGCGGAAGTGGGTGCCCATGGCGCAGGTGCGGGCAAATTCGCTGATCCACTGCTCGCGGTCGTCGGGGTGTAACTGGCGGAACCAGAGGAAGGGGTCTTCCAGCCATTCGGTTTGCGTGAATCCCAGGAGGGATTCGATTTGCGGGCTGATGTAGAGTTCCTGCTGGGTTTCGTCGAGGCTGGCCATGAAGGTGACGACGGGGAGTTTTTCGACGAGAGAGCGGTAGCGGAGGTCGGGTTGCCAGCCTTTGCGCGGGGAGTCGACGAGCAGGGACGGGACGCCGTCGGTGTCTGTGGGTTGGGGAGATTTTGCGGTTTTGATGCCAGAGGCGAATGGACCGGACATGCCGGCCATATTTTCCAGCAACGCGATGGCCTCGCGCTCGTTCATCCCGAAGGGTGCTGTTTCCATATTATTGGACTCTCAACAAATGAAGCATGTGGCGGTCAAAGAACCCCTGATATCAAGAGGGTTCATTATGTCATCGGAAAACCTGGGGGTCGGCTTAAGCGGACTATGCCGTTTGTGAGCGGGATGGTTATGCTCAGGCAAAGGAAAACATGGAACGCCGAGCGATCGCGATTCAGGGGACAGTTCAGGGGGTGGGGTTTAGGCCTTTTGTTTATGGACTGGCGTGCAGGATGGAATTGGGAGGGTTTGTGCGGAATCAGGCGGGGGGGGTGCAGATCGAGGTGGAGGGGGAAGTGGGGTTGCTGGAGGAATTTTTATCGAATTTGATGGTGGAGGCGCCGCCGCTAGCGCGGATTGAAGAGATATCGTGGCGGCCGGTGGTGCCGCTGGGGGATCGGGGGTTTGAGATTCAGCAGAGTGATCAGGATGCGGCGGGGCCGATTACTTTTGCGCCGGATGTGGCGACTTGTGATGATTGCCTGAGGGAATTGTTTGATCCGACGGATCGGCGGTATCGGTATCCGTTTTTGAACTGTACGAACTGCGGGCCGAGGCTCACGATTGTGAGGGGGGCTCCTTATGATCGGGAGCGGACGACGATGGCGGGGTTTCCGCTCTGTGCGGCATGTCGGGCAGAGTATGAAGATCCGGGGGATCGCCGGTTTCATGCACAGCCGACGGCGTGTGCGGCGTGTGGGCCTCGGGTGGAGATATTGGATGGACAAGGGACGAAGGTGAAATGTGATGACCCAATTGCATTCACGGCGGATGCGATCAATGAGGGGAAAATCGCAGCGGTGAAGGGACTTGGGGGTTATCACCTGGTTTGTGATGCGACCAATGCGTCGGCGGTGACGATGTTGCGTCGGCGCAAGCATCGGGAGGAGAAGCCGTTTGCGGTGATGGTGCGGGATGTCGCGGCGGCGGAGAAATTATGCTGGATGTCGGAAGCTGAGCGGGAGTTATTGGAATCGCATCGGCGGCCGATTGTGTTGTTGAGGAAAAAGTCGGAGTTGGTGGAGGAGATTGCGCCGGGGAATCCTTGGTTGGGAGTGATGCTGCCCTATACGCCGTTGCATCATTTGCTGGTGGGGGAAAAGGCGCTGGTGATGACGAGTGGGAATCGGTCGGATGAGCCGATTGCGATTGAGGAGAAGGATGCGGTGGAGCGGCTCGGGGGAATAGCGGATTTGTTTTTGGTGCATGATCGGCCGATTCATGTGAGGTGTGATGATTCGGTGACGCGGGTGGTGGATGGGGTGGAATCGCCGGTGCGGCGGTCGCGCGGGTATGCGCCGGAGCCGATTGCTGTACCTTGGAATTGTGCGTCGCCTATTCTGGCGGTGGGCGGACAACTCAAAGGGACGTTTGCACTGGGTAGCGATCGGCGGGCGATCATCAGCCATCACTTGGGGGACTTGGATCATTTGCAGGCGTATCGGGCGTTTGAGCGGGACATCGAATTATACGAGCAGTTATTTTCGCTTCAGCCGACGTGTATTGCGCACGATCTGCATCCGGATTATGCGTCGACACGATATGCAAAAGGGCGGGGTCTGCCGACGGTGGCGGTGCAGCATCACCATGCGCATATGGCGAGCTGCATGGCGGAGCATGGATTGACTGAGCCGGTGATTGGAGTGACGTTTGATGGGACGGGATATGGGACGGATGGGGCGATCTGGGGAGGGGAATTTCTGGTCGGGGATTACGGCGGATTTCAGCGGGCGGCGCATTTGAGATATGTGCCAATGCCGGGGGGAGAAAAAGCGGCGCGTGAGCCTTGGCGCATGGCGGCTGCACATTTGATGGACGCGCAGGTGAGATGTGACACATTTGAAGCAAGATTGTCCGCGGAGTCATTGCACACGGTTCGGCAGATGATGGCGCGGAAATTTAATTGTCCGATGACGTCCAGCATGGGCAGATTGTTTGATGCGGTTGCATCGCTGGCGGGGGTGCGTGATTTTGCTCATTATGAAGGGCAGGCGGCGATTGAATTGGAATTTCTCGGATTGTCCATTCCCATCAATGACACTTATGTGTTTGAATTGGAAAACGGACATGACATTTCTATCGACACACGACCGGTCATCCGTGGAATTGTTGCGGATGTCGCCGGCGGCGTTGAGGCAGCGCAGATTGCCCGGCGGTTTCATTCCACGCTTGTCGAGATCATTCATACAGGCTGTCGCAAAATCAGAGAGATTTCAAAAATCGATGCCGTCGTTCTCAGCGGCGGAGTTTTTATGAATGCATTATTATCGGTTGAAGCTACTCATCGACTGGCACAAGCGGGCTTTCGCGTCTATCGTCATCAAAAGGTTCCAACCAACGACGGCGGTTTAAGCCTTGGACAGCTAGCCGTCGCGGCGAATCAACAACGGAGTCGTTGATGTGTCTTGGGATTCCCGGCAAGGTGATCAAGACGTTCCATGAGCATGACGTGCTCATGGGCAAAGTCGATTTCAGCGGCGTTATCAAGCAAGTCTGCCTCGAACACGTCCCCAAAGTTCAAATCGGTCAATATGTGCTGGTGCATGTCGGGTTTGCGTTGTCGCAGATCGATGAAGTGGAAGCCCAGCGGGTTTTTGAATTTCTGGCAAGCATGGATCAACTTGATGAGCTGCAATCTCCGTCCTCCTAAAAGGAGCGTCAGGCGATGAAGTATCTGGATGAATATCGTGATGCCGACGCGGCGAAAAAGCTCGCCGCCGCGATTGCGCGGACGGTGACTCGACCTTGGGTCATCATGGAGATGTGCGGAGGGCAGACACACACGATTGTGAAGTATGGGATTGATGAAGTGCTGCCGAAGGAGATTGAACTGGTGCACGGGCCGGGGTGTCCGGTTTGTGTGACGGCGCTGGAGACGATTGATCGGGCGCATGCGGTGGCGTCGCGTCCGGACGTGATTTTTTGTTCGTTCGGGGACATGCTGCGCGTGCCGGGGTCGCATGGGGATTTATTGCATTTGAAATCGCATGGGGCGGATGTGCGGATCGTCTATTCGCCATTGGATGCGGTGAATATTGCAGCGGCGAATCCGGATAAGAAGGTGGTGTTTTTCGCGATTGGATTTGAGACGACGGCCCCGCCGAATGCGATGTCGGTATGGCTGGCGAAGAAACGGGGATTGAAGAATTTCAGTCTGCTGGTGTCGCATGTACTCGTGCCTCCATCAATGACGGCGATATTGCAGTCGGCGGATAACCGGGTGCAGGCATTTCTCGGGCCGGGACATGTTTGCACGGTGATGGGGTATGGGGAATATCACTCGATCGCGAAGCATTACAAGGTGCCGATTGTGGTGACTGGTTTTGAACCCATCGATATGCTTGAAGGTGTTCTCTGGACGGTTCGGCAGCTCGAGTCGGGGCAGGCGTTTGTGGAGAACCAATACAGCCGGGCGGTGCAGAGCGAGGGGAATCTGGCATCCAAAAAACTGATGGAAGAAGTCTTTGAAATCTGCGACCGCAAATGGCGCGGGGTCGGGATCATTCCCAAGAGTGGCTATAAGTTGAGGTATGAATATCGGGACCATGACGCGAGCCGGATTTTTGAGGTGGCGGATATCGAGACGCAGGAGTCGACCGAGTGCATTAGCGGGCAGATATTGAGAGGTTTGAAGAAGCCGCACGATTGCCCGGCGTTTGGGAAGAATTGCACGCCGCGCTCGCCGCTGGGGGCGACGATGGTTTCGTCGGAAGGTGCGTGTGCTGCTTATTATGCGTATGGCCGGCATATGGCGAGTAAGCAAAGAGGACCAGCGAAGGCGGAGGAACTTGTTCAGATCGGAGGCGGGAAGTGATCGCTGCTGGCCCTGCGCGTCCGACATTTACGGCCGATGAACTGGCGAGCAAAGTAGCGCGGCAATCGCGCGAAATCGTGGCACTCAAGGAACAGTTCTTCAATGATAACGCTGATCGGATCGTCGCCTGTTGCCAGGACATGACTAAATCGTTCGATGCAGGCGGCCGGCTTTATTCGATGGGAAATGGCGGGAGTTCCTGCGATGCGATTCATCTGTCGGTCGAATTCATGCACCCCATTTTAGAGAAGAGGCCGCCGCTGCCTTGCGTGTCGTTGACGACGGATATTGCTGTACTTACGGCGATTGGGAATGATCAGGATTTTTCCCTTATTTATTCCCAACAATTAAAAATGCTAGGCCGGGCGGGGGATATGGCGCTGGGGGTTTCGACCAGCGGGAAGTCGGCGAATATAAATCGTGCGCTGCAAATGGCGCGGGAAATGGGGATGCTAACGATTGGATTTACGGGTCGGGATGGCGGACGGATGCCGCCGGTCTGTGATCATTGTTTTATTGTGCCGAGCTTCAGCATCCCGCGCATTCAGGAGACGCACGCGACGCTGCTGCACATTATCTGGGATTTGATCCATGTGATCCGCGGCGAAGAGGATGTGATTTAAGGATGGCGACCATTCCGACTATTTCCGCGGAGTCATTTGGCACCTGTCCGTTGCCGAAGATGGATTATGATCGCGTGCTTCTCGGTCATGGAAGCGGGGGGTTGCTGTCGGCGGAATTGATTCGTCACGTTTTTATTCGCGGGTTGAATCCAGACCCGCTGGCGGTGTTGGAGGATCAGGCGGTTCTGCATCTGCATGGAACCGGCGGCCCGCGGATGGCGTTTACGACGGATTCGTTTGTGGTTCGGCCGCTGTTTTTTCCCGGCGGGGATATCGGCACGCTGGCGGTGAATGGGACGGTGAATGACCTGGCGGTAGGGGGGGCGGAGCCGAGATTTTTATCGGCGGCGTTTATACTTGAGGAAGGCTTGGCCATCGCAGACCTTCAGCGCGTCGTCTCTTCGATGCGGCGAGCGTGCGACGAGGCGGGGGTTACGCTGGTAACGGGGGATACCAAGGTTGTAGATCGCGGCAAGGGGGATCAAATTTTCATCACCACTTCGGGAGTCGGTGTCGTTCCGCCTGGACGCAATTTGTCTATCTCCTCGGCTCGGCCGGGGGACTGCATCATCGTCTCGGGGACGATTGGGGATCATGGCATCGCCATCATGTCGATTCGTGAGGGAATCGAATTTGAAACAACGCTCGAAAGCGACTGCGCTCCGCTCTCGGGTCTGACGCGGGTGATGCTGGAGGCGTGTCCGTCGATCCGCTGCATGCGCGATCCGACGCGCGGCGGATTGTCTAGTGCGCTCAATGAATTGGCGGACGCTTCGGCCGTCGGGGTGCGGCTGAATGAATCGGCGCTGCCGCTGCGTAGGGAGGTGCGGGCGGCGTGTGAGATGTTGGGATTGGATCCGTTGTATGTGGCCAATGAGGGGAAGTTGATCGCTGTTGTGCCGCGCGAGGATGCGGAGAAATTGCTGGCGGCGATGCGCGGGCATCGCTATGGCCGCGATGCCGCGATCATCGGTGAAGTGGTGGCGGATCATGCGGGGATGGTGGTGATGAATTCATTGGTTGGCGGCGAGCGCGTCGTCACGTTGCTGGCGGGAGAACAGTTGCCTCGGATTTGCTAAAGGACCTTATTGCAAAGGAATCCATATGACGCAAGACGACTCAGTTCCATACGGCCGAAAGACGCAGAAGGCCCCGCCGGTGAAGGAGATCCATGTGCTGTGGATCACCGCAGGGTTGAGCTGCGACGGGGATTCGGTTTCCGTGACCGCCGCGACGCAGCCGAGCATTGAGGATGTACTGCTTGGCGCGATCCCGGGATTGCCGAAAGTGCATCTGCACAACCCAGTGTTGGCGTATGAGAATGGCGATGAGTTTCTGAAATTCTGGTACGAGGCGGAGGCGGGCCGGCTCGACCCGTTTATTCTTGTGCTGGAAGGATCGCTACCCAACGAGAAAATCAAGAAAGAAGGCTACTGGGCGGCGCTGGGCACGGATAAAGCGACCGGGCAGCCGATCACGACATGCGAATGGATCGACCGATTAGCGCCTAAGGCGCTGGCCGTCGTCGGTTGCGGCACCTGCGCCACCTATGGCGGCATTCATGCGATGGAAGGAAATCCCACTGGCGCGATGGGACTGGCGGATTATCTGGGGTGGGATTGGAAGTCGAAGGCGGGCCTGCCGATCGTGAATGTGCCTGGGTGTCCGGTGCAGCCGGATAATTTCATGGAGACGCTGCTGTATTTGCTGTATCAGGTCGCCGGACTAGCGCCGATGATTCCGCTGGATGATCAGTTGCGGCCGAAATGGTTGTTCGGCGCGACGGTGCATGAGGGGTGTGATCGTGCGGGGTATTACGAGCAGGGGGATTTCACAACGGAATATGGTTCGCCGAAATGTCTGGTGAAGATTGGCTGCTGGGGGCCGGTGGTGAATTGCAATGTGCCCAAGCGCGGCTGGATGGCGGGAATCGGCGGATGTCCGAATGTTGGCGGGATTTGTATCGGCTGTACGATGCCGGGATTCCCCGACAAATTCATGCCCTTCATGGACGAACCGCCGGGTGCGCGGCTTTCGACGCATGCCGTGGCGATGTACGGCCGGACGATCCGATCGCTGCGTAGCTTCACGAATAATTCAGTCAACAAAGAACCGAAGTGGCGGCACAAATCGACGCCGCTCACGACCGGGTATCAACCGACGACTTACGACCAGAAGTAATTTTGTTTGGCCGAAAGGGAACTCCAAATGACCATGCAAGCAGCGCCAACCGGCGAAAAAAAACTTGTTGAGATGTCGTGGGATCCGATCACGCGCATCGTCGGCAGCCTGGGGATTTACACCAAGATCGATTTCGCCAATCGAACCGTAGCCGAGTGTCACAGCACCTCGTCGATCTTTCGCGGCTACAGCATTTTCATGAAGGGGAAAGACCCGCGCGACGCCCACTTCATCACCAGCCGAATCTGCGGCATCTGCGGCGATAACCACGCGACCTGCGCCTGCTATGCGCAAAACATGGCGTTCGGAATCAAACCCCCGCCGATGGCGGAATGGATTGTCAATCTTGGCGAAGCCGCCGAGTACATGTTTGATCACAATATTTATCAGGACAATCTCGTCGGCGTCGATTTCTGTGAGCAGATGGTCAAGGAGACCAATCCCAGCGTGCTCGCCAAGGCCGAGCAGACGATGGCGCCGCATTCGGACATCCATAAATATCGCACGATTGCCGACATCATGCGGGCGCTCAATCCGTTCACGGGTGAGTTCTATCGCGAAGCACTCTCCATGAGCCGGCTGACGCGCGAGATGTTTTGCCTGATGGAAGGGCGTCACGTCCATCCGTCCACTTTGTACCCGGGTGGCGTGGGCACCGTGCCGACCGTTCAACTCTTCACCGATTATCTCGTCCGGCTGATGAAGTATGTGGAGTTCATGAAGAAAGTCGTCCCGCTGCATGACGACCTTTTCGATTTCTTCTACGAAGCCCTCCCCGGCTACGAAAAAGTCGGCCAACGCCGCATCTTGCTCGGCTGCTGGGGCTCGTTCAACGACCCCGACCATTGCGACTACACGTATAAAAATATGGGCAACTGGGGTAAGAAAATGTTCGTTACCCCCGGCATCGTCGTCGATGGTAAACTCGTCACCACCGACCTGATCGACATCAATCTCAACCTCCGCATTCTCTTGGGTAGCTCCTTTTACGATGGTTGGGAGCAAGGCGAAATGTTTGTGAAGAATGATCCGCTGGGGAATCCGGTGGATCGGAATCATCCGTGGAATCAGACGACCACGCCGCGGCCGCAGAAGCGAGATTTCAAGGATAAATATAGCTGGGTGATGTCGCCGCGCTGGCTCGATAAACGCACCGGCGATCATCTCGCCCTCGACACTGGTGGCGGGCCGATTGCTCGCCTCTGGTCCACCGCACTCGCCGGCCTGGTCGACATCGGCTACATCAAAGCGACTGGGCAGAGTGTTAAAATTTATCTGCCCAAGACCACATCGATGCCCGAAGTCGAATTTGAATGGAAAATTCCCAAGTGGAGCAACGCCATCGAGCGCGATCGCGCCCGCACTTATTTCCAAGCGTATGCAGCAGCTTGCGCGCTGCATTTTATCGACAAGGCGCTGGCGGAATTGCACGCTGGCAACACCAAAACCTGGACTGAGTTCAAAGTTCCAGATGAAGCCATCGGCTGCGGTTTCCACGAAGCGGTGCGAGGCGTTCTTTCTCATCACGTTGTCATCCGCGATGGGAAAATCGCCAATTATCACCCGTATCCTCCGACGCCTTGGAACGCCAGCCCGCGCGACATCTATGGCACGCCGGGCCCATACGAAGACGCTGTTCAGGACATGCCGATCTTCGAGGAAAATGGTCAGGATAAGTTCAAAGGGATCGACATCATGCGTGCGGTGCGCAGTTTCGATCCTTGTCTGCCCTGTGGTGTTCATATGTATCTTGGCAAGGGCAAAACGCTCGAAGTCCGTCACGCACCGATGTTTGGCGCTCACAAATAGGGAGTTTCATGGCTGCTACTGCTCAAGAGACCGAACTGCGCCAGCGTATGCGCCGCATTGACGATCTGCTTAATGAGGTCGAGCGATTCAAAGACCCGCAGGCGCAGATGAAGACGCGTGAGATCGTTCGTGCATTGATGGAATTTCACGGCGCGGCGGTCGAAGGCATGCTCGAAGTTATCGCCGCCACGGGGGAGCCCGGGTTGCAACTCATCGATTCGCTCGCGCAGGATGATCGGGTTGCCAGCCTGCTTCTGCTGTATGGATTGCACCCGCTCGATCTGGAGACACGCGTGCAGCAGGCGTTGGAGAAATGCAGGCCTTATCTTCACTCGCATGGCGGCAATGTTGAACTGCTCGATACGACCGATGGCGTCGTCCATCTGCGCTTGCAGGGAAGTTGCCATGGATGTCCATCATCGGCACAGACGCTCAAGCAGACGATCGAAGAGGCGATTTTGGAAGTGGCTCCCGATGTGACGTCGATTGAGGTCGTCAATGAGTTTGCGGTCACTTCCGAGCGCGTCGCCGAAGCAGGGCGGGTGGCGCTGCCAATACTGGCGGGATAACAAGGATCAGGCGAATGGATACAACCGCATCCTCCTCAATTCCTCCGCTGGCTGGGTTACGACGGTTTGCTCGCAAGAGCGCGCCGCCCGTCGAAAGCTGCGAACTCTGTGGCCTGCAATTGGCCCCCGAGCATGATCATCTGATCGAACCCCCTACACGCAAACTCCTCTGCTCCTGCCAGGCCTGCGCGATTCTATTCAGCGGCCAGGATAATCTTCGCTATCGCCGCGTGCCTCGGCGCATCCAAATTCTGCCGAATTTTCAATTGAGTGATGAGCAGTGGGAATCGCTTCACTTGCCGATCAATCTGGCGTTTTTCTATCCAAGTTCGACGGCGAACCGCGTGATCGCAGTTTATCCCAGTCCTGCCGGGGCGACGGAATCGCTGCTGACGCTGGAGGCGTGGGCGGATTTGGTCGCGGCCAATCCGATCCTGTCGCAATTGCAGCCGGATGTGGAAGCGCTGTTGGTTAATCGTGTCGGCCCGCTGCGAGAATATACGCGCGTGCCCATTGACGAATGTTTCAAACTCGTCGGCATTATCCGTATTCACTGGCGCGGATTATCCGGGGGCACCGAAGTCTGGAAAGAAATCGCCAAATTCTCCGAAAGCCTCAAACAACGATCCGTTTCAACCGGAGCCGCCATTGCCTGATCTGAATTTCAATGTCGAAAAGGCCGAACCGGTTACGTTCGCGGCTGCGCCGTTGCTGCATTTCAAACTGCGGATTACCGAGGCGGAAGGCCAAAATATTCACGCGATTGCGCTGCGCTGCCAAATCCGTATTGAGCCTGCCCGTCGACATTACGAGCCGGCGGAGAAAGAGCGACTGATCGATCTCTTCGGCGAACCTTCACGCTGGGGACAGACACTGAAAAGCCTGCTTTGGACGCACGCCAGCGTCGTTGTCCCGCCTTTCACCGGCAGTACCACGGTCGATCTCCCGGTGCCTTGCAGTTATGACTTCAATCTCGCTGCCTCCAAATATTTCTATGCGATGGAGAAAGAGGATGTCGCGCTCTGCCTGATGTTCAGCGGGACCATCTTCTATGAAACTCCCGAGCATTCGCTGCAAGTCGCGCAGATTCCCTGGGACAAGGAATCCAATTTCCGCCTGCCTGTTCGCGTCTGGCGCGAAATGATGGATCATTATTATCCCAATTCCGCCTGGCTCTGTTTGCGGAAGGATGTATTTGATCGGCTGGCGCAGTTCAAAAGTCGGCAGAGCCTTACATCATGGGAGTCGGCGATTGGCAGGCTGCTGGACGAAGCGGATGAGCAGGTGCCGACATGAGTCAATCACCCGTCGACAAACTTGCCCGTGCGCTGCTGTATGAGGGATATGTCCTTTATCCGTATCGCCCGTCGGTGAAGACCCATTCCCGCTGGACCTTCGGCGGCGTTTATCCGCCGGCTTGGTCGGAGGCGCAGAAGGGAACCGACGCCTGCACGATGCAGACGCAATGTCTTTTTCAAACGGGTCCTGATGCCGCTGTGCAAATCAAAATTCGTTTTCTGCACTTGGTCGACCGCACGATTGGCGAATTGACTCCGCCGTTGGATGAACTTCCTGCTACCGGCGAGCCTGCATTTCGCCAGGTTCAGAATATGTCCGTCGGGGATCGCGAATATCGGCCTTGGCAGGAAGCGGTTGAGCGCGAAGTCGATCTGGGCATGCTCGATATCGGCGTGCTGGTTGCAGCGCCAGTCCAGCGAGAATTTTCATTCCCATCTCAGCGAATGATCGAGCCTCTGCGTGTTCCTGGATCGCCGATTGTCGCGATTCTGATTCGCCGCCAGGAAACTGTTGAAGGCGTTGTCGAATTATCAGGACATCTTATTGAAGAAAATCTGATTCGCCTGACCGTGCGGATTCAAAATCGCACGCCATTGTCCGAAGCGAAAAATCGCACGCGAGATGATGCCTTAATGCGGACGCTTGTATCTTCGCACACGATTCTGGAATCAGAGAACGGAAAATTCGTCTCGCAGACCGATCCGCCGGCGAAGTGGAAAGCGCACATTGCTCAGTGTGCGAACGTCGGCACATGGCCGGTGCTGGTTGGTCCGCCGGGTGTAGCAACGACCATGCTCTCTTCTCCGATCATTATTGAAGATCATCCCAAAATCGCCCCGGAGAGTCCCGGCGATCTTTTTGACGCAACCGAGATCGATGAAATCCTGACGCTGCGCATCATGACGCTGACGGAGGAAGAAAAACGCATCGCCGCTGGCATAGATGATCGGGTGCGCGATCTGATGGCGCGAACACAGTCGCTGGCACAGAATGAACTGATGAACCTGCATGGCACGCTGCGCGAGGTTGATCCATTTCCGCGCATTGAGGCAGAGAATATTCCCGTTAAAACAGTTTTTGCGCATGGCGTGAATCTGAAAGCCGGCGATGCTGTGCGCCTGCGTCCGCTTGGGCGCGGGGATGTGATGGATTTGGCGCTGGATGGCAAAGCCGCCACGATCGTTTCGATCGAACAGGATTTTGAGGATCGTATCTATGTTGCGGTGACGATCGATGATGATCCGGGGAAGGATTTGGGGTTGCGCGGGCAGCCGGGGCATCGGTTTTTCTTTGGCATTGAAGAAGTCGAGCCAATCAATTCGACCCAGGCGGCAATATGAACAGCCCGCGTATTTTAATCGCCGGGATTGGCAATCTGTTTATGGGGGACGATGGATTTGGATGCGAAGTGGCCCGCAGAATGGCACAGCGTTCGCTTCCAGAAGGGGTGAAGGTTGTAGATTTTGGTATCCGTAGCCTGGATTTAACTTATGCGCTGCTGGATGGATATGAGGCGGTTATTCTAGTGGATGCGGTTCCGCGTGGAGATGTGCCTGGGACATTGTATGTGATTGAGCCGCAGGTTGATTTTCGGGAAAATGTAATGTTGGATGCGCATGGCATGGATCCGGTGAAGGTGCTTGAGGCGGTTGCCGCTTTGGGAGGCCATGTCGACCGTGTTTTGGTGGTCGGGTGTGAGCCTGCTGATCGCGATCCGGAGGCGGAGTGGGAGATGGGGCTGAGTGAGGCGGTTATGCAGGCGGTGGATCGTGCGATTGAATTGATTTGTGATCTTATAAAAGAAATTATTGGCAAGTTCTGTCCGGCGGGTCAGAACGTAACAGGAGATTGAATCATGATCACCTCACTCTTGGCTCTTGCGAGCGTTCATCCAGCGATCCACTGGTTTGATCGAATCAGTGGCGTCATCATTGGAATTTTTCTGCTGGTTGTGCTGGTGGAATTTATTCTGATGATTCCGGACTTGATTCGGACAATCAAAATTCACTTGATGTAATTCAGATGCATGAACTTTCCATTGCGATGAGCATTCTGGAAGCGGTTGAGGAGGAAGCGGGCCGTCATCTGCCGGCGAAGGTGACGGCTGTTCATCTCAAGATTGGGCCACTGTCGGGGGTGGTTCCAAGTGCGCTTATCAGTGCGTTTGAATTGATAACGGAAAATACTGAATTTAGAATTTGCCGGATGGTGATTGAGGAGACGCCGATTTTGATTCATTGCCCGACGTGCAGGACGGAGCGGTCGGTGGAGTCGATTCAGCAGATGTCCTGTACGGTCTGTGGCACGGCGACGGCGGATGTGGCGAGCGGACGGGAACTGGATGTTTGTGCGATGGAGATTTGCGAATGAAAACGCGGCTGGTGGAGATGCGGCAGAAGGTGCTCAAGCAGAATGATGTGGTGGCGCGCGAGCTTCGCCAGCGATTTCATGAGGCGGGGATTTTTGTCGTGAGCCTGGTGTCGAGCCCGGGGACGGGGAAGACGGCGTTTCTGGAACGGGTTCTTTCGCAGGCGCGAGAGAAATACAAGGTGGCAGCGCTGGTCGGCGATCTGGCGACGGATAATGACGCGAAGCGGCTGGCGCGCAGCCAGACGCCAGTGAAGCAGATCATCACCGGTACGGTTTGTCACCTTGAGGCGGAGATGGTGCGAAGTGCGCTCGATGGGTGGCTTCCCGAAGATCCCGATATCCTCTTCATCGAGAACGTCGGCAATCTTGTCTGTCCGTCAAGCTACGATCTTGGTGAGGACCTGCGGCTGGTGCTGATGTCGGTCACGGAAGGGGAAGATAAGCCGCTGAAATATCCGACGATTTTCAATACCGCCGACGTGGCGGTGATTACGAAGATGGATTTGGCCGAGGCGGTGGAATTCGACATGGAGGCCGCCCGGCGGAATATTCATGCGGTTCGGCCGGGGATGGAAATTTTGCGGGTTTCGGCCAAGAGCGGGGTTGGGTTTGAGCAGTGGCAGAGCTGGCTCGAAGCCCGAATTGCGATATCGGCTTCGATGTGATCTTTAGCTGACTATCTTATATATAACTATGGAATCCATTTTTGGATGGAATCGCCGTACAGATAATTTCCGTAGTACTCGCTCTCTCGATCCTTTGGATGACGAGCGAAATCAATGTATGGTGCCAAGCAGTGTGGGCAGCGAAACGGATTGTAATAGCGGAATAGGCCACCGCATTTTTCGCAATTGGGCAATTTGGATTCAAACGAGGCGAGTTGTGTTGGATCGGAGGGACCCAATACCGATGGCGCGTTATTAAGATACGCACTGGCTCTGAGGGTGTGAGGGCCGTGATCACAATAGAAGTAAACTTGGTTGCTGAACCCGGCGTGAAATGATTGGATGCGAAAGCTCTTGTGGCAATGATCGCAGATACACAGGAGAGATACATTTCCTTGTGTTATTGTGCCAGGGAAATGTAGGCCGCGATAAAAAAGACCTCGGCCAATGAGGGATTGTGGATCAGCTTTGCATTGAGGAAGGTAAAATGGCTGAAAACGTATCCCGATCCAGTTGCCATTGCGGACTGCTTCATCATCGATTTTCTCGTCGGTAGATAGCATGCAATCCGATTGAACTACAAAGCTCTCATGTACCCGGATATTGAGATGCAGCCAGCTTTTATTTTCGTGACAGGCACTTGAAAGATCATATTGATGTTCTTGCCCAGAGCTGTCTCTAAACTTCAAGAGGGGCTCGGTAGAAGCAAGATGGATTGGTAATTGCTTTTCATAGGGTAGCTCAGTCCGGCTCACAGTGTTGATGAGACGAGCATCAAGCGAGATATCCAGAAGAGTATCGTTTCTCGATTGTGCCTTTTGCCACCACATAGGAGAGAGAATTAGGATTAATCCAACCAGTCTTTCTTTTTAAGCCGTTCGGGGACGTATTCTTCGGTGACGTAGGAGATGTCTTTAGTGATGAGGGATTCGACTTCCATCTTGAAGCCGTTGGACATCATTTTGCCGATTTCTTTTTGCCAGCCTTTGTGGTCTTTGAACCAGGGGTAGGCGATGATTTCACGGGCGCGCTTTTTGTCGTTGTCGTTGAGTTCGATCTGGACGTCGTCGGTCAGGTCGCAGTCTTCGTAGTCTTTGGCGCGGACGCCGAGGAATTTGGCTTCGGGGATGGCGAGGCGTTCGGATTCGAAAGCGAGGGAGATGGAGCCTTGTTTGATGACGCTATAGATGTAGTGTCCCCAGGGGTCGCAGTCTAAGAGGCAGTAGATGGGGAGTTTGAGTTCTTCGTTGAGGCGGCGGAGGAGGCGGCGCATGCCTCGGGGGGGTTGGCCGGAGCCTTCGGTGAGGATGCAGTTATGTTTTTCCCAGAAGCGGTCTTCGTTGAAGCGGCCCCAGACGGTGTCTTTTTCGACGTGGAGGACGAACTTGGCTTCGCACTTTTTGAACTGGATGACGTCGGGCTCGGTGATGCTCGGGACGGCATAACCACCACTACCCATGCGGCGGCAGTCGATTTCATCGCCGGAGTCAACGATGGTGATGTTGCCGACCATGGTGCCGCGTTTTTTGGCGTAGACGTGGAGTTCTTCGCGGAGGGCGCCGAGGGAGACTTCGAGGTCTTCGAGGATGCCGTCGGATTCATCCTGGGCGGCGAAGGTTTTTTCGCCTTTGGTGCCTTGGATGGTGTGGAGGGCTTTGTAGAACATACCGCGGAGGGAGAGGGTTTTTTCGGCTTCGATGAGTTCTTTGATGGATGTGCCGTGGAGGCAGGTCTGCATGAACTGCTTGGCTTGATTGAGGTTGAAGAGTTCGCGGCTGGCGGAGGCGTCGCCCATTTCGAGGATGCCGCGTTTTTTATTCCAGAGAGTGTTGGCGCGGGTGCGGGTGGGGATGGCGATGTTGATGTCTTTGCCGGCGAAGGCGGATTTGGAGACGCCGTCGGCGAGCGTGATGATGCGACCCAGGGTGGACTTGTCGCGTTCTTTGACGCGCTTGTTGATTTTGTCGGCCTGGGCTTGGGATTGGCTGTCGGTTTTGCGTTGTTTGGCCATGATGTTTAGTTCGAGTGAGTTATTTAGTAGTCAGTGAGAGAGCACGGGTTGAAAACCCGTGCCACAGGAGATTGGAAGCCGGTTAGAAGAGCTCGTCGTCTTTTTCGGATTTACCTTTTTTGGTTTTTGGGGATTTCTTTTTAGTGAGGGGGACGGTGTCTCCTTCGGACTCGGCGGGGGTAGAGGCTTCGGCTTCAGCCGCGGGTTCGTTGAGGTGGGCGGCGCGGGATTCGACGAGGACGACGCCTTCGTCGTTTTTCAGGTCTTCGTTTTCGTCTTTCTTGATGGTTTTGCCTTCTTCGTCGAGTTGGGCGTCGGCGATGGCGGTGCGTTTGCGGGCTTCGCTCAGGAGGGCGTCGTAGAGTTTTTTGGTGTCGGTGCCGTTGATGGCGTTGATGGCTTTGGAGATTTCGCCGATATAGCGTTCGAAGACATCGCGGCGGGCGGATTCGCGCTGCATTTTCTGGCGTTTGCGCAAATAGGTGCCGAGCTTGCGGCCGCACTCCATGAGCGCGAGCTTCATCTCTTTGCGGATTTCGTCGTAGTCGGCGATGGCTTCTTTGGATTCGGAGGTGAAGGGGACCCAGACGGATGCCATGTGGATCATGATGACGATCGGGCCGACGGGGAGGGAGCCGCGGGGTTGGGAGAGGTTGTAGTTGCGCCAGCCGGTTTCGGTGACGGCTTTGATGCTGGAGCAGGCGGAGGGTTGGAAGAGGAGGGGGACGCGGTTGGCGAAGCGGATGACGCGGGCGGTGTCTTCGGTGGGGAGTTCGCCGCCGAAGGCGATGGCGGTTTCGATCTGGAAGGGGCGGCCGCGGTAGACGTCGGGCTCGCGAGAGCTGGCGGCGTAGAATTCGGCTTTCACACCCTTCAACATGCCGGCGAGCATCTGGCGGACGCCGATGGGGGCCAGGCAGTCGGTGGGGGGTGGGGGGAGTTTGGATTCCTGGAATTCTTTGAAGAGTTTTTCGACCTGAGCGGGGTCGAGATCGCTTACTTTGGTGCGGCTATGGGCTCCGATGGCTTTGCAGAAGTCGGAGGCTTTGGCGGGGGAGATGCGGCTGAACTTTTCCTGGAGGAAGTTGAAGAGGGTGCCGCCGTCTTTATTGGCGTCTTCGAAATCGCGCATCATCTGGATGAGGATGCCGAGTTCGATCCCTTTGGGGTGGGGTTGGATTTCCTGGGTTTCCGGGGGGAGGGTGTCGGTGCCTCTGGGAAAGAGGATGACTCCGTCTTTTTCGGTGGTCGCGAGGGTGGCGTCGAGGGAAGAGTCAGTGGTCAGTGGTCCGTGGTCCGTGGTGGGGAGAGAAGCGGGGTCGGTGGGTTCGTTTGGTATTGGAGATTTTTTGGGAGGGGTGTCGTCCTGGTCGTCGGCGCTGATGCGGGTGGCGGGGACGAAGGTGATGCGGGCGTGGGGGTTGGCGATGGCGGTGAGCTCAAGGAATTCGTCGACGGAGCCGCGCCCTTTGCGGTAGAGGCCTTCGAGTTCGATGGAGACGCTGGTGCCGGTTTCGTAGTCTTCGGAGTGGAGGAAGCCGGGGTCGCGCGTGCCGGGGTTGATGGATTTGAGACGGGTCGGGGGGAAGTCCGGGGTTTCATCGTCGACGGTGACTTCGGCGCGGTTGGTCTTGGTGTTCATGGCCAGCTCGATGTGGTGAGCGGGCTTTTTGGAGGAGGGGCGGGTGTGGATGACCATCGGCTTGCCGGTGGTGATGAGTCCGTACATCCCGGCGGCGGAGATGCCGATCCCCTGCTGGCCACGGGACATTTTAAGGCGGTGGAATTTGGACCCGAAGAGGAGTCGGCCGAAGACGTTTTCGACTTGTTTTCGGACGATGCCGGGACCGTTGTCGACGACGGTGACGCGGTAGCGGCTTTGTTTCGCGTTGGCGGGGCGGTCGGGTTGGAGGTCTTCGATGACGACGGTGACGTTAGGGAGGATGCCTGCCTCTTCGCAGGCGTCGAGGGAATTGTCGACGGCTTCTTTGACGGTGGTCAGGAGGGCCTTGCGCGGGTTATCAAAGCCGAGGAGGTGGCGGTTTTTGGCGAAGAACTCGCTGACGGCGATGTCCTTCTGCTTGGTCGCCATCGTCTCGGCGGTTTCGCGGGTGCGTTTTTTCGGGGCGGCGGGTGCGTCGGTGGGTTTCATGTTGAAGAGTTTTCCTTCTGCGGAGGACTTTTTGGGCATTCTCCGGTCTCCTGCGATTTCAGGGTTTGCCCGATAACCTCATGCTTTATCGGCAGGGGTAAGGATTTTCCTGAAAAGGCGTTGTTAGGTAATTGTATGGATATTTGTCGTCTGTTTCAAGGGTATCAAAAATATTACGGAAGGGTGAAATGCGGGTTCATGGTTCCATTTCGCATGGGTAGCGAGTATTTCAACAGGTCTTGCAGACCAGAGACCCTATCGATTCGGTCCAATTGGATGGCGTTAGGCCGTCCTGGTGGGTGTTAGGGGGGTCGCTGGCGGTTTATGGGGTGCTCGCGGCGGTGTTGTTTCGGGCGTATTTGTATCATTTGAATCCGGATGGGGTGTCGTACATTTCGATTGCGGAGAAGTATTTGCGGGGGGATTGGCAGGATG
>DASRRR010000032.1:0-14724 GCA_035656825.1 Tepidisphaeraceae bacterium | reverse complement strand
ACCCCCCCCGGCAAATCGCTCGTCGCCAGCACCTCCCCCAGCGTCACCGCCGCCAATGGCTTCCCTGTCGACGCCAGCGCCACCACCGCATTCCCCCCCACAATTGCCGGCATCACCACCGACACCAATCCCAACAAGCTCTCCTGCTCCGGACAAATCACCGCCACCACCCCCGTCGGCTCCAGCACACTGAAATTAAAATGCGACGACGCCACCGGATTCACACTCGAAAACACCTGCTGATACTTATCCGCCCACCCCGCATAATACAGCACCCGATCAATCGCCCCCTCCACCTCCCGCCGCGCCGCTGCCGTCGCCACTCCCTGTGACACTAACTCCTCCACAAACTGCGCAATCCTCCCCTCCAGCATCTCCGCGATCCGATACAACACCTGCCCCCGATTATACGCCGACCTCCCCGCCCACCCCGACTGCGCATTCCGCGCCACAATCACCGCATCGCGAAAATCCTTCCGCGAACAATCACAAATATTCCCCAGCGGCCTCCCCTTCCCATCCTTCAGCACGTAATACCTCCCCGACTCCGTCCGCGGAAACTTCCCCCCCACAAAAATTTTGTGCGTCTTCAACACCGGCAACCTCTCCTCCACCTCTACCGGTGTAGTTGCCTTCTCTCTCAAACTCCGCTTCATCACCATTCGACCATTTCCATTTTTCATCGCTCACTCCGCTCGCATCTCTTATCTGTGTTCATCCTCTTCATCTGTGGCAAAGTCTCTTCTAATTCACCTTCAAATACGCCGCCAACCCTTGCAATCCCCCCTCGCGCCCGAGCCCACTCTCCTTATATCCCCCGAACGGCGAAGCCGGATCAAACTTATTAAACGTATTCGCCCACACCACCCCCGCGCGCAGCTTCGTCGTCGCCTTGAATATCTTCGACCCTTTATCCGTCCAAACTCCCCCGCTCAATCCATACGCCGTGTTGTTCGCCTTCTCAATTGCCTCTTCAATCGTCCGAAACGTCTGCACCGCCAGCACCGGCCCGAATATCTCGTCCTGCACCACCCGATGCGACTGCGAACACCCTAAAAACAGCGTCGGCCGACAAAAATATCCCTTCTCCGGCAAATCTCCCTCCGCCTGCCACATGCTCCCCCCATCCGCCTGCCCATACCCAAGATACTCCTGTATCTTCTCCAATTGCGCTTTAGAATTAATCGCCCCGATATCCGTATTCTTATCCAGCGGATCCCCCACGATCAGCGTCCGCATCCGATCCTGCAACTTCTGAATCAGCACATCATGAATCGACTCCTGCACCAGCAGCCGCGACCCCGCGCAACACACATGCCCCTGATTAAAAAAGATCCCATTGATAATCCCCTCCACCGCCTGATCAATCGCCGCATCCTCAAACACAATATTCGCCGCCTTCCCACCCAGCTCCAGCGTAAATTTCTTCTTCGTCTTCGCCAGCGACTTCTGAATCAGCTTCCCCACCTCCGTCGACCCCGTAAACGCCACCTTATCCACCCCCGGATGATTCACGATCGCCGCGCCTGTTGCCCCTGCCCCGGTCACGATATTCACCACACCAGGAGGCAAATCCGCATCCTGCAAAATTTCCGACAGCTTCAGCGCCGTCAAAGGCGTAGTCTCCGCCGGCTTTAGCACCACCGTGTTCCCCGTCGCCAGCGCCGGCGCAATCTTCCACGCCGCCATCAGCAGCGGAAAATTCCAGGGAATCACCTGCCCCGCCACCCCCAGAGCCGTCGGCATCCTCCCCGGAAACGCATACTCCAATTTGTCCGCCCATCCCGCATAATAAAAAAAGTGCGCCGCCGCCAAAGGCACATCCACATCCCGCGACTCCCGAATCGCTTTCCCCCCATCCATCGTCTCAATAATCGCCAGCTCCCGCGCCCGATCCTGAATCATCCGCGCAATCCGGTACACATACTTCCCCCGCTCCTTCGCCGGCATCTTCCCCCAGACCTTCTCCTGCGCTTTCCGCGCCGCCTTCACCGCCGCATCCACATCCGCTTCCGACCCCTCGGCCACCTCCGCAATCTTCTTCTCCGTCGCCGGATTCACCGTCGCAAAATACTTTCCACTCGCCGGCTCGCGAAACTCCCCATTAATAAAAAGCCCATACCGCTCCTTGATCGCCACCTTCGCCGTCTCCGGCGCCGGCGCATATTTCCAATCCGTCGCAAAATTCAATTTCACAGGCTCATTCATCGTCGTCATAATGCTCCTCAAACTCCCCCAAAACCGACCCCCCATCATACCCCTTCCCCACCCGCCATACCAAACATTTAACGTGCGACGGGCCGAGGACCAACCTGCGAAAGATCGATCGGCTGAAACCCGATTCCAAAAGCCGGAGATTTTTCAGGAAGTAAAAAGTTACGCCCCCCAACATCAACAAAATGCGGGTCCGCGATGATTGAATGTTCATCGTGCCCTCCAGACCGCCAGCCTTCCAGATCCTTACTGGCCGTAAGCCTCACGACATGTCCGGAAATATCCCAAAAAAAATTCTGATCAGCGACAAAGTTTCTTCCCGCATCAATATTCGCCGCATAAATCGGCGTCTTGTCCGCAATCAGCAGATTGTGCGTAAGCGTCAACGAGTTGTGATCTTCCTTACGCGTAATCTCGAAAACCCCTTGCTGTCCAAACGCGAAGATATTGTTTCGCACCACATTATTTTCCCCATAGTGCTGATGAAACGCCTGCTGCGACGTGTCATGCACGAGATTATTCTCGATCAAAATATTGGATGACCCCTCATCCGGATAAATCCCCCACCCCCCATACGTCGCTGCATAGATATCATGAATATGGTTATTCCGAATCACCGTCCCCGGCTGCAATCCCAGCGTATAAATCGCCCCCATGTCCGAAAGCCAACGATGACCAAAATCATGAATATGGTTGTATTCAATCAAGTTGTCATGCGTCACCGAAGGCTTGTATCCCCACGACCACCCATCCGCCACCGCCATCTCATACCCATCGGCAATCTCGTTATGCGCAATCGTAATATGATGCGCATGCTGCAAAAACACCGCCGCCGCTGACGGAAACACCCGCCCGATGTGCGTAATGATGTTATCCGTAATCACATTGTCATGATTCTGACTCTCCACCGGTGCCTTAATATCTCCCCCGCCAATCTTGATCCCGCCCCCGCCCAGGTCCGTGATCGTATTATGCCCAACCAAAATATGATGACACCCCTCTCCCAGCGACAGCGCATACTCTCCCAGATGCGAAAGCGTGCATTGCTCAATCGCGCAATCATGAGCATGCGCAAACTGCAGCGCCGCCGGCAAAGTATTCGCCGTCTGCGACATCCCCGCCGGCGGCTTCACCAGATTCTTCGCCACTTTCACATGATAAGGCCCGGGAAATTCCGCCGGGTGATGCCATCCCGCATGCGTAAACGTCAACCCACGAAATATCAATCCCCGCGATCCCTCCACCGAAAGAATCTCATCCCGCATCGGCGCAAACGCCCGAACCGATTTCCCCCTCTCCCCCGGCAGCGGAACGTAATACACCGTATGAATCGGCCGATCAAAATAAAAATCGCCCGGCACCATCCCCTCCTCCACATTCTCCAAAAAATACCGCCCCCAAAGCCCCGTATGATCATCCGCCAGCGACATGATCGACTGCCGAGTAGACACGACCTTGCGCGTCACCGGATCAAATGATTCCAGCGGCATGCGCTCCTCAATCCAGAAATGCAAAACCACCGCCTCCACATCCGTCAAATTATGAAACGCCTTCACATCCCCCAGCCGAGCCGTAAATGAATCCGCTCCTTTAAACGTATCCGCGATCGTCTTCCCATTCCCATCCACCCCCACATTCGGCGCCGACTGAAACCGAAATACCGATTGCGATCCATCCCCCTCCAATCTCGGCAATCGCGGCCGCGGCGCCCGGCGCTCATTCACAAAAAGCTCCCGAACATCCCAATCCGCCGGCACAACCGCCGCCAATCCCGAAAGCCCGTTAACCATCGCCGGACGCATCGGCGGAAGCGCAACCCCCGCATCCAAAATCACCTGCTCTCGCGGATACGCCGCATAAGTGGTGTTTACGTCTTCTCCGCTAAATTCAAGTGTTCGGCCCAAAACATAACGGCCCTCACGAAGATAAACCGTAGCCGCCGCATGATCCCTGCGCTGCCGAAGGACATCTCGCGCCCGCTCAATCGTCAATAAAGGATGAGACGCCGACCCATCCGCCGCATCGCTGCCGGCCAGAGAAACATAAAGATCATTTGGATTCGACGGCGGAGCCGAATGTATCGGCGCACACGACGCAAAACCCACCGCCAACAGCACACATCCAACCGGCAAGCGCATAAAACCTCTTTTGTTTTGAAATAAGCTACACGGAAGCAAACGGTTCGTTTAGAGTCGGTGACGTGAAGAAGTTGGCGCGCAAAGCTCGCAGAAACGAATATCCCTGGGCAAACCTGCCCTATCAAGAGCTGTTGTCATGGCGCTTCCGCGACCTCGGCATCAAAGTCGAAGGCACCGAAGTCGGCCGCTGCGTCGACCGCCTCTACGCCGAACTCGCCGAAAAAGGCCTCACCTTCCGCCCCCACGTCTGGCTCAGCAGCGAATGGTTCAGCCCCGACGCCACGCCCGGCATCGCCATCCCCTTCTATCTCGCCCATCCGCGCTTAAAAAAATTGGAACAACGCCAAATGCTCGAAGTCGAAGGCGGCACCGAATCCTCCTGCCTGCGCATCCTTCGCCACGAAGCCGGCCACGCTTTCGACACCGCCTATCGCCTCCATCGCCGCAAACGCTACCGCGAAATCTTCGGCCCAGAGACCATGAAATACCCCAAGGTCTACTCCCCAAAACCCTACTCCAAAAGTTACGTCCTCCACCTGGACATGTGGTACGCCCAGGCCCACCCCGCCGAAGACTTCGCCGAAACCTTCGCCGTCTGGCTCAAACCCGGCCACCGCTGGCGAAAGCATTACAAAGACTGGCCCGCGCTGAAGAAACTGGAATACGTCGACGAACTCATGGCCGAGATCGGCCAGGAAGTTCCCCCTTTTCACCCCCGTTTTTTTGTCGAGCCCTTGAAGGAATTAAAATCCACCCTGCGCGACCATTACACCGTCAAAGGCGTCCATTACGCTGCCGCCCGTCCCGAATTCTTCGACTCCGACTTGCGCAGACTCTTCTCCGACAGCAAGGATTTCGTCGCCAACGCCACCGCCGCCAGCTTCCTTCGCGGCCGCCGCCAAAACCTCCGCCGACTTGTCGCCCGCTGGACCGGCGAGTATCAGTACACAATCGACAAGGTTTTGGACGATATTATCAAACGTTGTCAGCAATTAAGGCTCAGATTGACGCAATCGCCCCAGCGCGCCGAGATCGACACCGTCGTCTTGCTCACGGTCCAGACGATGAACTATCTCCACGCCGGCCACCATCGGGTCGTGTTATGACACTATTCGGGGAAGAAGATCAGGTCGAAAAAACGCGCCGTAAAAAGCGCAAAACCGCCACAAAGAAACGGCGCGTCCTCGTACTAATGGACGAAGGTCTCGTCCCCCCCGACTCAACCGAAGGCTTATCCGAAGAGCAAATCGCCCGCGTCCGCACCGAAATAGACGTCTGCCAAACCCTCAAACAACTCGGCCACGATATCCACAAACTCGAACTCGTCGACGACATGGCCGTCGTCCGCCGCGCCTCCGACGAATTCAAACCCGAAGTCGTCTTCAACATCATCGAAGGCTTCCGTGGCCTGCACACCTTCGACCAGCACGTCGTCTCCTACCTCGAACTCCTCCAACTCCCCTACACCGGCTGCAACCCCCGTGGCCTCACGCTCGCGCGCGATAAAGCGCTGACCAAAAAAATCATGGCGTACCACCGCATCCGCGTCCCCGCCTTCGCCGTCTTCCCGCGCAATCGCAAAATCGTCCGCCCTAAAAAACTAGGCTTCCCTCTCTTCGTCAAAAGCGTCAACGTCGAAGGCTCCGTCGGCATCTCCCAGGCCTCCGTCGTCCACGACGACGAAAAACTCAAAGAGCGCGTCCAGTACATCCACGAAGCCCTCCGCACCTACGCCATCGCCGAACAATACATCGAAGGCCGCGAAATCTACGTCGGCGTCATGGGCAACCTCAAACTCCGCACCTTCCCCGCCTGGGAACTCTTCTTCGACAACGACAACGGCAAACTCCACCGCATCGCCACCGACAAAGCCAAGTTCGACCGCAACTACCAAAAAAAATGGGGCATCACCACCCGCGCCGCCCAGGACCTCCCCGAAGCCGTCGCCAAAGAACTCCCCCACCTCTGCAAACGCATCTACCGCCTCCTCGGCCTCACCGGCTACGCCCGCCTCGACTTCCGCATGACCCCCGCCGGCGAACTCTACCTCCTCGAAGCCAACCCCAACCCCACCATCGGCTCTGACGAAGACTTCGCCCTCAGCGCTTCCGCCGCCGGCGTCTCCTATGCACCCCTCATCCAGCAAATTTTAAATCTGGGCCTGTCCTATTCCCCCGCCGCCCTCTGCTGATCCCACCGATCTGATCCGCGGTTATTTTTTGAGGAGTTGTGCCGATCGCAAGGCGTTTTTACCCTGCCGCCATGAAGATGACCTATTCCAACCCCGTCTACCCGGGATACTTCGCCGACCCCTTCTGCTTAAAAGTCGGCAAAGACTACTACGCCTACGCCACCGGCCAAGCCGACAAAGATGGCAACCAATTCCCTATCTTGCATTCCCGCGACCTCTCACATTGGGAACCCGCCGGCCACGCCCTCAAACCCCTCCCCAACGGCGTAAACTATTGGGCCCCCGAAGTCGCCGAAAAAGACGGTAAGTTCTATCTCTTCTATTCCGCCTCCACGACCCCCTCCGACGATTCGCACCGCCTGCGCGTCGCCGTCTCCGACTCCCCCGCCGGCCCCTTTATCGACTCCGGCAGAGAACTCATGCCCGACATCGGCTTCTCTATCGACGCCTCCCCCTTCCGCGACCCCGTCACCAACAAATGGTATCTCTACTTCGCCGCTGACTACACCCACGACCAGCCTTTCGGCACCGGCCTCGCCGTCGTCGAACTCGCCCCCGATCTCCTCACCGTCATCGGCAAACCCGAGCCCGTCCTCCGCGCCTCCTGCGACTGGCAAATCTACCAGCGCAACCGCGACTACAAAGGCAAAACCTGGCCCGCCTGGCACTGCGTCGAAGGCCCCTTCGTCCTCCACCACGACGGCAAATATTTCTGCCTCTACTCCGGCGGTGCCTGGCATACCGAAAACTATGGCGTCGGTTTCGCCGTCGCCGACCACCCCCTCGGCCCCTGGCGCGACGACTTCGCCAAACACGGCGCCACCGTCCTGAAAGGCGACGCCAAACAAATCATCGGCCCCGGACACAACTCCGTCGTCCTCGGCCCCGACGACCAGACCCCATTCGTCATCTATCACGCCTGGGACCAAGCCCGCACCGCCCGCCGCATGTGCATCGATCCCCTAAAATGGACCCCCGACGGCCCGCGCTGCGACGGCCCTTCCATCGGAACCAAAACCGTCCAACTCTAACCCTACCGCGCATCCCCCACCGCCACATGCTCGCTCGGCTGCGTCGTCGCCATCGCCCCCATCAAAAGCTGATCCCAAGGCACATTCTTAATCGACCCCGATGACGCCGCCGGCGCAGCCGCCGCATCCGATTTCGTTACAACCGCCGCCACCGGCGCATCCGCCGCCGCAACATCGCTCCCCGGATTAATAAATTTCACCGGTATCCCCGGCGTAGTGATCCTCCCCAGCCGCACCGCATCCCAATTCGTCAGCCGAAAACACCCGTGCGATCCCGTCTTCCCGATCATCTCGGGCGCCGGCGTCCCATGAATCCCATACCCCGGCAAACTCAGCCCCACCCAGCACATCCCCACCGGATTCCTCGGCCCAGGCGGAATCAACAACTTATGCGTTACATCATGCACATCCGGCCACATCTTCGGATCAAACGAATACGCCGGGTTCGGCGTCACCACCACCACCCGCGCGCTCCCCGTCGGCCTCTTGCTCACATCCTTCGCAATCGAACAGTAAAACAGCGCAATCTCCTGATTACTCTTGTCGTACCCCCGAATCGTCTTCTCCACCAAGTTGATCTCCAGCCGCGCCAACCGCCCAAGATCCGTAGGCTCATCCACCGCCGGCACCGTCAGTGAATCCCCCACCTTCAACCGATCCATATTCACCCCCGGATTCAATCCCTCAATACATTTCCGCGATGTGTGATATTTCTCCCCCACCACCTCAATCAGCGACGCATACCCCAGATAATGCATCGCCGCCTTCTCATTCCAATCCTTCGGCGTCCCCGTCACCACCTGCTGATCCTCATCCGTAATCGTATATGTCGCCGTCACCACCGCCGGCAGCGCCAGCTGCGCGCTCGTCGCATCATCCAGTTTCCCCGTCACCGGCAGCCCATGCGCCCGCTGAAACTCCCGCGTGCTCAGCGCCGTCCGCGGCCCAATCTTTCCATCCACCAACCCCGGCGAAAACCCCGCATGCTCCAGCGCAATCTGCCACGCAAACCCCGTGCGCAGCCGATCCGCATCCGCCACTGGCGCCGCGCCATATACCCCCGCGCTCATCCCCAACAGGCACATCGCAATCCACGCTATACCACGACGCCGGCCATCCATAGCCACCTCCCGCACGAAAAATCCACGCCCGATCCGAATCATTATCGGAAGATGACCAGTGAAATCTTTCATTGTTCGATTACACCGCCTCCACCGGCAATTGTCGCTCATATAACTGGCGATAAATCGCACACTTCGTCAGCAATTCTTCATGTTTCCCCTGCCCGACAATTCGCCCGCGTTCCATCACCACAATCACATCCGCGCTCAAAATCGTGCTGAATCGGTGCGCGATGACAAACGTCGTCCGCTCATGCATCACCTGCTCAATCGCCTGCTGGATCAGATGCTCGCTCTCCGCATCCACCTGGCTGGTCGCCTCATCCAAAATCAAAATCGGCGTCTGCCGATAAATCGCCCGCGCAATACAAAGCCGCTGCTTCTGCCCCCCCGAAAGCTGCGCCCCATGTTCCCCCAGCACCGCGTCATATCCCCCCGTCTTCTCCAGAATAAAATCATGTGCAAACGCCCGCTTGGCCGCGTCCATCGCCCGCGTCCGGTCAATCACATTCAGATTTGTGCCATACGCGATATTCTCCAGGATCGTCCCCGGAAAAATCACTGAGTCCTGCGTCACAATCGCGATCTGCCGCCGCAAACTCCGCAGCGTCGCATCCTGAATATCCACCCCATCAATCGTAATGCGCCCCCCCTGCGGATCATAAAACCGCGGCAATAGCGCCAGCAACGTCGTCTTCCCCGATCCATTCCGCCCCACCACCGCCACGCTCCGCCCCTTGGGAACCGTTAGCGTTACCCCATCCACCGCATTCCCCGGCGCCCCCGCATACGCAAACGTCAAATTCTCAAACCGAATCTCCCGCCCCAGCGGCTCCAGCTTCACCCGATTCTCCACCAGCGATTGCTCCCGCCGCATCCGCTCGATCGGCGTCCCCAGCGTCTCAAAAATCCGCTGCGCCGCCGCATTCGACTTCTGCAGCGCGTTGCTGACCTTCGTAATCTTCCGCAGCGAATCCGCCATCCCCGCCAGACACGCCATCACCATGATAAATTCGCTCACCTCCAGCGTCTGCTTCCGCAACACCAGATATGAAGCGTAAATAACAATCACCCCCGCCAGGATCAGCGTCAGCGATTCCATGATCGGACTGCTCATCGCATCGATCCGGCTCATATGCAGGTTCTGATGCACAATCTCCCGCATAATCGTGTTGTACCGCCGCCGTTCATGCCGTTCCGCCGCCGTCGCCTTCACTACGCGAATCCCAATCAGCGTCCCCTCCAGTTGAGAAAGCATCGTCGACGAGCTCTCCAACGCCGCCCGATTCGCCCGCCGCATCTTCTTCCCGAATTTCTTAATCAGCACAAATAAAATCGGCGCAAACAAAATCACAAACAGCGTTAGCTGCCAAGAAACCGCCAGCGCCAACGCCAACGTAAACGCCAGATTGATCGGCTCCTGAATCGCGTTCCCCAGCACCGCCCGAAACCCTTCCATGAGCCCCCCCGTATCCTGCACC
The DNA here is from genome assembly GCA_035656825.1 of Tepidisphaeraceae bacterium. GTDB lineage: Bacteria > Planctomycetota > Phycisphaerae > Tepidisphaerales > Tepidisphaeraceae > DASRRR01. The sequence goes on along the minus strand of DASRRR010000032.1, from coordinate 4,548 downwards.
AGCCGGCTCGTCACATCGCTCGTCCCCCGCAATCCAAAATACCCCAAAGGCATATGCAGCACATGGTCATACAGCTTCCGCCGAATATCATTTATCGCCAGCACCGCCGCCTTGCTCGCCAGATACTCCTGCCAGAACTTCATCACATTCCCAAACACCGCCATCGACGCCAAAATCCCAAACACCGCCGCAATCGTCCAAACCGGATCCGTCGGCAGATGACTCGCAAACCCCCGCGCCAATCGGTAATACCACGGCACCGGCAACAGCCGTACGTGATACTGCTTCCCATCGCGCGTCAGCAGATCCGCCTCCGTCTTGTTCCGATCCGCCAGATTCGACAATACCGCCCAAGAATCCTCTTTCTCCAGTTCCTGATGCCCCTTCGCGTTGAGCACCAGCTCCGTATCCTCCGGAATCCCCGCCTCCGCCGCCGGCGACAAATGCTTCCGCACCGCCCGCTGATCAATCGTCGTGATCTTCACCCGCCGCGGATCATCCTGCAGCAAATGCACCCCCAGCCTCCCCGCCAGAATCTGCCGATCCACCCACGCCTGCACCGTATCCCCCTTCACCAGCACATTGATAATCGGCAGCATCGTCGACAACCCCCCCACAAACGACGCTCCCACGATCACCGCGCACAAAAACGACGCAATCACAATCCCCCGATGCGGCCACAAAAACCCGCACGATCGCCAGAAATCCTTTGTACTCTTATTCTTCTTCCGCTCAGAACTCATGTATCCAGCTTTCAAACGTCGATACAAACCTTATCGGACTAAAAAGGAACCTACCAGTATACTCGACCAACCCCCGATCGTGGCTTGCCTCTTCGCGGGATTCATCGATTGTCATATAAATCACCCATATGCCCACTCCTATCCCCCTATCGCAACCAGACATAAATCAATCCGACATTGACGCCGTCGTCGACGTCCTGCACACCCCCACCCTCTCCATCGGCCCCCGCGTCGAAGAGTTCGAACGCGCCTGCGCTGCCCTCGCCAACCGCCGCCACGGCATCGCCGTCAATTCCGGCACCTCCGGTCTCCACCTCGCCTGCCTCGCCGCCAACCTCCAGCCCGGCGACGAAGTCATCACCACCCCCTTCTCCTTCGTCGCTTCCGCCAACTGCATCCTCTACGCCGGCGCCACCCCCGTCTTCGTCGACATCGATCCCAAAACCCTCAACCTCGACCCCGCCAACGTCGAAGCCGCCATCACCCCCCACACCAAAGCCATCGTCGCCGTCGAAGCCTTCGGCCACCCCGGCGGCCTCCCCGAAATCGAACAAATCGCCGCCAAGCACAACCTCATCCTCTTAGAAGACTCCTGCGAAGGCCTAGGCGGCTCCGTCTCCTCCACCAAGCCCACCCCTTCAGGGGTGGGTCCCCGCCCCATCGGTAGCTTTGGATTAGCCAGCGTCTTCGCCTTCTACCCCAACAAACAAATCACCACCGGCGAAGGCGGCATGATCCTCACCGACGACGACGCCTTCGCCGCCATGTGCCGCTCACTCCGCAACCAAGGCCGCGATGGCATGTCCTGGCTCGCCCACGCCCGCCTCGGCTACAACTACCGCCTCTCCGAAATCAATGCCGCCCTGGGCATCTCCCAGCTCCGCCGCCTCCCCGAAATCCTCGAACACCGCCGCCAGGTCGCCCATTGGTACATGGACCGCCTCATGACCAACCGCCACCTCATCCTCCCCACCCTCACCGACGAACACCACATGTCCTGGTTCGTCTTCGTCATCAAACTCTCCGACCTCTTCGCCCCCGCCGACCGCGACCTCATCCTCAACGAACTCCGCGCCGAATCCATCGGCTGCAACAACTACTTCCCCCCCATCCACCTCCAACCCTACATGGTCGAAAAATTCGGCTTCCACCCCGGCCAATTCCCCGTCACCGAATACGTCTCCGCCCGCACCATCTCCCTCCCCTTCTTCACCCAAATGAGCAAACCCCAGGTGCATCGCGTCTGCGAAGTCCTGGAACCAATCCTCGACCGCGCCTTAATCGCCCACAAACCCCGCTTCTAAGAATCCGGGTCTTCGCCCCGCTCAGACGCCGGCGTCTGAGCGCCAGCGAAGACCCGGATCCTCTTTCCCCCCACCCCCATCACCACTACCCCCACCCCCGGACACAAAATCCAATCCTCTTCCCCCCGATGCGACCAAACCACTGTCCCCCCTTCCTGCTTCTCCCGAATATACCCATAAGCATTCCGCAAATGCCCCAAATCCCGAATCGGCTCAAACTTCCCCCCCTCCGCCCAAACACTCCCCGGCAGCATTCCGCGAACCTGATGACTTGCATGCTGCTTACACTTTCCCACCATTTGCTGCCATTCCCCATATTCCCCCGGCAACTCACACAACGCATGCAAATGCTTTCCTCCCACCGACGCCACTATGATCCTACATTCCAATCGATGCATCTTCCCCACAAACCCTCGCAAAATCTCAATCCGAACCCTCTGATCAAACACCACCACATCCCCACTCCGCTGCTGATGATATTCCCTTAACTCCGCATGCTCCCCCTCCGGCGGCGGCTTTCGATAATCCCCCGAAGAATGAATCCGATGTCCCCGACTCCGAAATCCCCTCCTATCCCCATGCAACCAGGAACATCGCGTCCCCAATATGACATGCACCCACTTCATGTCTCTTCATTCTCCTTTTCAATCCCAGCACACAACAACGCCGACCTCTGAGCAACGCGAAGAGTCGGATTCTTCAACTCCTCCACACCATCAATCAAACAACCCCTTCCCCGTCATCTCCGCTGGTACCCCCAACCCCATCATCTTCAGCGCCGTCGGCGCCAAATCCGCCAACCGCCCGCCAGCACGAAGCACTTTTCCCTTCAGCCGATCATCCACCAAGATCACCGGCACAGTAAACGTCGTATGCGCCGTATCCGGCCCCCCCGTCGCTGGATTAATCATCTGCTCCGCATTCCCATGATCCGCCGTCACAATCGCCACCCCGCCCACCTTCTTCACCGCCTCTAACACTTCCCCCACGGCCGCATCCACCGACTCCACCGCCCGAATCGCCGCCGGCAACGACCCCGTATGCCCCACCATATCCCCATTGGCATAATTCACCACAATCAAATCATACTGCTTCGACTCAATCCGTTTGATCACTTCCTCCGTAATCCCCCCCGCCGACATTTCCGGCAACTGGTCATACGTCGACACCTTCGCACTCGGAATAATCTGCCGATCCTCCCCCGGAAACGGCGCCTCCCGCCGCGCATTAAAGAAAAACGTCACATGCGGAAACTTCTCCGTCTCCGCACACCGAAACTGCCGCAATCCCAAATTCGCCAGATACTCTCCAATTATATTGCTCATCATCGGCGGATCAGGAAACGCCACATGGATCGCCAGCCCCGGCTGATACGCCGTCATCGTCGTAAAATAAATCTTCAGCAGCTCCCCCCGATCAAACCCCGCAAAATCCCGCTGCACAAACGCCTGCGTCAACTCCCTCGGCCGATCCGTACGATAATTGTAGAAAATAACACTATCCCCATCCTGCACCGCCGCCGGCACAATCACGCTCGGCGTAACAAACTCATCCCCCGTCATCGTTGGCTCTACTGGATTCGCATAATAATGCCTCACCGCCTCCAGCGCCGACCCAAACCGCGGCCCCTCCGCATACCGAATCGCCCGGTACGCCTTCTCCACCCGCGGCCACCGATTATCCCGATCCATCGCATAATACCGCCCCGACACCGTCGCGATCTGCCCCACCCCGATCTCCCGCATCTTCGCTTCCACTTGCTCGATATACCCCACCCCCGAATTCGGCGACGTATCCCGCCCATCCGTAAACGCATGCAGATACACCCGTGTCATCCCCCGCCGCTTCGCCAGCTCCAGACACGCATACAAATGCTCCAAGAGCCCATGCACCCCCGCATCCGACACAATCCCAAATAAATGCAGCGACCCTCCATTCTCCATTGCATGCGTCACCGCCGCATTCAATTCCACATTATTAAATATCTCCCCCGACCGCGCCTGCTTTGTGATCCCCACCGATTCCTGATCCACTACCCGCCCCGCGCCAATATTCTGGTGCCCCACCTCACTGTTCCCCATCGTCCCCTCCGGCAACCCCACATCAAACCCCGACGTCGCCACCAGCGTATGCGGATACTCCGCCATCAATCGATCATCCACCGGCTTCTTCGCCAGATACACCGCATTCGACCCATTCCACTTCGGATCCGGATTCCGCCCCCACCCATCCCGAACGATCAAAACCAGCGGCCGCTTCGTCACAGCAACAGACATCAACACACCTTTCTTTCAAAAAAACCAGTCCGGCAATCTTACTCGCTGCCCTCTTCATTTTCGCGTTCCCCGATCCGCAGGATTGATATCAACAGGATTACTGGACAAGCCGTGGATAACCCCGGGAGACGCTGGCGCAGCCCTGTCGTCGCAAACCCCTCCTACAGACACCCCTCCCCCCGCCTTGCGCCCTCCCTGTCTCCCACCCCGCCGCACCTTTATCAC
>DASRRR010000031.1:0-17221 GCA_035656825.1 Tepidisphaeraceae bacterium | reverse complement strand
TGATTGGGTTGACGGTGATGTGCGCACTGGTGGGGGTGGTGGGTTGGGGGTCGCTGGCGGGGTCGATGCTGCCGTTTATTTTAAGGAAGCTGGGATTTGATCCGGCGACGAGTTCGGCGCCGTTCGTGGCGACGCTGGTGGATGTGACGGGGTTGATTATTTACTTCACGGTGGCGGAATTAATTTTGAGAGGAACGCTATTGTAATGCAGAAATCGTTGTTTCAGAGCTGATATTTGAGGTATAGTGTTTATATGGCCACTTCACTTCGAGAAATTGAGTCGATGGTGGATGAGTTGGAGCCTAAAGATCAGGCGCGGCTGATGGCATATCTTGCACCAAGGTTAGTGAACGCGGTGGCGGAACGAGAGCTAGACGAGGCGGCGGCGGAACAGGCTTGGCAAGCATATCGGCAAGCAGGGGAGCGCTTGGCGGCGGCACAGAAGAATGGGTCGATGACACAACTGGTCAGTGACATGAGGCGGTAGCGGGGCATGCTAACGATCGACGCAAGCGTTTGGGTCAATGCTGATTCTCCGGAAGAGCAGAACAGCGCCAGCAGTCGCGAGTTTATCGATCGAGTCAAAGCGAACAGAATTCCAGTGGTAGTCCCGATGCTCTTGAAAGTAGAAGTAGCCGCCACGATCGGTCGTGCTACAAAAGATGCAGTGCTAGCTCGCGAATTTGCCGAGCGGCTCACGGCACTGAAGCTAATGCGATGGGTTGTCCTTGATGATGTAAATGCAGATGTAGCGGTGAAGTTGGCGGGAGAACATGGTTTGCGCGGATCGGATGCAGTCTATGCTGCGGTCGCATTAAGCCATCAGTGTGTTTTGATTTCGCTGGACCGAGAGCATCTGAGTCGGATGAAGGGAGTATTGCCGGTTTATACGCCGGCTCAAGCGATGGGGATGGCGGAGATTTGGGCGAGGAAATAATGATGCGGCATGTTCGCCTGGCGGTGATATTTGCGTTGATGGCGGGGTGTTCGCATCAGCATGAGGTGGCGACGGATGTGGTAGTTCCTCGACCCGGGAAGTATGTGACTCGGGAGGAGTGGGGGTCTACGCCGGATAAGATACCGGATTCGCGGAAGCAGACGCCGGTGTGGATAACGATCCATCATGGGGGGGAGTTGTGGACCAACAAGATTGATCCGGCGGAGTTTGTGAGGGATATGCAGGCGTGGGGGAAGAAGAGGCCGCAGATTGAGAAACCGCCGCGGAACACGTATTGGCCGGATTTGCCGTATCATTATTTGATCGCCCCGGACGGGCGGATTTTTGAGGGGAGACCGATCGAGTATGAGCCGGAGAGCAATACGAAGTATTCGTTGAAGGGGAATCTGGGGATTGAGCTGATGGGGAATTTTAATGTGCAGCGGCCTAGTAAGGAGCAGCTTGAGTCGGTGGTGCGATTGACGGCGTGGCTGATGCAGAAGACGCACATTGAAATGGATCATGTGCGAACGCATCGCGATGCGGCACCGGGGCAGACGGAGTGCCCGGGTCGGGATTTTTACCGGTATATATTGGACGGGCAGTTTAAGAAGTGGGTGGGGGAGGTATTGGCGGGAGAGGAGCTGGTGATTGATCCAGGTCCGCCATTGCCGGCGGAACCGGCGGGCCCGACGGAGTTAATTACGGATACGAAGCCGGTGGCGAAGTAATTATTGGAAGCCGTCCCAGCGTTCGGACATTTCGATGCGGTCGATGTCGGGAGGTGGCGGGGATGCTTTGCGCGGGGTGGGGTAGCCGAAGGATTTGGCGGTGCCGGGAGGGTTTTCAGGAGGTTGGGAAAGATCGGGGGATTTGGCGGTCAGAGGGCGGGAATGAGTTGGTTTGGCCGGTTTCATGGCACCTCCGGAAGAAAGTGATGAGTCCACTTTAGACCATACAACATGAGAAAATGAAGGCAAATTACATTGCGATTTTTTTGTTTATATCCGCGACTGAACTGGCGGAAGAATTATGCCGTAATTAAGTAATAGTGCACTGCTTGCAGGCAATCGAGCCGGAGGTGAATTGTGGCGGAGCAAAATATGATGGAGCAGTTAGAAGAGCGGTGGATGATGTGGGCGGCGCCGCCGGGGACATCGCAGCCGTCACCGGGGACGAGTTTGTTGCAACAGCAGCAGGCACATCAGGCGGCGGTGTATCAGCAGGCGGTGAATCATTCGATCGAGGTGGGGAAGGAGCATCACATTTTGCCGAGCGTCCTGGGGACGTGGACCGGCAAGGTGAAGGTGTCGGTTCTGGTGGTGAGTCAGAAATTTAATTTGACGGTGGCGATCACAAATGTGAAGCCGACGAAGGCGACCGGGACGATCACAGTCGAAGGGCATAAATATTCCGGGACGTTCACCGGGGTGACCAAGAACACGGAGGAATTCAGCTATTCGTACACGAAGGGGAAGGCGTCAGTGACGATCGCGGGATTGCTTAATGGGCTCAATACAGCCGCGACCGGGACGGTGACGGCGAAATATGACGGATGGAAAGTGGGCGGGACATTCAGCTTCACCAAAGTGACCTGAGCGCAGAAAAAAGGCGCAGCACATGGGCTGCGTCTGAGGGGATGAGATCAGTGGCCACGGGATTTGCGGGTGGCGGCAGCTCTTTTGGCGCTGGCGGAACGGGCGGAGGCGGATCGGCGCGCCGAGGCGGCACCACCTTTTTTGCCGCCGCCGGATTCTTTGTTGACGGTGGCCCAGGCGCGGCGGGCGGCTTCTTTGGCAGAGGTGCCGCGTTTTTCGTAGCTTTCTTCGATGTGCTCGGCTTTGCGTTTTTGCTTGCTGGTGTAGCTGGATTTATCTCCACGAGGCATGTGAAACTCCTTTCGTAGGCTGGCCAATGAAAGGATATTAATTCGCAAGAATGGGTTTGGTGAATGGGGATTTTCAGCGATCTTCCTGGGCAGGGTCGAATTGCTTGAGGGGGATCAGATGCACATGCAAGTCAGCGGGGATGGGGAGGTCGATGTCGAGGTGGTTGGAGCCTTCGGCGAGGTATGTGCCGATGTGGAGGGAGTATGGGGGGCGGCAGAGGGGTTCGAATTGGTGGTTGTTGAGGGTGACAGTGGCGATGGTATGGATGGGGCCGAGGTCGAGGAGCCAGTCGGAGCAGCGGGTGGAGGGGGTGTCGAAGTCGGTGGAATAGCGAGTGGAGGAGGGGAGGTGGGTGGCTTGCCAAGGGCCTGAGAGGGGGAGGGAGGGTTTGAAGGGTTGGAAGTATTTCCAGACTGGGCCGGAGGGTTGGATGGAGGTGAAGGTGCGGAGGGCGAGGGATTGGCCGGGGGAGAGTTGGAGGTAGATTTCGGCGGAGGGACCGCGGTGGCGGACGGCGGCGGTGCCGATGTGGTCCTGGGATTGCGGGTCGAGGATTATGGCGGCAGCGGCGGGGGTGGCGAGGGGGAGCCAGGCGTCGATAGGATGAGACGTGGGGTTGAAGAGGAAATAGTAGTAGCCACGAGAGTAAGAGCGGCGGATGAAGTGGAGGCCGGTGTCGGCGAGGGATTCGCGGGGGATGCGGGATTGAGCGAGGGAGGTGAGGAGGTCAGAAGTGGAAGAGGTGTAGAGGATGGGGGCGGCAAGGGTGGGGAGTTTTTTAATGATGGAGGGGGGAAGGAATTGGACTGGGGGAATGATGAGGGCGCGATAGTGGTTGTTGCCGAGAATGATTTGGCCATGCTCGGCGCGGGCGGTGAGCAGGAGATGGTCGGGGGCGGTGTCGAAGGAGTAGCCGTTTTCGCGGAGGGTGACGGCGGTGGGGGAAAAGGTGGGATCGAGATAGCGACTAAGGTCGCTGTCGAGGGGATTGGGGAGGGTTGGTGAATAGAGGAGAAGGTCGTTGTCGGATTGGCCTGTTTGTAAGATGGATTGGCAACGGGAGAGATATGGGCCGAAGGGGAGATTGGAGGGGATGCTCACAGGGGAGGGCCAGACGAAGGCTTCGGGGTCGATGGCGTGGAGGAGAGAGGGGAGGAAGGTAATGAAAAGAAATGCGAGGGGCGCACTGCGTGGAATACGCATAGGGTGTGGAGCTTACCGCGCCATGGCGGTGAATGCGGGGCGGTCGTTTGCTGAGTCCTGGGATTCAAGGGGGGTGGAGGGGACCATTTTGATGGCGTTGGCTTGGAGGGATTTGGCGACGGTGGGGGTGCCGGCGTAGACGGCGATCTGGAGCTGCTGGGACCAGAGTTTGGATTGCTGGCTTTCGATCTGGTTGTGGAGTTTGTTGATCTGGTAGTTGATTTCCAGGTGTTGCTGGCGGGTTTGCAGCATGGCGACGCCGATGGCGATGGCGGCACAGAGGCAGGTGAGGAGTTTGAGCATAAGGCAGATAACAGTAGAGGTTATCGGAGTTTCATTATACTCCATCGGGTGGATGTTAGCGCGGGCTGTAAAATTTTGTGGGGGAGAAGGGACGGGCCGGGGACGGCCCGGCTCTCCTTGGGGGGGTGGGGTTTAGGGGAGGAGGTCGCGATCGCGGACGCCTATGAGGTAGAGGAGGGAGTCTAGGCCTAGGGTGGAGATTTTGTGTTTGGCGGATTTTGCGACGAGGGGTTTGGCGTGGAAGGCGATGCCGAGGCCGGCGGCGGCGAGCATGGGGAGGTCATTGGCGCCGTCGCCGACGGCGATGGTTTGCTGGAGGGAGATGCGTTCTTCGGCGGCGATTTGCTGGAGCAGGTCGGCTTTGCGCTGGGCGTTGACGATTTCGCCGATGACCCGGCCGGTGAGGAGGCCGCCCTCGATTTCGAGGTCGTTGGCGCGGACGTGGTCGATCTGGAGTTTTTGTTGGAAGTGGCGGGCGAAGAATTGGAACCCGCCGGAGATGATGGCGGTTTTGTAGCCGAAGGATTTGAGAGCGGGGAGGAGGCGGTCGGTGCCTTCGGTCAGGTCCAGGCGGTCGGCGACGCGCTGGAGTGTGGAGACGGGAAGGCCTTTGAGAAGAGAGACGCGCTGGAGGAGGGATTGGTTGAAGTCGAGGTCGCCGCGCATGGCGGCTTCGGTGATGGCGGAGACTTTTTCGAAGACGCCGGCTTCGCGGGCGAGCTCGTCGATGACTTCGTGGCGAATGAGGGTGGAATCCATGTCGAAGGCAACGAGGCGGCGCGTGCGGCGGTAGATGTCGTCGCGCTGCCAGGCGAGATCGATGGGGTGAACGTGGGTGATCTGCATGAGGGCGGCGCGGAGGACGTCTTCATCGGCGGGGACGCCGCGGATGGAAAGTTCAACACAGGCGCGGCGGGGCTTGCCGTCATCAATGCGCGGCGGCCGGCCGGAGAGGCGGGTGATGACGTCGATGTTTAAGCCTTGGTCGGCAAGCAGGCGCGAGACGGCGGCGAGATGGCCAGCGGTCAGGCGGCGGGCGAGGAGGGTGAGGATGTGGCGAGGTTGACCTTGCCGGGCGACCCAGGCGTCGTATTGGGCGTCGTCGACGGGAGTGATGCGAAGCGTGAGGCCGGCGTGGTGGGCGGAGAAGAGGAGGTCTTTGAGAACGGAGGCGGATTCGGTTGTCGGGGGGATGCGGACGAGGAGGCCGAGAAGGAGGGTGCTGTGGATGACGGTTTGATTGAGGTCGAGGATTTCGACGTGGTGGTCAGCGAGGATTTGCGAGAGGGTGGCGGAAATGCCGGGATGGTCCTCGCCGGTGACGTGGAGGAGGAGGATGGATTCGGTAGCTGTCGAAGCCGCTGGCATGGGGGAGGGATTGTATTGATAGACGAATCGCGGCGAAAGGAGCCAACGGATAGTCTTATCCCTTAATGACGGTTAAGCCTCGGCTTTTTTTGCGGGGGAGTTCGGCGAGCAGGTCGTAGCCGTCGGCGCCGGTGATGCGGACGTCGAGGAGTTGGCCGGGGTGGAGTTCGGTGTTGGTGTGGACGAGAGTGGTGGAGTCGATGTCGGGGGCCTGGGCGGTGGAGCGGGCGACGTAGCCGTCTTCGAGGTCTCGGCCGGCGGGGCGGTCGATGAGGACCTGGATGGTTTGGCCGCGAAGGGAGGCGGTTTTGGCGAAGGCTACTTTTTGTTGAGTGAGCATGAGTTCTTCGACGCGGGATTGTTTGACGTCGTCGGGGAGTTGGTCGGTCATGCGGCCCATGGGGGTGCCGGGTTCGGGGGAGTAGGGGAAGACGCCCATCATGTCGAAGCCGAAGTCTTTGACGAATTGGACGAGCTCCTGGTGCTCGGCTTCGGTTTCGGTGGGGGAGCCGGCGATGAAGGTGGTGCGGATCGCCATGCCGGGGATCCATTTGCGAAGTTTTTCGAGGAGGGTTTCGATCTCCTTGCGGGTGACGCGACGCTTCATCACGTTGAGCAGGCGGTCGTTGATGTGCTGGAGCGGCATGTCGATGTAGGGGACGACACGCGAGCAATCGGCGATCGTTTTGATCATCTCGTCGGTGAAGCAGGACGGGTAGGCGTACATCAGGCGGAGCCAGTGGACGTCTTTGAGTTGCTTGTCGAGGGCTTTAAGGAGGCCTGAGAGGCCGGGGGTGTAACCGATGTCGGTGCCGTAGCTGGTGGTGTCCTGGCCGATGAGGTTGAGTTCGACGGCGCCGTCGGCGGCGAGTTCTTTGGCTTCGAGGAGGACTTGTTCGATGGGCTTGGAGCGCATCAGGCCGCGGATGGAGGGGATCGTGCAGAAGGAGCAGCCTTGGTTGCAGCCTTCGCTGATGCGCAGATAAGCGTAGTGGCGGGGGGTGAGGCGGAGGCGGGCGCGGTCGTCTTCGAAGACGGGGAGGCGGGTGGTTTTGGTCTCTTTGGTGGAACCCACGGCTAAGCCGTGGGCTTTGGCTAACTCGTTGGAGAGGTCGTGGTACTTTCCCAGGTAGTGGCCGTGGTCCTGGCGGGGGTTTTGTTTGCCGCGGACGGCTTCGACGATGTGTTCGCGGTCGAAGACCCCGACGAGGCGGTCGACGCCGGGGACGTCGTTGAGGAGTTTGGTTTTGTGGCGCTGCACCAGGCAGCCGGCTACGATGACGCGGCGGACTTTGCCTTGTTTTTTGAGTTCAAGGGCGTCGCGGATTTCTTTGAGGGATTCGTCTTTGGAGGCTTCGAGGAAGCCACAAGTGTTGATGATGATGGCGTCGGCGGAGGAGGCGTCGGGGGTGAGTGAGAGGCCGTCCTGGGCGAGCAGGCCGAGCATGCGTTCGGAGTCGACGAGGTTTTTCGGGCAGCCGAGGCTGACGAACGCGATCGATTCGATCGGCGCGTCGGGGTTGGGTTGGGATTTTGCTTTGGCCCGGGTGGGCATGTTGAGACTCCTGTATAGCCCGGCAAGGATAACCTGCTGCGGGGTTGCGGGAAAGCCGGATGCGGGGAATCGGTGATACGGACCGCATTACAAATAGTTCTGAAGTGCTTTGTTTGGCAAACCGCTCTATGGCGTTACATATCTCTTGCTTGTATCTACCGTTATGGATGATCCATTTGCGATTGCCCAATAAAACAGCGGATTCGACTTGAGGCGTCTTTTCACAACGTTAAATAAGGCAATAAGTTATGTAAAAGTTGAATCGCCGCCTATAGATGCTAGAATCACCCACTTATATGCCCACCCGAACCAAAGCGCGGCGTACCTCATCCTCGGCGAAGCGCACTCATGCGGCGCCGGCTCGCAAACCTGTTCGTGTCGCCGGTCGTTCCGCTACACGCACGTTGTCCAAGAAGCGCGTGGTTTCGGCGAAGAGCAAAGTCATTCCGGTTGTTCTCAAGCCTTTACGTGAGCCTGTCACAGGATTTACAAAAGCATTGAAATATTTAAATACGTTGGCCGATTTCGAGCGATTGCGGATTGTTCGATATAATAATGACAATTTTAACTTGGAGCGGATGCGGCTTCTGCTGAAGAAGCTGGGGAACCCACACGAACAATTCAAGTCGGTGCATGTGGCGGGGACCAAGGGGAAGGGGAGCACCTGCGCGATGATCGCGTCGATGCTCCAGGCATGCGGATATAAGGTGGGGCTGTACACCAGTCCGCATCTGGTGGATATCCGCGAGCGGATTCAGATCAATGGGGAGATGATTTCAACGGAGGCGTTTGGCAAGCTCGTGAAAATGATCGAGCCGGTCGTGGCGCGGATCAAACCTTCGCCGACATATTTTGACGTTTTAACGGCGGTGGCGTTTCAGTATTTTGCAGATCAGGAAATTGATATTGCGATTGTGGAGACCGGGCTCGGCGGTCGGCTGGATTCGACCAATGTGATCAAGCCGGAGGTGACGGCGATCACGTCGATTTCCAAGGACCATATGGCCCAATTGGGTCATACGCTGGCGAAGATCGCAGCGGAGAAGGCGGGGATTTTCAAGGCGGGCGTGCCGGCAGTGACGGTGACGCAGGACCCGGACGCGGAGGCGGTGTTGAAAGAAGTGGCCGCGAAGGTCGGTGCGCCGCTGGATATTACGGGGAAGACGATTGAGTTTTCGTATCGGTTTGAGTCGAGCCGGATGCTTGGGCCGCATAATCGGATTTGTCTGACGACGCCGAACTCTAAGTTTGAGCATTTGGCGGTGCCGCTGATGGGCGAGCATCAGGCGATTAACTGCGGCTTGGCGCTGGCGGTGGTCGATCGGCTTAAGGGTCGCGGGTTTAACATCAGCGATACCAAGGCGATGGAAGGGCTGTCGAAGACGACGGTGCCGGGGCGGATGGAGATGGTCAGCCAGACGCCGCGCGTGCTGGTGGATGGGGCGCATAATGCCGCAAGCCTGGACATGATGCTCCGGGCGGTCGGGCAGCATATTCCTTATGACTCGATGGTGGTCATCTTCGGCTGCTGCGGGGATAAGGATGTGACGGGAATGCTGGACCGGATCACCGCGGGGGCGGATAAGGTGATCTTCACCAAGGTCGATAACATTCGCACGGCCGACCCGCATGAACTGTCGGCTCGGTATGTCGAGCAGTATGGGAAAATGGCCCAGGTCGCTGGCAGCCTGGAAGAGGCGCTGGCGATTGCCCAGCGGGCGGTGACCAAGGAAGATTTGATCTGCATCACCGGAAGCTTTTATCTGGTGGGCGAGGCCAAGAAGTATTTCACGGCCAAGCAGGCGGCGGCGGCAGTCGCGGCGGCGAACGCGCCGGCGGCACTGACGGCAGCGGGACGATAAAGCCTGTTTCTTTTTTCAAATTAATGACGCCCGTCGATTTTGGTCGGCGGGCGTTTACTTGCGCTTTATATTGCTTATTCAAGAAGATGTGCCACAGAGAGCACCAAGTCCACAGAGAGCACGGAGAAGAACAAAGAAGTGACGAAATCACTCTGTAAATAGTGCGGTCTTCTCTGTGCTCTCCGTGGTGAGTCTGCATTATTCGGGTTAGACTCTTCAGCGGCATTTTATTTTGAAGGGGCTTTCTATGGCGAAGCGCGTCAATGGTGTGGTTCGTGTGGCATTGATCGGGACCGGGGGGATTACGCATCCGCATGCTCGGGGGTTTTTGCATCACAAGGATAAAATCCAATGTGTGGCGCTGTGTGATATTCGCGAGGAGGCGATGGAGGCGCGGGCGAAGCAGTTGGGGACGGATTTGCCGCGGTATAAGGATTGGAAGAAGCTGCTGAAGGAGATGGGGGATGAGATTGATGCGGTGGATATTTGTCTGCCGCACTATCTGCACGGGCCGGCGATTTTAGATGCGGCGGCGGCGGGCAAACATATTCTATGTGAGAAGCCGATGTGTATTTCGCTCAAGGAGGCGGATGCGATCGAGCGCGCGGTGAAGAAGGCGGGCGTGACGTATATGTCGGGGCATAATCAGTTGTTTATGCCTGTGGTGCGGGAGGCGAAGAAGATGATTGATGAGGGGGCGATTGGGGAAATTCGCTGGCTGCGCAGCCAGGATTGTTTTCGCGTTGAGTTGAATGACAAAAATCCGTTTCGAAATTCCTGGCGAGCAAAACTGAAGACGCAGGGAGGCGGGGAGCTGATCGATACGGGGTATCACCCGTCGTATCGGCTGCTGTATTTGGCGAATTCGAAGCCGACGATGATTCGGGGGAATTTGGCGCGATTTATGCAGCCGATCGAAGGGGATGATACGGCGAGTGTGCAGGTGCGATTTGCGAACGGAGCGCTAGGCGAGATTTTGACGAGCTGGGCGTTTGATAATCCGCATGGGTCGCATCAGATCCATGTGATCGGAGAGAAGGGGCAGATATTTGGGTCGGAGAACACGCTCTATTATTTGCCGACGGGGTTTAGTGAGCCATCGAAGCGGACGTTTGAGCCGGTGGAGACATTCACGGCGGAGATCGGGCATTTTGCCGATGCGCTGCGGAATGGGACGAGGCCGATCCATTCGGTGGAGGAGGGGCGTGCGGTATTGGAATTGATTTTAGAAGCAGCTAAGGGATGGGACAAACAGAAATAGGAATTTAGACACGAAGGACACTAAGTTCACAAAGAAGAAAAAGAGATTGATTGTTTTTTGTATTTTTAGTGATCTTGGTGGTCTTTGTGTCTCAACTCTTTTTATCAAAATGAAGAAGCCTGCGGATATTAGCCGCGGGCTTCGATTAGGTGAGGTGAAATTTTAGTTGGCGTAGGTGCGGAGGACACCGATGACGACGCCTTGGACTCGGCATTTGTCGGCGTCGACCATGCGGGGCTCCATGGTGCGGTTGGCGGGTTGGAGGCGGACTTTGTTGCCGGACTCTTTGTAATAGCGTTTGAGGGTGGCTTCGCCGTTGTCGAGGAGGGCGACGACTTGTTCGCCGTTGCGGGCGGAGTCGCGGCGTTCGATGACGACGATGTCGCCGTCGCAGAGGTGGTCGTCGATCATGGATTCGCCGCGGACGCGCAATGCGTATACGCCAGCTTTGGAGGTAAAGATTTCTTCGAGATCGAGCTCTTCGCGGTTTTCGACGGCTTCGATGGGGGAGCCGGCGGCGATGTTGCCGAGGAGGGGGAGCTTGGTGGAACGATTTTCGTCGGGGAGTTTTTCGTCGGCGACGATTTCGAGGGAGCGGGCTTTGTGCTTATCACGACGGAGGACGCGCTTTTTCTCAAGGGCACCGACATGCTCGAAGATGGTCACTTTGGAGGTGCCGAGCTGGTCGGCGAGCTCTTGCATGGTGGGGGCGTAGCCATGGATGTGGCGGTAATTGCGGATGGCGACCAAGACGTCGAGTTGGCGGGGGGTCAGGTTCATTGGATCAAGTCCTTTCGTTCCAGAATTAGAGCGCGTTCGCGCGATGTTTAAGAGGACAATACCCTAACATAGATCGCCGGTCAAGGGAATAATGCCAAATATTTGTGAAAAGTAGTTTCAGGCTTCAAGGAGAGGTGGGTGAGAAGTCGATGAAAGAGGTGTCATGGATTTAATGAGTGCAGCCATCGCGAGTTCGCAGAGTAACACGGCATCTCAGGTGGATTACGCCGTTGCGCGGAAGATGCTGGATCAGCAGAAATCACAGGGAGATGCGATGGTGGAGATGATACAGGCGGCAGGGCATGTGGGAGCCGGCGACCCAGCGACGGCGGCAGCAACGGGCTTGGGTGGGTCGCTCGATACTTTTGCTTGAAGAAATGCACGATCGATATAAAAGGCGATGGCGGCTCCTTTTGGGAGTCGCCATCGGTGTTTTAAGTGTCCCGGGGTCTTTGGTAAGCCGAATTTTGTGGGCCTGCTGATTCTTGTGAAATCAGCGGGGGACACCCATTTCTCTGGGACCGTCATTGCTGACGGCCTCTAGCGACCTACCCGCGGATGGGTCCGGTCTTGCGACTGGATTTGCGCCCCGGACAGGGGCTGGCCGCTTATTTGGTCTTGCTGCCGGTGGGGTTTGCCGTGCCGCGGATGTCACCATCCGCGCGGTGCGCTCTTACCGCACCGTTTCACCCTTGCTGAGGGTTCAGGGGTCAGTTTTCAGGGTTCAGGAAAGAGAGAGTCGCTTTTCCTGAAAACTGACAACTGAACCCTGAACCCTTTAGCGGTTTATTTTCTGTGGCACTTTCCGTCGGATTGCTCCGCCTTGGGGTTACCAAGCACCGTTGTCCTGTGCAGTTCGGACTTTCCTCAGCTCACCGAAGTGGGCCGCGGGTGTCTTAAAGACCACGGGACACAAGTATATATTATACAGGAAGATGGGCGGTGTGATATGGTCCAGGTCATTTGCTTGCCGGGGGGTGGGAATGCGACGACACTGAGAATAGGACAACGCCGATGGGTGTGGAATAGTATAGGAAGCACTAACTAAGGATCGATGCCTCGGAATGTGGACAAACCTCGACCGCGACCGCCGGTGCCGCCCGCGCCGCCGGCGATTGATGCGCCGGAGCAGCTCACGCCGGTACCAGTGGGGCGTTCAAGCGATGAAGAGCTGATGCGGCGGACGCAGGAGGGGGATAAGCAGGCGTATGCGCTGCTGTATGAGCGGTATTCGCAGTCGGTGTTGTCGTATTTGTACCGGATGCTGGGGAATGTCGAGGATGTGGAGTCGATCGGGCAGGAGGTGTTTCTCAGGGCGTTTCGCTTCGCGGCAACGTATCGATATCCGCAGAAGTTTTCGACCTGGCTGTTCACGATTGCTCGCAACCTGGCGATCAACAATTCCCGCCGGCGGAAGCGCAGCCCGGTGCGGAATGTCACGGAGTTGAATCTGGAAGGCGTGGAGATGTCGGGGGATCCGCATGCGGTGGCGAACCGGGCGACGGATGACATCGAAAAGCGCGAGGAGATCGCGCGCGTGCTCAAGGCGCTGGAACATCTGCCGACGGATCAGAAGGAAGTGATCGTGCTGGGGATCTTCCAGGATTTGTCTTATGCGCAGATGGAAGAGATCACGGGGACCAAGGCGGTGACGCTGCGGTCGCGGATGTTTCATGGGCTCAAGAAGCTGGGGAACATGATTCGCGGGACGGCGGATGAGGATGGAGGGGATCATGAGTAAGACGGCTGAGCCTTCGGATAAATTTATGGAATTGCTGACCGACGCGCTGCGCGCCGGGCCAGGGAGTCCGGAGTGGCATCATGCGGTGGGGGAGATTCGCAAGCAGGGTGGGGCGGGGGATGAATATCAAATGTTGTGGACGGCGCGGGAGCGGCTGGCGAGTGGGAGGGAATATCGATCGGTGAAAGCGGGGCCGGGGTTTACGCGACGGCTGCTGGAGGGGATTGATCGGCTGCCGACGGGCGGGAAGACGCGGTCGGCTCCGATTGCGACGTTGATCGCGGTGGTTTCGTTTCTGGTCTTGGTGGGAGTGGCGGTGATTGTGGGGTATTGGATTTACGCACCGCATCCGCCGGCCAATCCACCAGTGAAGGAAGATCCATCCACGCTCGTCTTTGCGGATACGATTATTGATGATCATTTTACGGGGGATTTGGCGGCGATGGGGTGGAGGACGATTGGGTCATTGCCGGTGGTGACTTCGCAGCAGGGATTAAAGCCGGGGGCGGTGCCGGCATCGGCGACGGATTATGTGGGGGGCGGGGTGGTGGGGCAGATTCCGCTTTCGCCGGGGAATGCGTTTTCGTTTGAGGTGACTTTGACGGGGCATGTGGGAGGGAATGTGGTTCCGCAGTTATTTGTGACGGATCGGCCGGAGTTTAGTGCGGATCGGGGGACGTCGGCGCATGAGTTGGTATGGACGGTTCAGGATGGATTGCCGCAGGTGATTTTGCCCGGGGGGCGGATTGCCGATGGAGAGAAGGGAGTTTCGGTCAGTGGGGCGACGCTGCATGTGCGATTGATCGTGACGCGGGATCAGGTTGTGGTGACGACGGAAGGGCATACGCTTTATTCGGGGGGGCATGAGCTCCCGGCGGATCGGCTGCGGTATATCGGGGTGCGTTTTCTGGCAAAGGCGGGGGCGAAATCGGATTTGGCGGTGTCGTCGGTGCGGGTTCAGAAGCCGGCACCTCCGCGGCTGTGAAGTATTTCAGGGCAAGTTGGGAAGGATTTGTTAGAATTCTCGCATGGCATTGTTTCGCTCGAATCCTGTGACGGCGCCGGTGATCCCGCCGGTGGCTCCATCGGCGCCGCCGGTGGATTCTGATCTGGCTTCGGCGCGGGAACTCGCGGGCGCCTGTGCGGCGCTGCGGACGGAACTCGGGAAGACGATCGTCGGGCAAGCTCGGGTGATTGAGGAATTGCTGGTGGCGATGCTGGCGGGGGGGCATTGTTTGATGCAGGGGGTGCCGGGGCTGGCCAAGACGTTGCTGGTGTCGACGCTGGCGCAGACGGCGGATTTGTCGTTTCAGCGGATACAGTTCACGCCGGATTTAATGCCTTCGGATATTACGGGGACGGATTTGTTGCAGGAGGATCCGGAGACGCATCGGCGGCGGTTTGAGTTTGCGCAGGGGCCGATCTTTACGAATCTGCTCTTGGCCGATGAGATCAACCGGACGCCGCCGAAGACGCAGGCGGCGCTCTTGCAGGCGATGCAGGAGCGCGAGGTGACGGTAGCGGGGAGGACGTTTGCGCTGCCGGACCCGTTTTTTGTATTGGCGACGCAGAACCCGATCGAGCAGGAGGGGACGTATCCGCTGCCGGAGGCGCAGCTGGACCGGTTCATGTTCATGATCCTGGTGAATTATCCGGGGCGGGATGAGGAGCTGGAGGTCTTGCGGCGGACGACGGGGCAGGCGCCGGCGGAGATTGCGAAAGTGATTGACGCGGCGAAGCTGGCGGAGCTGCGGTCGCTGGTGCGGAAGGTGCCGGTGGGGGAGCCGGTGTATCGGTTTGCACTGGATCTGGTGCGCGCGACCCGGCCGACGGAAGCGGGGGCGAGTGATTTTGTGCGGCACTGGTTGAGCTGGGGGGCCGGGCCGCGCGCGGGGCAGTATTTGATTTTGGGAGGGAAGGCGCGGGCGCTGTTGCAGGGGCGCGTGCATGTGACGCTGGAGGATATTGAAGCGGTGGCATTTCCGGTGCTCAGGCATCGGATTGTACCGAACTTCAACGCGGCGGCGGAGGGGATCACCGTCGATCAGATCATCACCAAAATCTTCTCGCTGATCCCGCGCGGGAAGTCTGACAAGCTGCTGTGATGACGGAAGGATTGACCCATCCTGAAGCAGCGTTTCTGGGGGAGTTTGAAATCCTGAAAGAGCTCTCGCCGGGACATACGTTTTTGGCGGTGGACCCGGCGGATCGGGTAGTCGTGCTGAAACGGCTCGATGATGATTGCCTGGCGGATGGAGGTGTGCATCCTTCGATCAGAGAGCGATTGCAGCGCATTCAGGAGATCCCGCATATCGGCGTGGCGAATCTGCATGGGGCGGAATTGCTGGATGGGCATGTCTATTTGGTTTGGCAGTTCATTAAGGGGACGCCGCTGGAGATGTACCTGACGACGGCGGACATGCGCGGGAGATTGCCGGATTTGGCGGAGGTGGGGCGCGAGCTGGTGATGTCGGTGGAGGCGTTATCGCGGCTGGGGATTGTGCATGGGGCGCTGCATGGGGGGAATATCATTGTGACGCCAGACCGGGCGATTCGGCTGACGCATTTGAGCCCTTATCTCTACACCGATCCGCAGGAGGATGCGCAGGCGGTGATCGATCTGCTGCTGGATTCGTTGAATAAACGGTATCAGCCAGGCGATTTGCCGACGCATCGGCTGCTGACGCGGGCGCATGAAGAGGGATACGATTTGGGGAGATTAACGCCGTTGTTGGCGTGTCCGCCGGATTCGCCGCTGAGTCCGATGCAGATGTCTCCAAAGCGAGTGAGAAAACGGGAGAGGCGGCGTAAGTCTATATTACTGGCGTTGTTACTTTTACTTGTGGGCGGAATGTTGGCTGGTGCGGTGTTGTATCGGCTGGGATATTTTGCGGCTCTTTCGCTACCGGTGATTCAAGAGACGGCACGCAACGCTTGGGAGTGGTTGAAGGGATTGCCCCAACGATTGCATTGATTTGGTGTCTAATTTGTTAGGAAGATTCCAGAGTTTGAGCGTATAATCTCCGAGACGGATACAAATACCTACCGCGGAGGCCGATATGAAACGGCGATCGATTCTGTGTCTGGCGACGGTTGGATTAGCGGCGAGTGTTTTTGGACAGCAGGCGCCGGCCCCGGTCGCAGCGCCCGTGGACGCGGCGGCGCAATCGATTGCAATGGCTCCTGATCCGTCGGCGGCGGTGGCAGCTTATGCGGCGGCGAATACGCCAACGGCTAATCCCGCGGCGATTGAAGATGCGTATGTGCATCGGATGGTCGATTTTAATATGCCTGACCTGGCGTATGCACAGGCGCAGGATTTGATTCGCCGCGATCCGCATAATTCGGTGTCGCGCGCGGTGATCGCTTATGTCCAGGGGCGGCGCGGGCAGGTGGTCGATGCGCTGACGACGATCGTCGGCGCGGCGGTGCCGCCGGCGCCGAATGCGCCGATCGATCCATTTGTGCTGCGCACGGCGGGGCAACTGGTGGCGTGGTATGACACGCGCGCGGATAAATCGCAGATCCCGCCAGCCGTGCAGCAGAGTGTCGAGCAGATGCGCCATGCGGTTTCGACAGAAGATGCATATAGCCAGGCATATGAAGCAGCGCGGGCTACGTATCAAGGCGGAACGGTGACGATCCCATTGCCGCGATATACGCCTGCGGCCCCGTCGGCACCAGTTGCCACGCCGGATATGTCGTCGTCGTCCGGTTATGACTCGGGATATAGCTACTCTCCGAGCACCTATAGTTACGAACCGTACTACTATCCGACTTCATCGCTGTACTGGAACAATGGGTACTACGGCGGTTATGGCTACGGCTACTATTCGCCGGTGGTGATTCACGATCATCATTATCACGATTGGGACCACGGGCATGATCACGACGGCGATCATGGGCACGATCATAATTGGGATCATGGACACGATGGCTCACATATGGTCGTTCCGCATGGGGAGACGCATTTTTCGTCTCCGTCATCGGGGACGCCGAGCGTGCAGCATATTGTAGTGGCGCCACCGTCCGCGGCGCATGTGGATATCCCGTCTGCACCGTCGTCGCATACGTTTACGCATGACGACGGAGGCTCTTCCCATTCGGGTGGGACGCGTAATCATTAGTAGGCAGAAAATTCCGCCCATTTTAACAGGGGAAAGTGGATAATCTGTATTAATTTAGGGAAGTCCCCAGACATCATACCCCCCCTCGGGGGATGAATGAAGGATCGAATCGTGGAGTTCATCGAGATAAGTCACACTCAGCAGCGGCAGCATCGGGTCGGCCTTGGGTAACTTTCCCTTGACCAGTTCCCAGGG
>DASRRR010000030.1:0-29662 GCA_035656825.1 Tepidisphaeraceae bacterium | reverse complement strand
AACCCCGCCTCGCCATCCTGGTCTTCTCCCTCCGCCACCTCCTAATCAAAGACTGGCCCCCCTCCCCTTGAGTGTTGAGCGTTCAATGTTGTGTGTTGAGTGTTGTCCCCCTTTCTAATGCCACGCCGCAGCGCAGCTGCCGGATTTCCTCTCTTTCCCAATTTCACCATCAATGCAATTCCATTCCCTTCATCACCTCGATCCTCAATACGAACCTCGTAATCATCCACTATTTGTCTTGCTTTCAATCCATTGAGTGTTATTCCTACAAATATAAGCATCACACCGGAGGTCCCCCCCCCATGGCAATGTTCAACCCCGAAGACCCCGACGCCCGTAAAAAATTGCGCGCCATGTTCAGCCCCGGCCAAGTCGACCAAAGCATCCGACAAGCCATCCAAATGTGCTGGATGATGCTCCCCGACGAAAGCAGAAACCTCCCCGAACTCGAAAAACAATTTCGCCGACTCGTCGACCGAGCCCTAAAAGACCTCCAAGACGACTCCGACGCCTTCGGCCTACCGAAGTAACTCACAACATTCTCAGCCTACATGCCGAACCCCATCACCATTCGCATCGCCGGCAACTCCCTCCACTGCCGCCACCTCACATTCGATGACACAGTAACAGTCGGACAGATCCTCGACAAAATCGGAGTCCTCCCCCGTAAAGACTTCCGTCCCTCCCACACCCTTGTCATTCGCCGCTGGCACAATGCCAAACCCTATTCTTTTACCTTGCCCCTGACCGAAATCACTTCAAGAGACTTCCCACTGCGCGACAAGGATCTTCTTATTTATCAATACAACCTTGAGTGATTAAATCCGGCGACCATGTGGGGACATCACTGACCTTGCCAAAACCTAACCCTATTTCTAAACGACCTTATTAGTATAAATTCCCACTCATCCTCATTAGCCCGGTCGCTCGCGACCGGTTTCTTCCCCAACGACAAATAATTACACATCCACATTTTTCTTCTCGACCCAACCAAAACCCTAATTTTATACTTGACAAATCCCGCCCCTCCCGATACCATCCACCCGCGGCTCCAACCGCGACCTACTCCAAGGTCAATCTTTGAAAACCAAATAATGCTTCCCCCCCTCAAGGTGACCTTTTCCTCTCCTCAACCCTTGCTCCCACCCCGCTTCAAACCGCCCACCTCGCCGGAAATCGCACAAAACCTCACCCCATCGCACAGTTTCCCCGCCCCTCTTCACGAGGGTCAATTCAGGATCGAAATGGGGTCGAATCAGGGTCGTTTAGGGGTCGTTTTAGGGTCAAAAAAGGGTCGGTTTCCCTCTATTCAAATTCCATATCTAATGCAAAATTAAACACTTACAATTTCCAATCTCTTTTTCTCCCCTTCGCGTCCCCCTTCGCCCCTTCGCGACCATCGCGATCTCTTCTCTCCACGCTCTCCCCCTCACGCTCCATTCTCCCCCTTTGCAAACCCCCCCCATACAGGATACATTGTGGGGCTCTCGCGGTTGAACGGCCTGTTGCCGCTCTAACCCAACATCACGGTCCACACGCGTGGACCTTAACCACAGCATACGCCAGAGGTTGTCATGACCGAGAACGCCACCGACACCGCCGTCGCCGATCAAGAATTCGAATACCCCATCAAGGTCGAAGACGCCGGCCCCGCCACCAAGCGCGTGACCATCGAAATCCCCGAAACCCGCATCAAGGACGAACTCAACAAGCAGTTCAAAGACCTCCGCCAGCACGCCACCATCCCCGGCTTCCGCGCCGGTCACGTCCCCGCCAAGCTCCTCGAAAAGAAGTTCTCCAACGACGTCAAAGATCAGGTCCGTCGCAACCTCATCTCCGAGAGCTACCAGCAGGCGATGGCCAAAAACAAGCTCGAGCCCATCGGCGAACCCGAGTTCGAAAACCCCAACGGCATCGAACTCCCCGCCACCGGCAACCTCAGCTACTCCTTCAACGTCGAAATCCAGCCCGTCATCAATCTCCCCGAGCTTAAAGGCGTCAAAGTCAAAAAGCCCAAGATTGAAGTCACCGACGAAAACGTCGAACAGGCCATGAAGAACCTCCGCGAACAGCAAGGTTCCCTCGTCCCCGTCGAAGACCGCGGCGTCGAAGAACACGACTACGTCACCGCCGACATCATCGCCAAGGTCAACGGTGCCGAAGTCGCCAAACAAAGCGACGCCCAGGTCGTCATCCGTCCCGCCCGCGTCGCCGGCGTCCAGATCGCCGACCTCCCCGCTCAAATGTCCGGCGCCAAGTCCGGCGACACCAAAACCTTCACCGCCAAGTCCGGCGAAGACCACCCCCACGAACCGATGCGCAACAAAGACATCGAGTTCTCCATCACCGTCAAGGAAATCAAAAAGCTCGAACCCGTCGTCATCGACCAGGAATTCCTCGACTCCCTCGGCTTCCAGAACGAACAGGAACTCCGCGACGCCCTCCGCGAACAGCTCGTCGAACGCATCGACTACGACGTCCAGCAGGCCCAGCGCGAACAGATCAACAAGTACCTCCTCGACAATGTCCAGTTCGATCTCCCCACCAAGCTCTCCACCCGCCAGGCCGATCGCGTCGTCCAGCGCCGCGCCATCGACCTCATGTCCCGCGGCATGCCCCAGGAACAGATCGGCCAGCTCATCAACCAGCTCCGCCAGGGCGCTCAGGACGAAGCCGCCCGCGAACTCAAACTCTTCTTCATCCTCCAGAAAATCGCCACCGACAACAACGTCGACGTCGAAGAATCCGAACTCAACGGCCGCATCGCCATGCTCGCCGCCCAACGCGGCCGCCGCCCCGAAAAAATGAAACAAGAAATGGCCAAAGACGGCTCCCTCCAATCCCTCTACATCCAGATGCGCGAACAAAAAGCCGCCGACAAAATCCTCGAATCCGCCGAAATCGAAGAAGTCGACGTCCCCAAACCCGGCGACGAAGAAAAGAAGTAAACCCTTTTCTCTCAATAATCCCCTCGAAAGGCTCGCCTCGTGCGAGCCTTTCTTTTTCCCAATTAGTAAATCTCTCGCTATACTCCTGTGGTAATCTTATGACTATTCACGTCGACTTCACTCCGGAAACCGAAGCTAAGCTGCGTCAGCGCGCCGCCGACGCCGGGAAAAAGATGGAGGACTTCGTCCGTGACGCCGTTGAAGAGAAACTCGCCAAATCTCCCCAATCCCTTACCGAATTGCTGGCCGAAATTCATACCGAAATCCAGCATCGCGGCGACAAAACCACCGAAAGCGACTTGGACGCTCTGGTCGAAGAATCCAGAAATGAAGTCTACGCCGAACAATTGGCTAAGCGGCGACAGCCATGACCGAAACTGCTCCACCGCGCGTTGTGTACGATTGCAATATTCTTTTCCAATCGCTGATCCGGACCGGTCCAGCCGCAAGATGCTTGGAACTCGTTGAACTTGGACGTGTGCAACTCCTCATCAGTTCCTTCTCTCTAGCGGAAGCCGCAGGCGTTTTTGCACGCCCGAAAGTGAGAGCCAAATACCCCGAACTCACCGACGCCCGCATCACCCGCCTTTTCGAATTACTCCGATCGCGCTGTACGATGATCGCAACGCACACGACGAACATCGAATTGCCGCGCGATCCTAAAGATATTCCTTATCTCGAACTCGCCTTAATCGGCCGCGCCGATTATCTCGTAACCCGTGACCACGACCTGCTCGATCTCTCCCTCGACGCCAGCACGCCAGCGGCTAATATTCGTCAGCTTTTGCCCAACCTCCGCATTCTCGAACCTCAAGATTTCATCAGAAACTTTCAAACATAATCCTTTACTCAAACATCACTATGTCCACCTCCGCAAAAATCTCCGCCCCCCGAGGCTTTTCCGATATTCTCCCCGCCGAATCCCCCAAATGGCAGGCCGTCGAATCTATCGCCCGCCAAGTCGCCTCCCTCTACCACTTCCACGAAATCCGCACCCCCGCCGTCGAATCCACCGACCTCTTCCACCGCGGCGTCGGTGAAACCACCGACATCGTCTCCAAAGAAACCTTCACCTTCAACGATCGCGGCGGCGAATCCCTCACCCTCCGCCCCGAAGGCACTGCCGGTGTCGTCCGCGCCGTCATCGAAGCCGGCCTGCTCAACGACCAGGGCGCTCGCGCCAAGGTCTTCTACATCGGCTCCAACTTCCGCTACGAAAAACCCCAAAAAGGCCGCCTCCGCCAGCACCACCAATTCGGCGCCGAAGCCTTCGGCATCCCCAACCCCGAACAAGACGTCGAATGCATCCAACTCCAAATGGACTTCTACGCCCGCTGCGGCGTCCGCGACCTCTCCCTCCGCCTCAACTCCCTCGGCGACCGCGAATCCAAACTCCGCTACCGCGACGCCCTCGTCTCCTTTCTCTCCCCGAAAAAAGACTCCCTCAGCGAAGACTCCCAGCGCCGCCTGACCGAAAACCCGCTGCGCATCCTCGATTCCAAAGACCCCCGCGACATCGCCGCCGCCCAGGGCGCACCGCCCGCGTCCGACACGCTCTCCGACAAATCCAAAGCCCACTTCGACCGCGTCCGCCAGCTCCTCACTGAGTTCTCCATCCCCTTCACCACCGACGGCTCCCTCGTCCGCGGCTTCGACTACTACACCGACACCCTCTGGGAAGTCACCGCCGGCGGCCTCGGTGCCCAAAACGCCATCGGCGGCGGCGGTCGCTACGACAACCTCGTCGAATCCCTCGGCGGTCGCCCCACCCCCGGTGTCGGTTTCGGTTCCGGCCTCGAACGCCTCCTCATCGCCCTGGATGCCCAACAAGTTTCCCTCGTCCTCCCCACTCGCCCGCTCATCTTCCTCGCCTCCCAATCCGACCCCGCCAAGCAATTCAACCTCAACCTCCTCCGCACCCTCCGCCAGGCCGGCTTCTCCGCCGACATGGACCTCGCCGGCCGCTCCATGAAAGCCCAGCTCAAACTCGCCGAACGCGAAAACGCCACCATCGTCCTCGTCACCGGCGAATCCGAACTCGCCAGCCAAACCATCACGCTCAAAATCATGGCCACCCGCGAACAACAAACCCTCCCCAACGCCGACCTCATCTCCACTCTCCAAAGCATCCTGCAAAAGAAATAGACCCACGCGCTCAATTGACGATAGAATCCGCGAGCCAATGATCTCTCTCGAAACTCTTTCCCAGGACTTCTCCCGCCCGGTTCGCAATCAGGGCGAAGAATATTTCCGTCAAGGCCGCGTCTCCCTCGTCCGCGCCACCGATCACTCCGCCTACGCCCGCGTGCGAGGCACCCAGACCTACGTCTCCGAAATCACCTGGGACGAAGACGGCATCCTCGACGCCACCTGCACCTGTCCTTATTTTGATCAATACGATGCACTCTGCAAACATCTCTACGCCACCATCCTCGAAGCCCAAAGCACCGGCCACCTCAGCTCTGGCGCCCATTCACGCTCCAACAAAAACACCCCTCCGCTCTGGAAACAACAGATCGAACTTGTCCGCAAGCAGATGGAAGAGCATCAGCGCTACTCCGATTTCGAAAAACCTTCCCCTACATGGCCCGCCGATCAACGGATCAACTACCTCTTCGACCTACCCACCACGCTCTCCCAGCATGACGGCTCCATCGTCATCGAACTCGCCACTCAGCGCCTGAAAAGCGGCGTCTGGGACCGTCCAAAAAAAGCCAAGCTCACCCAGGCGGAATGGATGGCCGTCCCTGATCCGGCCAATCAGCACGCCCTGCAAATGCTCATGGGCACCAAGAAAATCTGGGATTACTCCTCTTACAACACCGATCGCCAATTCGTTCTCCCCACTGGCCGCGCCGCCGAACTCATTCTCCAAACCCTCTGCCAAACCGGCCAATGTAAATTCCGCCAGCAGCCCAACGACTCCAATCCCCCCACCCTCGCGTGGGACGACGGTCCTCCCTGGGAATTTCGTGTCCGCATCAACCCCGGCGAAAAAAACGTCATGAACGTCACCGGCCGCCTCACACGCGGCAGCGAAGAAATGCTCCTCCACGAACCCGCTCTCATCCTTCGCACCGGCTTGCTTGTCGCGCGCGGACACATCTCCCGCCTCAATCACGCCGGCGCGTTCGATCTCCTCGCTTTGCTCCGCGACACTCCAGACCTGACCGTCCCGCGCAAAGAAGCCGGCACGCTCGTCGAGGAACTCTATCGCCTCCCGCGCCCTCCCGCGATGGACCTCCCCGACGATCTATCCATCGTCGAATCCAGCCCAACTCTGCTTCCCATCCTGAAAGTCAAAGCCGCCGCCGAGGTCTTCGGCATTACCGATCGCCTCCGGGCCGATCTCACCTATGAATACGACGGCCACCCCGTCATCCCCGGTCAAAAGGGTGCCGTGATTTTCGACACTCCCAACCGCCGCATCCTCCGCCGCAACCCTGCCGCGGAATCCGCCGCCATGCAGCGAATCATAGCTGCCGGCTTCAAGTATGAATGGCATCCGTCCGTTCAGCATCAAATCCTCATGATCGCCTCCCCCAAATTCGCCAAAGCCGTTCAAGGCCTTGTTGCCGACGGGTGGCGCATCGAAGCCGACGGCAAACTCTGGCGCTCCCCCACCGGAACCCCCACCATCAACGTCACCTCCGGCATCGACTGGTTCGAACTCGACGCCAAGATCAACTTCGACAACACCACAGCTCCGCTTCCGCGCCTCCTCCAGGCCCTGCAACGCGGCCAAAACACCGTCCTCCTCGACGACGGCTCCATGGGCGTCCTCCCGGAAGAGTGGCTGAAAAAATATGCTCCTCTCGCCTCGCTCGGCGAAGAAAAAGACGGAAAACTCCGCTTCTCGTCCTCCCAGGTCGGCTTCCTCGACGCGCTGCTCGCTTCCTCGCCCGACGCCAAATGGGATGCCGCCTATGAGACCGCGCGAAAACGTCTCCGCGAATTTGAAGGCATCCACCCAGCAGATCCCCCAAAATCCTTCGTCGGCAACCTTCGCCCTTACCAAAATGAAGGACTGGGCTGGCTGCATTTCCTCCGTGAATTCGGCTTCGGCGGCTGCCTCGCCGACGACATGGGCCTGGGTAAAACCATCCAGGTCCTCGCGCTCCTTGCCGGCCGAAAACAGTCCAAACCGTCGCTCGTCGTCGCGCCGCGCTCACTCATTTTCAACTGGATGGCCGAGGCCAAACGCTTTGCTCCCAAGTTGCGCGTGCTGGACCACTCCCCCGCCGGGCGCACGCGAGCGACCGAAGCTGTGCATGGTCACGACCTGATCCTGACCACCTACGGCACGCTCCGCCGTGATGCCGGTTATCTCAAAGACGTCCATTTCGACTACGTCATCCTCGATGAATCCCAAGCCATCAAAAACGCCACCACCGCCTCGGCCAAAGCCGCCCGCTTGCTCAAAGCCGACCATCGCCTCGCCCTCTCCGGCACACCGATCGAAAACCATCTCGGCGAATTGTGGTCGCTCCTCGAATTCCTCAACCCCGGCATGCTCGGCACCGCCGGCGCCTTCCGCCAATGGTCCGGTGGCCAAGTCGCTCCCGATCCCGCCGCTCGCGAAACGCTCGCCAGAGCCATCCGCCCTTTCATCCTCCGCCGCACCAAAAAACAAGTCGCCAAAGACCTTCCCGAACGGACCGAGCAGACCATCTGGTGCGAACTCGATCCTCCGCAGCGCAAACTCTACGACGAACTCCGCGACCATTACCGCGCCTCCCTCCTGGATCGCATCAAAAAAGAGGGAATGAACAAAGCGAAGATTCAGATCCTCGAAGCTCTTCTGCGTTTGCGCCAAGCCGCCTGTCACCCCGGCCTGATCGACCCTAAACTCGCCGACGCCCCCTCCGCCAAATTCGAATCCCTCTTCGCCGACCTCGAAGAAGTCATGAAAGAAGGGCACAAAGTCCTCGTCTTCTCCCAGTTCACCAGCCTGCTCGCGCTCGCCAAACGCCACCTCGACAAACAGAAAATCGCTTATGAATACCTCGACGGCAAAACCAAAGACCGCCAGGCGCGCGTCGAACGCTTCCAGAATGACCCCGATCTCAAACTCTTCCTCATCAGCCTCAAAGCCGGCGGCGTCGGGCTCAATCTCACTGCCGCCGACTATGTCTTCCTCCTCGACCCCTGGTGGAACCCCGCCGCCGAAGCTCAGGCGATCGACCGCGCCCACCGCATCGGCCAATCGCGCAACGTCTTCGCCTACCGCTTGATCGCCAAAAACACCGTCGAAGAAAAAGTCCTCGAGCTCCAGCAAACCAAACGCGACCTCGCCGACGCAATCATCACCGCCGACAACGCCCTACTCTCCAAGCTGGGCAGAGAAGACCTTGAACGTCTCCTCTCCTAATTGTGCCACTGGCAGCTTGCTGCCAGTGTCCCCACGCTACTTCACCCTCAACCGAAACGTCTGCTCCACGATCGCCTGATCCACTTTCCCATACACATCATCCGACCCCACATGCCCCACAACTAAAATCCGCCCATCCTTCAATTGCATCGCCCGCGGATAATACCCCGCCCCCTCGATCGGCAGCCGCGTCCACGTCGACAAATCCGCGGGCGTAAACCAAATCCCATCCGTTCCCACATGCAAAATAATCCCCTCCCGTGTCTTCAATAACTCCGGAAACCCGCTGTGCGGCATCGGCACCGCCGTAACCACCCCCGGCTCCCATCCATCTCCCACCCGCTTCACAATGCTCTGCGTCCGCACCGAATCAATATATTTCCCCGCAGCGTCATAATGCTCCGTCCGATGGATAAACAGCAAATCCCCCGAATCCAGCTCGACAAAATCACTCTCCTCACACACTCCATCCTTCTTCGGCATAATCCAAATCGGCTTCGACCAAGTCTTCCCCTCATCGCGCGATTCAAACATCCCCTTCACCATATCCCCCGACCGAGGCGAACGATCCTTCTGCAATTCAACGACCCCCGCCATCAAAATCAGCCGCCCATCGCGCAGCCGATGAATCACCGTCGGCCAGGTCAGATATTTCGCCGAATCCGCCAAATAGATCGGCCCAGACCAACTCTCCCCGCCATCCGTCGACCGCTGCACAAACCCCGTATCCCCCTTCCCCACTCCCCACAACCCCGTAACCAATGTGCGATCCGGCAGCGACACTAGCCCATGCCCGCAAAACGCCGTGCTGACCGGGGCGGCATAAATATCCCCATCCGCTGACGGCTTGGTCGGCCGGGCGGCAACCTCCCGAGTCAGTTTCCACGTCCTGGCCTCATCCGTACTCGTCAAAATCGCCGTCACATTCTTCCGCCCCGCCACATTCTTCACCGGCCCCGTCACCTGCTCAAACGCCACATGCAAATCCCCCGACGGCTCATCCCGCCACAACGTACACCACGACGTATACCCCGGTATCTGCGGCGAATGATAAATCACCCGCTTCCGATACTCCGTGACTTGCACCACCGGCACTGCCGCCCGCAAGCTACTCGCGATCAGTAACATCAGACCAACCCATCCCGCACGGCGCATCGCGAATCCTTCCACATGAGTGACGGCCCATGCAGTTTTACCTATCCGCCACTTCCGTGTTGTATGTCTTTCGCCCATGTTGGCTGTCAAGAACGATATAAACGAATGATTCCGAACACACACTGTTTTCATTACTGAGTTGGTTACAATATCAACATGGCGAAACGATCCAGTAAATCGCGCCCGGGGCGCGTCAGACGGCAATGGATGCTAACGCCCACTCCTGATGACATAGACATCTTACGGAGGAAATTGTCACAAAAAGGGCCCTTATGGAGCGAGTGGGAATATAAACTCCGCGCAGGCCGCATCATCATCTATTCGCCCGTGATTCCATGGAACCAGCAGTTGAAACCCGACCCCCGGCTTCGTTACCTGGCCATGCACCTCCGAATCTCTCCTGCTCATCCCGGCCCGTTTCAACTTGAATTCCGCCGCCACACCGAAGAATGGTGGCCACTCCATTCCTGCCCGCCTGGAATCATCACTGACATTGCCGAATATATCGCGCGGGATCAGGACCTCTGGTGTCGACCAATGGATCAGGATGGTTGGGAAAAAAGCCATGGCGTGCCATCGCGCAATAAGCACGTCTGACAGCGGCAATACTTTTTTCGAAAGGCCTCAATGCTCTCCTATCGCTCCGTCATTCTCCCGATCATTGTTTCGCTCCTAACTGTGGGTTGCCAATCTGTGCGTGAGACCAGCAACCCACCCCAAATCCGCCCTGTTCTGACCGGTCTGGATGTCCTCGAACGCGAAAACTTCGCCCCGATCAAAAATAAGCGCATCGCGATCATCACCAACCAATCCGCCATCGATTCGCAAGGCCGCCATCTGCTCGACGTCCTGGTCAGCGCCAAATCCGCAGGCATCACCGTCACCAAAATCTTCTCCCCCGAACACGGCCTATACGGCGCGGTTGACCACACCGTCGGCGATACCGTCGAACCCAAGACCGGCCTGCACGTCTACTCCCTCTACGGCCAAACCCGCCGACCCTCCGACGCCATGCTCCAGGATGTCGACCTCCTCCTCTTCGACATCCAGGACGTCGGCGCCCGCTTCTACACGTTCGAATCTACCATGGGCATCTGCATGCAGGAGGCCGCCAAACATCACATCCCCTACCTCGTCCTCGACCGCCCAAACCCCATCACCGGCACGCGCATCGGCGGCCCCATCGCCGACAAAAAATACTTCGGCTTCACCGCGTTCGGACCCCACCCGCTCATGCACGGCATGACCATCGGCGAACTCGCCCGCTATTTTAATTCCGAATACAACATCCACGCCGACCTCACCGTCATCCCCTGTGAAAACTGGCATCGCAACCAATGGTTCGACTCCACCGGCCTGCTCTGGATCAACCCATCGCCGAACATGCGCAATCTCACCCAGGCCGAGTTGTATCCCTGCACCTGTTTATTGGAAGCCACCAACATCTCCGTCGGCCGCGGCACCGACCAACCCTTCGAATTCTTCGGCGCTCCCTGGATCGACAATATCAAACTCTCCGACTCCCTCAACAACGCCCACATCCCCGGCCTGCGCTTCACCCCGTTCGACTTCACCCCCACCGAATCCAAATTCAAAGGCCAGCTCTGCCACGGCATCTACATCCTGGTCACCAATCGCGACGCCCTCCACCCCGTCGACGCCGGCATGACCATCGTCTGGACCCTCCACCACCTGTTCCCCAAAGATTTCGAATCCGAAAAAGTAAAACGCCTCCTTCAAAACGACGCCGCCTACAACGCCATGCTCACCGCCACCGATCCCACAACCATCCCCCAATCCTGGTCCGCCGACCTGGCTACCTTCCAAGCCAAACGCGAGCCCTACCTCCTCTACAAATAACAGTTCCTCAGTTATCCCAGCAGCTCATCGACCTGCTTCCGCGTCGGCAGCGACGGCTGCGCCCCAAACCCCTGACAACACAGCGCCCCCGCCGCATTGGCAAAGCGCATCGCATCCTCCATCGACTGCCCTTCCGCCCGCGCCACCGCCAGCGCCCCGGTGAACGCATCCCCCGCCGCTGTGGTGTCCACCACTTTCACCCGGAATGGCCGAACCGCCGTAAACTCTCCATTCCGCTCCACCAGCATCGACCCCTTCGCTCCGAGCTTCAACAGCACGCTCCCCGGCCCGCGCGCCAGCAATTCCGTCCCGATCTGCTTCGGGTCCAGCGTCCGCTTCTTCTTCACCCGC
The DNA here is from genome assembly GCA_035656825.1 of Tepidisphaeraceae bacterium. GTDB lineage: Bacteria > Planctomycetota > Phycisphaerae > Tepidisphaerales > Tepidisphaeraceae > DASRRR01. Next base: position 17,977 of record DASRRR010000030.1, on the reverse strand, counting down.
ACGCGCTCCAGCCCCAGCAGCAACTCCGCCTCCGTCTGGTTTGGCGTAAAGACATCCACGCCATACAAGGCTCGCGGCAAACCCTTCGCCGGCACCGGTGCAGGATCTAAAATCGTCATCACCTTCAGCCGCTGGCACATCGCCACCGCATGCCGCACCACTTCCACTGGGATCTCGAGCTGCATCACCACCACGGACGCCTTCTTGATCTTCTCCTCCGCCTTTTCGATATCCGCGATCGTGAGCCGATGGTTCGCCCCCGGCGCAACCACGATGGAGTTCTCCCCCGCCTTGTTGACCAAGATCATCGCCACGCCCGACGCGACCCCTTCGGTGATCGTCACATGATCCACATTGACTCCATGCCCGCGCATCCCTGTCAGCATGCGCTGGCCGAAATCATCCGACCCGACGCGCCCGACCATGTGTACATCTCCCCCGAGCTTTGCCGCCGCCACCGCCTGGTTCGCCCCTTTCCCGCCGGGGATGGTGACGAAGTCCGACCCAAGAATCGTCTCCCCCGCCTCCGGCATCCGTGCCGTCCGGCAGACCAGATCCATGTTGATCGAACCAATTACAACAATCGAACCCATGACGCTCTCCTTTGCTCACCCGCTCTCTACCCTACGCGGTCATATAGGTTACATTATCCCCACAATGAATAAATACATCACCGAATTCATCGGAACCTTCTTCCTCGTCCTCACCATCGGCTGCACGGTCCTGCCCGGTATGCCCGGCGTCATCCCGCCCATCGCCATCGGGTCTGCACTCATGGTCATGGTCTTCGCCGGCGGACACATCTCCGGGGCACACTACAACCCCGCCGTCACGCTCGCCGTCTGGCTCCGCGGCAAGTGCCTGACCAAGGATGTCGTCCCTTATATGATCACCCAGATCCTCGGCGCGATCGTCGCCGCCGTCGCCGCCCGCTACCTCTGCCACGCCAGCGACCTCCCCATCCACCCCGGCATCCCCGACGTCCCGCGCGCCCTGCTCGCCGAATTCCTCTTCACGTTCGCCCTCGCCTACGTCGTCCTCAATGTCGCCACCTCTAAAGGCACCGGCGGCAATTCCTTCTACGGCCTGGCGATCGGGTTCACCGTCCTCGCCGGTGCCTTCTCCGTCGGCCATATCTCCGGCGGCGCCTTCAACCCCGCCGTCGCCGTCGGCATCTCCGTCATGGGCTTAGCCGCCTGGCAAAACATTTGGATCTATCTCGTCGCCAACTTCGCCGGCGGTGCCCTCGCCGCTGGCACCTTCTGCATCCTCAACAAAGCCGACCTCTCCGCCGAAGCCCTCCCCGCCCACACCGGCCCCTCCGGCGGCCGCGCCAAAGCCGAATAACGCGTATTTGCCTTCTCCTTGCCCGCCGGAGTAGAATTGATGTAATCACGGAGCTTCTCCATGACCCAGGCAATTGATGCAACCTATCAGGACGGCGTGTTCATTCCCGTTCAAAAACCAGCTCTTGCCGAGCACGAACGAGTACGGTTGACCATCGAATCGATCGGCACACCTGTCCAACAGGATGCCTTGACCACGGTGCAGCAGCGTCGACAGAATCGCCTCTGCATCGATGAAACTCTTGCCCGCGAGATCGCCAATGATCCTGGTTTCGATCTCCTGGAATCTCCTTAATGGGCGCAATACTCCCACCCACCGGCACCTCTCTCTTCATCGACGCCAACATCTTCTACTATCATTTCGTCCGCTCCCCGGATTTGTCCGATTGGTCCTCCGACGTAATCGAAAATGTTGCCGCCGCACGCCTGACCGCCTTCACCTCCCCGCATTGCCTTGCTGAAGCCATTCACAAAATCATGTGTGCCGAAGCCGCGCAACGGTTCTCCCTTCCTCGCCAAGCCATAGTAAATCACCTTCGTCATCATCCGGAGCGAATATCCGAATTAAATCTGTTTCGTGAGGCCGCGACCGAACTTGCCCGACTTCCCCTGTCACTCCTCGCAATTGATAGCCAAGCACTCGCCGACGCCGCACAAGTTTCATCCAATCATGGAATCATGACCAACGATGCAATCACCATTGCATTAATGCATCGTTATGGTCTGCACCATCTCGCCACCAACGACGAAGACTTCCATAGAATCCCCGCCCTGACGCTGTGGAAACCCCGCTCCGTCTGACTGGCGCTAATACGCATCCCCATCCACCCTCCTCTCCGTCTCCTCTTGAATCGCCGCCAGCAGCGCCTTTCCGTACTGCTTCACCTTCGTCGGCCCCATCCCCTTCACACGCTCCAGCCCCGCCAGATCCCCCGGCGCCTCAATCGCAATCAACTTCAACGTCCGATCATGACAAATCACATAAGGAGGCATCTTCGCCTCCCGCGCCAGCTCGAGGCGCGCCCCGCGCAACCGCTGAAACCGCCGCTCCGCTTCCGGCGATAACTCCTCCACCTCCAGCACCCGCCCATCCTCGCGCTTCACCACAATCCCACGCCCACCCCCACCACTCTCCCGCCTTCCCCGCGGCAATAAATCCGCCAACCCCCCCGGCACCCCCTGCTCCCCCTTCATCACCGCCACCCCCGCCGCCGTCAATTCCATCACCGGCCGAAACTTCATCCCCTCCGGATCCTTCTGCTTCGCCAAGCCCGCCTCCATCAGCCGATGCAACATCGCCACCACACGCTTCTGCGAATACGCCTTCAATAATCCAAACACCGTCAACTTCTCAAAACCCCAGCGCAGCACCTTTTCGTTCTCCGCCCCCACCATCACATCCGCCACCATCGACACCCCAAACTTCCCATGCAGCCGCGCGACCCCCGACAACAACTGCCGCACCAGCAGCGTCACCCCCTCGCTCACCGGCGCCATCGTCGCCGTCACAATCTCCCCCTTGTCGCGCCGACAGACATCGCAGGTGCAGTTCTCCGCCTGCGATTCCTCCCCGAAATAATCGAGGATCATCTGCCGCCGGCACAAGTGCGACTGCGCATACCGGATCATCATCTCCAGCTTCTGCCGGGCGTGTTCCTTACGCTCGGCCAGCAGGGCCGGATCGCCTCCGCCGTTCTCCTCGCCGATCTTGTCGATGAAAAATTCCTGCGTATACCGATCCTGATAACTGAACAGCGCCACGCACCGCGCCGGCTGCCCATCGCGGCCCGCGCGCCCCGCCTCCTGATAATACGCCTCCAGCGTCCCGGGGATGTTGTAATGCACCACGAGCCGGATGTCCGGCTTGTTGATCCCCATCCCGAACGCATTGGTCGCCACCGCGATCGCGCGCGGGGCGTCCATGAATTTCTCTAAATTCTCCGAGCGATCGACGTTCTCCATCCCCGCGTGATAGGCGAAGATCGGCCGATCCCGCACCCCCGCTCTCACCAGCCCCGCCACCGCGTCCACCGACTTGCGCGTCGAACAGTAGACAATCGCCCCGCCTTTCTCCTCGCGCAGCAACTTCACCAGTTCCGCATCTTTGTCTTTGACCTTGGAAATCGAGCGCGATTCATAGCTCAGATTGGGCCGATCAAACCCGGTCACAAACACCGCCGGGTCGCGCAGGTCCAGCGAATGCATGATGTCCGCCCGCACATCCTCGGTCGCCGTCGCCGTCAGCGCGATCGTCGGCGGGCGACCCAGTTTCGCCCGCACATCCGCCAGTTGCGAATATTCCGGCCGAAAATCATGCCCCCACTGACTCACGCAGTGCGCCTCATCCACCGCCATCAGCTTCACCTTGAGCTTCCGCAGCATCGGCTGAAAGCTCGCCGAGAAAAACCGCTCCGGCGCGACGTACAAAAGCCCTTCAAATCCCTCGTCAAGCTGCTGCAATATCTTCCGTTGCTCGGCCGCGCTCAGCGTGCTGTTGATCACCGCCGCCTCGATCCCCTCATCCTTAAGCTGCTGCACCTGATCCTGCATCAGCGCAATCAGCGGCGAGACCACAATCGTCAATCCCCCCTGCACCACCGCCGGCAACTGATAACACAAACTCTTCCCCGCCCCCGTCGGCATCACGCAGAGCACATCCTTCCCCGCCAATACCTGCTCAATGACTTCGCGCTGCGCCAAACGAAACTCGCTCAGCCCGAAATACTTCTCCAACGATTCCTGCAGCGCATCCATCTCGTCCGATTATACGCGCTGCTCCCCACAAAAGACCAACGCCCCTTGTTATACTCCCTCTTTTCCCATTCCCATGATCGACGATCTTCTCCAACAAGCCCTGCAACACCATCAGGCCTCCCGCTTCGACCGCGCCCTCTCCCTCTACGCGCAAATCCTCGCGCGCGATCCCAACCATCTCCACGCCCTGCACTACACCGGCGTCGCCCTCCACCAGCAGCGCCGCTCCGCCGAAGCCCTCCCGTTTCTGCACCGCTCTGTCGCCCTCGCTCCTGCCCACCCCGGCTTTCTCAACAACCTTGGCGAAGCCCTCCGCGCTTCCGGCGATCTCCCCGCCGCCGTCGACGCCTATCAGCGCGCCCTGGCCCTCAACCCCCAGTACGCCGAGGCCCACGCCAACCTCGGCCTCGCCTGCCAGTCCCTTCACCAGTTCGACCGCGCCGCCGACTGCTGGGAACGCGCCCTCTCCCTCAATCCCAGCAACCTCCCCACCCTGTTGCGCCTGGCCGCCCTGCGCTCGCGCCAAGGATTCCCCGGCCTCTCCATCCCCCTCCTGCAGCGCGCCCTCTCGCTCAATCCCGCTCTCCTCCCCGCCCACAATTCCCTCGGCAACGCCCTGGCCGAGCAGGGCCGACTCGACGAAGCCCTCGCCGCTTACCGCACCGGCCTCCAGCATCACCCCGCCGCCCACGCCCTCCACTCCAACCTTCTCTACATCCTCACCCACTCCGATCTCTCCCCCGACAAACTCGTCGCCGAACACCGCGCCTGGGCCGAGCAGCACGCCCTCTCCGCGCTCCCCAAAAGCAGCACCCCACGGGCAACCTCCTCTCCGCTCCGCATCGCCTACACCTCCCCCGACTTCCGCGACGGCCAGATCGCCCTCTTCCTCGAACCGATCCTCTCTCACCACGACCGCAAAAATTTCCACATCACCTGCTACTCCGACGTGGCCGCCCCCGACGCCGTCACCGAGCGCCTGCAATCTTGCGTCGACGCCTGGGAAAACACTCTCTCTCTGACCGATGAGCAATTCGCCCAGCGCGTGCGCGACGACCGCATCGACATCCTCATCGACCTCACCGTCCACGCCGGCCTGCACCGCCTCCGCGCCTTCTCGCGCCAGCCCGCCCCCATTCAGATGACCTACCTCGGCTACCCCTACACCACCGGCCTCACCTCCATCGACTACCGCCTGACCGACCCCCACCTCGATCCCCCCGGCCTCACCGAGTCGATCCACTCGGAAAAACTCCTGCGCCTCCCGCAAACCTACTTCTGCTACCAGCCCCCCGCCTGCGCCCCCGACGTCGGCCCTCTCCCTTTTGACAGCGCCGGCCACATCACCTTCGGCTCCTTCAACCGCCTGATCAAACTCACCAACCCCGTCCTCGATCTCTGGTCCACTCTCCTGACGCAACTCCCCAGCGCCAAACTCCTCGTCAAATCCCCCGCCCTCTCCGACTCCGCCACGCGCGACCTGCTCCTCTCGCGCTTCGCCAAACACGATATCTCATCCAGCCGCCTCGAACTCCACGGCCCAACCCCCCTGCCCGATTACCTCTCCCTCATGAACCGCATCGACCTCGCCCTCGACCCCTGGCCCTTTAGCGGCGGCACCACCACCTGCCACCTCCTCTGGATGGGCGTCCCCGTCGTCACCCTCGCCGGCACCACTCCACTCTCACGCATCGGCCTGTCCATCCTGACCAACACCCACCTGACCGACCTGATCGCCACCACCCCGCAAGACTACCTGCACCGCGCCGCCACCCTCGCCCAGAACCCCGCGCGCCTCGCCGACCTGCGCGCCACCATGCGCGACCGCCTGCGCGCCTCCCCTTTACTGAACGCCCCCCGCTTCACCCGCCACCTCGAATCCGCCTACCGAATCGCCTGGCAACGCCACACCGACCACCTCCCACCAGAGCATCTCACCATTCCACCGCTTCCCGCGCCATGACGCAGTGATCAAAGAGTTTTAGACACCAAGGCACCAAGCCCACCAAGCGATCCTTGCAAGCTTGAGCGCGGGCTGGGGTGCTGACGCTCTTTATATATAGTGTAGAAGACTATTCGATCGTGCCGGGGACCTCCGAACAGGAGCGCCCGCTTGGTGGGCTTGGTGCCTTGGTGTCTAAACTCTCTTCTCCTCCCCGTGCGGAGCGGGCAGCAGACTGTTTGCTGGGAATATTGGGCTGTTGACCCGGAAGAGCAGACCGTGCGGCCGGAGGAACAGGCCGTGGTCTCGGAATACTTCCCCGTAAGCTCCGAGGAGTAGGCTGTAAGCTCCGAGGAATAGGCCGCAAGCTCCGAGGACTCGGTCGTCAGCCGGGAGGAACAGGCCGTATGCCCGGAGTATTTCCTCGTGCGGGCGGAGGATTAGGCCGTTTGCCGGGAGGATTTCCCTGTGCGGCGCGGACAAAGGCGCGTTAGCTCGGAGCAAACGGGGAAATGGAAGGAGCACAGACCCGGGTGAAAGCAGCACCAGCGGCGATATTCCGGGACGCAGGGCTGGCGGCGATTGCATCCGGCTTTTTATCGGAGCCGCACGACCGCCCGCGGCGGACGGGTAAAGGATTCTCCCCCCCGGAAGGACAGCGATGCGAAAACGTGCCGGCTGTATTCTCGGATAGAACTGCCACGCCCGATCACGCCAAACAGAAGACAAAGGCTGAACGCTACGCTCGTCTTCTCTTCGACTCTGAGCGAGGGGCGCATGCCCGAAGTCGAAGGGCGGGGGGGAGAGCCCACCGCCGCCGGGAGCGCAACGACCGTCCGCCGCCCCAGCGCCGGCGGCGTGCTTAACGAAGGCGGCGATGAAAGAGTGGCTTACTGCGTTTACTGCGTCGACTCATAGTTGGACACCGCTTGGTGCAGGAGGTCCGTCACAATCTCATGGTTATTCTTCAGATCGTCCGGCCGCACCATCGCCCAGACGAATTCGTTGTAGGCGTAAACACCGCTGGTAATCCCGGCTTCCTCCAGCTTCGCGACCCAGCCCGCCGGCTCCCCGGCTCCCGCGTAGATGTAGACGTACTTTTTGCGCGGGATGAAATAGACGTAATTGGAGGCTTTGTTCCCGTCGGACAAACCGATGTACGTTTTAGTGTAGTTCGACTGCACCTTGACCTTCGCCTTGGCGTTGATCGTCTGGATGAACCCATCGACCATCGACACCATCTGCGGCGAGGTCCGCTCGATCCAATCCTCTCTCTTGGCGGGCGTCGAGACGACCTCGACCTCGTCGTCGCGGCGGAGGCTCGTCCGGTCTAGGACGCGGACAAAGTTGAGGGCGATCTGCTCACCCACTTGTAACGCGCTCAGTTGGATCGCGACGAACGGGATGGTCCCCGCAAACAGGCTCAGGACGTTCAGAAAGCGGCTGGTGATGTCCTCGGCGACCAGGACGGCGCAGTGATCGTATCCAGGGTAGCGGCGTCGTTCGATATCCCAATATTCGATGGCGCGGATGATGTGACTCTCGTCGGTGGCACCGAGCATCAGCTCGACTTCGTAGCGCAGATTCTGCTGCCGGTCGTAGAGCATGAGATCGAGCCGGCCCGCCCTCTCCTGCCTCCGCTCGCGCTCAACGATTTCCAACTCGCCAAGACCGAGAACGGACGTGTCTTTCGCGATTACATCCTGCAGCCACTTTTCATTAAAGGCGGCATGCCCCTTCAAGTGAATCTGCGTGGGCTTTACGTAGGTCAGCGTCATCAGGTGTCTCTCCTAGGCGACGAACTTGTCCTTATCGACTTCCCTCGCCTGCCCGAGCGAGACGAGGGTGTCCAGCAGTTCTTCGACTTGTTCGGTGTTGGCGTTTTTGAAGGCTTTGGCGATTTCTTTGGAGGTGACCGGCTTGCCGGCGGCGGCCAGGGCCGTGCGGACGCGTTTGGCGCGGTCGGCCAGAGATTTGGGCCAGGGGGTTTTCGCCGGCTTGGCGGCTTTGCCCTTTTTGCCCGCAACGGATTTTAAGTCCGTAGCGTCTTCCTTGGCGAAGCCGAAGCCGGATTTCTTCATCCGCGCCGGTTTGAGGATATGGTCAGCGGTATCTTTCTCGCTCCCCTGCTTGGCCTCCAGCACAAATGAGCCGCGCTTGTATAGGTCAATAAACCCGGTGCTGGTTGTCCCATCGTTGTTTTGAAAGAGGACGGACCGGTCAAACACATACGCATTGAGCGCATCATCCGGTCCCGCAGGCTCCGGTCCGGGAACGCTCAGCAAGTCGCACAACTCTGTGAGGAACAACTGGTAATTCGCCCGCTCCGCCGCGCCCGACGCCTTCCAGCGCTGGATGAACGCGCGAATATTCCCCTCGTCGATAACCGTTTGAGTTGTGCCCGTGATATGCCCTTCCGCAAGAAACTCCCATAGCATACGGGGAGTGGTCCCGGCCTCCAAGATGGTCGCGTTGCTATAACACTTCGCCCACCCAATGGAAACAAACGCCGCGTCTCTGTGTTCACCTCTTCTCGCCCGGCCTTCGCGTCCTCCCTTCGCGGCCATCGCGGTCTCTTCAAACCCCCCACTCCTCAAACCGCTTCACCTGCTCCGCATTCACCGACTTCCGCGCCTCCGCCAGCACATCCTCCACAACCTGTTGAGTGATCTCCCCCTCCTCCCCGCTCGCCACGCTCTGCAAGAATGGCACCACCGCCGCCCGGTCGCAGATGTACTTGATATCCGCCCCACTATACCCCTCCAACCTCTGCGCCAGCATATCCAGATTCACCCCCTCCGCCACCGGCCGACACCCCAGATAAATCTCCAGCATCTTCCGCCGCGCCGCCAGATCCGGCAGCGGAATATAGACCTTCTCATCAAACCTCCCCGGCCTCAACACCGCCGCATCGAGCTGCCAAGGCACGTTCGTCGCCCCCATAAACAAAATCGGATTCTTCGACTTCTCAAACCCCTCCATCCCCTGCAAGATCTGCGGCACCACGCGCTGCATCACGCTCGACCCCTCATCCCGCCGCGCCGGCACCAGCGCCTCGATCTCATCGATAAAAATAATCGACCGCTCTTCCGCCGACGCCGCCTCAAAGAGCTTCTTGATATTCTGCTCCGCCTCCCCCACCCACTTGCTGAGAATATCCGCCGGCGAAATCGTAAAAAACGCCGCCTCAATCTCCCCCGCCGTCGCCCGCGCGAGCATCGTCTTCCCCGTCCCCGGCGGCCCATACAACAGCACGCCTCCCCCGGCGCGAATCCCAAACCGCTCCGCCAACTCCCGATGTTCAAACGGATAAATCATCCGCAACCGAATATCTTCCTTGACCCCCTCCAATCCCGCCACATCCGCAAACCGAATCGAAGGCCTCTCCTTCACCAGCCAATCCTTCGCCTCCCCCCCCTCCTTCTCCGGCGGATTCTCCTTCTTCCCTGACCCCTGAACCCTGACCCCTGAACCCTTCTTCTCTTCACAATCCTTCGCCAGTTCCAGCAGCCGCGCCGCCGTCTCCCGTCGAGCCTCCTGCAACTCCTCCCCCTTCGCCTCTTTCGACAACGCCACCATCGCCCGCGCCGCCTCCAGCAGATAGACCCGCGCCGAATCCCACTGCCCCGCGCGCCGGGCATCCACCCCGCGCTGCCGATACCGCTCAAACGTATCCCATGACGTCATACTTGGTCCACCACGCAAAAAGCCCATCCGTCCCTACACTCCGCCCATCTTATCTTTTCGACCCCGAGACTGTAATTATAGATCCACCTGAAACTTGTATCCCCTTTCTTGTCCTCGCCTCAGGCCGCTCATTTATTCTACCTTCTAATCTAATTATTTTGTTTGCATTCACTCATATACCTACCCATACTCCACATCAGCCCGCTTCCTGATGAGAGCCGGCACACGTCCCCCCACACACCTCCCCCAAAGGTTTCCAATGCGTTCTCCCCCCCGCCCCCCGCTTCGCGGCCCGCGCCGCGCTGGCGCCGTCATCCTTTTCACCGCCACCACGTCCCTCTTGCCCCGGCCCGCCATCGGCACGGTCCGGACCTGGGCGGCCGCCACCGGCGGGACCTGGTCCACCGCCGCCAACTGGTTTCCCGCCGCCGCCCCTGACAGCAACGATACCGTCACCATCTCGCTCTCCCCCGCCGCTTCTGCCGCTATTACCTACGATGGCAACTACACCCTTGCCACCGCCCTCATCTCCCTGACTCTCAACTCCGGCAACGCCAACTCCCTCATTTTCAACCAGACCCTCGCCAGCTCAAATCTTTTCACCGGCACGGAAACCATCGGCAGCACCGGCAACGCCACCTACATCCAATCCGCCTCCACCAACTCTATCTCCGCCTCCCTCAACCTCGGCACCAACACCGGTTCCACCGGCTCCTACTCCCTTTCCGGCGGCTCCCTCTCGGCTGCTTCCCTCTACGCCGGCGGCACCAGCGCCGCCGCCGGTGGCGCTGGCACTTTCTCCCTCTCCGGCTCCGCCGTCGCCTCTGTCAAAACTCTCAAGGTCTGGAACACCGCAGGTTCCTCCCTCAACCTCTCCGGCGGCTCCCTCTCCGTTGGCACGCTCGATCTCTCCGGCAACCCCTCTCTGTTCAACTGGAGCGCCGGAACCCTCGCAGTTACCAACACGCCGACCATCACCACCACAGACCTCTTCGGGAACACCCTCTCCCTCTCCGCAGGCATGTCCCTCTCCGCCAGCACCCTCTCCATCCCCGCCAGCGCCGCCATTTCCCTGACCGGCGGACAGATCACCGCCAGCTCTGTTCAAATCGGCTCCTCCAGCGGTGGTGCCGCCTCCCTGACCCAGTCTGATGGCATCATCACCCTCTCCAGCACCCTCACCTTGGGTAGCTCCTCCGGCTCGACCGGCGCCTACTCCCTCTCCGGCACCGGGTTGCTCAACACGCAAAACGAAACCATCGGCAGCGCCGGCGCCGGCACCTTTACTCAGTCCGGCGGTACCAATACCGTCTCGACCGCCCTGACCATCGCCACCAGCCACACCTCCATCAGCACTTACTCCCTCTCCGGCGGCTCCCTCTCCACTCCCGCCCTCTACGTCGGCGGCACCACCACCAGCACCGGCGGCACCGGCACCCTCACCATCTCCGGCACCGCCTCGGTCTCCACCCCCACCCTGAGAATCTGGAATACCGCTTCCTCCCTCAACCTCAGCGGCGGCTCCCTCACCGTCGGCACGCTAACTTTCCCCAACAATCTCTCCGTCTTCAACTGGACCGCCGGCACCCTTGCCTTCACCTCCTTCGCCGACCCCCACACGTTTAGCGCATCTCCACTTACTATTTCTGCCGGCAAGACTCTCTCCGCTGTAACCACCTTCTCCGTTCCCGGGGGTTTCGACGTTTCCATGACCGGCGGCCAAATTACCGCCGCCACCAGTAATATTGGATACAGTTCAGGCCTCGCGTCGGTTATCCAGTCTGATGGCACATTCAGCGACTCAGCAACGCTCAATATTCCCGAAGCTTCCACGGCTACCGGCTTCTACTCCCTTTCCGGCGGCTCCCTCTCCGCTGCTACCATCAACGTCGGCGTCACTGGCACCGGCACCTTCTCCCTCTCCGGCTCCGCCGCCGCCACCGTCACTGGCGCCCTCAAGGTCGGGAACACCGCAGGCTCCTCCCTCAACCTCGCCGGCGGCTCCCTCACCGTCGGCTCCCTCGATCTCTCCGGCAACCCCTCGCTCCTCAACTGGACCGCCGGCACCCTCGCCCTCACCAATACCCCCACCCTCACCAGCACAACCCTCTTTGGAAACACCCTCTCCCTCCCCGCCGGCAAATCCCTTTCTGTCGTCGGCACCCTCTCTCTCCCGGCGGACGCCGCGGTCTCCCTCACAGGCGGGCAGATCACCGCCACCAGCACCGAAATCGGCTCCAGCGCCGGCGCTACCTCCCTCACTGAGTCCGCCGGCTCCAACTCTATCGCCGGCACTCTCGTCGTCGGCTCCGTCGCCGGTTCCACCAGCGTCTATTCCCTCTCCGGCACCGGTTCCCTCTCGGCTATTACCGAGTCGATCGGCGACTCCGGCAACGGCTCCTTCATCCAGTCCGGCGGCGCCAACTCCATGACCAACACCCTCTGTCTCGCCTACGCCCCCGGCTCCATCGCGAATTACTCCCTCTCCGGCGGCACCCTTGCCACCCCCTCCCTCTACGTCGGCGGCACCGACACCGGCTCCGCCGGCGGCACCGGCATCCTCAACATCTCCGGCTCCGGGGCCGCCACCGTCACCGGTGCTCTCAAAGTCTGGAACACCCCCGGCTCCTCCCTCAACCTCTCCGGCGGCTCCCTCACCGTCGGTTCCCTCGATCTCTCCGGCAACCCCTCTCTCCTCAACTGGACCGCCGGCACCCTCGCCTTCACCAACACCCCCACCCTTACAACCACAACCGTCTTCGGGAACACCCTTAACTTCTCCGCAGGCCAAACCCTTTCCACCTCAGGGATCCTCTCTCTCCCTGCCGGCGCCGACGTCTCCGTGAACGTTGGCCAAATCAACGCCACCACCGTCAATCTCAGCGCCGGCGCTTCCCTTGCTGTCCACGCTGGCGACAACTTCCACTTCTCAACCTTCAACCAGACCGGCGGCCTCCTCAGTTCCTCCGCCTCGTTCGTCACCGATAATGGCTCCTACTCCCTCTCCGGCACCGGCTCCATGACCACGGTCTACGAAACCGTCGGAAACACCGGCACCGGCACTTTCACCCAGTCCGGCGGCACACACACTGTCACCGGTGACCTTACCCTCTCCGCCACTCCCGGCACCTCCACCGGCTCCTATTCCTTCACCGGAGGCACCCTCACTGCCATGACCATCACTCTCAACACCGGCGGCACCCTCACCGTCCCCGACGGCACCAACTTCCACTTTTCCTATCTCGACCAGACGGGCGGAACCCTCAACTCCTCCTCCTCGTTCATCACCGACAACGGCTACTACGCCCTCTCCGGCACCGGCATGTTGAACACGCTCAACGAAACCATCGGCAACACCGCCGCCGGCACCTTCACCCAGTCCGGCGGCACACACACCGTCACCGGCACCCTCACCCTCGCCGCCAACCCCGGCTCCTCCACCGGCTCCTACAACTTCACCGGCGGCACCTTCTCCGCCACCTCCCTTCTCCTCAATACCGGCGGCACCCTCACCGTCCCCGACGGCACCAACTTCCACTTCGCCACCCTCACCCAGACCGGTGGCACCCTCACCTCCACAACCAGCTTCTACACCGACGCCGGCTCCTACTCCCTCTCCGGCACCGGCTACATCCACAACACCACCGAATTCGTCGGTGCCCTCGGCGTAGGTGCTTTCACCCAGTCCGCTGGTACTCACGTCGTCGCTAATGTCCTCTACGTCGGCTCCGAAGCCACCGGGACCGGTACGTACTCCCTCTCCGGCACCGGCTCCCTGGCTACCATCAATACCGTCATCGGCGGCAGCGGAACCGGCACCTTCGTTCAGTCTGCCGGCACGCATCACGCCTCCTCAATTCTCTTCCTGGGCGACGCCGCCGGCTCCGCCGGGACCTACTCCCTCTCCGGCACCGGCTCCCTCTCCGCCAACACCGAACTCGTCGGCGTCGGCGGCACCGGCTCCTTCGCCCAGTCCGGCGGCACCGACACCGTCTCAAGCTCCCTCATTCTCGGCAACAACGCCGGCATCCCCGGCTCCTACTCCCTCTCCGGCACCGGGGTCCTGACCACCCAATTCGAGATCATCGGCGACTACGGCCTCGGCCTCTTCACCCAGTCCGGCGGCACCAACGCCGTCAGCGACACTCTCGAGGTCGGCTTATACGCTGGCTCCTCCGGCGCCTACTCCCTCTCCGGCACCGGCTCCCTTTCCACCATCGCCGAATACGTCGGCCTCACCGGCACCGGCTCGATCACCCAATCCGGCGGCACCCATACCGTCTCCAGCATCCTCTATCTCGGCAACGCGGTCGGATCCACCGGCTCCTATAACTTCACCGGCGGCACCTTCTCCACCATCACCCTCCACATCAACACCGGCGGCATCCTCACCGTCCCCGACGGCACCAACTTCCACTTCTCCATCCTCACACAGACCGGCGGCTCCGTCACCTCCTCGAGCAGCTTCTACACCGACAACGGCTCCTACTCTCTCTCCGGCGGCAAACTCTCCACCAATGACGAAACCATCGGCAACACCGCCGCCGGCTCCTTCACCCAGTCCGGAGGCACCCACACCGTCTCCGGCACCCTCACCCTCTCCGCCAACCCCGGCACCTCCACCGGCTCCTATAACTTCACCGGTGGCACCTTCTCCGCCACCTCCCTCCTCCTCAACGCCGGCGGCACCCTCACCGTCCCCAACGGCCTCAACTTCCACTTCTCCACCCTCAACCAGACCGGCGGCACCCTCACCTCCTCGAGCAGCTTCTACACCGACAACGGCTCCTACTCTCTCTCCGGCACCGGCTCCATGACCACGGTCGACGAAACCGTCGGCAACACCGGCACCGGCACTTTCACCCAATCCGGCGGCACACACACTGTCACCGGTGCCCTTACCCTCTCCGCCACTCCCGGCACCTCCACCGGCTCCTATTCCTTCACCGGAGGCACCCTCACTGCCACGACCATCACTCTCAACACTGGCGGCACCCTCACCGTCCCCGACAGCACCAACTTCCACTTCTCCACCCTCAACCTCGCCGGCGGCTCCCTCACCGTCGGTTCCCTCGATCTCTCCGGCAACCCCTCGCTTCTCAACTGGACCGCCGGCACCCTCGCCTTCACCGGTGACGCCGACACCGCCACCTTCGGCGGGTCCCTCCTCACCCTCCCCGCCGGCAAATCCCTCTCCGCCGCCGGAACCCTCAGCCTCTCCACCCCCGTCTCCCTGACCGGCGGCCAAGTCACCGCACCCTACATCCAAATTGGTTCCACCTCCGTCACCCAATCCGGCGGCACACTCGCCGCCACCTCCCTCTTGCTCAGCAACCTCGCCGGGTCCACCGGCTCCTATAACTTCACCGGCGGCACCTTCTCCGCCACCTCCCTCCTCCTCAACGCCGGCGGCACCCTCACCGTCCCCAACGGCGTCAACTTCCACTTCGCCACCCTCACCCAGACCGGCGGCACCCTCATCTCCACAACCAGCTTCTACACCGACGCCGGCTCCTACTCCCTCTCCGGCACCGGCTCCCTCTCCGCCAACACCGAAATCATCGGCTACACCGCCGCCGGCTCCTTTACCCAGTCCGGCGGCACCCACACCGTCTCCGACCTCGATCTCGGCTTCTACCCCGGTTCCAGCGGCTCCTACTCCCTCTCCGGCACCGGCTCCCTCTCCGCCAACAACGAATACATCGGCGAGGGCGGCACCAGCTCCTTCACCCAGTCCGGCGGCACCAACACCGTCTCAAACGTCCTCGATCTCGGCTATTACCGTGGCATCCCCGGCTCCTACTCCCTCTCCGGCACCGGCTCCCTCTCCGCCAACATCGAATACGTCGGCGACGGCGACGCCGGTTCCTTCACCCAGTCCGGCGGCACCAACACCGTCAGATCCTTCATCTACATCGGCGCATACTCCTCCGGTTCCTACTCCCTCTCCGGCACCGGCTCCCTCTCCGCCTACAACGAAGGCGTCGGCTACGGCGGCACCGGCACCTTCACCCAGTCCGGCGGCACCCACACCGTCTCCGGCACCCTCTATCTCGGCAACGGGGGCGGATCCATCGGCTCCTACTCCCTCTCCGCCGGCTCCGCCACGATCTCCGGCCCCCTCGTCGTCTGGAACGCCGCCTCCCGCGTCACCCTCACCGGCGGCACCCTCTCCGTCGGCTCCCTCACCCTTCCCGCCGCACCCTCCTTCGACCTCTCCGGCGGCACCCTCCTCATCCCCTACACCACCACCTCTCCCACCTCCCAGTTCCGCGCCGATCTCTTCGCCACCAACATCTTCTCCACCGCCGCCAGCGCCGACCCGGAGCATCGCCTGGCCATCGGCTACACCGACGACGGCGCCACCCTCACCGCCAAACTCACCTACCTCGGAGACGCCAACCTCGACGGCCGCGTCGACGCCGACGACTACGCCCTGATCGACCGCGGCTTCGCCAAGCAAGGCTCCACCTGGCAAAACGGCGACTTCAACTACGACGGCCAGGTCACCAGCGCCGACTACCTCCTCATCGACCGCGTCTACCTCCAACAAACCGGCACCCTCGACCCCGCCCTCCTCTCCCTGCGCGAATCCCAATTCGGCCAAGCCTACGTCCAATCCCTCCTCACCAGCCTCCCCGAACCCTCCCTCCTTGCCGCTTGCGGCTTAGCCCTCCTCCCCCGCCGCCGCCGTCATACCAATCCCAACGGAAAATCCACCAGACTCTCCACCCCCCCCTCCGTCACCAGATAATCCTGCTCAATCCGAATCCCCCCATTAATCTCCACCCCATACATCGCCCGCGCCGCCTCCAGCAAATACACCCGCGCCGAATCCCACTGCCCCGCGCGCCGAGCATCCACCCCGCGCTGCCGATACCGCTCAAACGTATCCCATGACGTCATACTTGGTCCACCACGCAAAATCCAACTATATGATTTTAAGCATGTTACCGCCCTAATCTTCTATTGGAATTATTGACTCTTTGAAAACTTATACTCTGCGCATCGCCCTATGGAGGAATTTGGATTATTTCCTACTTTCCAACGTATTTACAACCAAATCCAAGCCTGAGAAGGGTTGCTTGGGTTTTCTTTATTCCACATAATTAGCGATTTATTTTTATTTTCCCACAAATTTCCTGTAGATTTGTCCCGCATCTTCATTTTTATCTCGAACTCTCCTGAGAACGTCATGCAAAAACGAAAGCACCTCTCACCGCGCTCCGCCGTGTGCGCCTGCACCTTCCTCGCAACTTCATTGTGTTGCCTACTCTCTCTCGCCCAACCCATCGGCACCCTCACCGGCTCAATTACCGCCGACTACTCCTCCTCCACCGACCCCAACACAAACATAACGACTTACAGCTTCATCAACGCATCCGAAAACCTCAACCTCAACGTCCCCACCATCCCCGTCTCCGCCACGTCCTCCGGCTACTGGTCCGACCCCTTCATCTGGAATGGTGCCCCCATCCTCCTTCTCAACGACGGCGTTACCATCGCCGGCGTCTTCTCCGATGTCGTCGGCGCATTCCTCAGCATCCCCTCCACCGCCAATACCCTCATCAACTCCGGCCCCACCGAACAATCCCCCTCGATCCCTGGCCTAAACCTCTCTTCCAACTTCCTCGGCATCAACGCCTCCTTCAGCGTTGGTGCCAACCTCACCTATGATGTAACCATCCCCACCGGCATCAACGTTACCATGGACCAACCCACCGTCGCCATCCACAGTCTCTACCTCGAATCCGGCGGTATGCTTTCGGGTAATGGCAACTTCATCGTGAGAACGAGTCTGCTCAACCAAGGAACTCTCCAAAATTTAGACGGAACGATTCAAGGAGATTTTGAGAATAACTCCTATGCCGATATCACCGGCTCTCTAGCCGTCCAAGGCACATTCACGAATCTGGGATCACTGTATATCGAATCGATGGGCTCACTGAATCTGTCTACAGATTCTTCCAATAGCGGCAAAATCGATCTCCTCGGCGGCTCTCTGAATGCCCCGGACACATTCATCAACAACGGTGTATTCAATTGGTACGGCGGAACTCTTCCCAATACATTTCGGAATTCGGGCCAGATGGCCATTTCTAATTCTGGGAATCAGACAATCAATGGCGCTGCAACGGTAACTAATAGCGGCACGATTCTTCAAAGCACAGGAGCTTCATTGACGATGGGTGGCACCACCAACACTTATAACGGAGATAGATATCCTTCGGTGTTGAACAATTTATCC
>DASRRR010000029.1:0-15281 GCA_035656825.1 Tepidisphaeraceae bacterium | reverse complement strand
ATGGGAGCCGGAAATGGCCGAAGTCGCTCTGATACAAGAGTGCCTACGCCAGGTTCGGTGACTGGGACTAAGTCGTAACAAGGTAGCCGTAGGGGAACCTGCGGCTGGATCACCTCCTTTCTAAGGGATATCTTAGAACTTTCAGCAGAGCGATCTGCTGAGAGATCATTACGTCAACACAACCTCGTTCTCTGGCTTCATCGCCAGGAGAATGCCGATGGCAACATCGTCGAACGGACTTCCGACTATTCACTTGCAAAGAGCAACCAAAGCGCCCGGATCTAACGATCCGGGCGTTTTCTTTTTGGCTCTTATCTCGATTTTCAGAATCGTTCTATTCCACGAAACTCCTGCCGGTCCCCTTTTCAATCGTCAATACTTTCGCATAATGGAACTACTTGGCTCGGCAGCCGCCCGGTGTGGGCAATGGTGCCGCGTTCTTTGACATTCGCAAAAGGAATCTTCATGGGTCCGACCAATGTCGCTTTGGTCAAGCTCTACCAAACCGAACTGGCGTTGCGCGAGGCGCAAGGGCGTCTGGATGCCGCCAGCAAGAATGTCCGCGTGCAGGAACGCCGGGTTTCGGACCTCACGGAGAAACTTCGCGTTGCCCAGCAGCAGCTCATGGCGCAGCAGGCGCGCTCGGGCAATCTTGACCTGGATATCAAATCGCGCGATGAACGGATCGAAAAGCTCCGCACGCAGCAGGCCAATGCCAAGAACAACAAGGAATACCAGGCCTTTCTCGTCGAGATCAATACCGAGAAGGTCGACAAGGGGAAGAGCGAAGACGAGCAGATGAAGGTCATGGAGACCATTCAGAATGATCAGGGGTCAATCAAGGATATGACGGCGCAGTTGGAGGGGGAAAAAGGCCGGCTCGCCACCATGCGGTCGGAGATCACCGAAACAATTGCACGTTTGCAGGCGGAGGTCGGTGCGCTGCAACCGGCGCGGGATCAGGCATCAGCGGCGGTGCCGCAGCGGGCGCGTCAGGAATTCGATCGGCTGTCGGATCGGTTTGAAGGGGAAGTGTTGTCGGCGCTCTATCGGCCGGACCCGCGCCGCGAAGAATATGTCTGCTCGGCGTGCATGATGGATCTGGTGCTGGACGTCTACAACCGATTGCACACGCGCGATGAGATGGTTTTCTGTCCGAGCTGCCGGCGGATGCTGTATATCCCGGCGGATTTGCCGCCGGAGCAGGCGGTGAAGATTAAGAAAGAACCGAAGGCGCCGCGCACGCCGCGGGAGCCGAAGTCGGTGAAGTCGACCAAAGGGAGCGCATCGAAAGATCCAAACCTGCTGGGTGCGGCGGCGACGCGGCAGAGTTCGGCAGTGGATATTTTGCGATCGCTCACGCCGGAACCGGATGAAACGCCGGCGGCGGAGCAACCCGCCCCGCCACCGGCTGATTCGACGGAGCCACCGGTTCAGTCTTGAGACATAGCACGTTTTAACGCGCTGATGATCAGACGTGAGCTCGGATGTTTTGTCTCTTGGGCGAAATGAGTTGCTGCGCCCAAGGCGTTGCCGCCGTATTTGTTTTTGAGTTTCAGGTCGGCGCCGCGGGAGATGAGGAGTTTGGTGAGAGCGAGGTGACCGTGGCCAGCGGCTTGTTGGATAGCAGAGCCGCCCCAGTCGCCTTTTGCGTTGATGTCGAAGCCGAGGTCGAGCATCAGACGGACGGCTTTTTGATGGCCAGCCCAGGCGGCATCGGGGAGGATATGCAACTCGTCGGGGGAGAGTTTTTTGACGAGGCCGGGCTCGTCCTTGAGGAATTTTCTGGCCAGCCGGGTGTTGCCGGCGGCGCAGGCGGCGAGAAATTGTTCGCGCGGCGATGCGTCGTCGGTTGCGCCGTGTTGCAAGAGGAGTTCGGCGATATCCGTCCGACCGAGGCGGCGAGCGAGGTGCAAAGGAGCCATGCCGGTCTTGTCAGGGCGATTGACGTCGGCTCCGTTTTGAATGAGAAGCGTGATAATCTCCACGCTTCGGCCGCGGCGGATAGCGTGGGGGAGAGCGCCTTGATTGGGATCCGCGCCGTAATCCAGCATCAGTCGGACGCCTTGGATGTCGTCAAAATCCAATTTGCGCGCCAGGCAATAGCTCATGTTTTGTTTTCGCGGACCTGCCTTCAGTAGAAGGCGTAAGCACTCATTGTCCAAGTGTTCGCAGGCGTGATAGAGCGACTCGGTCCCTTGGCCGGCGGATTGCAGGTCGTCGGGATCGGCGCCGGATTGCAGGAGGTAGCGTGTGAGGAGCGGGGAGTTGGCGACGCCCGAGACGCCGAAGAGGGCGGTTTCGTTGAACCCTTCGTGGACGAAATGAGTATTGGGGTCGGCACCGGATTGGATCAGGAGTTTGGCGCAGCGGAGGAAGTCGGCTTGTCGCTGGGGTTGCAGACGCAGGTAGCGTGAATAGCAGAGGTAGAGCAGGGGAGGCCAGTTGCGCGGGCCGGCGGGTTGGTGGAGGGCAGAGGGGGATTGGTGGAGGAATGTTTCGAGGGCTTTGGCGTTGCCAAGGGCAGCGGCGATGAGCAGGTCAGCAGTGGCGAGTTCGGGAGTTTCATGCAAGATCGCATCGGCTTGATCGAGGTTGCCGGCCTCCGGGTTGGAGCCGATGGGAGAGACGGCGGCGTCGAGGAAGGCGGCGATTTTTTCCCGGAGGTTGCTGGCGGATGTTATTGCGGGGTGCTGGGAGAGAATGTGGTCGTGGAGTTTTCGCCAACTGGCGAAACCATATTCTCTGGCGACTTCCAATTGCGCACTGGTTAATTTGGCGAGCGGATTGTTGGCGCGCAATTTCTTCAGGCGCTGCTTGGCGGACTTTTTGAGATATTCGAGATTGGGACGCGGCGGCAGAGATTTGGACATGAGAACCTTCCTTCAAAAGGGCCCGGTGTCCGCGTCTCGGGCAGAAAGAAGGCTATGTTGGAAGCACAATCAGGCGGGTTGAACCCTTTACGCGGACCGTTGGCCGCCTTGTCGGCCGGGGATCACTATATATTTTGAGGTCTTTGCCGCAAGATCGGCGGCGTGATAAAACGCGGGGATGAAGGACGAGACGTTGACGCTGGAATTTGACGGGGGATCGCGGGGCAATCCCGGGCCGGCGGGGGTTGGCGTGGTCGTGCGGGCGGCGGATGGGACGGCGGTCGTCACGCTCGGTCGGTTCATCGGCCGCGCCAGCAACAATGTCGCGGAATACACGGCTCTGATCACGGCGCTGCAGGAGGCGAAGAAGATCGGGGCGAAGTCGATCGTCGTGCGCGGGGATAGTGAACTGATTATCAAGCAGATGCGCGGGGAGTATCGCGTGAAGTCGCCGGATTTGATTCCGTTGTATGAGGAAGCGCAACATCTATATCATCAGTTTAATCATGCCACGATTACGCATAATTTGAGGCATAAAAATGAGCTGGCGGACAAGCTGGCGAATCTGGCGATGGATCGGCGGAAGGATGTGGCGGATGTGGCGGGGGAAGAGGATGTGGCGCCGATCGATGAGCCGGCGATGAAGGAGCCCGCGAAGGGAGATCAGCATATTTGTCCGAAATGTTCGTGCGTGATTGTGATCGAGAGGCCGACGCGCGTGAGGCCGCATCAGTTGAAGCCGTTTGTTTGTCAGTGTGGGACGAAGATGGAAGGGTTGGGATGAATATGAAGAAGGTGAAAGTCGGCGTCGTCGGTTGTGGGGCGATTTCGAATGCTTATTTCAATGGGGCGAAGAATTTCCCCATCCTGGAGATGGCGGCGGTGGCGGATCTGGACATGGACCGGGCGCGGGCGAAGGCGGCGGAGCATGGGGTAGCGCGAGCTTGTACGGTGGAGGAGTTGCTTGGCGATCCGGGGATTGAGATTGTGTTGAATTTGACGGTGCCGCAGGCGCATGTGCCGGTGGCGCTGGCGGCGCTTTCGGCGGGGAAGCATACTTATGCGGAGAAGCCGCTGGGGGTGGATCGGCAGGGGGGCAGGGAAGTTTTGGAGTTGGCGAAGAAGAAGGGGTTGAGAGTGGGATGCGCGCCCGATACGGTGCTCGGGTCGGGGTTGCAGACGGCGCGGAAGTTGGTGGATGATGGGGTGATTGGTCGGCCGGTGGGGTTTACGGCGCTTATGTTGTCGCCCGGGCATGAGTCTTGGCATCCTTCGCCGGAGTTTTATTATCGAGCGGGTGGGGGGCCGATGTTCGACATGGGGCCTTATTATTTGACGGCGCTGTTGAATTTATTTGGGCCGGTGCGGCGGGTGATGGGGATGGCGTCGATTGCGATTGCGGAGCGGACAATTACATCGGAGCCGAAGCGGGGGAAGAAGATCGCGGTGGAGACGCCGGACCATGTGATGGGGCTCATGGAGTTTGAGAACGGCGTATCAGGGGCGCTGCTTACGTCGTTTGCGACGAAGTTCAAGACGTATGATGAAAAGCAGCCGATCACGGTGTATGGAAGTGAGGGGACGATTCGGGTGCCGGACCCCAACATGTTTGACGGGCCGGTGCATGTGAAGACGGTTGGAGATGCGGATTGGCGCGAGGCGCCGGCGGCGTTTGCGACGGGGTATTCGCGGGCGACGGGGCTTGCGGATATGGCGTATGCGATCCGGTCGGGTAGGAAGATGCGGTGTGATGTTTCACAGGCGTTTGTAGTGCTCGATTTGATGCAGGGGTTTTTGGATTCGTCACGGAACGGAAGCGAGTTCGTGACGGAGATTGTGTATGAACGGCCGGCGGCGATGCCGAGGGACTTGGCGTTTGGAGTGTTGGATGAATAAGTATTTTTGTTTGCTTGGGTTGATGGTGCTAGTCGGATGTGCGTCTTTGGGGCGGGAGGGGGTGCAGGAGCCAATGCATTATGAGGCGGCGTCGACGCGGCGGGTGGATGTGCCTTATTTGTGTTATCTGCCCAAGGGGTATAGCACGTCGAAGGAGCGGTGGCCGCTGGTGATTTTTTTGCATGGGTCGGGGGAGGCCGGGACGGATTTGGGGAAATTGAAGGGGGGATTGCCGGGACTGGCGGCGAAGGGGAAGGAGTTTCCATTTGTGCTGATTTCGCCGCTGGCGCGGTCGAAGCATTGGTGGGATGTGGATGATCTGGATCAGTTGTTGGATTTTGTATTGAAGGAATATCGGGTGGATCCGGATCGGGTGTATCTGACAGGGCTGTCATTGGGTGGATATGGGACATGGGATTGGGCGGAGCATCGGCCGGACCGGTTTGCGGCGATTGTGCCGATCGCGGGCGGTGGAGACCCGCTGGAGGCGGATCGGTTGAAGCTCGTGCCGACGTGGGCGTTTCAGGGGCTGGTGGATAAGGTTGTGCCGGTGAATGAATCGATTCGCATGGTGGATGCGATGAACAAGACGGGCGGGCATGCGCGTCTGACGTTGTATCCCGGCGTGGGGCATAATTCGTGGACGCGGGCGTATGACACGCCGGAATTGTTTACATGGATGCTGGCGCAGAAGCGGCAATCGAGTAAGCGATTGGAGGAGTAAATGCGTGACGTAATTCGGCAGTTGATTACGGCCAAGCGGATTGCGGTGGTGGGGTTGTCGGATGATCCTGCGCGGATAAGTTATCAGGTGGCGGAATATCTGATGGAACGCGGGAAGGAGATTGTGCCGGTGAATCCGCAGGTGGAGCGGGTGATGGGGATGAAGAGTTATGCGAAGCTCGCGGAGGTGCCGGGGAAAGTGGATTTGGTGAATGTGTTTAGGCGGGCAGAGTTTTGCGCGGGGGTGGTGGAAGAGGCGATCCGCATTGGCGCGGGAGGCGTGTGGTTGCAGTCGGGGATCGTGTCGGCGCAAGGGGAAAAGCTGGCGGCGGAGGCGGGGATGCCGTTTGTGCAGGATCGATGTTTGATGGTGGAGCTGGCGCGCGGTTAAGCGGAGACGGAGTGGGCTGGAGAGTCGCTGCCGGGGAAACTTTCCATGGAGGATTCGTCGACGGAATCACGCGGGGTTTGGTGCAGCTCGGCGATGTCGCCGGAGTTTTCGGGGTGGTAGCGTTTGGGGGAGTTGATGACTTGTTTGCGGAGTTTGGCTTCGGCGTCGTCGTGGTTGCGGCAGGAGGCGTAGGCGATGACGGCAGCTCCCATCGCGGCGACGCCGATGGACGGAAGCGTGCGCCGAGCGAGGCCGTAGAGGATCAGGCCGCTGCCGCCGAGCATCATGGCGATGTCCTGGGCGCTCAGACAGGTGGAGATGCGTTGCAGGCTGCTGCCGTTGCTGAGCCGGGCCATTTGTTTCAGAGTGGTGGACATAATGCCTCCGTGGTTTGTTGATAGATTACAGGCAAACCGGGGACCAAGCGGGCAGGGCGAGGAAGCCGTTGAAATTTCAGGGGTTAAAGAGGCTGCCGGTTAGTTGTTGGTAAGCTTCGATGTATTTTTGTCGGGTGCCTTGAACGACGTTGACGGGGAGCGCGGGGGCCGGAGGGGCTTTGTCCCACGGCTGAGATTCGAGCCAGTTGCGAAGGAATTGTTTGTCAAAGCTGGGCTGATCCTGCCCGGGGGTGTAGGAATCGGCGGGCCAGAAGCGCGAGGAGTCGGGGGTGAGGACTTCATCGATAAGGATCACGCGGCCGTCGGGGAGCTGGCCGAATTCGAATTTGGTGTCGGCGATAATGATGCCGCGCGTGCGCGCGTAGGCGGCGGCTTTGGTGTAGAGAGAAAGCGTGCGGTCGCGCAGTTGCGTGGCGAGGTCTGGGCCGATGCGCGAGACAGCCTGGTCGAAGGAGATATTGATGTCGTGGCCGGATTCTTCTTTGGTCGCGGGGGTGAAGATAGGGGCGGGGAGCTGGTCGCATTGGCGCAGGCCGGCCGGGAGGGATACGCCGCAGACGGTTTGGGATTGCTGGTATTCTTTCCAGCCCGAACCGGCGAGATAGCCGCGGGCGACGCATTCAATCGGGATGACGGTGGCTTTTTTGACCAGCATCGATCGGCCTTCAAGCTGGTCGCGGAAGAGTTGCACCGAGGCTGGGTAACGCGCGACATCGGTGGCGATCAAATGGTGTTCAAAGTCGGCGGAGAATTTATTGAACCAGAAGAGGGAGAGCGCCGTAAGGATACGTCCTTTGTCAGGGATGCCGTCGGGCATGATGACGTCGAAGGCGCTGATGCGGTCGGTGGCGACGATGAGGAGAGAGTCGCCGAGGTCGTATACGTCGCGGACTTTACCGCGGCGAACGGGGAAGGGGAGGTTGGATTGGAGCAGGGTCGCCATGAGGGGAAGGCTACGCGCCCCGCGCGGGAAATCAAACGGTACGGAGTAATTACTTGGATGGCGTGGGATGCAGGGCGCCTGCGAATTGCTTGGCGAGGTCGGGGAGATGGAAGCCGGGCTGCTGGGCGTACCATTGATTGATGATCGTGAAAGGCGGGTGGCCGGGGAGGGATTGTAGCGTGGCGCGGGCCTGGGATTCGACTTGCGGGGGGGCATCCGAGAGCAGAAGGATGATTTGGTCGGGGTGGAGAGAGAGGAGTTGCTCGCGGTCGATGTCGGGCCAGCCAGGGGTGGAGATTGCGTTGGTGCCGCCGGCGATTTCGAGGATGTCGTTAAGGAAGTTGTGGATGCCGACAGCGCCGGTGGCGGTTTCATCACGGAGAAGAAGCGTGCGCGCGGGCGGAAGAGAGGCGACGCGATTGTGGATCGCGTCGAATTGGGATTGAAGAGAATGGAGTGCGGCGTCGGCTTTGGCGGGTTCGCCGGCGACTTGGCCGAGGTGGGTGATTTCGGCGTAGAGATCGGAGAGCGTTTCCGTGCGGATGTTGACGAGTTGGATGTGGAGCGAGTCGGCGCGTTGTTTCAGGCCGGCGGGGAGGCGGTCGGGGGCTTGGAAAGTGATCAGGATGTCAGGGCGTAGCGTGGTCAGCCGTTCCCAGTCGAGGGATTGGTAATCGCCGACGCGCGGGAGAGAAGAAGTTTCCGGGCGCGGCGTGTCGTAGTTGGAAATGGCGACGAGATGGTCGGCCGCGCCCATGCCGACAAGCAAATCCGTGGCGGCGGGGACGAGGGAGGCGATGGTAGGGTGGGTGACCGAGGGGCGCGTGGTCGGGGAGGGGATATTGCGGTTGCAGGAGAGAAGCAGGAGAGGGAGGGTGACGAGAAGGAGACGCATGGCGGCGAGTGTAGGGAATGACGAATGACGAAGCCAGAATGACGAGGCAATGACGAATGAGTAATGACGAATGAGTGAGTTGAGATCAGGCGGATTTGCGGCGGGGATGATGATGGTGGTCGGGAGCGGTGACGATCATGTGTTGCCAGTGGCGCGGATCGCGCTCCATCTCGCGAAGGAGTCTGCGCGCAAGGGGGGAGGGGGTGCGTGATCCCTGCTCCCAGGATTGCACGAGGATCGTGGAGACGCCGATGAGCTTAGCGAAGATGCTTTGGCTCATTTGCAGGCGCAAACGGAGCGATTGAATGCGTTCAGAGTTGAATTGCTCTGGGTCGGGCACCTGGACCGTGCGGACAGTGAAATGGTGCTCAAGTGGTGCGCCCGAGCGCAGGACGTCGCGGAGTTCGGTGAGGCCTTCGATGATTCGATTGCCGACATTGCCGGATCGCTTCAGGTTTTTCTTTTTCATGGATTGTTCCTTACGAGATAAGTAGCGATGTCATGAAGCAGGGTGCGGATGGAGGATTTCTGGCTGGCGGTCAGGTTGGATTGCGCGTTATTTCCGAAGGCAGTAATGAAGTAAATGTGTGCTGCACCGGGAAAATAGGCGTAGCAGATGCGAATCCCGCCGCTTTTCCCGCTGGAACGACTGCGCGGGCGCGTGGCGGAGTTTTCGGAGTCCGCCCGTACCGGCCATCACGGCTCCGGCATTTGGAGTGGCGAGTAAGATTCGTTCGAGATCGCGCTGATCTTCATCTGACAAACGCAATCGCCTGGCATCGACCAAGTAAGTGCGTATCTGAACGAAGGTCAGCTTCATTACAGAATCATTCTATCATACGTAGTATGATAGTCAATTTATGCCCGTTTATATTGATGAATGGCTTGTGGGATGGAATCGAGGATATCGCGGGCGAGGGTGGAGCGTTGGCCGAGGCGTTTGCCGGCGAGTTCGCCGGCGGAGCCGTGGAGATGGGCGGCGAGGCAGGCGGCGTCGTAGGGGGGCATTTTTTGGCCGAGGAGGGAGGCGAGAATCCCGGTGAGGATGTCGCCAGTCCCGGCTTTGGCGAGGGAGGAGTCGCCGGTGGTGTTGACGTGGTGGCGGGTGCCGTCGGTGATGACGGTGCGATGGCCTTTGAGGAGGATGACGCATTTGAAAGTCTGGGCGGCGAGAGTGGCGAGTTTGAGTCGGCCGGCGTCATCGGTCGGGACATCCGTGAGGTTGGTGTCGAGGAGGTTCATCAGGCGTTTCATTTCGCCGGGATGCGGAGTCAGGACGGCGGCGGCGCGGAACGTGGCGGGCCAGCGTTTTTGCTTGGAGAGGAGGTTGAGAGCGTCCGCATCAATGACGAGAGGTTTGTCTTTGATGCGGATGAGGTGTTTGAGGAGCGTGAAAGATTGAGCAGATTGCCCTAGGCCTGGGCCGATGGCGATGGAGGTGGCTTTATCGGCGGCTTCGTCGAAGGCGCGGAGGGAGGAGGGTGTGAGCGGCAGGCCAATGAGTTCGGGGCAGATAGAGAGGGAGTGGGGGAGGATGGAGCGGGGCGTCGCGATTTGGACGAGGCCGGAACCCATGCGCAATGCAGCAGTGCCGGCGAATGCAGGAGCGCCGATCATGGGTTCGGAGCCGCCGACGATGAAGACTCGGCCAAAGGTGCCTTTGTGCGAGTCGGCGGGGCGGGGGGGGAGATGAGGTAGCATTTGTGTAGGTTAAAGGATGAATGGAGAGAAGAGAACGTCGAACATTGAACGCTCAACAGAGAGAAAAAATTTTAAACGATAGTGCGCTTCCATTCTGCGTGGGCGGCGGAGACTTCGGGGGATTCTTGTAGGGCATGGTGGTAGTGGTGGGGAAAGCCTTCGGCGGATTCGGCGGGGGTGAGGAGGGTTTGGGCTTGTTTGAGCAAATTCGCGGCCTGGTCGGGGTCGACGGGGGTGCGCGTAGAGGCGGTCTCGTCTAGTTGGACGATGAGTTCAGAGATGGGGCGCAGCCAGGCGAAGCGCGGGTCGTGCAGGAGGAGATTGAGGAATTCAAGGGGAGAGCCGACGGGGCGCTGGGCGCGGGCGTAGCGGTCACGCTCGTGGTCGACTAGGGCTTTGTGGATACGCAGGAGGGCGGCGTGGGTGGCGTTCAATTTTTGGCGGAGGGCGGCATCGGGGGGAAGTGTCATGGGGATCCTTTGAGAAAGAAACTCGAAACAAATATGTCTCCTAATAATAGGCTGCTAGATGAGGGAGACGAGCTTGGTAGCGGTTATATTGGGGGAATGAAGCGTTGGGTTATGGAGTGGTGGTGGGCGGGGGTATGCATCGGGCTGCTGGGGATTTATGCCGTGATGGCGTGGAGCGCGGTGTCGGGGAAGAGTGCGACGTATGATGAGCCTTTGGAGGTGGTGAGCGGGTGGGCTGCGGGAAGTCTGGGGGATTATCGGGTGGATTATGAGCATCCGCCGTTGTGGAAGAAGTGGGCGTGGATTGGGAATTGGGGGAAGAAAGTGAATGTGGATCTCGGATCAAAGTATTGGACGGGGATTGGGGAGGATTCGCGAAATAAGTGGTATTTGACGCATGAGGTGATGTACGGCGGGGCCAATGAGCCGCACGGGCTGGTGCGCGGGATGCGGGGGATGATGTTGCTGGTGGCGGTGATGTGCGGGGCGGCGATCGGCTGGTGGGCGTGGCGGCTGGGAGGGAAGGTCGCGGCGATCGTCGCCGTCGGGCTGTTTGCGTTTGATCCCGGGTTTCTGGGGCACGGGCCTCTGGTGAAAAATGATGTGGCGATGGCGCTGCTGACCGTGGCGGTGATGGCATTGACGTGGAGTTTGGGGAAGCGATTCACATGGTCGAAAGTGGCCGGACTTGGGGTGCTGTGCGGGATGGCGCTGGTCGTGAAATTGTCGGCGCTCGTGCTTGGGCCGATCGTGGGGGGGGTATTGATTGGGAAGGCGGTGTTGGGAAAAGATTGGCGCGCAGTTCGGAGGTTTAGTTTGGCGTTGGGGGTGATATTTTGTTTGGCGATGGGGATGGTGTGGGCGACTTATGGATTTCGCTATGCAGCGTCGCCGCGGGGGACGCCTCGGATTGATATGAATGAGATTGTCCGGGCAATGGCGCAGCGGACGTATCGGGCGGAGCAGGGGCGCGTGCCTACGGAGGCGGAAATCGCGGCGTGGGATCCGGGAATGCTGGGTAAAGCGGTGATGAAACTGAATGAGTGGAAAGCGCTGCCGGAGGCGTGGCTGGCAGGGGTGCTGTTTACCGAGAGGACCGCGGTGGGGGAGGATGCGTATCTGAACGGGAAAAAATATTATGGCGGGAAGTGGTATTATTATTTGGAGGCGATCGCGGTGAAGACGCCGATGGGAGTGTTGATGGGCGTCTTGCTGGCGGTGGGGTGGAGTTTGCGACGGAGGCAGAAGGATGGTTGGGCGATGGTTTGCCTGGGCGTCCCGGCGGCGGTGTTGCTGGGGAGCGCAATGGGGGCGAATTTGAATCTGGGGGTTCGATATGTGCTCCCGGTGTATGCACTGGGATTTGTATGGTTGGGCGTGGCGGCGTCGAATGTGTGGGGGAGCAGAGCCGGGAAGATCGCGGTGACGGCACTTGGGATATTGGTGATCGGGGAAGTGGTGAGCGCTTATCCGAATTTCATCGCGTTTTTTAACGGTGCAAGCGGCGGAAATCGCGGCGGGCTGGCTCTTTTGGGAGATTCAAATCTCGATTGGGGTCAGGATTTGCCGGCAGTGGCGGAGTGGCAGAAAAGACATCCGGATGCCGATTTGTTTCTGGGGTATTTTGGGACGGAAGATCCGGCGTCGTGGGGGATTCGCTATCACAATCTGCCCGGCGGGTATATGTTCGGGCCTGAAGTGACATGGCCGACGAATAATGCGTACATATTGGTCGGAGCGACGAATTTGCAGGGGATTTATTTTAAACAGGATTTGTACGAATCGTTTCGGCGGCGGGCGCCGGAAGAGGTGCTGGAGGGAACGATCTATGTGTATCAGTTGGTGAAGTAGGAGCGAAGGGGGTTACGAGGATTTGGGCAGATGCTTGGTGACTTGTTGGTAGACGAGGGACGCCGAGTAGGCGGCGCCGAAGCCGTTGTCGATGTTGAGGACGGAGACGGCCGAGGCGCAGGAATTGAGCATGCCCAGGAGTGCGGCGAGGCCGTTGAAAGAAGCGCCATAGCCGACGGACGTCGGGACGGCGAAGACGGGGCAGGAGACCAGTCCGCCGACGACGGAAGGGAGTGCGCCTTCCATGCCGGCGACGACGATGACGGCGCAGGCGCGCTGGAGCGTGGGCAAGTGGGCGAGCAGGCGGTGCAGGCCTGAGACGCCGACGTCGACGATGCGGACGCAAGGCGTGCGCGTCGCGCGGAGCGTGAAGAGGGCCTCGTGGGCGACGGGGAGATCGGCGGTGCCGGCGGAGATGACGGCGATGAAGGGGTCGTCGTTCCGGGGGGGGAGGGGAGCAGGGGGGTTGAGCATGAAGGAGTGAGAGAGGTCGTCGACGAGGACTTCGGGGAAGGCGCTGCGGACCTGGGCGAGTTGGTCGGCGTTGGCGCGGGTGGCCAGGACGGGGAGATTTTGAGCGGCGAGGTGACGAGCGATCTGGACGACGTGGTCGGGGTGCTTGCCGGGGCAGAAGATGACCTCGGGCAGGCCGCAGCGCAGGGCGCGGTGGTGGTCGATCGTGGCGCAGTCCAGCGATTGGAAGGGAAGCTGGCGAAGCTGGTCGGCGGCGGCGTCGATGGACGTTTGCCCGGCGGCAACGGCAGAGAGGAGATGCTTGAGTTGGTCGGTGTTCACGGAGAGTATCTTAGGCTGAAATGGAAAGAAGAAGAATATTTGAATTTGTGTTATGAGAATTAAGTTATGTTGAGATACGCAATATTAATGGTGTTGATTGGCGTCGCGGGAGTCAGAGCGGAGGAGATCGAACGGAATGTGCTGTTTCGTGCGGGAGAGGGAGGGTATGCGAGCTATCGGATACCGGCGATCGTGGCAGTGGGGGAGAAGGGCGTGCTGGCGTTTTGCGAGGGGAGGAAAAATAACGGGGGGGATTCGGGGGAGATTAATTTGCTGGAGCGCCGGTCGGCCGATGGGGGCAGGACGTTCGGGCCGGTGCAGGTGGTTTGGGCGGATGGGGCCAATACGTGCGGGAATCCTTGCGCGGTCGTGGATGAGGCGACTGGCGTCGTGTGGTTATTGATGACGCATAATCTGGGGGAGGATCGTGAGCCCGGGCTGACGATGGGGACGAGCAAAAAGACACGGACGGTTTGGGTGACGTCGAGCAAGGATGGCGGGAAGACTTGGGAGAAGCCCCAGGAGATTACGAAGGAAGTGAAGAAGGAGGAGTGGGCGTGGTTTGCGACCGGGCCCGGGGTGGGGGTGCAGATTCACACCGGGAAATATAAAGGGCGGCTGGTGATTCCATGTGATTATGTGACGCGGGGGGGGAAGATGGGGAATTCGGTGGTGTTTTATTCGGATGATCATGGACAGAGCTGGAAGATCGGCGGCGAGCCGGCGGGGGGTGGATATAATGAGAGTCAGGTGGTGGAGTTGAATGGAGGGGAAGTGATGTTGAATATGCGGAATGGGCGGGTGAAGAAAGGGACGACACAGCCTAAGGAAAGAGGGGTGGCGGTGAGTGAGGATGGCGGGGAAACATTTGCAGCAGCGCGGCATGATACGGCGCTGGTCGAACCGATCTGTCAGGGAAGCATTTTGCGGTATTCGTGGGGAAAGAATGGGGTGATTTTGTTTGCGAATCCGGCGTCGACGAAGCGGGAGAAGATGACGGTGCGGGAGAGTCGGGATGAAGGCCAGACATGGTCGGACGGCAGGGTCGTGTGGGATGGGCCGGCGGCATATTCGTGTTTAGTGAAGTTGCAGGATGGGCAGGTGGGGCTGTTGTATGAAGCAGGGGAGAAAAAACCTTACGAGCGGATCGAGTTGGCGCGGTTTGGAATGGGGGAATGAGGGGAAACTTGAAATGAGACCATCGATTAGCCCATTCGGATTCCATTCCACAACATAAACGACTTTTAGGCTGGACGGAATCGCCTAATCTCCTTGGTTTTCGCCTGAACGAAGCCATTTGGGCCTCGTTCGGCGCGGGGAATCTCCCCGCTCATCCTGCCATGCCCCCTCCTCAGGCCGGCTTGAGCGCGAAACTTCGACAGAAGTTGCGCGCCAACCCGCGATAACGCGTCTGATGATTATTCAGCCGGCCTTTGATCCACGCATACGGGTGCTCGGCAAAGACCTGGCAGTGCAAACGACCGCCAATTGCCACGGCTCCTGGCGTCTGAGCCGCAGTCCAGCATTGCATTATGCCTTCCCCAACAGCTTCCGGGACTGGCTGGGCCTCGAAAGCCTCCTGTCAGATGGATGAGTATAACGAACCGAACCGCCGTATGCGGACCCGTACGTACGGTGATGTGGGACGGGAGAGACCTCAAGGCTCTCCCCTATCCCGATTTTTATCCCCCCAGCTTCTTCAACACCCTCATAAAATCCTCCGGCTCCCCACATCTCCCCTCCGCCACCCCCGCCCGCAAATAACTCGCATGCAACATCTGCCGCGACACCCCCGCCTCTCCCTTCCCATACACCGCATCCCCCACCACCGCATGCCCTGCATGCGCCATCATCACTCTGATCTGATGCAAAAACCCCGTCCCCAGTTCCACCTCAATCAGTGACGCCCCTCCCAATCGTTCAATCACCCGCCAATTCAAATAACACTCCCGCGCCCCCGCCGGCATATACCCCTGCGTCGGATTCACCACCCCCACCCGCGCCGGACTATGCTTCACCACCACCAAATCCATCATCTCCCTCCCCGCCCCCTCCATCTCCCCATCCACAATCGCTCGATACACCTTTTTCGTCGAATGCCCCTTAAACGCCTTGCGCAACGCCTCCCACCGCTCCTGATCCGTCGCAAATAACAGCACCCCGGATGTATCCACATCCAGCCGATGCACCACCCCCGACTTAAGCCCCCCCTCCCCCACCCCCTGAATCTGCGGATATTTCGCCACCACTCTATTCAACATCGTCCCCCGCTCCCCCTCCTCCAGCGGATGCACCGCCACCCCCGCCGGCTTATCCACCATCACCCACCCCTCCCCCTCACTCAC
>DASRRR010000028.1:0-47600 GCA_035656825.1 Tepidisphaeraceae bacterium | reverse complement strand
TCACCGTCGTCCCCCTTCCAATGTTGTAAAATAACACCCCCTTCTTCATCTTCCCAAACCGCTTCCCATCAAAATATCCCCCCGTCGCATCATTCGCCGGCAAAATATTCACCACATGGTCCGCCTCCCCGAGCACTTCATCCCCATCCGTAACAATCCGCACCCCCTCATCCCCCGATGGCCTCCTCCTCACCCCCGTAATCTCCATCCGCAACGGCGTCAGCAACTCCACGAGCCTCCGCGCAATCGTCCCAAACCCATAAATCAAAACCTTCTCCCCGATCATCAGCCGCGACGCTGCCCGCAACTCCGCCGACGGCCACTCCCGCTTCCCCCCCTGATCCACCCATGCCCCCGGCAACTGCCTCCCCATCGCCATCATCATCGCCAGCACATGCTGCGCGCAAGGCTCATCATAAACATGCGAACTATTCGTCACCACCACCCCCCGCCTCCTGCAACTCTCCCGTAAATCCTCCCGGTCATACCGCGTATACCCCGCACTCGTCAGATGCACCCACCGGATCTTCTTCGACTCCATCACCTGCCCCACATCCGGCTGCCCGAACGCCACCTCCGCCTCCATAAATCCCTCATGCGGCTCCCCCGCCACCAAATTCACCGCCTCCAACTTCCCCGGCTTCACCACCCGATACCCCGCCAGCGCCCCCTCCAACCGCTTCGCCACCCCCTCCGGAAACGCCGCATTTGTCCAGATCGTCAACATTCTCCCAGTCATACCCACACTCCCCCCTCTCTTTCAATCCGCAATCCAAGTGAGAACACGGCGAACGTCTTGGTGAAATTCGCGCGCGGTGTATCAGTGCGTTCGCCTTCGCAACTCTTGCGCACCCAGAATCGCCAGAATCGCGGGCAAAAAGATTATGCCAGGCTCCGGTGCCGCAATGACCGCGTCGGCGCCGTCAGCGTACTCTTCCCCGTCCACCGACGGCGTGTAGGTTGTTCCGCTCGGGAACGGATCGAAATCGGCTAAATCTGAGGTACCACCCGTTAGGCTGAAGATATCGTCGTCCACCGCCTGATCGATCAAAAGCGCCTCGGATGTCGCATCCGAGTATGAACCCAGCGTCGCCAGGTAGCTGCTTGGAAACGTGATCTCGCTCAGAGCCGCCGGATTCAGATAAAAATCATATCCGCTGATGCCACCGGCCCCCCCGGCAGATCCATATTGCGTCAGTGTCCAGAGCGTGTGATCCACCGACTCGCCATCGGCAACGAAATTGTCCACACTGTCAGAAGTAAATGTGGCGCCGTCCACGGCATAAACACGCGCGCTTCCTTCTTCATCCTTAGTTAACTGCACCGAGGAATCCAGTGATGGATCATACGTATACGTTCCCGCGGGGATATTGACTGGATCCCCAGCCAGCGCCGAGGCATCGCCCGGCAATACATCGCCCGAATCGTCGACTGTTGCCTCGGCATTAATTGCATACTTGGGGAAATTCAAATTGATCAGTGGATTGGTCTGATTGGAAACAGAGGCGGAGCCGCTATACGCGCCCGTTGTCGACGTGATGCTCACATGATCGTCCGGCTGACTAAGCTGCCCCTTATTCAGTGCAAACTGCCCAGGCCCCAGAATTTGCGCCACCGGACCCGAGTAGGTGTAACTCGGCACCATCTTGCCTGTCAGCGGACTTACCTTAAAACCATTTTGAACCGCGATTTGCTGGCTCGTCAAACCGACGCCCGATCGGTATTGCCCCGGCGACGCGGCGGTGCTCCCACCCAGTACAACATCCGAGGTCACGCTGGCATTACTGCCGATATCCACCTGCTCGCTGTACGCCGCGACATTCAAATATCCGCCGCTGGAAAACGCCGGTGCCGACGGATTGGCCGCACTTGCCTTGGCGCTGCCTGCAAATGTCTGCCCGCAAAGCACCAATCCACACAGCAATGCTGATGCACAGTAAATCGAAGCCATCCCACGCATAAAAGCCCCTTGGATAAAAGAGACATGATCAAAATGACGCGTTTTCTTGAAATATCGAAAAATCGCTTCAGCTATCCCCAACGAGCCAGATTACAAACGACCAAAGCAAATGCAAGAAAAATATCGCTCTCAGTCTTGGCGCGGGCCGAGCAATGCGAAAATTCTCCCAAGCCTACGGATTGACATTGCTTTAACGCCGTTTATACTCTCCGCCCCCATAAGCTCCCGGTACGCGCCGGGTCCTCTTGGGCATCCGGAATTGCCGTAAGTCGCTGCTATAGCTCAGCGGTAGAGCGCGTCCTTGGTAAGGACGAGGCCCAGGGTTCAATCCCCTGTAGCAGCTTTGGCGACACTCCGGCATTTGGCACCTGACACTCAAAACGGATTTCCCTTTTGCGTGTCTCGTCCCTAATGTCGGCTTGTCGAGGTTCCAGTCAGAGTGGCGGTATCGACAACCGCCGGTAAGAGTCAGAAAGCGATCATCACCCTCGATCGCTAGACAGAAAGACCTGGAGGTCATCATGGCAAAGGGCGTATTCGAACGTAAGAAACCCCACGTGAACGTCGGCACCATCGGTCACATCGACCATGGCAAAACCACCCTGACCGCGGCGCTCTCCGCTCGCTCGCAGTCCAAGTTCGGCACCGAAGCCAAGTCCTACAAGGACATCGCCAAGGGCGGCACCGAACGTGACGCCACCAAGACCGTCACCATCGCCGCTGCCCACGTTGAGTATGAATCCCCCCAGCGTCACTATGCCCACGTCGACTGCCCCGGGCACGCTGACTACATCAAGAACATGATCACCGGCGCCGCACAGATGGACGGAGCGATCCTCGTCGTCTCCGCCGCCGACGGCCCGATGCCCCAGACCCGCGAGCACATCCTGCTCGCCCGTCAGGTCGGCGTCCCCAAGATCGTCGTCTTCCTCAACAAGATCGACCTCGTCGACGACGCCGAGCTCCTCGACCTCGTCGAAATGGAAGTCCGCGAACTCCTCACCAAGTACGGCTTCCCCGGCGATGACACCCCCGTCATCCGCGGCTCCTCCCTCCCCGCCTTCCAAAATCCCTCCGACGACAAGGCCTGTAAGCCCATCGACGATCTCGTCGCTGCCCTCGATCAATTCGTTCCGATCCCCCAGCGCGAAGTCGACAAGCCCTTCCTGATGCCCATCGAAGACGTCTTCAGCATCAAGGGTCGCGGCACCGTCGGCACCGGTCGTATCGAACGCGGTCAGTGCAAAGTCGGCGACGCCGTCGAAATCGTCGGCCTCAAGCCCAACCGCGCCTCGGTCATCACCGGCATCGAAGCCTTCAACAAGACCCTCGATTCCGGCCAGGCTGGCGAAAACGTCGGCGTCCTCCTCCGCGGCGTCGAAAAGGAAGACCTCGAACGTGGTCAGGTGCTTGCTGCCCCCAAGAGCATCACCCCCCACACCAAGTTCGAAGCCGAAGTTTACGTTCTGACCAAAGAAGAAGGCGGCCGTCATACGCCGTTCTTCACCGGCTATCGCCCGCAGTTCTACTTCCGCACCACCGACGTCACCGGAGCTGCCAAGCTCCTCGGCGGCGCCGAAATGTGCATGCCCGGCGATAACGTCACCGTCGAAGTCGAACTCTCCGCCCCCATCGCCATGGAAGAGAAGCTCCGCTTCGCTATCCGCGAAGGTGGCAAAACCGTCGGTTCCGGCGTCGTAACCAAGATCCTCGCCTAATCCGGCGAATTACTGTTAGTTGACAGTTGCCAGTTGCCGGCTCTATCGCCGGCAACTGGCAACTCAAGTTTGAAGGTGTTCTAATGGCCAAAGACAATCGCGAAATGGCGTGGATGCAATGCACCGAGTGCTCTGACCTCAACTACCGAACCGAAATCAAGGTCGTCGGCGGAGCCCCCAAGCTCGAACGCAAACGCTACTGCCCCCGTGAACGCAAGCACACGCCCCATAAGCTCAAGAGGAAGTAGTCTGTACTCGGTAGGCAGCTCCTACTGAATTCTGACTACTCTGCCTGTTACGCCGGTAGCTCAATTGGCAGAGCAGCCGTCTCCAAAGCGGCAGGTTGCAGGTTCGATTCCTGCCCGGCGTGTTCATAAACGACCCGACGCCTTACAATGCCGCCCGTTCGAGAAACTAAACTCATGGCCACCAACGCCCTCACTGCTCCCGCCCGTGACCCCGACGACCGCGAACCCGGCACGCCGCGCGCCCCCTCTGCTGCGCCCCAGGCCTCCTTCTTCGCCATCTACAAAAAAGGCCAGGGCTACTGGACCCGCATGCTCTCCGCCGGCGGCGCCGTTCTCGTCCTCTGCCTCCTCGCCCAGTTCATCTATGCTCACGCCCTTGCCACCCTCGGCAACAGAGATCTTCGCCTGGGCATCTCCCTCGGCATCCTCGCCGTCGGTGCCCTCGCCTGCTGGTTTGCCATGAACCGCACCACCTCTGTCGACTTCCTCATCGCCACCGACAGCGAGATGAAGAAGGTCAACTGGACCAGCCGTGAAGAACTCATCGGCTCAACCAAAGTCGTCGTCCTCTTCATGTTCCTGATTGCCTTCTTCCTCTTCGGCATCGACATTTTCTTCGGCTATTTCTTCTATTTCATCGACGTCCTCAAAAGCAAACCCTTGTAGTGTAAACGCCGCGGAGCCTGCTCCGGGCGTTCTTCGACCTGCACTTAACTTCAACAGCGAGCGTCCACCGTGCAATTCTTCGTCCTGCGTGTTGCCAGCAATAAAGAAGACCAGGTCCGCGATAAGTTGGCGCGCAAGGTCAAAATCGAAGGCCTCGAAGCCCACGTCGGACGAATCCTCGTCCCCACCGAACGTGTCCGCTCCATGAAAGGCGGCGTCCGCCGCGAATCCGACCGCAAACTCTATCCCGGCTACGTCTTCATCGAACTCGAACTCGACAAAGACGGCCGCATCCCCGACAAAGTCTGGTTCATGATCAAAGAAACCGAAGGCGTCGGTGACTTCATCGGCTCCAACGGCAAGCCCACCCCCATGTCCCCCAAGGACCAGGCCAAAATGCTCGAAGAAGCCGAGCGCCCCGAAGAAGCCGCCTCCCTCAAAACCGACTACAAAAAGTCCGACAAAGTCAAAGTCACCAACGGCCCCTTCGAAAACTTCGAAGGCGAAGTCGACGAAATCCTCGGCGAACAAGGCAAAGTCCGCATCATCACCACCATCTTCGGCCGCCCCACACCCCTCGAACTCGAATACTGGCAAATCGAAAAAATGTAATTTCGCAACTAGCCGCACACGCCCCACTCTCTCAGGGCAATCGCATGTACTCCCCGAAACCCGCTTCCTGCCGCGCCACGCCGCAGCGCAGCAGCCGGATCCTGTTGATTTTTCCCCTACATGCGATTGCCCTGCCCACTCTCTGTATGTCATTTAGTTATTTTTGCATTTAAATGATGAGCCTGCTATTCTCCGCATGCGAAGTCATTGCGGATACTTTGCAGGCAAACAAATGGGCATCCCATTCCACGATGGGTAATTGGTATTATTTGAACCCACTGCCAATCACATCTCCGCGCGGAGTTCACAGATATGGTTAAGTCTTTCTTTTGGCGGGGCGCGGTATCGATGATGTTAATCGGGGCAATCGGAGGATGTTCGGCCTTTCAGCCCCCAACTCAGATGGTATCGATTTCGACTACTTTGCCCGGATCAGATATCTATGTTGATGGTGCAATGGTCGGCAAATCGCCAGTAACCGTATCTATGCAGCGCAATATATCTCATAGCATACTTGCCAAAAACGGCGATAGATCAGGAGTCGCGACCGTTGATAAGCGCATTTCGGGTACGGGCATTCTAGATATTGTTGGAACATTCGTTTTCCTAATACCTGCCATCGGTTTGTTTACACCTGGCATGTGGGAACTTGATCCGACCGCCGTTGCCGTGAATATGAAATAACGGGTCAATTTCCTTGCTTAGGACAAATATAGAAATAAATGCCATTAATCGAACAAGACGGACTAATTCGTCCGTCTTGTTCTTTTTTCGGCTTCTATGGTCTTAATCGGATGTTTTTACATAAGATAGGACCATGACGAGGGTTTTTCAGTATTACGGCCGCTACCAAGGACTCAAAGGCAACGTCTCCACCCTCCCCTCCTGGGGCAAACCCCTCATCTTCGTCGCCGCCCTCCCAGGCATCCTCCTCATCCTCGCCTCGGCCATCTTGTTAATTCTCTTCTTTCTTGTTAGCATCCTAGCCCTTTTACTCCTGACCGTGCCGACCTATCGCTTCGTTCGCCTTTTCACCCCGCGAACCTCGCCACAAGTCGAGCTCCCAAAGGGAGAAGAAGTCTTCGTCCAGTCCGCCCCCCGGCGTCAGGTCGATGTAAAAATAATAGACTCAGACCCTCACTAGCACAGAATCGAGTTCACCATGGCCAAAAAAGAAATCACCGTCCAATTCAAACTCCAGGCCCCAGGCGGCACCGCCACCCCGGCTCCCCCCATCGGCCCCGCCCTTGGTCAGCATGGCGTCAACCCCGGCCAGTTCATCCAGCAATTCAACGCCGCCACCGCCGCCCTCAAAGGCAAAGTCGTCGGCGTCCTGGTCACCGTCTACAAAGACCGCACCTTCTCCTTCGAAATCAAATCCCCCCCCGCCTCGGTCATGCTCAAAGACCTTGTCAAAGCCGAAAAAGGCTCCGGCGAACCCAACAAAAATAAAATCGGCAAAGTCACCATGGCCCAGTGCAAGGAAATCGCCAAGACCAAGGCCAAGGAACTCTCCGCTTTCGACGACGACCACGGCGCCCGCATCATCGCCGGCACCGCCCGCTCCATGGGCATCACCGTCGAAGGCTAACTAAACTGCATCAGTAGCAACTTCCGAAACCCCGCATGGCACATGCGGGGTTTCTTCTTTTTTCGCTAAAGATTAAACTTCTTTGCATGAAACCAACCACTTTCCTCCTGACTCTCTTTCTCTTACTCGCCTCCACCTTCACTCACGCCGCCGACAACAAACGCCCCAACATCGTCATCCTCCTCGCCGACGACATGGGCTTCTCCGACGTCGGCTGTTACGGCTCCGAAATCCCCACCCCCAACATCGACTCCCTCGCCGCCGATGGCCTCCGCTTCACCCAGTTCTACAACACCTGCCGCTGCTGTCCCTCCCGCGCTTGTCTCCTCACCGGCCTCTATTCCCACGAAGCCGGCGTCGGTCATATGGTCGACCCCACCCCCGAGCCCGGCTACCGCGGCGAACTCTCCCACGACGCCCGCACCATCGCCGAAGTCCTCCACACCGCCGGCTACGAAACCTACATGTCCGGCAAATGGCACGTCACCGCCCACGCCGGACCCAACGGCCCCAAGACCAACTGGCCCCTCGCCCGCGGCTTCGACCGCTACTACGGCACCGTCATGGGCGGCGGCGACTACTTCGACCCCGCCATGCTCACCCGCGACAACACCCCCATCTCCCCCAACTCCGACCCCGAATTCAAACTCCCCGAACCCTTCTACTACACCACCGCCGTCGCCGAAAACGCCGCCCATTTCGTTCGCGATCACAAATCTTTCGCTGGCGAAGGCAAACCCTTCTTCATGTACGTCGCTTTCACCGCCCCCCACTGGCCCCTGATGGCCCCCGCCGACGCCATCGCCAAGTTCAAAGGCAAATACGACGCCGGCTACACCCCCATCCGCCAAGCCCGCCTCAAACGCCAGATTGACCTCGGCATCATCGACCCCAAATGGACCCTCAGCGACCAGGCCGGCGACTGGTCCACCGTCCCCGACAAAGCCTGGGAAGCCCGCTGCATGGAAGTCTACGCCGCTCAGGTCAATCTCCTCGACCAAGGCGTCGGCACCGTCATCGCCTCCCTCAAAGAGACCGGCCAGCTCGACAACACCCTGGTCATCTTCCTCTCCGACAACGGCGCCTGCGCCGAAGCCACCGGCCGCGAACCCACCCATCCCACCGCCTCCAAAACACCTCCCGCTGAAGGCCAACCGCAAATGGCCATCCGCCCCGCCGTCACCCGCGCCGGCCACCCCATCCTCGACGGCCCTTCCGTCCTCCCCGGCCCCGAAGAATCCTTCATCGCCTACGGCCGCTCCTGGGCCAACGTCTCCGACACTCCCTTCCGCGAATACAAACACTGGGTCCACGAAGGCGGCATCTCCACCCCCTTCGTTGTCCACTGGCCCGCCGCCATCTCCCGCCACGGCGAACTCGAACGCCAGCCCGGCCACCTCATCGACCTCATGCCCACCTGCATCGCCGCCGCCGGCGCCACCTACCCCTCCACCGCCCCCCCCCTCGAAGGCATCTCCCTCCTCCCCGCCTTCCAAGGCTCCCCCTTGGATCGCAAAAACCCCCTCTTCTGGGAACACGAAGGCAACCGCGCCGTCCGCGACGGCAACTGGAAACTCGTCGCCAAGGGAATCAAAGGCCCCTGGGAACTCTACGACATGCTCGCCGACCGCACCGAACTCCACGACCTCGCTTCCGAGCATCCCGACCAGGTCAAACAACTAGCCGCCGAATGGCAATCCTGGGCCGAACGCGCCCAGGTCCTCCCCATGATGCCCTACAACAAACGCAAAAAACCCGTCGCGAGCTCCGACTAAAATGTTTCCAAATTCAGCATGCAACCCCCTGCCTAACCGCCCTCGCCGACGCTTGCGGTTTCGCCGACCAACAGCGTCATATTGTGTATAGCCGCCTCATTAACACTATAAGCCTTCAATTATTCGCGTCTTACCATCATCATCAACTTCAACCATAAAATGCCTTGCAGTAAATTTATCTATATAAAGGAAATCCCATTTACCTTTCTCCCTGCTACCACTCGCAAATACGGGTGTCCAACTAACCAATTTCGCAGCAACAATATCTGCAAGATGACGAGCTTTTTCTTGAGAAATAGCCGCATTATTTTCGCTTAGTTTTTGGTCAATATGTGCTTTCTCTGCGCCGCTACAGCCCCCAAACGATATGCTGGCCAGAACGATGGATATGACTTTTAATTTCATCGACTGTCCTTGAAGCCAAACTCTAAGAGAGGCATTACTGATATTGCCAATTCCCCCTTCGCGTGATTTCTTCGCGTCTTCCCTTCGCGGTCTTCGCGATCTCTTCCCTCCCCACCCCCCCTAAGACGCCCGTTTCCTCTTCCCAGACTTCGGCAAATCAATATCCACAAACTCCACCATGTGCGCCAGCGCCACCGTCCGCCATCGTGTTACAACGTAATACCCATGCTCCCCCAGCACCGCCTCCACCGGCATAATCACACTCGTCGGCCCCACTACCACCGTATTCAGATTCAACACATCCATCGCCGATTTATTCGACAACTTCACCCGAAACGGCTGAAAGTCCCGTCCACGATCATGCCTGCTGCGCCCGGCGTCGCAGCACCGCCAGAAGTCCCAACAGCGATGTGCCGCCTATCACCGATGACGGCAGCGGCACGGCCGGGATAAAGGGCGTAAAATTAGCCACATTACCCGCATAAATATTGTCCAGGCAAATCGGAGTGCCATTGGCCGTTTCGTCAATCGTGATGCTGCTGATCGGCGTTGAGCCAACGATGCCTAGAAAGAAGTCATTGTTATTAGAAAGTCCGGTGGGGGTGAGAACACCCGTTCTGGCATTTTTCGCGAAACCCTGCAACTGATCGGTCGCGTCCACCGTCGTGCCATTGAGAAAGGTCACCAGCACGGCAATTTTATTCGGCTGCAGCACGTCATTGAGCATCAGGCCGACAGCATTCATGCCGGGAGTGATGTTGATCGTCACGTCGTAATCGGTTTTGCCGGGCGTGATATCCAAATAAGAATTCTGGCTGTCCAGAAGTGAACCACCGGTGGCAGATGCGAGGGAATTGTCATAGGTGTCGAAAGCGCCGCGAGCGCTGCCGACCTGGCCAAGGCGGAAAAACGTATTGGATGCATCTCCGGTCGTGAGCGTGCCCGCAGGGGCACTGGCGGTATTCAGCGTCGGCGACTTCCACTGGAACGAGTAATTGCTTATTCCCAGCTTGCTGA
The DNA here is from genome assembly GCA_035656825.1 of Tepidisphaeraceae bacterium. Taxonomy (GTDB): domain Bacteria; phylum Planctomycetota; class Phycisphaerae; order Tepidisphaerales; family Tepidisphaeraceae; genus DASRRR01. The sequence goes on along the minus strand of DASRRR010000028.1, from coordinate 37,608 downwards.
AACTTTTGCTGGCAGCGCTTGCACTGACTTCCTGAAAGTCTTCGTAATAGTAACCGCTCAATGCGCCCAGAAACTGCGACCGTGCATCCCCTGCGGTCATGGTAACCTGCACGCCGTCCACATAAGCGTCATCACTCTTATCGCCGGAATATCCCACGATGGAACTTGCAAATGCTCCCTGGGCAAGCAAACCTAAAGCGACAGCGGGTCCACATTTAAAAACGCGAGTGATGTTCACTTTTTTCTCCCAATCCTCGAAAATATCCATGCCTTCATGGACTAGCCGAAACGTACAATATGCCCAGAAAAAAGCAAAAAACGGCACAAAAATCGTTGGCAGCTAACTTATTATTGGTCATTAACGTGCAATTGGACCGCGGGAATGATGTCTAATGATGTCCAGAGTGATGATGGGCATCGTCAGAATCATGACTACCATGTCTTGCCATCCCCATCGGGTGCTGATATGTTCTCTCCCTCTCGTAATTCAAGGTCGAACCACGGACCGTAACAGTGGGAGCTTCCACCGGTGGCTTTTCATCCGGACTTAGGAGCGCCAAACACATGGCCGCAGTAATCGTCAAACGTTCCAAACGCTACAAGCAAGCCGCCACCAAGGCTATTCCCGACGCACTCGCCCTCGAGCCCGCCGTCGAACTCCTCAAACAATTCACCCCCACCAAATTCGACCAGTCCGTCGAAGTGATCTTCTCCCTCGGCATCGACGCCAAGCAAGCCGACCAGATGATCCGCGGCTCCCTCTCCCTCCCCCACGGCATCGGCAAATCCAAGCGCGTCGTCGCCTTCTGCCCCGACCACCTCGTCGCCGCCGCCACCGAAGCCGGCGCCATCAAGGCCGGCGGCCAGACCCTCGTCCAGGAAATCGAACGCGAAAACTTCTCCGATTTTGACGTCGCCATCTCCACCCCCGACATGATGCGTTTCGTCGGCCGCCTCGGTAAGGTCCTCGGCCCCAAGGGCCTTATGCCCTCCCCCAAGGCCGGCACCGTCACCGCCGACATCGCCACCGCCGTCCGCGAATACGCCGCCGGCAAAGTCGAATTCCGCAACGACGCCGGTGGCAACGTCCACACCGTCGTCGGCAAACTGAGCTTCGACAACTCCAAGCTCGTCGACAACATCAACGCCATCATCGCCCAGATCCGCAAAATGAAGCCCCAGACCTCCAAGGGTGCCTACATCAAAAAGGTCGTCTTAAAGGGCTCCATGACCCCCGCCGTCTACCTCAACGTCCAGTACTAACACTACGGACCACGGACTACTGACCACGGACCACTGACCATTCAGGTGAACAAATGAGCAAAAAAGTAAAGAGCCTCATCGAAAAAGAACTCAACACGAAGCTCGGCCATCTCGACGCCGTCGCTGTCGTTAATCCCCGTGGCCTCAACGCCACCAAGAACAACGCCCTCCGCCGCAAACTTCACGGCAAGGGCGCCAAGATGACCGTCGTCAAGAACACCCTCGCCAAGCGCGCCGTCGGCGACGGCAAGCTCAAAGGTTTCGACGCCCTCCTCGATGGCCCCTCCGCCGTCATCTACGGCAACGTCTCCATCTCACAGATCGCCCGCCTCCTCGTCGACGAAAAGAAGCTCGACCCCACCCTCGACCTCCGCGGCATCTTCTTCGACGGCGAAATCTACACCGGCGAAAAAGGCATCGAAAAAGTCTCCAAACTCCCCACCCGCGAAGAAGCCATCGGCCAGCTCGTCACCCTCGTCCTCTCCCCCGGCAAAAACCTCGCCGGCACCCTCAAATCCCAGGCCGGCAAAGTCGCCTCCCTCATCAAGGCCATCGAAGAAAAGAAACAAAAGGAAGGTGGCGCTGCTGCTGCTCCCGAAGCTGCTTCGGAAGCCGCCCCCGCCGCCTAAATATTCCCTGTATTCCCTGAACCCTGAAAACTAACACCGTCCGACTGCCCAACTGCCCCCAACGGGTTAAATCGGTTTCAATGTGAAACCAGCTATTAGGCGGGACACACAGTTTCGACACGGCAGAGACCCCGACAGCGTCTCGGAGAATTAGTCATGGCAGAAGCCACCCAGGATATCAAAGATCTCGGCGACAAAATCGTCGGCCTCACCCTCAAGCAGGCCGTCGATCTCGCCGCCTACCTCAAAGAAGCCCACGGCATCGAACCCGCCGCCGGCGGTGTGATGATGGCTGCTGGTGGTGGTGGCGCTGCCGCCCCCGCTGAAAAGGAAGAGGCCAAGACCACCTTCGACGTCGTCCTCAAATCCGGCGGCGACAAGAAGATTCAGGTCATCAAGGTCGTCCGCTCCGCCACCGGCCTCGGTCTCAAGGAAGCCAAAGACCTCGTCGAAGGCGCCCCCAAGGTTGTCAAGGAAGCCCTCCCCAAGGAAGAGGCCGAGAAGCTCAAGAAGGAACTCGAAGAGCAAGGCGCCGCTGTCGAACTCAAGTAAGTTCGACCCACGCCTCTTATTCGCTCTCTAAAACCAAAAGCCCCGAGTCCTTAGGACTCGGGGCTTTTGTCATTTACATCACTCCCGATATTTTCAATAATTTTCGATTGCCTCCCTCAAAAAAACCAGTATGTTTACATACGTTGCCCTCCGGAGGGGGCCGCGATCATCCATCTCTTTTTGTCACCCATCCCGAGGATTACCCCAATGACCTCTTCCTCCCGCAATCGCACTGCGCCCCTCACTCTCGCCGCACTCGCTTTAGTCGTCTCCGGCCTCACCCCCCAGCCCGCTCGCGCCACCTATACCTGGATCACTTCCACCATCGGCGTCTGGTCCGAGTCCTCCAATTGGTCCTCCAATGCCGTCCCAGATTCCAACAACGACGCCTCCGTCGCCAACGCCGGCTACGCCTTCGTCACCAGCGCCCAATCCGCCCACGACCTCTCCATCTCCGGCAACTCCACCGTCCAGGTCTACTCCTCCTCCGACTACTTCTACGGCTCCCTCCACGCCAACAACGTCACCATTTTCTCCGGTGAACTCGACCTCCTCGCCAACGACAGCTACCAAACCGTCCTCACCGCCGACGACACCATCAACGTCCACAACGCCGGCTCCCTCAACATCCAGGACCCCAGCTCCGGCCCCGGCTACTACACCGTCAACGGCCCCGTAATCAACGCCGGCTCCGTCTCCACCTACGCCTACGCCACCTTCACCTCCCCCGTCACCAACACCGGCTCCTTCACCCTCCATGCCAACGCCACCGCCGCCATCTACCACACCACCTTCTACCAGGACGACGATACCCTCACCCTCAACGCCGGCTCCACCCTCCACGTCGACAACGGCGTCGTCTCCTTCTCCGGCGGATCCATCCAAAACTCCGGCCCCGTCACCGACGGCGGCGCCACCACCGGCTCCACCGGCGCCATCCTCCTTACCGGCAACTCCCTCCTCTCCACCACCGTCTCCGACGGCGGCAACGCCACCATCTCCTCCTTCGGCAACCTCTCCCTCCTCTCCGACCTCCCCGTCCACACCAACCTCCTCTCCTCTTCCAACGCCTCCCAACTCTACGCCTCCCTCACCGTCCCCTCCACCTTCACCAACCACGGCTCCATCTCCCTCCGCGCCGACGACAGCTACACCCAGACCCTCACCGCCGGCACCGGCTCCGGAACCTTTAATAACCCCGGCATCCTCAACTTCTCCACCACCGGCACCCCCAGCTCCTCCGCCATCTTCATCCAGGCCGCCCTCAACAACACCGGCCAGCTCAACACCACCGTCGCCACCGTCTTCAAAGGCGACGTCACCAACACCGGCGACGTCAACATGAACGTCCCCGGTGCCACCCTCGCCATGACCGGCCACACCTTCAACCAGAACGCCGGCACCCTCGGCAACACCGGCGCCAACTCCTTCTTACTCTCCAACTCCACCTTCAACCTCAACGGCGGCAAGGTTTATCTCACCCCTCAGCTCTCCGGCATTAACACCCTCAACCTCAACGTCTCCGACGGCCAGGGACTCGTCCTCAACGCCTATGGCAGCCTCACCCTCGGTACCGCCTTCCGCGCCAACACCACCCTCAACCTCAACGCCGGTAACGCCTACAACTACTCCACCCTCTTCGTCAACGACAACGCCTCCAACTTCGGCCACATCTTCCTCCACGCCGACGATCTCTACACCGCCACCATCTCCGCCAACCACGGCGCCGGCAATTTTAACAACGCCGGCCTCCTTGAGTTCGACACCGACGGCACCGGCTCCTACGGCACCGGTATCTTCCAAGGCACCTTCGTTAACACCTCCGCCGGCACCGTCAACACCGACGTCGACCTCACCTTCAAAGCCAACGCCTCCAACGCCGGCTCCTTCAACGTCGGCAACGACGCCACCCTTCGCATAACCGACGCCCGCTTTAACCAGGACGCCGGCAACCTCGGCAACTCCGGCTACACCCACTTCGTCATCACCCACGGCGGTTTCAACTATAGCGGCGGCTCCGTCAACCTCACCGTCGACCTCCATCCCAACACCAACGGCGACTCCTACATCTCCACCTCCGTACTCAACGCCGGCGGCGTCGCCTTCAACTTCATCGGCGGCAATGGCTCCATCCACGGCAACCTTTCCGCCGGCGCCAACGTCTACTCCGTCGCCAGCTCCTCCAACAACTACGCCAACCTCTACGTCGACGCCGGCTCCCAAAACCTCGGCACCATCACCCTCTCCGCTTTCGACGCCTACTCCAACAACCTCTACCCCGGCAACGGCTCCGTAGGCAACGACTACTCCAACTACGGCACCATCAACCTCATCGCCGGACCCTCCTCCTCCATCTCCGTCGGCGGCAATCTCCACAACTACGGTACCCTCAACATCTCCGGCCACGCCACCTTCACCAACGACTTCTCCAACGCCCCAAACGCCACCCTCGCCGTCTCCGGCGCCGGCTCCATCCTCACCATTAACGGCATCCTCACCCCCGGCGGCTCCATCGTCGCCCAGGGCGGCGGCAATATCGTCGGCCAAGGCGGCGGCAATCTCATCGGCCAGGACGGCAACAACATTATCTCGCAGGACGGCAACTCCCTCATCGCCGCCACCGGCGGCGCCTCCGTCATTTCCAACGACGGCGGCACCGTCATCTCCAATGACGGCGGCACGGTGATCTCCAACGACGGCGGCACCGTCATCTCCAACGACGGCGGCACCGTCATCGCCCGCAACAACGGCCTGGTCGCAGCCACCTTCGTAGGTCACAACGGCTCCGCCGCCCCCACCGGCGTGGTCGCTTCTGCCGCCAACTCTCCCACCTCGATAATCGTCAACTATGAAGGAGAATCGGGCCGTCCTCGGCCCGTGTTCTTCTCAAACCTAACGTCCTCCGACCCCGCCGCCTCCATCATCGCCCACTCTGGAGGCACCCTCGAACTCGACAACGGCATCTTCCAAGCCGACAACCTCATCCAAATCGACCCCAATGCCACCCTCAAAGGTCACGGCACCGCCATCGCCTCCCTCGTCACCTCCGCCGGCACCCTCTCCCCCGCCGGCGGCAACCTCACCATCTCCGCACCCCTCACCCTCTCCGCTGGCTCCATCACCGGCTCCTCCCCCCTCGTCATCACTGGCCCCCTCTCCATCACCGGCCCCATCACCCTCTCCGGCACCCCCACCCTCCACCCCACCTCTACTATCTCCTTCTCCTCCCCCGCCTCCCTCGATCTCACCACCCTCGCCTCCTCCCTCCTCCTCGACAAATCCGCCGGCTACTCCCTCGCAGACCTCCGCGCCCTCCTCACCTCCGGCAACCTCCTCTCCTCCACCGCCAACACCGACCCCCAAAACCGCCTCACCATCGCCACCCTCGACACCGGCCCCTCCCTCCTCGCCACCCTCGCCTACTTCGGTGACGCCAACCTCGACGGCGTCATCAACGCCGACGACTACGCCCTTCTCGACCGCGGTTTCGCCAAACACCTCACCACCTGGTCCGACGGCGATTTCAACGCCGACGGCATCATCGACTCTGCCGATTACCTCCTCATCGATCGCTCTCTCTACCACGCCCAGGGTTTTAGCCCTTTGTTCCTCTCCCAACGCGAATCCCAATTTGGCCCCGCCTACCTTGCCGAACTACTCTCCTCGATCCCTGAACCCACTTCCTTTGCCCACTATCTAATGTTAATTTGCCCCCTCATTACCCGCCGCCGCCGACAATCACGCCTACATACATAAAGCACACCCTTTTTTTCTTGTCTTGCTGTATCCCCACGGATATCCTGAAGTCAGACCACCACTTCTCCATATCTGAGGTACATACATGCACTTCATCCGCCGGCTCTTCGGCTCTACACGCCCAAACCGTGCGTTCACTCTTGTCGAACTTCTAGTCGTCATCGGCATCATCGCCATTCTCGTTGCCATTCTTCTCCCCGCTCTCCAGAAAGCCCGCCGTTCCGCCATCCAGCTCCAGTGCGCATCCAATCTCCGCCAGGTCGGCCTCGCATTCATGGCCTACTCCGTCACCAACCAAGGCTGCGCCATGCCCACCCTCGTCTGGGGCCCCGGCGGGATCGGCGAAGAATGGGCCATCCTCCTCGTCGCCGGCAAATTCATCCCTGACAACCACCTCACCCCCACCTCATCCCTCTACGCTCGCACCCCCATGGTCTGCCCCGCCATCTCCGACCTCCTTCTCGTCACCAACGTCCCCGGCATCACCGCCGTCGGCGCCACCGGCCAAAACGACGGCTTCGACCGCCGTCTCTCCATCTTCATCCAACCCGGCCTCATCACCGACTACGGCTACGGCATCAACGGTGCCACCTACCGCTCCGGCCCCGGCGGTACCGGCAACGACGGCACCCTCACCGCACTCAACGCCACCTACGGCCAAATTCCCGCCACCGCTATCTCCATGGACCCTACGCAGGTCTGCTTGCCCCTCAAACGCATGTCCTCCCTCAAAAAAGCCGCCCGCATCGTCATCCTCTTCGACGGCACCGAATGGAACCCCTGGTCCGGCATCACCAACCGCATCACCGGCGCTCGCCACGGCAAATGGGACCCCAAACGCGCCACCACCACCGGCATCACCAACTGCCTCTTCGCCGACGGCCACGTCTTCTCCGCCAACCGCGCCGACCTCCCCCAATCCCTCGCCGAATGGACCGGCACCACCCTTCGCAACTCCGACTACATCTTCAATCTCGCTCAGCAATAGAACACATCCTTTAACTCAGGAGTAGGGAATCATGCACCGCACCCACCGCAGTACGCGCTCAATTCTCACCACCGCCATCACCATCACTCTGCTCACCGCCGCCCATGCTCGCGCCGGCACCGACGGAGCCTGGACCGGCGCCTCCGACAACAACTGGTCCAACCCACTAAACTGGGCCGCCACCATCGCCGACGGCGCCGACGGCAACGCCACCTTCGCCGCAGATCTCAACGGCGACCAAACCGTCACCGTCGACACCGCCCGCACCATCGGCAACCTCTCCTTCTCCGACCTCGACCCGTCCACCGCCGGCAATTGGGTCGTCAACAGCCCCGGCCCCCTCACCCTCGCCGTCTCCTCCGGCACACCCACTATCACCGCCAACTCCCTCTATCCCGGCAACCCCACCGCCGTCCCCGTCATCCCCGCCAGCTTTGTCCAAATCAACGTCCCCCTCGCCGGCACCCAAGGCATCCAAATCGCCGGCTCCAGCACCGTCGTCTCCACGGGCATCAATACCTTCACCGGCGGCCTCACCATCCCCGCCGGCTCCACCTTCTCCGGCTCCGGTGACTTCCTCGCCGGTGCAACCAACACCCTCACCGACAACGGCGCCTTCCTCCTCCGATCCCCCTCCACCGTCAACAAAGTCATCGCCAACCTCACCGGCTCCGGAACCATCGGCTTGGACGCCAACGCAACCGCAGGTGGCGGCTTACGCATCAAAGCCGGCTCCTTCTCCGGCAACATCTCCGACGGCAATGCCACCGGCTTACACCTCGCCATCGTCTTGGACTCCACCGCCGGTCTCCTCGACCTCTCCGGCGTCAACACCTACACCGGCGACACCCTCGTCCGTAATAATGGCACCCTCCGCCTCTCCTCCTCCTCCGCACTCCCCATCTCCTCCTACCTCCGTCTTGAACCCGGCGCAGGCATCCTCGGCACCGTCGAACTCAACTTCGGTGGAGACTTCTCCCGCTTACTCGGCCCTTCCATCGTCACCTCCGGCGTCACCACCGGCGGCACCAATTTCGGTGCTGGTACCGACGGCTTCGGAACCCTCGGCCAGGACCGCAACATCACCTTCACCGACGGCACCAACCCCATCACCCTCAAATGGGGCACCGGCGGTTTCAGTCCCACCATCTTCTTCCTCGGCTCCCCAACCTCCACCAACACCACCACCCTCACCAACTCCATCGACCTCAACGGCGCAGCCCGCACCCTCCAGGCCGGCGCAGGCGCAGCCGACGTCGACGCCAATTACGCCGGCCAAATCTTCAACTCCTCCGCCACCGCCGCCCCCCTCACCCTCGGAGGCACCGGCACCATGCTCCTCAGCGCCGACAACTCCAGCTACATCAACAACATCATCATCGGCAATCCCGTCGTCCGACTCGCCTCCGCCAATTCCCTCGGCTCACCCACCACCGGCACCGTCACCATCAACGGCCAAGCCGCCGGCGTCGGCCGCCTCGAACTCACCGGCGGCCTCACCATCACCAAACCCATCTCCCTCCAAGGCCGCGCCCCCGGTGCCTCCTCCCTCGCACCCGCCATCTCCGGTGCCAGCGGCAATAACACCCTGGCCGGCACCATCTCCACCTTCTCCGGCGGCAACCTCTACAACTTCTCCGCCGAAGCCGGCACCCTCACTATCGCAGGCACTCTCTCCAATACCCAAACCACCGACCGCTTCTACCAATTCATGGGTTCCGCCGGCCAAGGCTTCGTCACCACCAACATCACCAACGGCTCCGGCCAGGTCGACGTCGAAAAATTCGGCAACTCCACCTGGACTTTCTCCGGCGTTAACAACACCTACACCGGCACCACCAAAGTCCACGCCGGCACACTCGCCCTCGCCTCCTCACTCACCACCTCCTCCAGCTTCACCGTCGACTCCGGCGCTATCTTGGCCGTCACCCCCGGCGCTAACAAAACCATCAAAACCTCCACCCTCACCCTCACCGGCACCGCCCAACTCGACCTCGCCGACAACAAACTAGCCCTCACCGCCACTTCCCTTGACACCATCCGCCCCCTTCTCCTCTCCGCCCGCGCCACCGGCAATTGGTCCGGCCCAGGTCTCACCTCCTCCTCCGCCGCCGCACAACCCAACCTCATCACCGCCATCGGCTACGCCTCCGCCTCCGACCTCAACATCTCCTCCTGGGGCACCACCTCCGTCAACCCCACCGACACCATCGCCAAATACACCTACTACGGCGACGCCAACCTCGACGGCAAAATCAACGCCGACGACTACGCCCTCCTCGACCGCGGCTTCGCCCAACAACCCGCCGATCCCCACTGGACCAACGGCGACTTCAATTACGACGGCATCGTCAACAGCGCCGACTACCTCCTCATCGACAAATCTTTCGCCCTCCAATCCGGCACCCTCTCCCCCACCTTCCTCGCCGAGCGCGAATCCCAATTCGGCGACGCCTACGTCACCCAGCTTCTCACCTCCATCCCCGAACCCTCCCTCCTTGCCGCTTCCGGCTTAGCGCTCCCCCTCCTCTCCCGCCGCCGCCAAATCCCAATCAACAAATAAATCCCCCAAACCCCTCACCAACACCTCCATTTCTGCCCTCTCACTCCTCCCGCTCCGCGCCCCCGCCCAAACCGCCACCTGGCTCACCCCCACCTCCGGCACCTGGTCCGACCCCTCCAACTGGTCCACCAACCCCACCTAACCTCAAGCAGGCCTCCGATGAATTCCTGCAGAGGCACTGCTTACACCAAACACCAAAGAACCGACATGAGTCCCATATTCAAGGCCAGCTTATGTGCCGAAGCCGGGATCGAGGAGGAAAAACGCGACTTTTTCAGAAAAGCCGGTTTGAACCTACTGATCAAAGAGCAGAAAATAATGTGGACGCCACGCGGAGCGTGGCAAACCGTTGTAGATCATGGTCCTTTTGCCCGCCTCAATGCCGCGCCCATGCCGGGCGCGGCGAGTTTGGTCGGTGAAACCGACCAGATCATACAAAAGCGGAGGAGAAGGGATTCGAACCCCTGTGACCCTTTCGGGCCAACCGGTTTTCAAGACCGGCGCATTCAACCGCTCTGCCACTCCTCCGGGGAGTGACGCCAAGTCTAACTTTACTGATCGGCATCGTCAAAAACCGGTGATATTCCATCCCATTCCGGCTACGATCCGAGACTGACAAGAGGAATCAAAATGGACTTACCTAAATCCAGTCAAGTTACTCCCAAAATCGTTCCGGATGTTTTGGAAGAAGCGCTGGCCAAACAGGCGGCGATGCGGCCGAAGAAGACTCCGGCGAAGGTGCTGTCGGTGCCGCCGCGCATTCCGAAAGTGAAGATTGGGCGGAAGAACAGACGGAAAATTCCCAAATGAGATCGGTTGAAAATCGCGAGCAGCGGATAAAAGGGGACGTGTTCAAGCCGGTGGTGTTGGCGCCGACGTATAACAATTCGCGGACGCTGCGCGGGATATTAGAGCGTGTGGCGGCGTTGGGGCTGCCGATGATCGTCGTGAACGATGGGATGACCGATGCGACGGCGGAAGTATTGGCTGAATGGAGGCGGGAGCTATCGCTGAAACTCCTCAGGCTAAAGCATTTGATCCCCAGCCGCTGCTGCATCTTCGGCAGTTCCGCCACCTTCTGCAGCGCCCCCAACGAATCGATCATCGGGTTGAACAGACAGAGCAGGAGGAGCAGGACATAATCATCGTATTGAAGCTGGCGATTGGTCTATCTCCCTCGCAAAAGATATCCGCTGTTCAATCAATTCTCCTCACCCACATCCAGCCGATACTTACGCATCTTCTTGTAGAGCGTCGTCCGATTGATATCGAGCTCCGCCGCCGTAGCCTGCCGGTTCCAGCTATTCCGATTCAGCGCCGCCTCGATGATATGTCTCTCCGGCCCCTCCAGCGCCTGCTCCAGCGGCATCGGCGTAGTCGGCAGATTTGCCATCACCATCCCCGATCCCGCCGGCGCGATCCCCCCATGCGCCTCAACGCCCGGAAACCGTACGCTGTCAGGCAAATCCTCCGCATCAATCTGCGGCCTCCGGCACAACACCACCGCGCGCTCCACCGCATTCTCCAATTCCCGCACATTCCCCGGCCACTCATACTTCGACAACATCGCCAGCGCATCCGGCGTGAAATTCACAATCTCCCGCCCCGTCTCCTTACTAAACCGCCGCAAAAAATGTCCCGCCAATAACGGCACATCCGTCGTCCTCTCCCGCAGCGACGGCATCTTGATCTGAATCACATTGATCCGGTAATACAAATCCTGCCGAAACGTCCCTTCCGCCACCAGCTTCTGCAAATCCACATTCGCCGCCAGCACCACGCGCACATCCACCGTCCTGGTCTCATTCGACCCCACCGGCTCAAACTGCCGCTCCTGCAACACCCGCAGCAACTTCACCTGCATCGCCGGCGACGCCGAGTTGATCTCATCCAGAAACAACGTCCCTCCATCCGCCGCCAGAAATCGCCCCGCCTTATCCGCGATCGCCCCCGTAAACGCCCCCTTCATATGCCCAAATAACTCGCTCTCCAGCAGCGTCTCCGGCAGCGCCCCGCACGACACTTCCACAAACGGCTTATCCCTTCGCGGCGACCGATGATGAATCGCCCGCGCCAAGAGCGACTTCCCCGTCCCGCTCTCCCCCGACATCAGCACCGTCGTCCGCGAATCCGCCACCGCCTCGGCCAGATCAAATATCTTCAACATGCGATAATCGCGCCCCACCACATTCCCCAGCCCGAAGCGCAGATCCAACTGCTGCCGCAAATTCTGATTCTCCGACAACAAGCTCTGCTGCCGCGCCGCCTTTTCCACGACGATGCGAATCTCATCATCCACGATCGGCTTGGTCAGATAATCAAATGCCCCCAGCTTCGTCGCCTCCACCGCCCCTTCAATCGACCCATACCCCGTAATGACGATCGTCACCAGATGCGGAAACTTCTTCCGCAAATCCCGCAAAAAATCCGCCGGCTTCACCCCCGGTACATTTACATCCGCCAGCAACAAATCCGTCTGCGATGCCTCCAGCATCGCCATCGCCTTGGCAGGCTCATCCGTCGTCCGAACCTCATACCCCTCCCGCCGCAAAAACTGCGACAGCGACTGCAAAATAATCCGATCCTCATCCAGGATCAGCAACCGAGGCTTCTGCGGCGGATTGGCTTGAATCATATCAGTCCCATAACCTTTTCCCACGTTGCCCCAACGCAACATGTCTCTTCCAAGCATCGGCAAACCCACTGGGGTAAAGTGAACTTCCCTCCTCGTTTAGCCGCAGCCCTCTGGGCTGCGCGTCCCCCCCCAAAAAGGGACCACCTTGCCCCGCACCCCCCGCCTGCTAGCATATTCCCCAACGACCAAGATTATCAGACCTACAGGAGTCCTCATGCGTATCGGCGTCCCCCGTGAAATCAAATCTGACGAATACCGCATCGGCATGATCCCCGCCGGCGTCGAAAGCATGGTCCGCGGCGGCCATGAAGTCCTCATCGAACAAAACGGCGGCGTCGGTTCCGGCTTCACCGATGACGATTACGTCAAGGCCGGCGCGAAAATCATCAAGACCCACGAAGAGGTCATCCAATCCGCCGACATGGTCGTCAAAGTCAAAGAGCCCCAACCCTCCGAAATCGCCCTCTTCAAACCCGGCCAGATCATCTTCACCTATTTCCACTTTGCCGCCTCCGCCGAACTCACCCAAGGCTGCCTCGAATCCGGCATCGTCGCCATCGCCTACGAAACCATCAAAGACCGCCAAGGCCGTCTCCCCCTCCTCACCCCCATGTCCGAAGTCGCCGGCAAAATGTCCATCCAGGAAGGCGCCAAGTACCTCGAAAAACCCATGATGGGTCGCGGCATCCTCCTCGGCGGCATCCCCGGCGTCCCCCCCGCCAACGTCGTCGTCATCGGCGGCGGTATCGTTGGCACCAACGCCGCCAAAGTCGCCGCAGGCCTCGGCGCTAATGTCGTCATCCTCGACACCAACCTCGAACGCCTCCGCTACCTCGACGACGTCATGCCCGCCAACGTCCACACCATCTATTCCGACCCCGCCACCATCCGCGAACACATCTACCAGGCCGACCTCGTCATCGGCGCAGTATTGATCCCCGGCGCCAAAGCCCCCCGCCTCGTCACCCGCGACGACCTCAAACACATGAAAAACGGCGCCGTCATCGTCGACGTCGCCATCGACCAGGGCGGCTGCGTCGAAACCGCCCGCCCCACCACCCACGCCAACCCCACCTACGTCGTCGACGGCGTCGTCCACTACTGCGTCGCCAACATGCCCGGAGCAGTCGGCCGCACCAGCACCATCGGCCTTTGCAACGCCACCATCTCCTACGCCAACAAAATCGCCAACAAAGGCTACGAAAAAGCCGCCGCCGAAGACCCCGGCTTCGCCGAAGGCATCTCCCTCGTCGCCGGCCGAGTCACCAACTCCGCCGTCGCCGAATCCCTCCATATGCAACACCAACCCCTCATCAAAAAATAAAATTGGCGGATAAATCTCTTCTCTTATTCACCTTCCCGCCCGATGTAGCCTTTGCTACAAGTGATTTCCCATGACCGACCGCCTGCAAAAACTCCTCGACATGCTGCAAAAGCAGCCCACCGACCCCTTCATCCTCTACGGCATCGCCCTCGAACATAAAAAATCCGCCGACTTCCCCCAGGCTCTCGATTTCCTCACCCGCACCCTCGCCGCCGACCCCGGCTACTGCTACGCCTATTTCCAGCAAGGCCAGATCCTCGAAGAATCCGGCCAACCCGACCAAGCCAAATCCGCCTACCAGCAAGGTATCGCCGCCGCCACCAAAAAAGGAGACGCCCACGCCAAAAGCGAACTCGAAGGCGCTCTGATGATGCTCGATTAAAAGCTTGCCCCCAAAAGCCGACCGACTGCGGTCGGTCGGTTCTTATACCCCCATGGTCGACGGCATCAAACACTATCTCAAAAACCCCCACTGGCGCACCCAACTCAAATGGCGTCGCCTCCTCTGGTCCAGCATGGTCCGCATGGGCCTCACCGGCACATACGCCCTCCCCCTCAACCGCCGCTGGGTCGAAATCCACCGCCGACCCATGCCCCTGGTCAACCTCGACCCCGCTCTCGAAGGCCTCAAAATCGTCCAAATCTCCGACCTCCACTACTCCCCCGTCGTCTGGCAGAAATACCTCATCCAATACCTCCACTGGGTCAACGACCTCCAGCCCGACCTCGTCGTCGTCACCGGCGATCTCATCACCGGCGGCTACCGCTTCGCCCACCGCATCGCCACTATCCTCTCCCACCTCAAAGCCCCCCTCGGCGTCATCTGCACCTTCGGCAACCACGACTACTCCATCTACGGCAAATCCAACCCCCGCGAATCCAACCGCCGCGGCGACTACCTCGAAAAATGCCTCAAATCCCGCGGTCACATCGTCCTCCGCAACGAAGTCAAAGAAATCTGGCGCCCCGGCGCAACCCGCCCCCTCGTCATCGTCGGCCTCGACGACGAATGGTCCGGCCACATCGACCCACCCAAAGCCTTCGCCAACGTCGATTCCGCCAACCCCATCCTCTGCCTCAACCACAACCCCGTCAACGTCCTCGACCTCATGCACTACCCCTGGCAATGGATGCTCGCCGGCCACACCCACGGCCGACAGGTCGCCACCAGCAAAATCGGCAAAACCTTCTACCCCAAACGCTACCGCCACTACACCCACGGCCACTACTCCCTCCAAGGCCGCCACCTCTACGTCAACCGTGGCCTCTCCTACGGCCAGCGCGTCCTCCACTGGTGCCGCCCAGAAATCACCTGCTTCCGCCTCACCCGCGCTATCTCCGCTCCCTGATTTGTGCCACTGGTTGCTTGCAACCAGTGTCTTCGCCATCCTCACTAGAAAATCCCCCTCCCTTCCCATAATCTTCCCCCCGACATGCGCAACGAATACGACCAATCCGACGTCGCCCGAGCCGTCGATACCATCGTTGCCGCCATCTCCTCCTCCTTCCCCCCCGACCGCGACCTCATCCTCATCGGCATCCGTACCCGCGGCGAAACCCTCGCCCAGCGCATCACCACCATCCTCCAATCCCGCGGCTACTCCAAAATCTCCCGCGGCGTCCTCGACATCACCCTCTACCGCGACGATCTCTCCGAAGTCGGCCCCAAACCCATGGTCCGCCCCACCCATATCGACGCCGACATCAACGGCCGCCCTCTCATCCTCATCGACGACGTCCTCTTCACCGGCCGCTCCATCCGCGCCGGCCTCGACGCTCTCTCCGACTTCGGCCGACCCTCCGTCATCCGCCTCGCAGTCCTCATCGACCGCGGCGGCCGCGAACTCCCCATCCAAGCCGACTTCATCGGCCTTAAACTCTCCGACATCCCCAGAGATCACCGCGTCAACGTCCGCCTCACCGAATCCGACGGCGAAGACCGTATCACCGTCGAACCAAGAAAATAACCATGCCCTCTTCCAACGATTTTTCCTGGACCCGCAAACACCTCCTAGGCCTGGAGCCCCTCTCTGCCGACGAAATCCGCTACATCCTCGACACCGCCAACTCCTTCAAGGAAGTCTCCACTCGCTCCATCAAAAAAGTCCCCGCCCTTCGCGGCCGAGTCGTCGTCAACGCCTTCTGGGAAGACTCCACCCGCACCCGCATGTCCTTCCAACTCGCCGCCCAGCGCCTCAGCGCCGACACCATCGAATTCTCCGAAAAAGGCTCCAGCGTCTCTAAGGGAGAAACCCTCATCGACACCGCCCGCAACATCGAAGCCATGGGCATCGACGTCCTGGTCGTCCGCCATCCCGCCGCCGGCTCCGCCGAACTCCTCTCCCGCACCCTCAAATGCTCCATCGTCAACGCCGGCGACGGCGCTCACGAACACCCCACCCAGGGTCTTCTCGACGCCTACACCATCCGCGAACGCTTCGGCCACATCGAAGGCCTCAAAGTCGCCATCGTCGGCGACATTGCCAACTCCCGCGTCGCCCGCTCCAACCTCCACGCCCTCACCAAGCTCGGTGCCGAAGTCATCTTCGTCGGCCCCCCCACCCTCCTCCCAAAATCCTTCGAACAACTCGGTGCCCGCGTCACCCACGACTTCGATTCCATCATCGGCCAGGTCGACGTCATCAACATGCTCCGCGTCCAAAACGAACGCATCAAATCCTCCCAATTCCCCACAGTAAGAGAATTCACCAACATGTACGGCCTCACCTGGGACCGCTTCCAACGCTGCAAAAAAAACGTCTTCATCATGCACCCCGGCCCCATGAACCGCGGCATCGAAATCCAATCCCAAATCGCCGACGGTCCCCAAAGTGGAATATTGACCCAAGTAACCAACGGCCTCGCCGTCCGAATGGCGGTACTCTATTTAGTGTTGATGCCGGCATGAATCAGTTCGCAACGCAAATCCTCGATCAAACGATTTTGCTCGCTGATCGCGAAGGGTCGTTGGAAGAATGCCAATTGCGCGGCGGCCACTTGATTGACCGATCAAAATCGCCAAGAGTCGGGATGGAGGCACGAAATCCCAAACTTGGTGTTCAATATTACGAAGATTTTGATTTATTCCGCTGCCTTGCTCTGTTTCGTCAGGAAATTGAACCGAACGGATGGCGCGTGCTGTGCAATGCGGCCAGATTAAATGCTTGGCAGTCCGGTATGAGTTCACAAATGAGTGCGGGAATGAAGATATATCTATTGCGAAGCAAACAAGAAGGCGGTTCTGTGCTTGTTGACGCATTCGAAAAGGCGCCTCTTTCAGAGGTTGTAACTTTTGATCGACAAGAAGCGTGGGTTAAAGATTTCCACAAACGACAATCGGATGTTCAGAAATAATCATGTCCAGCCTCTTAATCCAACACGGTACAATCCTCGACCCCAGCCAAAACCTGGAGCGAAAAACCAATCTTCTCATCAAGGATGGCCACATCGCCGCCATCGGCGATAACGTCCCCCCCGCCGACCAAACCATCGACGCTACCGGCTCCTACGTCACCCCCGGCCTCATCGACGTCCATGTCCACTTCCGCCAGCCCGGCGACGAAGAAGAAGAAACCATCGCCACCGGCTCCGCCGCCGCCGTAGCAGGGGGGTTCACCACCGTCTGCTGCATGCCCAACACCAAGCCCGCCCTCGACACCGAAGCCGCCATCGACTTCGTCCTCGAGGAATCCGCCCGCGTCAACCTCGCCAACGTCTTCCCCATCGGCGCCATCACCAAATCCCGCGCCGGCAAAGAACTCGCCGAAATCGGCGCCATGCACGCCCGCGGCGCAGTCGCTTTCTCCGACGACGGCGTCGGCGTCAACGACCCCTCCGTCATGCGCAAAGCCCTCCAATATTCTAAAATGTTCGACACCGTCCTCATGCAACACTGCGAAGACGAACACCTCGGCGGCGGTGCTATGCACGCCGGCGTCGTCTCCACCTCCCTCGGTCTCCCCGGCATCCCCGCCGAAGCCGAACAGCTCATGATCGCCCGCGATCTCCTCCTCAACCGCACGATCCAATGCCGCTACCACGTCCAGCACATCTCCACCGCCTGGTCCGTCGAACTCATCCGCCGCGCCAAACGTGACGGCCAAACCGTCACCGCCGAAGTCGCCCCCCACCACCTCCTCCTCACCGACGAATCCTGTCGCGGCTACGACACCCGCTTCAAAATGAATCCCCCCCTCCGCACCGCCGCCGATGTCCAGGCCTGCATTGCCGGCGTCGTCGACGGCACCATCGAATTACTCGCCACCGACCACGCCCCCCACCTCGCCGAAGAAAAAGAACTCGAATTCCAATACGCCCCCAACGGCATCATTGGCCTCGAAGGCGCTCTCGCCCTCTACATCAAAGCCCTCGTCACCCCCGGCCACATCCCCTGGCTCAAACTCATCGAACTCATGTCCACCAACGGCGCCCGCCTCGTCAAACTCCAAAACAAAGGCTCCCTCCAAATCGGCTCCGACGCCGACATCACCATCATCAACCCCAACCTCGAATGGACCATCACCCCCGAAGACTTCCAAAGCAAAAGCCGCAACTCCCCCTTCGCCAACTGGAAAGTCCAAGGCCGCGCCACCCACACCATCGTTGCCGGCGCTGTTAAATGGAAACTCTGAATCGCAAATCCCCCATCTTCAAATCCAAGTCTCCATAAAAATTATTTCCCCGCTTTTCCTCAGCATTTCCTCACCTCCCCAATTTTTGGTGCGCATCCATCCCCATTTTCGCGCAACCCGCTATGTAATAGAGGAGGACCCTTATGCCCCAATCTTTTCCCCTTCGCGTGATTTCTTCGCGTCCTCCCTTCGCGCCCATCGCGGTCTCTTCTCTTCCCCCAGAACCAAACGAACCCACCAACCCGCTTTTTCCTCAAGAAACCCCACTTTCCCCCGCCAAACTCTCCCAACACCCCCACAATTCGCATACAATCCCCCCAATGCCCCGCAAGCTCTACCTCGAAACCTTCGGCTGCCAGATGAACGTCCTCGACTCCGAGCTCGTCCTCGGCCAGCTCCGCGCCCAAGGCTACCAATCCGTCGAAGACCCCGACTCCGCCAACGTCATCCTCTACAACACCTGCTCCGTCCGCGAACACGCCGAAAACAAAGTCTGGTCCCGCCTCGGCCAACTCCGCGACCGCAAAAAATCCGACCCCTCCCTCGTCATCGGCGTCATCGGCTGCCTCGCCGAACGCGACGGCACCAACCTCTTCAAAAAACACCCCCACGTCGACCTCCTCTGCGGCCCCGGCGAACTCGACAAACTCCAATCCCTCCTCCACAACGCCGTCCTCACCAACTCCCCTCCCTCTTCCCTGAACCCTGAACCCCGAACCCTGAACCGCCAAATTGCCCTCATGGGTAACACCACCCGCCGCTCCTCCACCCTTAGCGCCGCCGAAGACAACCTGGAACTCCTCGACCTCTCCCGCTCCATCTCCTCCGAAGACAACCTCGCCCAGGCCTACGTCCGCATCACCCGAGGCTGCAACAAATTCTGCACCTACTGCGTCGTCCCTTACACCCGTGGCCCCGAAGTCCACCGCCCCCCGCAAAACATCATCGACGAAGTAAAACGTCTGACCGACGCCGGCGTCAAAGAAGTTACCCTCCTCGGCCAAACCATCAACCACTACCACTACAAACCCGAATCCGGCGGCACCGAAACCACCTTCGCCGACCTCCTCTACCAGATCCACGAAGCCGTCCCCCACCTCCCGCGCCTGCGCTTCGTCACCAGCTTCCCCCGCGACTTCACCGACCTCGCCCTCCAGGCCATGCGCGACTGCAACCGCATCTGCCGCTACCTCCACGTCCCCGCCCAGCACGGCTCCGACCGCATCCTCAAAATGATGAACCGCGGCTACACCGCCCAGCAATACCGCGACTTCATCGACCGTGCCCGCGCCTACATGCCCGACCTCTCCATCGCCTCCGACTTCATCGTAGGATTCCCCACCGAAACCGAAGCCGAATTCCAAACCTGCATCGACATCATCCAATACTGCCGCTTCAAAAACTCCTTCATCTTCAAATACTCCCCCCGCCCCGGCACCACCGCCATCGACCGCTTCCCCGACGACATCCCCGACGATATCAAACGTCGCAGAAACAACGAACTCTTAGCCGTCCAACAACAAGTCTGCACCGCCAACAACCTCGAAATGGTCGGCAAAACTCTAGAAGTCATGGTCGAAGGCCAAACCACCCTCGCCAGCAAAAAAGCCTACCCCTCCAGCAACGTAGAACTAGCCTGGGAATCCCGCCAATCCTCCCCGCTTAGCGGTCGCCCCACAGGGGCACCCGCCCCCCTTACCCAACTCACCGGCCGCACCCGCGGCGACCAGGTCGTCGCCTTCCCCGGCCCCCTCTCCCTCCGCGGCCAGCTCCTCCCCATCACCATCACCAGCGCCAAATCCCTAACCCTCTTCGGCCACCTCGCCCCCACCCCCGCCCTTACGTAGCCGACTTTTTCTTTCCCCTTCCATCATCCTCAGGATATAATCTGACCAGAACACCAATGACCATCCAAACTCTCCCCACCCCTCGCCCCAGCCGACCCCTCTCCGCTGAAGATCTCGTCGGTGATTTGATCCAACCATCCCACCCCCTCTTCAACATCATCTGGATCAATCCCCAGCGAATGAGTGGCGCTCCATGCTTTGCCGGCACCCGTGTCCCTGTCCAATCCCTCTTCGATCACCTCGAAGCTGGCGATACCTTGGAAACTTTCCTCGACGATTTCCCCGGCATTACCCGCAGCCAAGCCATCGCCGTACTCGAACTGTCTCGCGCCAGCCTGCTCGACCCACTTCCACACCCGTGAAAATTCTCCTCGACCATTGTCTTCCCCGTCGTCTCAACCGCTTATTTCCAAGCCATCAAGTCTACACCGCAGCCGAACAGAATTGGGATCGCCTGCAAAATGGCAAACTCCTCGCTGCCGCTGCTTCCTCGCAATTTGACGTCATGCTTACCATCGACAAAAAAATCCCCCGCGAACAAAATCTGACCAGTCTGCCTATCGCAGTTTTCATCCTTATGGCGCCAACAAACCGCTTAGAGGACTTGCTTCCCTTCGTCGGTCCAGTTGAATCAGCTTTGACGACATTCTCTCCCAAAACACTGATTGAAATTCAATTGCCGAAGATCGACTGAAGCAAATCCATATTCCTCAATCCCTTCTTCCAGCGTAAAGTTCCCTTTATGTCCAACCCCTCCACCAAAGACCTCCTCAACATCGCCATTGACGCCGCCTACCTCGGCGGCCGCCGCGCACTCTCCTACTTCCGCACCAACATAGAAATCGAAACAAAACGCGACAACACCCCAGTCACCATCGCCGACCGCGAAGCCGAGGCGCTCATCCGCGATTACATCACCAAGTATTACCCCACCCACTCCATCCTCGGCGAAGAACAAGGCGCCACCCCCGGCGACGCCGACTACCGCTGGATTATCGACCCCATCGACGGCACCAAATCCTTCGTCTGCGGCGTCCCCCTCTGGGGCGTCCTCATCGGCGTCGAAGTCAAAGGCGAAGTCGTCGCCGGCGCCGTCTACATCGCCGCCGAAGACTCCATGATCTCCGCCGCCCGCGGGCTCGGCTGCACCTGGAACGGCCGCACCGCCCGCGTCTCCAAAATCTCCTCCCTCGAAGACGCCACCATCTCCTGCACCTCCCCGTCATCCGCCATCAAACGCTCCGACGCCTACGAAAAAATCGCCTCCCGCGCCAAACTTACCCGCGGCTGGGGCGACTGCTACGGCCACATCCTCGTCGCCACCGGCCGCGCCGACGTCATGCTCGACCCCGCCATGAACCCCTGGGACTGCGCCCCCCTCCTCCCCATCCTCCAGGAAGCCGGCGGCTCCTTCACCACCTGGTCTGGCCAACCCACCATCTGGGGCAAAGACGCCGTCTCCACCAACGGCGCCTTACAAAAACCCATCCTCGAAATCCTAGCCACCGAAAAACAAAGGTGAGCCGGGCCGTCCCCGGCCCGTCTTCTCCTCTCAGGTAATCTCCGGAGCCTCCGCCAGATTCTTCGCCAAATAATCCGGGTGATACTTCCTCAACTCCTCCGCTGGAAAAGTAGTCGCCACCGCCAACACCCGCGACCCCGCCGCCTGCCCCGCCTTCACCCCGCTGATCGCATCCTCCACCACCAAACACTCCGCCGGTGCGAGCCCCAGCTTCTCCGCCGCCAGCAAAAAAATCTCCGGATCAGGCTTCTTCTTCTCCACCTCATCCCCCGTCACAATCACATCAAACGCCGACTGCTCAATCCCGATCTGCCGCAAATTCCCCACCATCTTCCGCCGATCCGCACTCGTCGCCACCGCCAATTTCAATCCCCGCTCCCGCGACCGCCGCACATACGCTGCCGCCCCCGGCAGCGCCTTCATCTGCCCCTGAATAATCTCCAGATAAATATCATACACCCGCGTCTTATCCCGAGGCATCGTCAGCTTCACCCCATACTTCTCGGCCACCCCGCCAATAAACCGATCCTCCCCCGCCCCAAAAAACGGCACAAAATCCTCCGGCTTCACCTCCAGATGATACCCCTCCCGAAACATCTGCATCGCCGCCCGCTTAATAAACGGCTCCGAATCACTCAATACCCCATCCAGATCAAAAATAATCCCGCGCAACGGAGGATAGTTCATCATGCCCGCAGAGTGTACATTGCCAGCCCGTCAAACAAAGGAGCAGAATCATGTCGACCTGGACCCGCAGAAATTTCCTCGCCGGCGCTTCCGCCGCCCTCGCCGCCAGCACACTCACCCGCGTAAACGCCGCCCCTCCCGCCACCACGCGCCCGGCCCGCAACAGCATCGACGAATCCGCCTACCAGTGGCATGACGTCCGCGACTGGGGCATCGAAGGCAAAGGCTTCTCCGACACCGAAGGAGACTACGACCGCCTCCCCAAGCGCGCCAAAGGCATCGTCCGCTCCGCCGTCTGGGCTCTCTCCAAAGACAGCACCGGCCTAAGCGTCGGCTTCAAAGCCGCCACCCCCGCCATCGCCATTCGCTACACGCTCCTCTCCGAATCGATCGCCATGCCGCACATGTGTGCCACCGGCGTCAGCGGCGCCGATCTCTACGGCCAGGACGCTTCCAACAACCTCCGCTGGATCGGCGACGCCCGCCCGACCTCCCAACACGTCTCGCAATCCCTCGCGCAAGAGATGGACATCGTCGATCGCGAATACCGCCTCTATTTCCCCCTCTACAATGGCGTTAAAAAACTCGAGATCGGCCTCCCTCACGACATCGACCTCACGCCCATCGCCCCGCGCACCACCGGCGCCATCGTCTACTACGGCACCTCCATCGCCCAGGGCGGCTGCGTCTCCCGTCCCGGCGTGGCGTTTACCTCCTCGCTCTCCCGCCGACTCGACCGCCCGTTCATCAACCTCGCCTTCTCCGGCAACGGCAAGATGGAAGAAACCGTCGGCCGGTTCCTCGTCGAACTCGACCCCGCCGCCTGGGTCATCGACTGCGTCCCCAACATGACCACCGAGATGGTCCGCCAAAACACCATCCCCCTCGTCCACCAGCTCCGCGCCGTCCGCCCCAATACGCCAATCCTCCTCGTCGAAGATCGCATCAACGACACTTTCTGGACCAGCAAACACCTGCTCGCCGAAGGCGTCGAGCGCCGCCGCGCTTTGAGCGATGCCTACGACACCCTCCTCTCCACCGGCCAGAAAAATATCCACTACCTCAAAGGTGACAATCTCATCGGCACCGACGGCGAAGGGACCGTCGACGGCTCCCACCCCAACGACCTCGGCACCCGCCGCTACACCGAGCAACTCGAACCCGCCATCAAACAGATGCTCGCTTAGGCTCCATGATGCTTCTGATCCGGATGACAAACCATATCGATCACCACCGCGCTCGCCAGGATCAGTACATCATCCTCCCCATCCGCCACTTCAACCCCATATGAATCCGATAGCGCAAAGTACCGCTTCGAAACTCTCGCCACCTCGTTATTCCCCCGGCTGAACACATATTCCATATCCGTGAAACTCCCCACCGCCTCCAAATCATTCGGCCCAGGCACGTCCACGCTGAATTTATAGCGCAAAAACGTAAACATCTCCTTCTTCACCACCGCCGCGACTACCCCATCTCGCAGAATTTCATACGTCACGCCCCACGACAATAATTTCTGCCGAATCAGCGCCCGTTCCGTCCCCGCTGCATCTTTCAGCGACAGCGTATTTCTGATCGTGAATACTTTCCCGTCCACGTAATACGCTTCGTTCCCCGCTTCATCCCGAATCACAAAATCATCCCCGAACGACAGCAATTTCTGTTTCAGCTGATATCGCATGCGCGCATTGAAACAGAATCCCCGTCAAGCGTCTCCTACAAAATCCTCTCCTCCCAATAACGCCTACTCCGCTGGCTTCTCTTCCGCCACTTCGACCTTCTTGGCCATCGGTTTGCCCAGTGCCCCCTCTTGCTGCGGCAAATCCTTCAGCGAATTCAATCCAAACAACTCCAAAAACCGCTTGGTGCTCCCGTACAAAATCGGCCTGCCCGGGAGTTCCGCCCGCCCGCCAATCTTCACCAGATGCTTCTCCATCAGCGACCGGATCGTCTCTCCGCACGCCACCCCGCGAATTGCCTCGATATCCGCCCGCAGGATTGGCTGCTTATACGCAATGATCGCCAGCGTCTCCAGCGCCGACTTGGTCAATTTCGTATCCGCCTCGCGCTGATGCATCTTCTGCAAAATCTCCCCAAACTCCGGCAGCGTCAGCAACTGATATCCCCCCGCCACCTGCTCCACGCGAAACGACCGCCCCGTCTCTTCGTACGATTGATTCAGCTCTTTAATCCCCCGCCGCACGTACTTGGTCGAATCTAGTTCCAGCAATTCCGCCAGCCGGCCCGCCGTCAGCGGATGATGCGCCGAAAAGAGCAGCGCTTCCATCACCCCCAGATTCACCTGCACATCTGTCGCGGCCTCTTCGCCTTGTTCTTCTTCAACGACGCCGTCCGGCAATGCCGCTTGTTCGTCTTCGTTCTGCTTGGCCACAACGTCTTCCGCAATAGTCATGTAAGGTCTCTCCCTGACCAATAATCTCTTTGGTTCCGTGAAATCTTCGACATATTGGGCCGATTTGCAAGCTCCGTGTACGATTCTGTGCATGCCCGTCCGCGAGAAAAAACTCCCGCGATCGTTCTACAACCGCGGCGCTGATCTGGTTGCCTCAGACCTGCTGGGAAAGATCATCGTCCACAACGTGCACCGGCGCGAATTACGAGCCCGCATCGTGGAAACCGAAGCCTACATCGGCCCGCACGATCTCGCCTGCCACGCCGCCAAAGGCCGCACCAACCGCACCGAAGTCATGTTCGGCCCTGCCGGTCACGCTTACGTTTATCTGATCTACGGGATGTACGACATGTTCAACATCGTCTGCTCCAAACCCGGCGACGCTCAGGCCGTCCTGATCCGCGCCGCCGAGCCGCTGGCCAATATCGATACTTCTCTCTCCGGCCCCGGACGCTTCGCCTGCTCGATGTCTGTCACCCGCCGCGACAACGCGATCGACCTCACCGCCGATCGCCTCTACCTCCTCGATGACGGCTACGTCCCCGCCAAAATCCTCCGCACCCCGCGCATAGGCGTTGATTATGCGGGCAAATGGAAGGATGAATTGCTCCGCTACATCATCCCCGATAACCCGCACGTTTCCTCATTGCCCCGCCGCAACAAATTGGCCTCGGCAAAGTAATATCTTCACGTCGAACCCATCTTTTTCCCTCCAAGAGGCTCACTTGCTGCGATTACGATTACTATTGGCTTTTCTGCTCCTCTCTTCGCCCCTTGTTGCCGCTCCCGCTGCTCCTATCCCCGATGATTTCCCCCGCATCATCGTCCCCGGCCATCAGGGTGAAATGGATTCCCTCCGCGCTCTTTTTTATCACCACTACGCTCCAGCGCAGCCATTGATTCCGCTCTGGGACGAGTGGATGCCGCAATCCACGCTCTGGCCCGCGATCAACGGCAATTCCATGCGCCACGCCTGGATCAACAGTTTCAAATCTCGCCCGCTCAATTCAGTCGGCTATGTCCTGACGCAGCAGCACGACGGCACCGCCCACGCCGAGGGTTGGCCCTTTCCGCTTTGGCAGCAGGGGGGCGGCATCGGCTGGCATTTCGCCGGCACCGGCATCCACGGCTACGACGCACCGCTGGTCAAAGGAGATAACTGGACCCTAACCAATATCACGCCCGCAGCCATTACCAATCGCGGCTGGCCACTGGCTCTTGCTGCGGACGCAATGGCCTCTCCTCCCGCCTTTTCAGTTGACGCCAAATATTCTCCCTGGCTGCGTCTCAACTGGTGGGCTACGGGTCTTGATAATTCTAATCCCTATATCGAATGGACCACTGCGGATCATCCTGATTTCTCTCCCGACCGCCGCGTCTATTTTTCCCCTCCGCCGACGGGTTTGCCCGACGCCTTGCCCGGGGAATCGCGCACGATGATCTCCATGAGCAAGCAGCCCGGCTGGAAAGGCGCCATCACCCGCTTGCGCATCCACTTCGACAATCCTCCTGGCGCGCAGGTCGTCATTAAATCCTTTCACACCGCCTTCGACTCCCGCCAGATCGTCAACAACCTCAATTTCATCCGCGGTACATACGACACCTTCGCCTGGACGGACGACTACGCCTTCCTCCGCTACCAGATGCCGCGACTGCGCAGCGCCATGCACTACTTCATGACCGAATTCCAAACCCGCCAGCACAATTGCGTCTACACCACCTGGCCTGGCCACGATGGGCGCTCGGGCCTCGTCTACATCAACGGCAAAAAAGTCGTCAACTACGGCGACGGCATCGGCGGCAACTATTGGGACATCCTCCCCTTCGGCGGCGAAGACGCCCTCTGCACCGTCTACTACTACGACACCCTCCTCAAACTCGCCGACCTCGAAGAACAAATCGCCAAGCACCCGGAATGGAACATCCCCGGCGGTTTCCAGGCGTATGACCCCGCCGATCTGCGCGCCCATGCCGCCCGGGTCAAAGAGTACGCCGGCAAACGCTTCTGGAACGCGGACACTGGCCGGTTCGGCACCGTCGATCTCCAAGGCCATCTGCACGACTACGGCTTTACGTTCCTTAACAACGAAGCGATCGCCTTTCATTTCGCCACAGCTGACCAGGCCCAATCCATCCGCTCGTGGCTCGACGGCACCCGCATCGTCGCCGGAGATACCTCCACCGGCTCGGACATCTATCACTGGCGCTTCGCCCCGCGCTCCACCACCAAACGCAACCTCGACTACTATGTCTGGGCCTGGTCTTCACCCGAATCCATCCCCTTTGGCTCGCAAGTGCAGGATGGCGGCGCTGTACTGGGGTGGTCTTATTACGATCTGCTCTCCATTCTCAGCGTCGATGGTCCTGATCGCGCCTCTGAGCGTCTTAGCGATATCCTGACCTGGTTCGACGAAACTCAAAAAGCCGGCGGGTATCGCGCCTACTACGCCGATCCATCTCATGGCGGCTCCATGCAAGGGGGGAACGTCGCTGGCGGGCTCGGTCTTGACCGTGAATTCTTCGAGTCGGTCCTGACTCCCAACATTATTCTCTACGGCTTCCTCGGCCTGCACCCGACGCCCAGCGGCATTTCCATCAACCCGCATCTTCCCAAAGACTGGCCTTCTCTGACCATCACGCGCATTCACCTTCACGACCAGGTTCTTTCCGTGACGGCCACCGCCTCCCGGATCGCGATCACCGGCTTTCACCCTTCCGACACCCCGCTCGACATCCAGCCCCCTGACTCGACCTGGCATATCACCCGCACGGACGACGCCATCACGCTTGATAAGAACTGAGCGGCCTGCGCGCCACGAAAAAAATGCGAAGAGATCTTAGCCACCGATGAGCACCGATTCACACCGATCAAGACAAGAATTGATTTTATCTTCTTTTATCGGTGTTCATCGGTGTCTATCGGTGGCTAAATATTCTTTTTCTCTGCCATCTGCGGCGAATTGTGTTTTGGGGTGGCGAGGCGTTGGGAGGGGTAGATGCTGCTGTGGCCGGAGAAGAAGTAGGCGGTGAAGCAGGCGGTGGCGAGGTAGATGGAGTGGTCGCCGCCGAAGAGTTCGATGCCCATGAGTGTGCAGACCAGGGGGGTGTTGGTGGCGCCGGCGAAGACGGCGACGAAGCCGGCGGCGGGGAAGAGCGCGAAGGTCGCGGCGGGGATGTGGAGGAGTTTGGCGCAGGAGTTTCCCAGGGTTGCGCCGATGAAGAAGAGGGGGGTGACTTCGCCCCCTTTGAAGCCGCTGGATAACGTGATGGCGGTGAGGAGGAGTTTGGCGAGGAAGGAGAAGGAGTCGGAGCCTTCAGGCGTAAAAGAAGTGACGATGGAGACGTGCCCGGCAGGGGAGGGGTGAACGCCGAGGCCTAAATAGTCGCGGGTGTGGAGCAGATAGACGGAGGCGATGATGATGAGGCCGCCGAGGAGGGGGCGAATCAACGGATGGAGGGGTTTGAAGAGTCGCGCCAGGGAATGAGTGAGTTCGGCGAAGAGGCGGGCGGCTAAACCGAAGGCGATGGAGGAGAGCGCGATGTAAAAGAGGGTGGGGAGGTGGAGATGAGGGAGGATGAGGTGGATGTGGTAGTCGGTGTGGGAGACGCCGGTGGGGTGAAGAGCGAAGGTGCAGGTGAAGTCTGCGACGATGGAGGCGATCAGGCAGGGGAGGAGGGATTCGTAGGAGAGGAGGCCGATGGAGAGAACTTCCATCGCGAAGACCGCGCCGGCGAGAGGGGTTCCGAAGACCGCGCCGAAGCCGGCGGCCATGCCGAGCATCAGAAGCGTGCGCGTGGTGTGAGGGGACAAGTGGAAGGGGCGCGCCAGCGAGGCGGAGATCGAGCCGCCCATCTGGATGGCGGTCCCTTCGCGGCCGGCGGAGCCGCCGAAGAGGTGGGTGATGATGGTGGTCAGGAAGATGAGCGGTGCCATGCGTGCCGGGACGCCGGCGGAGGGTTGGTGGATTTCGTCGATGATGAGGGAGTTGCCCGGCTCGGCGGGTTTGCCGAGGTAATAGTAGACCGCGGCGATGACGACGCCGGCGAGCGGGAGGAAGTAGAGAATCGCCGCGTGTTTTTCGCGGTAAGTGGTGACGCGGTCGAGGGCGTAGAGGAAAATCGCGCAGGCGAGTCCGACGACGATGGCGATGGGCGTGGCGATCAGCAGCCAGCGCAGAGCGTAGCGAGCGAGGGCGAGATGTTCGCGGGGGTGCCAGCGGGGGAGCATTCGAGTCCTTTACGGTTATTTTCGGCGGGAAGGGGTGCGGAGCTTTGAAATGTGCTGGGCGCAGACTTCCCGCGAAAGGGTTTCGCAGGAGTTATCAGCGCGGTTCGACGTCGAAGCCGGCGGGTACGGGCGAACTCCATCGCCCTGGATTGTCAGGGAAGCTTAATATTGAAATGGAAGGGAATCAACTCGACATATGCGGGGCAAATTTGGCTTTGAATTCGTCCAGAGTGGCAAAGCCTGCGGGGAGTTCGGCCTCTTCGGCGAGCATGACGGGGATGCCGTCGCGCAAAGGGTAGCGCAGTCCGCCGATCTGGGCGACGAGGAAGTCGCCGTCCTGGCGGAGCGAGCTGCGCGTCAGCGGGCAGCGGAGGATGGCGAGCAGGCCGGGGTCGATGATGTTGGGGGTGGCTTCGGACATGAGGGGAACTATAGCGGGAAATGACGAAGGGTGAAATCCGAATGCGTCGTCGGGTGCAGGTTAGCCTTTCATCCCGGTCATGGTCATGCCTTGGACGAAGTAGCGTTGGAAGAGGAAGAAAACGGCGAGCACCGGGAGGGTCATCAGAACGTCGCCGGCAAGGATCAGGGACCAGTCGGGGGCCAGGGGATTGAGCTGGTCGACCTTGAGCCCGTACAGGCCCAAAGCCAGCGGGAACTTGGCCTGGTCGCGGATGTAGATCAGGGGTTGGAGGAATTCGTTCCAGGAACTCATAAAAGAGAGAATGGCGATGGCGGCGAGGACGGGTTTGATGTTGGGGAGGATGATGTAATACCAGGATTGCAACGGGGACAAGCCGTCGAGGCGGGCGGCTTCTTCGAGTTCTTTGGGGATGGTGCGCATGTGCTGGGTCATGAGGAAGATGAAGAAGGCGGTGCCGAAGAAGGAGGGGACCCAGAGGGGATTGAGGGTGTTGTACCAGTGCAATCCGCGCCAGATGAGGAAGCCGGGGATCATCGTGACCTGTGGCGGGAGCATCATCGTGGCGAGTAATAAGAGGAACGCGGCGGAGCGGCCGGGCCAGTTGAGGCGCGCGAAGGCGTAGGCGACGAAGCTGGCGGAGAAGAGAGAGCCGAGGGTGGTGAGCAGGACGAGAATGGAGGAGTTGGCGAGGTAACGCCAGAAGGGAATGGCGTCAAAGGCGCGGAGATAGTTGCGGACGATTTTGCCCCAGATGGCGCGGGGGGTGCTGGAGGGGTGGATGAATAAACGCAAGGTGGCTTGGGATGGTGGGAAGGAAAAACTAGCTGCGTCCCCGTTTTTTCGCAGGGGGATCCAGTCTTTAGCGCGGAGGATTTGGTCGTCGAAGGTGGGGGGCTGGAAGAGGAAGCTCATCGGGCGAAACTGGGCGAGGTAGGTGGTGCGGGTGGAGGAGAGGTGTGAGCCGTCTGGGAGGTCGAGCTGGGCGTCGACGTGGTGCCAGGAGTTGTCGGATTGGATGGCGAGGATGAGTTTGTGCAGATCGCTGGAGGAGACGCCGGCGGGGAAGGGGAAGGAGTGGCGGAGGATGATGGGAGTGGAGTCGGTGAAGTGGTAGGAGAGGAGAGTGCCGCCGGGGGTGGGGACGAGGCGTGCCGGGCCGGATTCGACCTGCCAGGTGGTGGCGAAGTCGGGGGCGTTGGTGAGGGTGTAGAGGTGGGCGTCGAGGGTGTGGAGTTGGAAGGAGAGCAGATCGAGTGCCGCGAGCGACGAGCGCAGGGCGCTGTTGATCGCGTCGGGGGTGAGCAAGGCATCGTAGGCGGCAAGAAAGGTGAAGTTGGGGCCGACCCAGAGGTCTTTGTTGAGCTGGGCGACGGCGCTGTTGACCAGGATCATCGCGGCCGAGGCGCGGTGGGCGGATTCATCGATGGGAGCCAGGAAATTAAGCTTGGGGGTGGCGTGCTGAATAGCCAGGATGTGCAAAGAAGCGTGGTCGGTGAGGATGGGAAGGAGATCGGCCCAGCGGTCGGGCGTGACATCGGCCGGTCGCTGGGCGGGGACGGGCACGCGGACGTAAGGGGAATCGGGGTGGAAGAAAGGAATAGCGGGAAGCAGAGCGCCCTCGGGGATTTCCTCGTCGGTCTTGAAACTGGTGGCGGCCATCCAGAGCAGCGGGAAGAAAAAGAGCCAGGCGAAGAGCAGGAGGATGGCGTGGACCCACCCGGTGGTGGTGAAGTAGCGGGCGAAGCGAGAGAGAGGAGCTGGGGGTTGTTCAGGTTTGGTCATAATGCACCCAGCGTTTGGAGAGGGACAATTGCAGGAGGGTCAGGGTGAGGATGATCAGGAAGAGAATCCAGGCGAGTGCGGAGGAGTAGCCCATCTGGAAGAATTGGAAAGCGTTGCGGAAGAGGTGGTAGGCATAGAAAAGGGTGGCGTCGTTGGGGCCGCCGCGCGTCATGACGAAGGATTCGTCGAAGATGCTCATGGTGCCGATGACGCCGATGATGAGGTTGAAGAGGATGTAAGGGGAGAGCATGGGAATGGTGACGTGTAGGAAGCGGCGGAACTTGGAGGCTCCGTCGATGCTGGCGGCTTCGTAGAGCTGTTCGGGGATGGATTGCAGGCCGGCGAGCCAGATGATGATGCCGCCGCCGGATTGCCAGACATTCATGAGAATGAGCGATGGTTTGGCCCAGGATTCGTCCTGGAGCCAGAGGGGGGGAGTGAAGTGGAAGGGTTTGTCGTAATGGCCGAGGTGGGTGATGAGCTGGTCGAGCCAGAGGAAGAGGCGGGTGTCGAAGAGCCAGGAGAGGGTTTGGTTGATGGGGCCTTGGTTGGGGTTGTAGATCCAGAACCAGAGAAGGGAGACGGCGACGATGGGGAGGATGGCGGGGAGGTAGCAGAGAGTGCGGTAGATGCCGAGGAAGCGGATGCCGCGGTTGAGGAGGAGGGCGATGAAGAGGGACAGGCTCATCATCAGCGGGATGCGGATCATCATGTAGGCGGTGTTGGAGAGAGAGTGGAAGAAGAGGGGGTCGGAGAAGACCTGGCGGAAGTTGGCCAGGCCGACGTAATGGGCGGGAGTGAGGACGGAATAGCGTGTGAAGGAGAAGATGGCGGAGAAGAGGATGGGTCCGCCGACGAAGCAGATGAAGCCGATGATCCAGGGGGAGGCGAAGAAGAGGGCGGTGAGGACTTCGCGGGAATTGTAGCAGTGAGAAAGTCTACAGCGGCGATAGGTGATGTAGATGGCGATGAACGGGAGGGTGCAGAGCAGGCCGTAGACGATGAACCAAGGAGTCCAGTTGACGCGAGTGGAGGGAGGGAGGGGTGTGAGGGTTTCGTCGAGCATGCGCTGGACGGGGGCTTGCGCCTCGGCGAGGGTGTACTGCATTTCATCAATGCCGGCAGCTTTGGCGATGTCGGCGTTTTTGTGGCGGACGCCTTTTTCGTAGGCGTCGACGTGCTGGAACCAGAGAAGCTGGCCGACGGGAGTGACGGGGCGGAAGAGAGTGCCCGGCATCATCTGCTTGAACAAAGCGAACGCCTTGCGGAAAGTGGCGGGCATGGCGGGGTTGTCGTCGACGTATTTTTTGACGAGTTCTTCGTAAATTTTGCGGTTGCCAAGGCCAACCGGCATGTAGAGTCGGCCTTCGGATTCGCGTTGTTCGCGTTTGCCTTGCTCGATGCGCAGAATGGCTTGGCGGCTGGAGAGGTATTGGACGAGTTCCCAGGCGCCTTTTTTGTTTTTGGCGGTGGCGGGGATGACTAGAGCAAAGCCGCCCCCCCAGGTGATGGGCTCATGGCCGGCAGCGAGACGGTCTGCGGGGATGGGGGCGGGGGAGACGATGAAATCCATATCGCGGTCAAAACGGGCGATGGATTCGAGGGCCCAGGCACCGTCGATTTTCATGGCGACATCGCCGCGGATGAAGGGGTCCATCGCGTCGGATTGGAAGGATTGCTGGAAGGCTTCGACGTGCGGGTAGCCGCCGAGTTCGTCGTAGACGTCGGTCATGTAGTGGAGGGCGCGGACAACGGGAGGGGAATCAAGGGTGATGTGGAGTCGGTCGGGGGACATGAATTCCCCGCCGGCCTGCCAGGCAAACATGTAGAGGTAGGAGTTGCCGAAGTTGGGGGCGAAGCCGAGACGGGTGATGCCACTGGATGGGTCGCCCGGACGTTTGAAGCGGGTGAGGCGGAGGGCGTAGTCTTTGAGTTCTTCCCATGTTTTGGGAGGGCGCGGGGTGGTGGTGCCGGGATAGACGAGGCCTTCCTGGCGGAGGAGATTCGAATTGGCGATGAGGACGCGGAGGTCAGTGGTGGTGGCTATGCCATAGATTCCTGGCGTGTTCTGCGGGCTGTTCGGTGGGGTATAAGAGGTTTCTTTGACGGCCCAGTTGTAATAGTCGTTGAGGTCGATGCGGTAAGGGTCTTCGGGACGCTGGGAGTTAAGGTAGGGGGTGAGGTCGGTCAGTGCGTTGCGGGCGGCCCATTCGCCGATGGCGAAGCGGTCGAACCAGACGACGTCGGGTGGGACGCCGCCGGAGACCGCGCAGAGCATGCGCTGGGTGTCGATGGCGGAATCGGGGGAAGTGGCGTTTCCCATGATGACTTTGTATTTGGGATGGGATTGTTCGAAGGCATTGATGACGGAGTAGATGTCCTGGCCGGTGGTCGGGTTGTAGCCGCCCCAGTAGACGATGGTTTCGCGCCCGTCGGGGGTTGCAGTGGAGGTGGATTGGTGGGTCCAGAGCGCGAGAATGATGAGTAGAACGACAGCCAGGAGGACCGAGGTCCAGAGAGGGATCATGCCGCGATGTCGGAGGGCGCGTTGATTAAGCGTCAAGCCGATTTCTCCGGGGAAGTGTACTTAGATCAGTGTACCGCGCTGGGCTGGGAGAGGATAACGCAAGAAGCAAAGAAGAGGGAGGAATGGGTTGAGGTCTTTGGACGAGCCGGTAGGGTATGGGGATGAGCAAATATCTTATTGCCGCTGCAATGATGTTGATGGGGGTGGCGGGGTGCGCGAATTCGATGCATGTGGCGGGGTTGCGGTGTGATGCTCGGGAGAATCCGATGGGGGTGGATGATGGCAGGCCGGCGTTGGGGTGGGTGAATCAATCGGAGAAACGCGGCCAGATGCAGGGGGGGTATCAGGTGCTGGTGGCGTCGTCGAAAGCGAAGTTGGCGGAGGAGATGGGGGATGTATGGGATTCGGGGAAGGTCAATTCGAATCGGAGTGTGGATGTGGAGTATGGGGGAGGGGAACTGGTGGCTGAGACAGAGTATTGGTGGAAGGTACGGACGTGGGATCAGGATGGGAAGGGTTCGGGGTGGAGCAAGACGGCGGAGTGGACGCAAGGGCCGATGAAGGAGAGCGATTGGAAAGGGGAATGGATCGGGGCGCGGCGGGTCAGTCCGCTGCGGAACGGGACGCCGAATGGATATCATGCATCGGAGACGAAGGATGCGAATGAGGCGAAGTGGGTGGAGGTGGATCTGGGGAAAGTGATGGAGATTAATGCGGTGGTGTTGTGTCCGGCGGAGCCGAATAATTATCGGCCGAAGACAAAGGGGTTTGGGTTTCCGGTGCGGTTTAAGGTCGAAGCATCGGAGAGCAAGGACAGCGCGGGAGTGATGATTGCGGATCATACACAAGAGGATTTTGCGAATCCGGGGGAGAGAAATGTGCGGCTGGCGGGTCATGGGGTGAAGGGGCGGTATGTGCGGGTAACGGGGGTGAAGAACTGGGTTCGGAAAGATGGGACGGCCTGTTTTGCGCTGGCGGAGATGCGCGTGATATCGGGGGGGAAGAATGTCGCGGAGCATTGCGCGGTGGTGGCGAAGGATTCGGTGGAGTCGGCAGGATGGGGGGCGAGTGGATTGACGGATGGGGCGCTGGCGCAGCAGGAGACGCCGGCGGATGAGTATGCGGCACCGATGCTGCGCAAGGAGTTTGGGATTGAAGGAAAGATCGTGCGCGCGACAGCAACGGTTTGCGGGCTCGGGTATTATGAACTGTATTTGAATGGAGCGAAGGTGGGGGATCATGTTCTGGACCCGGGATTTACGGCGTTTAATCAGCGGGCCGAGTATGTGATGTATGATGTGACAAAGGAGTTGAAGCAGGGGGGGAATGTGGCGGGGGTGATGCTCGGTGGAGGATGGTATGAGATGGCGACGCCGGATTTATTTGGGGATGAGCATGCGCCGTGGACAGCTCCGCCGAAGGTGCGGATGTTTATGGATGTGGAACTGGAGGGGGGGAAGCATCAGACGGTCGTGACGGATGGGTCTTGGAAATGGTCGACGGGGGAGATTGTGTTTCAGGATATTCGGAGTGGGGAGACGCAGGACAAGCGATTGACGAAGGTGGGATGGAATAAGGTGGGGTATGATGATGCGGGGTGGAAGGCAGTGGAGGTGGTGGATGGGCCGGGGGGGGAGATGGTGGCGCAGCGGCAGCCGGCGATTAAGACGTGCGGGGAGATCGCGGCGGTGGAGATGACGGAGCCTAAGCCGGCGGTGTATGTTTATAAGTTGGGGGAGAATACGGCGGGATGGGCGAAGTTTACGACGTCGGGGAAAGCTGGGGAGAAAATTACGCTGCGGTTTGGGGAGACACTGAATAAGCAGGGGACGATCGCGACGTTTTTGTCGAGTCATACTTATGGGAGGTGGCAGATCGGGGAGATGATTTTGAGCGGGAAGGGGGAGGAGACGTTTGAGCCTCGGTTTTGTTATCACGGGTTTCAGTATGTGCAGGTGGAGGGGTGTGAGAAGAAGCCGGGCTTGGGGGATCTGGTGGGGGTGAGGGTGCACACGGCGCTTGAGCCGACGGGGACGTTTGAATGTTCGAATGAATTGATCAATCGCGTGCATGCGATGGTTTTGCGGACGTATTTGAATAATTTGCAGAGCATTCCGACGGATTGCCCGCAGCGGGAGAAGATGGGGTGGATGTGCGATGGGATGGTGGCGTCGGGGCAGGCGATGTTGAACTTTGATGCGCGGACGATGTATGAGAAGTGGGTGGGGGACATGGAAGATGCGCAGGATGAGGACGGGTCGATGCCGTCGATTGTGCCGACGCAGGGGTGGAGTAAGAATGGGCATCCGTATACGGATTTTCAGTGTCCGTGGTGGGGCGGTGCGACGGTGGTGGTGCCTTGGAATTTGTATCAGACGTATGGGGATGAGCGGATATTGGTGACGCATTATGAGGCGATGCGGCGGTATGTGGATTCACTGACGGGGCGGGAGAAGAATATGAATTTTGGTCTGGGGGATTGGCTGGAGGTGGGGATCAATGGGAGGCCGGTGCGGACGCCGACGGAGCTAACGACGTGGGCGGGGTATGCGTATTTTGCGCGGCTGGTTTCGGAGACGGCAGGGGTATTGGGGAAGAAGGAGGATGAGGCAAAGTATGCGGCGCTGTCGGAGAGAGTGCGGGATGAGTTTAATAAGAAATATTTGCGCGAGGATGGACGGTATGGGGATGATACACAGACGGCGCCGGCGCTGGCGCTGGTGTTGAGATTGGCGCCGGAGAATAAGCGGGATTTGATTACGCAGCGGCTGGTGGAGAATGTGCAGGATGTCCGGCATGGGCATCTGAGCACGGGGCTGGTGGGGACGTTGTATTTGTTCAAGGCGCTGCAGCAGATCGGGCGGGATGATCTGGCGTTTAAGGTGGCGATGGCGCAGGATTTTCCGAGTTGGAAAAATATGATGAACAACGGGGCGACGACGTTGTGGGAGGCGTGGGATGGGGAGGGGTCGCACGATCATCCGGCGCTGGGGTCGCCGGATGTGTGGTTTTATTCGGGGATATTGGGGATTCGACCGGAAGCGCCGGGATATCGGCGGATGACGATCAGGCCGGGGGTGAGCACGGGATTGGAGTGGGCGCGGGGGAAGGTGGAGTCGGAGTATGGTGAGATTGCGTGTGAGTGGCGGAAGCAAAAGGAGGGGGGATTTGAGATGAAGGTGAGCGTGCCGGTGGGGACGAAGGCGCGGGTTTATGTGCCGGCGAAAGAGCAGAAGGATGTTACAGAAGCAGGAGGGATGCAGGGGGTGAAGTTTCAGCGGATGGAGAATGGGTTTGCGGTGTATGAAGTTGGGTCGGGAGAGTATGAGTTTATGGCGAAGGATTAGTGGGATGGGATTTTCTGGATGAAGATGCGGTCAACGTAGATGTTGGAGACGGTATCGCCGGCGGGGGAGATCCAGAAGAACTGGTTGGGATAAAGCGCGTCGAGGATGAAGGTGTAGGGGTGGTATTCACCATCGCCGGCCTGATCGAGGGAGATGGATTGCGTGCCTTGGGAGGTGTTGGATTTGGGAGTGTGGACGCCGATGTTGAAGGCGGGACCGGTTTTTTGTTTTGGGTCGACGCGGACGACGATGGAGCAGCGCCACGGGCCTTTGCCGAGGTAGGGGGCGCCGGCGGGGATGTGGAATTGGATGGCCCATTGGGTGTGGTTGGAGGTCATGACGGCGGCTTGGCCGTCGGAGGCTTTGGGGTCGGGTTTGAGGCTGGAAAGAGAGCCTTGCTGGTAGAGGGTGAATTGGTTTTGCTGTATGTCGTATGAGCCGGGGGGGAGGGTAGCGCCGGCGGGAGGGAGGACGGGGGGAATGGCGCGGG